>JBFICW010000005.1:0-90075 GCA_041581635.1 Porticoccus sp. | reverse complement strand
TGGTTGAAAACCTCTGTAAGAAACTCTGGAACGGTTTGATAGATGCCCTTGCTAAGAGCGGGGTTCGGTAAAAAAAGGGCAAAAGACAATAGGAGAGCCACAAATGTGACTCTCCTATAGGAAGGCAGATGCTTGTTAATTAAAAGCTCCAACCTACACCCAGATTAAATCCGCGAAATTCTTCTGAGTCGCCTTCGTTATTGTCATGTCTGTAATCCGCCTTTAAAACCACTTGCTCATTCAGCCAGTAGTTGAAGCCAATATCATACTGTTGCTTCTCGGTATCACTGCTGTCACCAGCCTGATTATCCCATTCACTGAAGCGAACAAAAACACCCAGGTCTTCAGTCAGGCGATATGAAGGTTCAATATAAAAGCCTTCCTGTTCATCGGCACCGGCTTTAACGGTTTCGATGGCGTCATCAAGATCCCAGTGTGCGTAGAGTGCTCTCAGGCCAAATGCACCTTTATTATAGGCTGCGTGCGCTTCCCACAAAGTCGCATCGACTTCTTCTTCGCCGCCAAAGCTTTCACCTTGCCAAACATCAGTTTGGTGCTGAACAGTGGCTGCCAATTCAAGCCCGGGCATGCCTGTGTATTTGATACGAGCGGTGTAAGCCAGGTCATCACCTTCGGCCTCGCTGACTTTTTGACGGCCATCACGGATTTTAGATTTGCCATCAGCCGGGTTAATAAACAGTCCGGAGTGAACACCAGCGTCATAGCTAAAGCCCTCGGCGATTTCTCCGCTGAACATAGCTCCACCTTCCCACCAAGTAACAGGGATGATGTTCTTCTCAACAGGGTTACGTTCTACACCATAGAAGGTTTCGGGTTCGTGGGTCTCATTGAGAATACCTACAGGCATCAGGAAGACACCGGCTTTGGCGCGGTGGTCTTCTGTGTAGTCCCATTCGATATAGGCTTGCTCAATTTCAACTTCACCATTTTTGCCTTCACCAGCAACGTTATGTTCCACTTCCAATTCGGAGAAGAATCTCAGGTCGTCAGTAAATTGGTGACCAAAGAATAGAACAAAACGGTGAAGGTCAAATTCTTCCTTTGAGCTTGATGAGTTGTCAGAGGTCAGATTATTGTAGTGCATTTCACCATAACCGCCGATAGTGGTTTTGTCTGCCCAGTCAGCCAGTTTTGCTACAGGGCCAGCGGTGACTTCTTCAACGGCGGCAAAAGTGGCTTCAGTTTTAACTTCCGTTTCTGATACCCGTTGTTCAGTTTTTTCAAGCTGGGCGTTTAGCTGGACAATTTCAGCCTGTTGTTTTTGAACCAACTCCCACATTTCCTCCAGACTTGGTGCTGCCTGAGCCCCGGCAGCGACATTGATGGCTACGATAGCGGCCAAAAGTTTTTTGTTCATGTGACTAATCCCCATTAGTTTTGATGTGTTTAATAATTGGCCGGTACTATAGGGCCTCTTAAATGCAAATGCAAATAGTTATCATTTGTATTTGACCGAGATCATACGCCCGTATTGTCTAATGCCTAAAGAGCGTAGATTTTTTTAGTTAAATGGTTTTAGCGAAGCACTTAAAGGAGTAAAATAGTTGAGTGTTATAGTCGACTATTATTTATTGTTACAGAGGTATGAATTGATGGATATTATGGACACCATTCGCGAACAGGTGGAAGGCAACCCAGTCATTCTGTATATGAAAGGCTCACCAAACCAGCCCCAGTGTGGTTTTTCGGCTCGAACTATCGAGGCTCTCACGGCTTGTGGTGAACGCTTTGCCTATGTGGATATCCTGGCCAATCCAGAGATTCGTGCTAACTTGCCAAAATTTGCCAACTGGCCAACATTTCCTCAGTTGTGGATCAATGGTGAGCTAATTGGCGGTTGTGACATTGTGACGGAAATGCATGCAAAAGGTGAGCTGATAGGGTTAGTAAAAGAGGCGGCACAAAGTGCCGCTGAATAGCGCCGGATATCGTTTAGGTATTTGATCTCACTTATTACCGTCATAGCTAATTACAATGAGACAGCTATGCTTCATTGTGTAACATTGGTTATACCGATTTTGAGGGTAGGGTATGTATTACCCTGAACTGTTCTGAAAGACTGACTAATTAAGGAGTAGCACATGGGAGTATTAGTAGGTAAGCCGGCCCCGGATTTCACCTCTGGTGCAGTGTTGGGTAATGGCGAAATCGTCGATGGGTTTAGCCTGTCTGAAACCATCAAAGGTAAAAAGGCCGTTGTGTTCTTTTATCCTTTGGACTTTACCTTTGTATGCCCTTCAGAGCTGATTGCATTCGATCACCGCTTTGAAGAGTTCCAAAAGCGCGGCGTAGAAGTCATTGGTGTTTCTATTGATTCTGTGTTTACCCACAGTGCGTGGCGCAACACCGCGATTAATGATGGCGGTATTGGTCCAGTTAAATACCCACTGGTAGCTGATATAAAGCACGAAATTTGCCAGGCTTACGATGTAGAGTTTGATGCTGCAGGTGTGGCATTCCGTGGTTCATTCCTGATCGATGAAGAGGGCGTTGTCCGTCATCAGGTCGTCAATGATTTGCCATTAGGTCGTAATATCGATGAAATGCTGCGTATGATTGATGCACTTAGTTTTCATCAGGATCACGGTGAGGTTTGCCCTGCTGGTTGGAAGGAAGGTGATAAAGGTATGGCCGCTTCAGCCGATGGTGTGGCTTCATACTTGGCTGAGAATGCCGACGCATTGTAGTATCACTAGCGTGTAGCAATACACTGGTACGCTGTTTGGCTGTACTATAAAAACCGCAGAAGAATCCCTTCTGCGGTTTTTTCTTGTGAGTGATAAATAGTTGTTTTGGCTTGGAGATTGTCGTGGATACAGAACGTTTAATTGAGCTGGAAACTAAAATGGCGTATCAGGAAGATACGATCCAGCAGTTGAATGATGTGATTTGTCGGCAGCAGGATCAAATTGATGCGCTTATGGAAAAGTGCAGTCTCTTGCTGTCGCGAACGAAGGAGTTATCTGACAAGCTGCCAGGTGATTCTTCCATCGGTGAAAAGCCACCACATTATTGATCGTGCTAAGAAATATTAATAAAAAACGCGGCATCAGCCGCGTTTTTTAGTGACTACTCTTTTCTGTATTTTATTTATTCGCTCTTAGTTTGCTCAGCTTTTGACAGAATGTCGGCGCCAATCATCGCTGTGGTATTCAATATCCCTCTGCCTGAAACCGAGGGTATTAGGATGTGCGCAGGTTTTTCCAGGCCATTTAAGAATGGTCCAACCAGGCGTGCGTTGGTGAGCGATCGGATCAATCCAAGGGCAATACTACCTGCATCCATGTTTGGCATGATTAGCACATTGGCGCGACCCTTGATGTTGGCGTCCTGACAAATACTTTCACGAAGTGTTTCATTAAGGGCTGACATGGCATGCATTTCACCATCGATTTGAACCTCGGGCAGGTCGTTGCGCAGCTGTTCAGCAGCACGTTTCATTTTGTGTGCAGAATCGTCATCGTAAGTGCCAAAGTTGGAGTGTGAAAGTAATGCAACCTTGGGCGTGATGCCAAAGTTTTTAACAAAGCCAATAGCATCCTTGGCGATGGTTACCACTTGTTCTTCGGTTGGATCAACATTCACAAATGGGTCAGCCAGAAATAGTGGGCCATCTTCCAGTAGTAACACGCAGATAGATGAAACATGGCTGGTGTTATCGCGTAGTGGAATAATGCTTTCGATGCAGTTTAGGTGTCTGTCGTAACGGCCTGCTTTGCCGCAGATCAGACCATCGGCGTCACCCAATGCAACCATAATGGCGGCAAGTATTGTGTTGTTGGTATGTACAGTATTTCTGGCGCTCTCTACAGAAACCCCAGAGCGTCCCACGCAGTTGTGATAGTACTTCCAGTAGTTTTCGTGGTAATCACCTTCTTCCGGATTAAATATATCTAGCTCAATGCCGGGTTTGATGCGCAATCTCATTTCTTCGATTTTGCGTTTGATCACCGTTGGCCTGCCGATCAAAATGGGTTTGGCAATTTTTTCATCCACGATACCTTGCATGGCCCTAAGAACATCGTCATTTTCGCCTTCGGCATAGACAATGCGTGGAGGGTTTGTACGGGCCAGCTCAATCATAGGTTGCATGAAAAGGCGGCTGCGGCTGACATAGCTGTGAAGTTTTGTCCGGTAGGCGTCTAAATCTTCTATTGGTCGTGTAGCGACGCCACTTGCCATGGCAGCCTTGACCACGGCCAGAGGTACTTCTTCAATTAAGCGTGGGTCAAAGGGCTTGGGGATCAGGTAGTCTGGCCCAAATTTTAGTTCTTCATCGGCATAGGCTTCGGCGACTACCGCTGAGGCTTCGCGGTGGGCGAGGTCTGCAATGGCTTTCACACAGGCCTGTTTCATCTCATCGTTAATGACGGTGGCACCACAGTCCAGGGCGCCTCGGAATATAAACGGGAAGCAGAGGACGTTATTGACCTGGTTTGGGTAATCCGAGCGGCCTGTTGCCAGAATTGCATCTGGTCTGGCGGCCTTGGCCAGCTCCGGCATGATTTCGGGTGTTGGGTTTGACATGGCCAAAATCAGAGGATTGGCTGCCATTTTCTTTACCATCTCAGCCTTAAGAATTCCGGGGCCAGATAAACCCAGGAATAGGTCGGCGTCATCAATAGCATCGTCCAAAGTGCGATCTGTGGTTTCTACCGCGTAACCTTCTTTCCAGGGGTTCATGCCGACTTCTCGACCTTTGTATATCACCCCATTGCGATCGATCATTCGGACATTTTTCTTCTGTAGTCCCATGCTAACCAATAGATCTACGCAGGCAATGCTTGCCGCGCCGGCACCGGTGACCACCAGTTTTATGTCTTCGATATTCTTTTCTACAATCCGTAGGCCATTGTAAACTGCAGCAGCAGAAACAATGGCTGTTCCATGTTGGTCATCATGGAAGACTGGGATATTCATTCTTTCGCGCAGCTTCTGCTCAACAAGGAAGCATTCGGGCGCTTTAATGTCTTCCAGGTTGATGCCGCCAAAAGTCGGCTCAAGGGATGCGATCGTGTCGACAAGCTTATCAACATCGGTCTCATTGAGTTCGATATCGAACACATCGATATTGGCAAACTTTTTAAATAATACGGCTTTTCCTTCCATAACAGGCTTGGAGGCGAGTGGGCCTATATCTCCAAGGCCAAGTACTGCAGTGCCGTTGGTAATAACGCCGACAAGGTTGCCGCGCGCTGTTACGCGGGCTACATCCGTTGGGTTTTTTACAATCATTCCGCAGGCGTATGCCACGCCAGGGGAGTAGGCTTCGGATAAGTCCCGCGCATTGGCTAGTGGTTTAGTGGGCCGAATTTCCAGTTTTCCTGGTACCGGTTCCATGTGATAACGAAGGGCGCTTTCCTTGAATGAGTCAACCATTTTTGCTTCTCATGATATAGCTTGTAAGGGATGATTCGGGGTCAGTTTATCTGTGCCCCTGGCAGGCCGGTTATTCTACCGCGACCCGTAGCGTGATTTCCATGTGACATGTGAATTGTTTTGGGGCGCTAGAAAAATCGAAATGTAGCATAGTTACATATTGTCTATACATCAAGGTATTTTTGTATTGATATTGGGGCTACATTTTTAATAAACTAGATTAGATAGATACATTAACTTTATGAAAATAAAGTTAATTAAAATATTAATATGTATTTTTATATATATAGTTTTACTACAAAAATATCTTGTTGTTGCCGCCCGTATCAAAAAAACCAGTCAAAAAGGCACGGCTATGGTGCAGATTTCTTGTGCGCTATCAGCTGATCTAGGGAGGGCCGGTGTTCGTGGTACCGGTAAGTTGGGCAGGCTGTTGGCCTGCGAAAAGGGTTTTGTGGGTAAACTAAGAGCTTTCCATATAGGTAAGGGGACGTGTTTAAATACTTGTTAAAGTGCCTCTTGGTCTTTGTGGGGTTTAAATCCAGATGTTTAATTGTTCTTTGTTTTTGAGGTAACGCTATGCCGCTTGTTCATTATATTCAGGTTGATGGGGGCGAGTATGAGGCCGAAGTACCAGAAGGTCATTCTGTGATGCAGGGTGCTGTGGATAATATGATCGATGGCATTATCGGTGAGTGTGGTGGTTTGTGTCGATGCGCCACATGCCATTGTTATGTCGATGAGGGTTGGTTTGAAAAAGTTGGCGGGCCGCAGGGCGTAGAAAACGAGTTGCTGGAGATGGTTCTTGACCCGCAGCCTACCAGTCGCCTGAGCTGCCAAATAAAGGTGACACAGGAGCTGGATGGGTTGGTGGTGAGGTTGCCACGGTCTCAATATTAAAAATCGTTGTCTTTGAGGCTTCGGTCTCAAGAGGGCGGATAAAAAATTGTGTAAAAGCTATTGTGTCAGCCTTCAATGTAAATGCTTTCTATGGGGTGGTTTGTTTTAGCTGTTAGGTTCGTTAGCTCCAGCCGCCCAGATCCTTCCAGCGATTGACGATTCCGCAGAATAACTCGGCAGTCTTTTCTGCATCGTAGGCGGCAGAGTGTGCTTTGCCATTATTGAATTTTATCTCTGCAGCCTCGCAAGCTTTAGCTAATACCGTTTGCCCATAGGCTAATCCCGCGAGGGTTGCCGTGTCGAAACAAGAGAATGGATGGAAAGGATTTCTTTTGATGTTGTTACGAGTCACTGCCGTGTTGACAAATCCAAGATCAAAGTGGGCATTGTGGGCAACCATGACGGCTCTACTGCAGTGAGCTTCTTTAACAGCGGAGCGGATGGGTTGGAATAATAATTTGAGGGCTTCTTCCTCATCCAGTGCCATACGGTAGGGGTCGTTAGGGTCGATACCGGTGATATCCAGTGCGGCCTGTTCTATGTTGGCGCCCTCGAAGGGGATGACGGCATGGCAGATCGTTTCGTCGGGCATCAGAATGCCATCGTCATCCATCGCTAAAGTGACGGCGGCAATTTCCAGCAGGGCGTCGGTGGTGGAGTTGAATCCACCGGTTTCCACATCAACAACAACGGGCAAAAAGCCTCTAAAACGGTCTGATATAGGGGGGTGCATAGTTAGGCTACCTGCCATTGTCGGATTTCATCGGCACCGAGCGGTGTCAGCGTGTCGCTACCAAAAGGGATGGTTGCAGGGCTTTTCCAGGGAGATTTTTTTAGGGTGATGGTGTCACTGTTTCTGGGTAAACCGTAGAAGTCAGCCCCAAAGTGGCTGGCAAAGCCTTCCAGTTTGTCCAGTGCGCCAGCGTGTTCAAAGGCCTCTGCATAGAGTTCGATGGCCGCATGATTTGAATAGCAGCCAGCGCAACCACAGGCATTTTCTTTTTTATGTGTCGCATGAGGCGCGGAATCTGTCCCCAGAAAGTATTTCGGGCTACCACTGATGGCTGCACCGATAAGTGCCTGTTGGTGAGTGTTTCGTTTAAGTATTGGCAGGCAGTAGTAATGCGGTTTTATACCGCCAGCTAACATTTGATTGCGGTTATACAACAGGTGCTGTGGGGTGATGGTTGCCGCTACATTACTTGACGCTTCTGCAACAAATTGAGTGCCTTCTAGTGTGGTGATATGTTCTAGCACCACTTTCAAATCAGGGAAGTGGTCGACGAGTTTGCATAAGTGGCGCTCGATAAATACGGCTTCCCGATCAAAGATATCAATCTCGTGATTGGTGACTTCTCCATGGAGTAGTAGAGGGAGCCCCTCTTTTTCCATTTGGGCCAGAACTGGATAGATGTTGTTAAGGTCTGTAACACCGGAGTCGGAATTGGTGGTTGCTCCTGCCGGATAGTATTTGCAGGCAAACACCTTTCCTGAGGATTTTGCTCGTGTAATTTCCTCGGGCAGGGTGTTATCGGTGAGGTACAGAACCATGAGTGGTTGCCAGTTACTGCTGTCAGGGCGTTGTTGGATGATGCGGCCAGCATAGGCCTCTGCCTGTTCCGTGTTTAGAACGGGTGGTACCAGGTTGGGCATGATAATTGATCGGCCAAAATATTTGGCAGCATCGGGAACCGTATAGGTTAGGGCGTCACCATCGCGTAGATGAAGATGCCAGTCGTCGGGACGGGTGATGATTAATTGTGTCATGTTGGCTGCTTATTTCGGAGGCCGGTTACAGGGGTGGATGCTACCGGAATATAGCCTAGCTTTATAGTTGAGATGGACTGAATCTCCGGGTAGTTTTTTCCGTGTACGGGTTTTACTGAGCAATTGGTCGGCATTTGCTGTGAAACTTGTCTTTAGCATATTAGAATAGCGGCCAATTTCCATCCCTAAATTTTCCAATCAGGAGTTGTGTCGTGTCCGACATTAAGAAAGTCGTTTTAGCCTATTCTGGAGGCCTGGATACCTCGGTTATTGTCAGGTGGTTACAAGAAACCTATCAATGTGAGGTGGTCACATTCACTGCCGATATCGGTCAAGGTGAAGAGGTAGAGCCTGCACGAGCCAAAGCGGAAGCTTTGGGTGTTAAGGAAATTTACATTGATGATCTACGGGAAGAGTTTGTCCGTGATTATGTGTTTCCAATGTTCAGGGCAAATACTATCTATGAGGGAGAGTATTTGCTGGGAACGTCCATTGCTCGCCCTTTGATAGCAAAACGATTGATCGAAATTGCCAATGAAACCGGTGCTGATGCTATTTCTCACGGCGCTACCGGAAAGGGCAATGACCAAGTGCGCTTTGAGTTGGGCGCCTATGCTTTAAAACCTGGTATCGAGGTGATCGCTCCCTGGCGCGAATGGGATTTGAACTCTCGTGAAAAGTTAATGGACTATTGTGAAACGCACAATATTCCCGTGGACTTCTCCGGGAAGAAGAAAAAGTCTCCCTACTCCATGGATGCAAACTTGCTCCATATTTCATACGAAGGCGGCAATCTTGAGGACCCTTGGTGGGAGCCTGAAGAAGATATGTGGCGCTGGAGTGTCTCTCCCGAAAGTGCCCCCGATGAGCCTACTTATATTGTGTTGACCTTTGAGCAGGGTGATATCGTGGCCATTGATGGTGAGCCCATGTCTCCTGCTACTGTGTTGGAATATCTGAATAAGGTGGGTGGAGATAACGGCATTGGTCGCCTGGATCTTGTGGAAAATCGCTATGTGGGAATGAAATCCCGCGGTTGTTACGAAACACCCGGGGGCACAATAATGTTGCGTGCTCATAGAGCTATCGAGTCATTGACTCTGGATAGAGAGGTTGCTCACCTGAAAGACAGTCTGATGCCAAAATATGCTGAAGTTGTTTACAACGGATACTGGTGGTCACCTGAGAGAAAGATGCTCCAGACGATGATTGATGAAACCCAGTCAGTCGTCAATGGAGACGTCCGCCTTAAACTTTATAAGGGCAATGTGACTGTAGTTGGACGACAGTCAGAAGACAGCCTTTTTGATAAAAAAATAGCTACTTTTGAAGACGATGCGGGCGCTTATAACCAGCAGGATGCCGAAGGCTTTATTAAGCTAAATGCGTTGCGCCTCAGGATTGCCGCAAACAAGGGTAGAAACCAGGGTTGAATCTGATAGGGCTAGGCCAAACTTGACGCAAATCAATATCAGGGCATAGCTGTTAAGGAATAATACCGTCGGGGTAGAGGCCGGGGATTTGTGTCTACCCTTAACGGATTTTAATTACCGGACTAACTACGAGAAAATCAAAATGAGTAGCAATGTCACGACTGCTGGCGATTTGCCAGTTTATAACACCAAGGTGGTAAAGCAGTTTGCCATTATGACGGTGGTTTGGGGGATTGTAGGCATGCTGGTCGGCGTTATTATTGCCGCCGAGCTGGTCTGGCCCGACCTTAATATGCAGTTACCCTGGTTTCACTTTGGTCGCCTGCGTCCGTTGCATACCAACGCAGTAATTTTTGCTTTTGGCGGCTGTGCGTTATTTACCTCTGTTTATCATGTGGTACAACGAACCTGCCAGGCATCATTGTTTGGTAATAGGCTGGCAGCTTTTACCTTTTGGGGGTGGCAGGCCATTATTGTTGCCGCTGCAATAACTCTTCCTCTTGGTATGACCAGCTCAAAGGAATATGCCGAGCTGGAATGGCCCATTGATATTGCAATTACGTTAGTCTGGGTTTCGTTTGCGGTGGTGTTCTTTGGCACTATTATGAAACGCAAGAGCAAGCATATCTATGTAGCAAATTGGTTCTTTGGTGCCTTCATTATTGCGGTCGCTGTTTTGCATTTGGGGAATAGTGCCGCTGTTCCTGTGACTGCTATGAAGTCCTATTCAGCTTATGCAGGAACTATCGATGCGATGGTTCAGTGGTGGTATGGGCATAATGCGGTAGGCTTCTTTCTTACGGCTGGCTTCCTTGGAATGATGTACTATTTTGTACCGAAACAAGCGGGTCGCCCTGTTTATTCTTACCGCCTTTCAATTGTTCACTTTTGGGCGTTAATCGCGCTGTATATTTGGGCTGGCCCACACCACTTGCACTACTCTGCGCTTCCTGATTGGGTTCAGAGCCTAGGCATGGTGATGTCGCTCATTCTATTGGCACCGTCTTGGGGGGGCATGATCAACGGTATGATGACGCTGTCTGGTGCCTGGCACAAACTGCGCTATGACCCAACGTTGAGATTCTTAGTGGTTTCTCTTTCCTTCTATGGTATGTCTACCTTCGAAGGCCCAATGATGTCTATTAAGACGGTTAATGCACTGTCCCATAATACGGATTGGACCATTGGTCACGTGCACTCTGGTGCACTGGGTTGGGTGGCAATGGTATCTATCGGGATGTTGTATCACCTGATCCCCGTGTTATACAAGCGCACCCAGATGTACAGCGTTCAGCTTATTAACTTTCACTTTTGGCTCTCAACCATTGGTACTGTGCTTTACATTGCTTCTATGTGGGTCAATGGCATAGCTCAAGGACTTATGTGGCGCGCCTTTAATACTGATGGCACCTTGACCTACAGCTTTGCCGAGTCAATTGAAGCGAGTTACCCCGGTTACTACGTGAGACTGCTTGGTGGTGTGATCTTCCTGTCGGGAATGTTGATCATGGCATACAACGTATGGCGCACTGTTCGTGGTGACGAACAGAAACAAGTGGCCAGTGCAGAAGTTCAGGCGGCTTAAAAGGAGAGCAATAGTGAGACACGATATTGTTGAAAAAAATATTGGCCTGATGATTGTCCTGATTGTTGTAGCGATCAGCTTTGGTGGTCTGGCACAGGTTATTCCATTGTTTTGGCAGGCTGAGACAACAGAGCCTGTGAAGGGGTTGAAGCCTCTAGGCGCGATGGCTTTAGAAGGTCGGGATATCTACATTCGCGAAGGCTGTAATGTTTGTCATACGCAAATGGTGAGACCGTTTCGTGCTGAGACCGAACGCTATGGTCACTACTCGGTCGCAGGTGAGCTTGTTTACAATCATCCCTTCCTCTGGGGTTCCAAGCGCACTGGTCCCGACTTGGCTCGTGTTGGTGGTCGCTATAGCGATGACTGGCACCTTGCCCATCTCTATAACCCGCGCGATGTGGTTCCTGAGTCAAATATGCCGGCTTTCCCCTGGTTATTTGAAAACACGCTGACTGGTAAAGATACAGCCGCCAAAATGTCTGCTCTGAGGCTGGTGGGTGTTCCCTATACCGATGAAGATATTGCTAATGCCGCGGCACCCTTTGCCAGCGGTGAAGTGAAAGAGATCGATGCTCTTGTTATCTACCTGCAACAGCTCGGTACACTACTGACACGGAAACGCTAATGGATCAAGGAACGTTACAAGGTATTGGTACGATTCTGGCTATTACCGCCTTTCTAGGTGTGTGTTGGTGGGCTTTCAGTAGTCACAAGAAAAAAGATTTTGATGAGGCAGCACAGCTGCCGTTTAGCGACGAGCAAGAGCCGTCCCAGAACGAAAAAAAATAGAGGTAGGACCCATTATGAGTACCTTCTGGAATATCTGGATTATCGCCTTTACTGCGATAACTATAGCCGGTTGTACCTGGCTGCTATTTGCTAACCGTAAGATTGAAGTTTCCTCAAAAGAGACGGAAGATGGAGAAGCACCGAAAACAGGCCATGTCTACGATGGTATTGAGGAGTACGACAATCCACTGCCTGGTTGGTGGTTTAATATGTTTGTCGGTACGGTTATTTTTGCCCTGATTTATCTGGTGTTGTACCCCGGCTTGGGTAGCTACGCAGGGGTGCTTGGCTGGAGTCAAACGGGACAATGGCAAGAGGAGGTGGATCAGGCTGAGGCAAAATATGCCCCTATCTACGAGCAGTACGCCAACATGTCTGTTGAAGAACTGATCGCCAATCCCGATGCCATTAAGATGGGGCGTCGTTTATTCAATAATAACTGTTCAGTCTGTCACGGCTCAGATGGCAAGGGCAGTTATGGCTTCCCCAATCTGGCAGATAGCGACTGGTTGTATGGTGGTAGTGCTGCCGATATCAACGCTTCCATTACTCATGGACGCAAGGGCGCTATGCCTGCATGGGGTGCCGTGATTGGCGAAGAAGGTGTCGACAACGTCGCTGAGTACGTCTTCAAGATAAGTGGCCGTGAGCACAATGCTGACAAGGCTGCTGAAGGTGCAAAAGTCTATGCTACTTATTGTGCGGCTTGTCATACTCCGGCCGGTACTGGCCTGGCAGCCATGGGTGCGCCTAACTTGACCGATGGTGTGTGGCTCTATGGCGGCTCACCCTCATTGGTACGCCATTCTATCCGTAATGGTCGAAATGGTAATATGCCGGCACAGGAGAATAAGCTCAAACCTGAAAAAATTCATTTGTTGATGGGTTATGTGTATAACTTATCAAAAAACCGATAGGGAAAACGATTAAGAATAAGGATGTTAAGCCAAAAAGTAGCATTGGAAAGGTTTTATGAGTGAAGAAAAACCCCCTCATGCTCAGCAGGACGACGCTGTGCATGAGGAAGTTATTCAGGTACTGGACTTATATCAGACCAGGGAAAAGATTCAGACAAGAAAACTTCCGGGGTTTTTTCGAGATTTAAGGCGCTGGACATGGATTCCCATGCTCAGCGCCTATTTCCTATTACCTTGGATCAACCTCGATGGTCGACAGGCGATCTGGTTTGATTTGCCCGCACGAAAATTTCACGTTTTTTGGATTACCTTCTGGCCCCAGGACTTTATGTTGCTGGCTTGGGCGTTAATTATTTCAGCTTTTGCATTATTTACAGCGACGGTACTCATTGGCCGCGTATGGTGTGGTTTTACCTGTCCGCAAACAGTGTGGACCATGCTGTTCATGTCTATCGAAGACTTTTGCGAAGGCGATCGCAACCAGCGCATCAAACTGGATAAATCCCCCTGGGATGTAACCAAGTTGAGGAAGCGGGGTGGCAAGTTTGTTCTCTGGGGGCTGCTGGCCTTTATTACATCACTGACATTTGTGGGTTACTACAATCCCATTAGGGAATTAGTACCTGAAATCCTAAGTTTTTCAGCACATCCTGCAGCGGTATTCTGGACATTTTTCTTTGCCGTGATGACATATATGAATGCGGGCTTTCTTCGCGAGCAGGTATGCATGTACATGTGCCCCTACGCTCGCTTCCAATCGGTGATGTTCGACAAGGATACCCTGATCGTTTCCTACGATGCAGAGCGTGGCGAACCTCGTGGTGCACGTAAAAAGTCTGTGGATCATTTGGCGGAAGGCAAGGGCGACTGCGTTGACTGTTCGCTTTGTGTGCAGGTCTGCCCAACGGGCATTGATATTCGTAATGGCCTGCAGTATGAATGTATCGATTGTGGTTTGTGCATCGATGCCTGCGATACCGTTATGGATAAGATGGGCTACGACCCAGGGTTGATTAAATTCACTACCGAGCATGCGATGAAGCACGGGAGTACTCATATCCTCCGGCCTCGTTTCATTGGTTACGTTGTCGCTTTGACCGTTATGGTTGGCGCCTTTGGTTACAATATTTTTAATCGAATGCCTCTTGAAGTGGACATTATTCGCGACCGCAATGTGATGTTTCGAGAAAGTGCATTGGGTTTAGTCGAAAATATCTACACGCTGAAAATTAATAACATGGATACAAAAGACCATAGTTACAGTATTCACGTAAGGGGCGATTATGACTTTACCTATACCGGAGCCAAACAGGTCTCTGTAGAAGAAGGTGAAGTCATGACCATGCCTGTCAGCGTAGCATTGGATCCGGGGCTGATGAAAGCCCCCAATATTGATGTCACGTTTGTTGTAGAATCGCTGGATAATCCCGCCATTAATGCTATAGAAGAAAACCGTTTCATTGGTCCACGCCTGCATCGTTAGACACATGCATAGGTTGACTAATAACAAGATGGTTTTGTGAGGACTTCACTTTGAGACATGACCCACCCATGGATACCGGAACGAACCACCCACAACCCTGGTATCGACAGTTTTGGCCGTGGTTTTTAATTGCACTGCCCGGTAGCGTGGTAATTGCAGGATTGACAACGGTATACATTGCTTTTCATGGCGCTGACAGGCTCGTTAATGATAATTATTACCGCGATGGCTTGGCGATTAATCAGCGGCTTGAGCAAGACCAGCTTGCCAAGGAAATGGGGCTGACGGCCGACTTTCGCCTGGATAATGAAAGTGGAGAACTGTTTATTACATTACGAGGCCAAGAGATCAGTGCCCCTACCTTGTTTTTACAACTGATTCATCCCGTGGATGATAAGCGTGACAGAGAATTGACTTTGTCTTTGATGGCACCCAACTACTATCGTGCCGATTTGGATACTCAGCTTAACTATCGCTACTATTTGAGATTACTTCCCGAGCCAGAGCGCGAGTGGCGCTTAAATGGCGAAATAGATTTTTCTGAGACCCATCAGGTTACTCTGTTAGCTCAATGAGCTGTGAAAGCTGTTATCACTGCGGCCTCCCTGTACCCGAAAACACCCACTTTACTGTTGATATAAAGGGCGAAAGTCGGGCTATGTGCTGTCCTGGCTGCCAGGCTGTTGCGACGGCTATTTGTGACGGTGGATTATCACGGTTCTATCAATATCGTGCTGCAAATGCCAATCGCCCCGATTTGTCACACCAAGCTGCACTGGAAGCCTATGATCTTCCCGAAGTTCAAGCTGATTATGTGGAGCAACGAGCCAGTGATCTCAATGGTCAAGCTCACCAACGCATTCAGTTGCTTGTGGGTGGTATTACCTGCGCAGCTTGCGCCTGGCTGATTGAAAAACACCTGGAAAAGTTACCGGGCATCATTTCGGTTAAAGTCAATGTGACGAGCCATCGAGCCATGGTGGACTGGGATATTCAGCAGTTAAAACTGAGTAAACTTCTCGGGTCCTTTTTAGCCATCGGCTATGACGCTCAACCCGCCAGTGACGAAGCCGCTCGGCTACTTAGAAAAAAAGAAAGCCGTCGTTTTATACAGCGTCTCGGCGTTGCTGGCTTTGGCATGATGCAGGCGGGGATGATAGCCGTGGGGCTTTATGCCGGGGCTTTTCAGGGGATGGACCCAGAGTGGCAAAACTACCTGCGATGGGTGAGTTTAATTATCGCCTTGCCTGTCGTAATGTTCTCTGCCTATCCATTTTTTCAGGCCGCTTTACGGAATCTACGCATTGGCCATTTGACCATGGATGTCCCCGTGTCTCTGGCCATCGGGCTGGCATTTGCGGCTAGTTGCTGGGCAACAGTCAGCCATACCGGTGAGGTGTACTTTGATTCTGTTGCCATGTTCACATTTTTTCTCCTGCTGGGTCGCTTTCTGGAGATGCGAGTCCGCCATCGTAATGATACTTACGCTGAGGGATTAGGCCAGCTGCTCCCCCCAACAACCATCAAACTGTCTGGTCGGAGCGAGGAGTCGGTGCCTGTTAAGTCGCTACAGCCCGGTGATCTCATTCGAGTTGCTGCAGGAGAAACGATCCCCTGTGATGGCGAAGTTCAAGAGGGCGTAAGTAGCGTCGTTGAGGCGGTGCTGACAGGCGAACAATTGCCTGTACTCAAGCAGCCCGGGGGGCTGGTGAGTGCGGGAACGGTCAATAGCGAAAGTCCTTTAATCGTGGCGGTATCCGCCGTAGGGAAGCAGACACGGCTCTCAGGTATTTTGAGCTTGGTTGAGCAGGCAAAAGCGGAAAAACCTGTCCAGGTTGCTTTGGCCGACCGCATTGCCGGGCACTTTGTTTTAGCGGTTCTATTCGTCGCAGGCGCCGTGGCATTTTGGTGGTGGCAACATCAACCCCAAGAGGCGCTGTGGGTCGTGTTGTCTGTTTTGGTGGTGACATGCCCCTGTGCGCTGTCTCTGGCAACACCTGCCGCTATCGCTGTTGCCACCGGGGCCTTGCGACGTAGAGGCTTCCTGGTCGGTCGGGGGCATGTTCTTGAAGCATTATCATCGGTCGACCAAATTATCTTTGATAAAACAGGCACATTAACACTGGGAAATATGTCAGTTTCCCAAGTGATTGCACTGTCCGATATTTCTGAAGAGGCACTATTGCAGCTGGCTGCAGGCCTAGAGAGCGGTTCTCTGCACCCGATCTCCAGAGCATTTTCAGAGGTCATCGGTAAAACCTCCGTACATTCTGTAGAGCAGAAGGTGGGAGCTGGTATTTCGGGGTTTGTCGATTCAGGTTCAATCCGGGTTGCTATTGGTCAGCCGAGTTATATTGCAGAACTGTTTAATTTTGAGCAGCCTGAATTACCTGCAGCGGACTCGGGAAAACTGCCCCTTTTATTAGCGAGTGAGAAGGGGGTGCTGGGTTGGATTATCCTGCAGGACCAACTTCGCCCAGGTGTAGCAAAGGCAATTAACAGGCTTAAACAAGTCGGCCTGGATATTTCACTGCTGAGTGGTGATCGCGAGGATTCAGTCGCCGAAATGGCTGACAAGCTGGAGATTAACCACTGGTGCGGCAATATGTCCCCAGAGCAGAAGCTGGCTAAGGCTAATCAATTACAACGGGAAGGGCACAGGGTGCTCATGGTGGGAGACGGGATCAATGATGTCCCGGTATTGAGTGGCGCCGACGTTTCCGTGGCATTAGGTGACGCCACAGATTTTGCTCGCATCCATGCAGATAGCATTATGTTGTCGGCTAATCTGGGCACACTGCCTACCGCTATTTCACTAGCCAGGAGAACCCGAACCATCATCCGTCAAAACCTGACATGGGCAATACTGTATAACCTGGTGGCGTTGCCGTTGGCCGCTGCGGGGATGATACCGCCTTGGGCTGCAGCCATCGGTATGTCCGCAAGCTCGTTGCTGGTGGTACTTAACGCACTTAGGCTTAACTCTTCTGGTGTTATCGGAAAGACAAGTAGCCACACTAGCAATACTTTAATTACGGTACGATAGCAGCGCTAATGTAGCGCCTGTATGTCGTAGTTTTAACTCCTTACATTGACCAAGTGGTATGAAAAATAATGGCTAGTCTTTATCTTTTAATTCCGGTGTCGCTCATATTTTGCGCTTTGGCGGTCGCTATCTTCTTTTGGGCTGTAAATAACGGTCAATATGACGACCTTGATGGCGAGGGAGAACGAATTCTATTTGGTGAAGAAGACGATGACGATGACGTTGTCTCCGCTGATGAGCAGCTCTCAGAAACCAGTCAGGAGGTAGAGAAAGGGAAAGACACGAATGACTAGTCCTGAATTAATGTCAGTAACCTCCATGCTATTGATTGGTTTATTAGGAGCAGGGCATTGTGCGGGCATGTGTGGTGGTATTGTTGCCGCATTAGGTTTTGCGACAAATCAGAAAAAATCGCGATGGCCAATTATCCTCACCTACAATTTAGGCCGAATCACTTCTTATGGCTTGATGGGCGTTTTGGTCGGGTTCTTGGGATATTACGGCGATCAGTTCATGTCCTTAGGACCCTGGCTCCGGGGAATTGCAGGTATTTTACTGATTTTGATGGGGCTTTATATCGCCGACTGGTGGCGAGCTTTAACGTTGCTAGAGCAAGTGGGTCAACAGGTTTGGAAGCGACTTCAACCCATGAGCAATGGTCTCTTTCAGGTTGGCACCATCGGCAAGGGGTTCTTATTCGGCATGCTATGGGGTTGGTTGCCCTGCGGGTTAGTCTATTCCGCATTGGCTTATGCCGGTGCTACAGCAAACCCCATAACTGGCGGTATAGCTATGATGGCATTCGGTGTCGGGACCTTACCTGCAATGCTCGCAGGTGGTATTTTCTCCAGTCAACTTCGCAGTATCTTGCAAGGCCGTTTGCTGCGTATCGTGATGGCACTTATATTAATTGGCTTTGGTAGTTGGACAATCTGGACGGCTGTATCTCATAACCATTCCTCCTCTGCGCAATCTGGGCCACATTCTGGCCACGAGCATATGCAACATTAAATCTTCCATCTAAAACAGCTGCCTGAACCCTAATTAGTTGACATTGATCAAGTCATCGGTTTGACTTCGTAGGTATAAAAGTTACCACCAAGGGCTTATCAAGCCATGGTGGTGAGCTGTAATTTGATAGCCTATAAATATAACTAAGAATCTGGGGTTTTTATGATAAGTCACATGTTTGGGTTGTTACACGATCCACAAGCAGAATGGAAAAAAATTGCTGAGCTTTCAGATGAAGCGTTAAAGCGAATGAGCATTTACTTCATTTTCCTTGGAATGATACCGGCTATCGGGTTTTATATTGGTACAACTCAGTTTGGCTGGAGCATTGGCGATGGCGACCCCGTTCGCATTACTGAAGGGAGCGCTATTCCTCTAGGTGTCTTATTTTATTTTGCCTTGATGGGAGCCTTGGTCTTCATTGGCCTGATGATTCATTGGATGTCCAAAACCTACTCGGCAAGCCTTCATGCCTATAAAGGCTTCGTATTTGTGGGGTTATGTTGCACGCCGGTTTTTCTCGCTGGCGCACTAGCTGCGTACCCTATTTGGTGGGTTGATCTACTGGTAGCTATTGCGGCATGCAGTTATGCAATACGATTGATCTATTTGGGTATCCCAGATGTTATGCGCGTACCTGAAGATCAAGGGTTTTTATATGCCAGTGCCGTTTTTGCCGTTGCTCTGGTTTATGTCGTGGGTGTTTTAGTGGCCACCGTGTTGTTGTGGGAATATGTGGCTGCCCCCGTTTTTACTGACTGATACGGCACTAATTTTAAAAAGCCGGGTAGCGATACCCGGCTTTTTTATGGGGCTTAAATTGATGCCTTGCTACAATTCAGGAAACTTTAGAGAGGTATGGAAATGCGTTTATTACATACGATGCTGCGGGTTGGTGATCTGGATAAATCCATAGCGTTTTATACAGATATTTTAGACATGAAGTTACTGCGCCGTAAGGACTTCCCCGATGGAAAGTTCACTCTGGCTTTTTTGGGTTATGGCGATGAATCCGAAAATACCGTTCTGGAATTAACCCACAACTGGGATACCAGCAGTTATGAACTGGGTGAGGGCTATGGCCATATCGCCATTGGTGTCGAAGATGTCTATGGGGCCTGCGAGCAGATTAGACAGGCCGGGGGTGAGATTGTGAGAGAACCCGGCCCGATGAAACATGGCTCGACAGTGTTGGCTTTTGTCAAAGACCCCGATGGTTATTTCATCGAATTGCTACAGGAATAGTCTGGGCTAGAAAGCGTGGTGTAGTTGGAGGGAAACATATACATCTACATTGTGAACAACCGTCAACACCGACATATTGTATGAGGCCGGTCAGTGATGTCTATGTGCCAAGGATGGCTGGTTTGGTGTTGATGTGGGGCGTGGCTCAGGAATAAATTCAATAGAGAACGATAGCGTTTAATGAATCGCTCTAAAATCACAAGCCACCAGGCGCTGTATCAAGGAAATTTATTTGCTAAGGCATTGATATTTTTAGGTTTTCGATTATGATCCATAGCCTGTAGATTAAATAAGAACAGAGCACGGAGGCTTGTTTTGTCAGAAACCGCATCGCTTGATAAATCTTCTAATCCTTTGATTGTAAAGTCAAAACCTCTATTTTTTACCCCCAAACCCACTTTGATACATAGCCTCCTAGTTATAATGCCTTCGGGCTTATTAATTAGCAGTTAGATAGCCTAAGTATGGGTAATACATGACTGAAAGTACGTCAATTAACAGAGATCTTGTACTAGAGTTTTTTCTAAAACTTTCTAGACTGGAATACGCTTTGAAGGCATCCCGTTTCTTTGTTGGCAATGAGAACAAGGCAGAACCTGGCTGGGATCTGTTTGCGAACGAGATTTCAGTTGAATTTGACAGCTCTCGAACTAAAGAGCTTGAAATTGCTTGTAGCTATTACCTCGCCATACCTCCGTACAAGCAAGTGGTCTCTCACGGTGATCTTAACTGGACCAGAGCAATGCCAGAACAAGGCACGGAGATATCAAAACTTTTAGTGCTTGTAAGAAGAGTTAGAAACAATCTATTTCATGGCGGAAAATATAATCCACAGGAAGAGAACGAAACAGAAAGAAACACTCACTTGCTGGAATTTGGCTTAATAATACTTAATGAAACGCTAAGGCTTTCACCGAGAGTACGTCAGGCTTATGAGCAAGCAGCTATCTAACAATCAGTTCAAAAAGGAGAACAGCTTTGCTGTTTCCTATTAACAAGGGCGTTATGCATAAACTGTATCGATACTACAATTTAAAAAGGAGTAATTATGGCTGATTCACACCCCTATATATCTGGACCGGGAAATATCGCCAAAATGGTTAGTCACTTAAGGAAATCATTTCCAGCTTCCGTGACATCTGCAACTGTAAAAAAATTGGGATTTGCACCAAACAATGAAAGCCATGTAATAAATGCCTTACAGTTCGTAGGCGTCATAGATACTGAAGGGAAAAAGACTCAAGAAGCTAACTCTACCTTTCTTCATCATAAAGACGAAGAATTTCAAAAGGCATTTGGTGAGCTAGTTAAAACTTCCTATTCTGCACTATTCGATTTGCATGGTGATGAATCATGGGATCTGGAGCTAGACGACTTAATCACTTTTTTTCGTCAAACTGATGAGACAAGTGCCGCTATTGGCAAGCGTCAAGCTAGCACATTCAAAATTTTTGCAGGCTTGGCTGGTCATGCAGAACTTCCCGAGACTAGAAATTCAAAGCCATCCACGAAAAAAGAGGATAAGCCCTCTTCAACTAAAGCCAAATTAAAGACACAGAAAGAAACTCCGAGAGTTAATGTAAATAATGAAGGTCGTTCTGGTGGTGGAGACAAAGACTTAGCACTAACCGTTAGGATTGAAATCAATCTTCCTCCAGATGGAAGCAGAGAGACGTACGATAATATTTTTAAAAGCATAAAAGAGAATTTAATGAATGGCTAGTTCTCTCAGCCGTTTCATGAAAATAGCGAAGAAATCATCTGAGTTGTCACTTTATGCCAAAGAAGAAGTGTCGACCATAATTCTTCACCCATTTGATGATAGAAATATTCATCCCGAAATATCACGAGTTTCAAAGAAGTTATTTGATGACGGTTACTACTCTCATGCAACGTTTGAAGCTTTTAAGTTTATTGATAGAAAAGTCTCGAAAATAAGTAGAATAAGGAAGAGTGGCGTTGCACTAATGATGCAAGCTTTTAATGAAAAATCTCCTGTTATAAAGCTAACGCCACTGGAAGATGTTAGCGAAGAAGATGAACAAAAAGGATATTCCTTTTTGTTTGCAGGAGCAGTTCTGGCAATAAGAAACCCAAGGGGCCATGAAGTTGACTATCACGAAACATTAGACCAGTGCTTAGATCACTTAACATTAGGGTCTCTATTGTTTAGAAAATTGAGTTCAAGAATTGAAAATACATAACAAGCACATCAAAAAACGCTCCACTCTGTTGCGCTGGACGTCGCTGACGCTCCGCCTTTTATGTGGGCGTTATCCAGTGAACCTCTTTAAAGTGTTCATCGTAAGATGACGCTTACCAAACTGGTAATTAATGAAAGGTTGAAAGCACTAATTTTAATCAATCAAATTGACTTTTGCCAACTGAAATGGGAGTAATTTCCTGTCAATATCTAGCGTCACAACCTCGAGTTCATAAAAGAGGCTGGCATTGAAATACTTGTAAGTCCACAGATAATCGAACCCGTGTTTTTCCGCCTCATATCTATCCGAGACGATAATAACTTTCAAAATCTCCGCCATACGGATTGCTATATAACAGAGAGCACAAGGCTCTCCTGAAGCAATTAATGTCGCTCCTTTTAAAGAAAAGTTTTTTTCATTCCGTGAAGCCTCTCTTATCGCCTGGATTTCAGCGTGTGCGGTACAATCCAGGTGTTTCGCGACTTGATTGACCCCTTTGCCAACAATTTCTCCATTCTGATTAACGATAATGGCTGCAAACGGCAAACCACCTACTTTGACATTGCCAACAGCCAAATCAATAACGTTTTCTCCACACTTTATGAGAAGTTCTGCATTAATATGATTACACATTGGCGACCTCATTTTTTGACGATGGAGCCAGAGTCGAAATACTAAGCTCTGATGCAATACTTTCGGCTCGATCTTTTGCATTGGCTACTGACATACGGTGTCTCTCGTCACCAAATTCTTGGTATTCAGAGGCAATCTCATACATTGTGTCCACCCCTAAATATTTACTCAGTGTCCGTAGGTGCGGTGCCAGGTGACCAGAATCTTCTCTTATTCCTCCTCTTTCAAAACCAAACTCTCCGCTGGAAGTCACTATGATCAATGTCTTGCCTGAGAGTATAGGCTGCAACGGGATGTCCCCTCGTGAGAGATCGAAATCAAACGTTTTGTTTATACGTACAATTTGATCGAACCACGCTTTTAGCTGAGCTGGCATACCGTAGTTATACATTGGTGAGGAAATCAGGATAACATCGGCTGCTGACACTTCAGCTATCAGTTTATCTGATAGTGCCAGTCTCTCTTTTTGTGCCGGGGTTCTTTTTTCCTCAGGGGTAAACACCGCGCCAATCCAATCCTGGGTAATGAAATCAGGTGGATTCACTCCAACATCACGATAGATATACTCATCTTCAGGGCGATTCTGTTTCCATGTATCAATAAACCGGTGAGCGATACTTTTCGATATGGAATTGTGAACCGGGTTCGGGTTGTTCACAGCTCTAACGCTTGAGTCTACGTGTAATAATGTGCTCATGTTCATTACCTTAGTTAATTAAGAACAGGAGCTATTTTGTGAGCCTGTATAGAATGGTACAAACGAAAAAGTTACACGTATAGATGAATTGAAATCATCTATACTATCAATGAACCAGTTGTTGATTTGGAGATTAAGTTTGCAGGTATCGTTACAGGCGCTGAAAGCCTTTGAGTCGGCTGCCCGTCGGGGAAGTTTTAAGTTGGCGGCAGAAGAACTTTCGCTGACGCCAACAGCCATTTCACACCACATTAGCAACCTGGAAAGTCGGTTAAGTGTAAATTTGTTTCATCGACGGGGAAGGCGGATATCACTAACCGGAACAGGTATAAGATTAGCTAAAGCTACCTCGGATGGATTTCGCAAAATTGACGGTGCATTGGAAGAGGTGATGAAGGCTGGCAGTGCGGTCAGGGTAACGACGACATCATCATTGGCGGCTATGGTGCTGATCCCTTCCCAGCATGAATTTGAACAAGCCAACCCCGATATTTCTATGGAAATATCGACCGGCGAGTCGGTCGATAGTCAATCATATATCATTCCAATTCGTTTCGGTGATGCCTCAGTCGCTGAGGAATCTGATGTCATTAGATATGAATCATTCAATGTATTTGGTGCTTATGGAATGACGCCTCCTTCTTGGTCAAATGAACCCATTACCCTTTTTACAACGGAGTGGAAAAATAAATCGTTACCGGATCCTCCACTAGCTGCTTGGTTGGAAAAAAATGGGCTGGACGGATCTAATATTAAAGTCAAAAAATTTGATCAAGAGCTTTTTGGGATCCAGCAGGCTATGGCAGAAAATGGACTTGTGTTCTGTTCTACAACGCTCACTAAAAGGCTGTTAAAATCTAACCTTCTACAACAATTTGAAACTCGACCGGTCAAATCAGACTTTTGCTATTACGTACCAAATAAGAACAGCTTCGAAACTAGAAGTGCAGCCAAATTTCTAAATTGGATCGAAGATATTTTGAACCAATAATTCGTTCGGGCACTTCTGGCTTACTGAGTATTCCCAAGGCAAAACATCTGCATAACAAGTTGCTGCACACGGAAAAATTACACACTGTGCTCCCAATTTTCCAATGAACAAGGTGTTATGAATTATTGTGAATTCAATGAAATTAACTGGCGAATGCTTTTGCGGTGAAATCAAATACGAAATCGATGGTGCGTTGTTTGACGCAAGGTCATGCCACTGTTCACGCTGCCGAAAGGCATTTAGTTCTCAAGCCTCAGCTTATGCACGGGTAAACACCGCTGAATTTCGCTGGGTTTGTGGCTCAGAATATTTAACAACGTATGCGAGTCAACAAGATTTCGGTTTGCAGTTTTGCAAGCAATGCGGCTCTACTTTATGTGGCATTTACCAAAATGAAGTGCACGGTGTAACACTAGGTTGCCTTAACGAAGATCCACACATTGAAATTGGTCGGCATATCTTTGTAGGGTCTAAAGCAAGCTGGGAAAAAATTCCTGAGGGCGTTTCTCAATATCTAGAGCATGCACCAGAAAATACATAACAAGGCCAAACACAATTGCGCGGCGCATCGCTACACTGCGTTCATTCATCAGTGTTGGTGGCGTTAGGATAATAAAACAGCTTATAGGAACCCGGTAAATGAATGTCTTTAAAACCACGATGTTTCTATTCTTGGTTACTTGTATCACTTTTCCCGTTCAAAATGCCCTGTCTCAAGACACCGAAGTTCAAGATACGAAAGATGCATCGAAGGCTGATAAAGTGACAGAGGCAGCAGCAAAAACGGCCATAAAACAAGGTGCGAAAGCGATAGCAAAGAAAGCTGGAGGCCCAGTAGTCGATGCTGTCTGGCCTTCTAAAATTGGAGAGAACAAGGCGGTCGAAGATCCTTCCTCTAAAGAATTTAAGGATCGGCAAGAAAGGCTCGATAAGGAAAAAGCAGCGGGAGAAAGAGCAGCCAAAGACAAGGCTGCCCGTGAGCATGCTGCAAGAGAGAAGGCTGCCCGCGAGCAAGTGGTGCATGATAGAGCAGAAAGAGATGGCCGTAGAGAACGTATCGAGCGAGAGCATAGAGAGCGTCGTGAAACGGATCGAGAGGCATGGGATAGTGGCTCATGCCGTAGATGTTAGGCCTATTCACTTACTCGACAGTAGACCCGAATATAAGCCTTTAAATAAAATGGCCACGAAAGTTAAGAAAACCGAACTATTGGGTTGGTGCTTTATAACCTATTATCTTTCGGTAGATAACTGCTGTGTAGAAGAACATCTAACTGGTTGTTCGAGTACCTTCCGGCCACAGAAAATGTGGTCGGCGCGGGTTATCGATACTGTGTTTCGGTTGCCCCTCAGCAAGGGGTAGGCGGTTAACATTAGAGGCAAAATATGAACTGGAAAAACAATTCCCTTCGTTATGGTTCCCTATCAATTGGCTTGCATTGGCTGATGTTTGTGTTGATTGCAGTTGTATATGCCTGCATAGAATTTCGCGTCATGTTTCCTAAGGGTAGCGACCCTCGCGAGGCATTGAAAATGTGGCATTTTATGCTGGGTCTTTCCGTTTTATTTCTCACTTGCCTGCGCTTGTTGGTGCGCCTCGCCAGTGGGCCGAAACCCCCTATTGAGCCGCCCACTTCACGATGGCAGGGGTTGTTGGCTACAGCAGTCCACTATGCACTCTATGGTCTGATGTTGGGGTTACCACTGGCAGGTTGGTTGGTATTGAGCCTGGGCGGTAAGCCAATCCCGTTTTTTGGACTGGAGCTACCGGCTCTTGTTGCGGAGAACAAGGACCTTTCTAAGTGGTTAAAGGAAATTCACGAAACAGCGGGGACAGTTGGCTATTTCCTGATTGGTCTGCACGCGGTTGCAGCTTTATTTCATCACTATGTTCTTCGTGACAATACCTTAAGCCGTATGCTCACGGGCAAGCACCGCTCCTAACAATACAACGCAAAAGGCGACCCCTAAGCCTGTGCAATCGCTCTGCTCATTTATGTCTCTTGAGATCAGTGGTCATACTAAACCTACCCCCGTTTTACTCGAGTTTTTCTATATTTTTGCGGCCTAACTTTTAAGTGGTTTAGTCGCCGCATGGTATCGGTTAAGTCGTTGGGTAGAATTACAGGTTGGCAAAATCATTGGGTTCGTACTAGTGTTTACGCTAACGGCAGCATTTTATCAAGTCTCGTATATCTTTGTTATAAAAAGAAAAAGTATTGTTTGTTGCTGAAAGTTATATTGCTTTAAGCGTTAACTTTCTAAAGGAAGGTGAATCATGGACGCTACACCCTTATATACATGGATAGGGAAGCATCAAAAAAGAATATATCTATATACGGTGCCTTTTCTCTTACTCCTCCTGTATGGCGTATATGTATTGGTTTACATAACTGGCGGTGTAAAATATGTTTACTCGCACTCTATGTACATCCCGATTTTATTATCGGCTTTTATTTTTGGGATCAGAGGGGGTGTCCTGATCGGTCTGATTGGCGGTATTGTATTAGGGCCCGTAATGCCAATCGATGTAGCCACCGGCGAGCCACAAAAGATGGTTAACTGGCTCTATCGTACCGGGTTCTTTACCCTGTTCGGATTACTCTCCGGTGCGGCAAGTGATAGTGTAAGGTCATACATTCGTCATATAAAATGGCTTTCACGCCACGATGTTTCAACCAATTTACCAAATCAGCATGCGTTGTACGAACAGCTGGAAAATATATGTGGGGAGACAATTAAATCGGATGTTCATATTCTTGCGCTAATAGCGGTAGAAAATAAAACAGAATTATTCTCCACGTTTGGTGTTGGCGTTATTGATGAAGCTATACCTCAATTAGTCAAGTTTCTGGAAGGGGCTGAACCAGAAAATATATCCACATTTCGTATAGATACAGCGCTATTAGGTGTATTGGCTAGGCATGCAACTCCCCAGGAAAGTGAGTGCTTTATAGATGAGCTAACCTCAATCTTTCGAAAGCCCATCCTGTTCGAAGAGATTCCCATTCATATCGACGCAAGAGTGGGGCATGTAAGTCTTGCCAAACATGAGTCGCCTGAATCCCACCTTCGGATGGCGCAGTGTGCATTGACGGAGGCATGTGATAAGGCATGTGACTATGTAGCCTACAATCCAGCACTCAGTAAAGCCAGCAAGGAAAATATCGTTATATTGGGAGAGTTATTGGAGGCGCTTACAGAAAAACAACTGTCGCTTCATTATCAACCTAAAGTGGATATTTCAACGGGCGTTGTCCATAGTGTGGAAGCACTGATACGCTGGGATCATCCTCAAAGGGGAAATATTCCTCCTGGGCTATTTATCCCGCGTGCCGAAGAAAGTACTTTGATTAATCAGATAACTGATTTTGCTTTGAACGAGGCCATGGCCCAAATGGCTTTGTGGCGGCAACATAACATAAACATTCCAATAGCAGTAAACATCTCAACACGCAATCTATTGCAGCCCAATTTTTTTAATCAGGTAGTTCGCCTGCTAGAGCGATACGACTTGAGCGGTGAGCAGTTAGAACTGGAACTCACAGAAGGTGCATTGATGTTGGATGTTGAGCGAACCATTGCCGAGCTGAATAAATTAGCTAGTGCAAAGATCACCATTTCTATCGATGACTTTGGCACTGGGTATTCCTCATTACAATATTTGCATGAGCTTCCTGTTTCTTTTATCAAGATAGATCAATCCTTTGTACGCAGATTGTCTTCTAATAAATCGGCAGTCTCTATTGTGGAGGCTGCGATAAAGATGGCGCATGATATGGGCGTGAAAACCATAGCAGAAGGTATAGAAAACAGAGAAACATATGATTTACTTGCAAACATTGGTTGTGATATAGCACAAGGCTTCATGATTTCCCGGCCGCTGCCTGCAGAGGAGTACACAAAATGGCATACGAAAAATTATGGCTATTTTGGGCCAAAAGCTATGGTGCTATTCAGAGAAAAGCAGTGTAAGCCTCAGAAAAAGCTAACAATTGCTTCAACTAGTAGGTTTAGTAGGTTCCTTGCGCCGTGCCCTTTAGGCAAGCATTAGAGTTCAAAAGACAGAAGTTGTTGATTGTAAACATCATAGGTTGGTCTTAGCATTTTATCTTTCCTACTACATTGCTTGTATTTCCAATTGCTCATGGAGTAGTAGATTTCACACTAAAAGCAGATGTGAAAAGGAAAGGAGGACGGGTTTATTTTCTAAAAAGGCAGTGACAGCAATAACTTTCGCCCAACACCTAATAATATTTTAGCGCCTCATGATGAATATATTAACGGTTATGATAATACTGCTGCCCTCTTTGAACGTCCTCAACTGGAGACACAACGGGCGCAAATGCAAGAGCAATTAAAGCGACGATCCCCAGTATTCCAGCAACTATCCGATAATATTTTTCTGTTGGCGCCTTTCCCATTATTACGCCTTTTATGAATTTTGCATGCGCCAATAAATGTGCTGACATAAACAACAGGAAAATAATGGCAACGCAATAATGAACATCCCCCCAATCATGTCTTGATAAGCCCCAAACCTCATCGCCACCACTTCTTGGAGGTAGAGTGAATTTCAGAAAAACACCCGTAGAGAGCATGAACATTAATGCGACAAAGGAAAGAAAATCCAGAATTTTTACGATTGAAAATTGGTTCATAACTTTCATCCTTATCATGTAACGAATGTCTTAAGAAAAAGTGCCTGTTTCGGCATTTCTCAACTATCTTTGTTAAATTGCTGTAGCGCAACACACGAAGAATGCTTAAGAAATTATGTTGTGAGCCAAAGTTAAACCCTCAGTAATTGTCCACTATGTAGCAGCAAACCTACTCACTGTTTATACGAACTATTTTCCAATTATCGGCTGGAATAAACGCCGATACTGATTCGGGGGAAGTCCTGTCAAACGTTTGAATAAACGCCTAAAAAATGAAGGATCTTCATAGCCAACCCTGAAGCCAATTTCTTCAAGGGGCAACCTCGTTGTTTCCAGTAATTGTTTAGCTTCCTCAATACGAAGATTCTGGATGTACTCTATAAAAGAAATTCCAGTTGCGATTTTAAAACGACGCTTAAGTGTACGCTCAGGAATCTCAGCGTAACGCAGGATCTGCGTCAGAGCATCCGCTTGATGGTAGATCGTATGTAGCCTTGTTTCACAGCTTGTTACCAGCGCATCATTGTGCGGAAGATTTTTCAACAACGAAACATAGGGTAGCTGCCCTTCTTCGTGCCATTTCAGCAGGTAGACTTTCGCAATGCGCAGTGCCTCGGCTGGGCTGGCGTAACGCGCGATAATATGCAGGACAAGATCATGCCATGAAGTGGTACCACCTGCCGTCACAATACGTCCTTCCTCATCTGCAAAAACCAGATTGGGTTCGGGATGAAACCTGACCTCGGGGTAGTGCTCTTTAAACAACTGCTGGTAGCCCCAATGGGAGGTAGCATCACAACCGTTAAGCAAACCGCTCTCTGCCAGCATGATAGAACCGGAACAGGCGGAGTATATTGCCGCTCCATTGACATACTGTTGACGCAGCCAATCCATAAGTTCTGGATAACGCTGGTGAAAATCTTCATCCGGCCCAAGCCATAATTCGGGCAGTATCACCATATCGGGGGTCTTGGTTTGGCCGATAACCAGATCGGGGTTGATGGGGATTTGATTGCCACAAAAGAAAGACTGCTTGTGGGTGGAGACAATGTTCACCTCAAACAGCACTTGTTTCTCAGGGCTTCGCACCAGATCCTGCCAGAGCACTCCTGCAGACATCAACACATCTTTCATCCCATACAAAGCCGACCCAGCCGTTTCTTTGACCGCCACAATCTGCACTTGAATCACTCGATCCATTTCCCGCCCCGCAATGAGATCCCCCCAACAATCAAGCAATGTTGGCATAAAAGACCCGATATTGTCCAAACTGCATCTTCATAACTTTCCTGCCAAAGGTTATTGTCATTCTACGTTGCTGTCACGCAGCAATTTTCCTAAGGGAAATAGTCAACGATTGAACAGGAGATCATCATGAGCACTATGCATACTATCCAAACAACGGCTAACGGCCTAAACCTCGATCAAATGCAACAAACCGTAAGTGCGCTGCAGGCAGATCCCAGCCTGGCACAATTTGAATTTCGTGCTAGTAATCGCTGGGTGAATGGCGGTGAGAACCACTCAACCATACAAGGGTTTTATGGCTGTGGTACTGAGGATCATTCACGACAAAAGCCCTTTGAGTTCACCAATGGTGAGCCCCCCGTATTACTCGGAAACAATGAAGGAGCCAACCCAGTGGAGTATTTACTTCACGCATTGGCAGGCTGTGTTACTACCACTACCATTCTGCATGCGACAGCTCGAGGCATAACGATTCATTCTCTATCCACACAACTTTCAGGCACTATGGATTTGCAAGGTCTGCTGGCCCTGGATGATGCAGTGTCGCCAGGCTATCGAGAGATTGTGATAGATATGCAGATTGAAGCCGACTGTAGTGATGAAGAGCTGGATGACTTACTGGCATTTTCTCAGGGACATTCACCCGTTTGCACCACCGTATGCCGCCCCGTACCAGTGACGGTCAATCGAGTCTCGACTAAGCGGGCTGTAGCCTAAACGAAGACCAGCGAGCCGGGTCGCAACGATTCAACCTAAAAGTGACCTGGCTCAGTGCTGCAATTAACGGACTGGAAATCACAGAAGATCGGCATGAATCCATGCGGCGGGCACAATATCAGGCTTTAGGTTGCAGGCAGACTCGTTTCTTATGACGACCCTCTGGCCCATGGGCTTCCAGTTTCTCCATTTCGATGACAAATCGGGGGAAAACCAGAACGTTGTCCATAGGAGTGAGAGAGCGATCAGGTAAAGACGTGCTTGTGGAATAACCGGCGTCTTGTGTTTACGGTTGGGTTTGGCGATAAACAGATATCTGACGTTGATCTGTTCTATCTAACTGTTATTTATAGCATTATTTCTAGTGACAAAATGATATAGGGGCATGTCGAATAGCCGTTGATAGATTTAATTATTATTAACCATGTGGCTTGCGAGATGGTAACTATACTAGTTAGAGGGTGTGATTGTATCTTGAGCGAGGTGGCCTAAAATGAGTGTTTCTTCAGCAGTGACGGATTATTTGAGCCAGAAGGATGTAAATTACGAAGTGCTAGAACATGCCATTACTAGCAGCTCTTTGGCAACAGCCAGGGAGGCTAATGTTCCGGCAGAAAAGCTGGCTAAAGCTGTGGTGGTCAAAAGGGGGAATGAATATTCTATGTGTGTTATTCCCGCATCTAACCAGCTGGTTCTCGAATGGTTAAAATATGGTCGTCAGCACGAGTATGAGCTAGCTTCAGAAGATGAGTTGTCGGGATTATTTCCGGACTGTGAAGAGGGTGCAATTCCTGGACTGGGCGAAGCATTCAAGATGGATGTGATCATAGATAATGCTTTATTGGAACTGAAGGATGTCTATATAGAAGGTGGAGACCATAGCCATTTATTGCATATTGGGCACCGTGATTTTAGTAAGCTTATGGCTGATGCCTGGACGGCTCAAATCAGTTGTCTCAAAGGTGACAGGAATGAAGGCCGATACTCATAACACATCAATCAGCCGCTTATAGAACCGTTATAATGTTATAGACTTAAGTGATAGATTAGCGCCGATCTATGCGGCGCTAATTATTGGTGAGCTGGTCTATCTCTATACTATTTACTCAGTTTGTATCTGATTTAGCAGTAAACCGGCCAAGTGTAATTTTATCTCCTTAACGTAGACTATCCTTTAGATCGAGTGCTTCTACCTTACCTTGGGTATGGCCATGCTGGGTCGTTAAGTGGTTGAATGTAGCTGATTGAATTTCAAGGCTTGAAGTGGGTTTTATTGTTTCAATGGTTCCTGGTTGACTGGAGTAATTAATGTCCTTTGATATTTCACCGCTTGAGCTTCGCCATCGAATTAGAAACGGTGAACATTCTGGTAATACCTCAGGGTATTGCCCGGGGTTTGTTCAGGGTAATGTGGTGATTTTACCTCGTGATTGGGCCAGTGAGTTTTTACAATTTTGTCAGTTTAATTCTAAGCCCTGTCCGCTGGTTGGAATGGCGGATGTTGGTAACCCCACATTGCCGTCCTTAGGTGGTGATTTGGATATCCGTACCGACCTCCCCAGCTACCGTATTTTTAGGGAGGGGGTGATGGTGAGCGAAGTATCCGATATCGCTGATCAGTGGAGTGATGATTTGGTGACCTTTGTGCTGGGGTGCTCCTTTTCATTTGAAGAGGCTCTCTTAGCGGATGGGTTAGAAGTCCGCAACGTCACGGAAGCCGTCAATGTGCCCATGTACCGAACCAATATCGAGTGTCAGCCGGCCGGGAGATTTAGCGGCAAGATGGTTGTTAGTATGCGGCCATTTCTTGCCGTCGATGCCATACGTGCGGTTCAAATCTGCACCCGCTTCCCTTCGGTTCATGGCGCCCCAATTCATTTGGGCGATCCATCATTAATTGGTATCAGTGACATCAACAAAACTGATTATGGTGATCCAGTAACTATTAAGCCTAATGAACTTCCCGTTTTTTGGGCTTGCGGGGTAACACCCCAAGTTGCACTTGAACAAGCTCGGCCACCCTTGTGTATCACCCATAGCCCGGGTTGTATGCTTGTGACCGATTTAAAAAACAGCCAATTAGCTATTCTCTAAATTAGAGCGTTATCGAAATAGAGCTAATACGTACGGTCGGAGATTAATATGCCATTACTGCTTAACTGTGATCTGGGAGAGAGCTTTGGTGCCTGGACCATGGGCATGGATGAGGCGGTAATGCCACATATTGACCAGGCCAACATTGCCTGTGGTTTTCACGCAGGCGATCACTTGGTGATGCAGCGAACCCTTAAGCTTGCTGGAGAGCACGGTGTAATGATAGGGGCTCATCCAGGCTACCCCGATTTAGTCGGATTTGGTCGCCGTTCTATGAGTCATCCTCCCGAAGAAATTATGGCGCTGATGCATTATCAGATATCGGCACTGGATGGTATGGCCAAAAGCCAGGGGCTGGAAATGCAATATGTGAAACCCCATGGTGCACTTTATAACGACATGATGGCAGATGCCGGTGTGCGTCGTGCGGTGATGGAATCTGTTGCGTCCTTCTATCGGCCCATAAAGTTAATGTTGTTGGCAACGCCTTGGGCCGATGAACACAGGGCTGAGGCGGAGGAGTTGGGAATAGAACTGTGGTTTGAGGCCTTTGCCGACCGCTGTTATGACGATGATGGTAGGTTGTTATCGCGGGCCAAATCGGGCGCCGTACATAGTAGAAAAAAAATGTTGGCTCAGGCCTCTCAATTGAAAAATGAGGGGGCGGTAACTACGGTGAGTGGTCACAAGCTGATACTCAATGCTGACACCCTCTGCGTTCACGGCGATAATTCTGAGGGGGTTAAGGCCATTAGTGATATCAGGAAATTGATTGACGAATGAATATCACTGTTGCTGGTGAAAATTCACTGATCATCTATTTTGACCAAGAGGTTTGTCCCGCCGTCTCTGCCAAAGTCCAGAGAGCCGTTCTTTTACTTGAAGATGCATTAGCTCCGGTATTGATCGACCTCGTCCCTTCTTATGCATCACTACTGGTTATTTATGATGTATATCGGGCTGATATCAACCTGGTTCGTGATCAAATCCGTGACCTTTTACAAGGGCTTGATCATGTCGATGTGCAGGACGGCCCTCTCGTGGAGCTGCCCGTGTATTACAGTCTTGAGTCAGGCCCGGATTTGCAGGTAATAGCGGGTCAGATCGGCCTTGCCGTGGATGAAATTATTGCCTTGCATCAGGCTCGGGAATACCGGGTCTATGCCATTGGATTTGCCCCCGGCTTTGCCTATCTTGGACAGGTGGATAAGCGCATTGCTTCGCCCCGGTTGGCGACACCAAGGAGGCTGGTGCCCCGTGGTGCGGTGGGTATAGCTGATCGACAAACAGCCGTTTATCCGGCGGCATCACCCGGTGGGTGGAATCTGATAGGACGTTGTCCAACACCAATGTTTGATCCTAACGCAACGCCAAGTATGCCTGTGGCAGTGGGTGACCGGGTTCGCTTCATTGGTATTGATCGGCAGGAATTTCTGGCATTGGGTGGTGAGCTGTGAGTGGTCAGGGCTTTAGTGTTCTCCAGCCGGGGGTTTTTACACTCATACAGGACGACGGCCGTTTTGGTTCTCACCGGCTTGGGCTTACTACCGGAGGGCCCGCCGACCCATTGGCATTTCATTGGGCTAACCGGTTGTGTGGTAATGCGCTCGGTGTTTCGGCGCTTGAAGTAAATGTGGGGGGGCTGACGTTAGAGTCAAATGTCGCTACCCGGATTGCGGTCTGTGGAGCAGACATGCCGGTTACTATCAACCAAAGCCCGAAGTCTCCCTGGCGTAGTTATCCAGTTAAAATCGGCGATAGAATTGAGCTGGGATATGCCAGTAAGGGGATGCGGGCATACCTTGCTGTTGCCGGCGGGTTCGATCTTCCAGCTGTGTTTGGCAGTACGGCCACGGTGGTACGTGAAGCTATGGGGGGACTTAATGGCGACAAGTTGATGTCAGGTGATTTCCTACCTTGTCGGCAAGACACATCGGAGGACTGTTTTGTATTGCCCGAGGGGTATCGGCCTTTCTATGGGCGGCATGCCATCCTGCGGGTGATACTGGGTTATCAGCAAGATCATTTTAGCGCTGAACAGCAGCAGCGATTTTTTAGCCACGAATATAGTGTTTCGTCCCATTCAGACCGCATGGGATGTCGTCTTGAAGGTGCTGCAATCAGCGCAGATGTAGGCGGCATCCTTTCTGAGGGGATTTGTCTTGGCGCCATACAGGTACCTCCCGATGGTCAGCCCATTATTCTCATGCAAGACCGACAAACGATTGGTGGTTATCCAAAATTGGGTTCGGTTCTTTCACTGGATTTAGCTCAGCTGGCGCAACTCAAACCGAGCAGCAAAGTGTCTTTCGAATTAATCACTGTGGAGCAGGCGCAGACTATACTGCATTTGTCGGCGGAATATTTTCGAGAAACAACGCTGCAGCCCTGTTGAGGATGCATTATGGCTGAAAATCAGGATCTTATTCTCAGCCAGCAGATAGAAGATCTGTTGGTCAGTCAAAACTTGCGGGGTATGAAGACCGTACAGCCAGCACTGTCTCCAGGATATTGCCTGCGTGCAGCGAGGTTGATTTCGGATTGTAAAGGCAGGGTATTAATCAGTACCGGGTTCCCGGTTAATCATACGTTCGAAACCGATGGACCCGTTGGGGCTATAGCGCTATATCGGTTGATGGAAGAGATAGGTTCAAAGCCTGTATTGGTTTGTGGAAGCCCTTTGGCCAGAGCGCTAAGTAAAGATTATCGAACCCATGAACTTATACTTGGTCAGCATAACGGGCTAAAGAGAGGGCTGGACCCGCAAGCCATACAGGGGCTGGCAGAACTTAAAGCAGAGCTCATTATCACCATTGAGCTACCCGGACAGGCCGCGGATGGCTGTTACTACAATATGCGCGGAGAAGACATCAGTTCTCAAACAATATTTTTTGATGATTTTGTACGTCGGGCTGATTGCCCGGTAGTATCGATTGGCGATGGGGGTAATGAGCTTGGGATGGGTAATATATCGGATGCAGTGTCAGCGTTAGATATTATTCCATCTGCGACAACTTGTGATGAATTAGTAATAGCCGATGTATCCAATTGGGCGGCACATGGATTGGTTGCCATGCTTTCTCACTGGGCAGGTACGGATTGGTTGGGTGGTTGGAACAATCGTGCCGTGTTGGAATATCTCGTGGAGCGGGGCAGTGTCGATGGTGTCACTCGTTGCAAAACGTTAACTGAAGATGGCTTGCCATGTGAGGAAACTGACACACTGATTCAGCAATTGAGGCAATTGACTGGTTTTTGCTAGTGATTTTAATCATTGTGATGAAAGGGAATATGACGAAGAGAGGAATTTACTTTGCCTGATTATGGTCTCACTGATAATATTTCTGGCTTTTTTATTGCGCGTATCGTGGCTGAAACGAGTTTTTAAAACACGCTATTGAATGTATGGGCATAGGCGAAAGGACGGCTTAATGAGTATTGTTTATCTGGATGGTTCATATCTGCCCATGGCTGAGGCGAAAATATCGCCTATGGACAGAGGGTTTCTATTTGGTGATGGTATTTATGAAGTTGTACCATCTTATAACGGCCAGATGGTAGGTTTCGCTCTTCATATTGATCGTATGAATAATGGTATGCATGCCATTGGTATTGAGTTGGGTTGGTCTCACCAGCAATGGGAAGCCGTTTGCGATAACCTGATTGAAAAAAATGGTTCTGGCAATTTGGCGCTTTACCTGCATGTAAGCCGCGGCGCAGATACCAAGCGCTTTCATGCTTACCCCGAAGGGGTGGCGCCCACGGTATTTGCTTTTGCCTTTGAAATTCCACCGGCACCGGTGGCGGATAAATCGAAAGTGGTGGGCTACAAAGTGGCTACCAGCCGTGATTTACGTTGGGAGCGCTGCCAAATTAAGTCCACCGCATTGCTGGGCAATGTCATGCACTTTCAACATGGTTACCAGCAGGGTGCCAATGAGACATTGTTGTATAACGAGCGGAATGAACTCACGGAAGCCAGTGCCTGTAATGCCTATATCGTCAAGAATGGTGTCGTGATAACCCCCCCGCTGGACAACCAGATTTTACCGGGTATCACCCGTTATATTCTGCTGGATCTATTGCGCAAGGATGGCTCTATTCCTGTGGAAGAGCGTACCGTTACCATGGACGAAGTGTTCGGTGCCGATGAGGTTTGGGTTTCCAGTTCCTCCAAGGAAATTGTCCCAGTCATTGAAATTGATGGTAAACCTGTCAATAACGGTGAGATAGGTGACGTGTGGTTGGCTGCACAAACTATTTATTCCGCCGGTAAATTAAACTACTAGCCATGAATTTTGACGGTTTAATCGACCATGTCTGATAGTGTGTGAATATTCGAGTAATACAGATAACAGTATGTCCAGACCAGCAAAAGCATTAATCGACTTGGCAGCACTTCGCCACAACTGCCAGTTGGCTAATGGTCTCTCCCCCAATGCTCAAAATATGGCAGTTGTTAAAGCCAATGCCTATGGTCATGGCGCTGTTCCCGTTGCCCGAGCACTACAGGATTTGGTGCCGGCCTTTGGTGTCGCCTGTATCGAAGAGGCTCTTGAGCTGCGAGAGGCGGGTATTAAACAACCTATTCATCTGCTCGAAGGTGCTTTTTCTGAAGATGAAATTTTCATGGCGGCTGAACAGAACTTTTCTCTTTCAGTGGTTAATCAGGATCAGAAGGATGCAATCCTAAAGGCGAGATTAGCGACTTCGCTACAGGGTTCTCCACTGAATATCTGGATCTTTGTCGATACCGGTATGCACCGCTTGGGCATACAACCGGATGAGCTGATTTCCACCTACCGTGATTTGGCAGCCTCGGCCAATGTTGCAGGAGGTATTGTGGTAGCGACTCATTTTGCCTGTGCAGACGAACTTAATAATGATTTCACTGCGGTGCAATTGACTCGAATGAGGCAGGGTATGGGCGATATGTGTGCGCCAAAAAGTTTTGCCAATTCAGCAGGGTTATTGGGCTGGCCCGAAACCAGGGTCGATTGGAATCGCCCCGGAATTATGCTCTATGGCAGCTCACCATTTCCATCATCACATCCCGAAGCCGATAGGCTGATACCGGTGATGACGTTCAAGTCTGCGGTGATTGCACTGAGGGATATCCAGCCAGGTGAAACCGTTGGTTATGCGGCCACCTGGAAGGCTGATCGACCCACTCGTATTGCCACTATTGCCATTGGTTATGGTGATGGTTACCCCCTGCATGCCCCGAATGGTACACCGGTGTTAATTAATGGACAGCGCTGTCCAATGGCTGGCCGGGTTTCGATGGACATGATTACGGTGGATGTAACCGATCTCCCGGGTGTGTCCTTGGGCGATGAAGTGATTCTTTGGGGTGAGGGTTTGCCGGTGAATGAAGTGGCGGTCTGTGCTGGGACAATTAGTTATGAATTGTTAACCCGGATGCCAAGGCGAACTCCTAGAGAGTATTTAAATATTTAATCTCTGTTGATCGGCACGAGAGCTTAAAGGTCTGTCAGTAACAGCTTTTTGACCCGTTCCGATAATTCTTTTGAAGGGTTTTCTACGCCATTCAGGTTGATAGTTTTTGATAATCCTTCAATGGTTTTTCTCAATGCACAGATCCGAGCATAATTTTTATTATTCGCGGGGATAATCTGCCACTCTCTACCCTCAAGTGAGGTCTTTTCCAGCATTTCCTCAAAAGCTTCGGCATAGTCGCTGTATAGACTGTGGGCATCAAGGTCTTCAGGCGTTAATTTCCACTGCTTATCCGGGTTTTTCCAGCGGCGTATAAAGCGTTCTCGCTGTTCTTCCTTGCTGATATGTAAAAACAGTTTGATGATAATAATGCCATCGTCAAATAACAGACCTTCAAAATTATTAATTTCCCCATAGGCTCTCCGCCATTCTTGTTCAGTAGCAAGCCTTTCTACTCGTTCTGCCAGAACTCGGCCATACCAGGAACGGTCAAATATGGCCAATTGTCCATTTTTTGGTATGCGTCGCCAGAACCGCTGTTGGTAATGGCGTTCGGCCTCAGATTCTGAAGGCGGTCCAACGGGGTAAACTCGGTAGCCCCTTGGATCCATAGACTGAATCATTCGGCGGATAGCGCCGCCTTTGCCTGCTGCATCGGTTCCCTCTAGCACAATCAAGGCCCGTTTTTTTTGCAGAAACAGTGCAACCTGAAGTCTTGCCAGTTGCTGTTGAAGCATAGGTAGTTGCTTGTCGTATTCTTGATCAGAAAGAGAAGGAAAAGCTAGTTGGTTGAGTAAGTCCATCGGATTGCCTGTGGGTCTCCATTTAACGCTCAGCCCTACATTAGGCACTATTAATTTCTAATTAATACTGAGTGCTTGTTTAAACAGTATATGCCGCTTCATCGGAACAACAAACTGGCCAGCTGGCTGGCTGGGTAGGTTGGGCCATTTATCTGACATTAAGGGACAGCAATTATTAAAGGTGACTAGGGGGGTGACTATTTTCAGTGCACTGTTTTACTGATATTCGCTTGAAAATACCTGTTTATAGGTAAATGGTCGGTAAGCTGATCAGAAAAACCAACGAGGCAGACAACAGTATTCGTCTTGGGTTTGGCCCAACTTGTGTCATCCACATTGAAGCGGCGGTGGCACCTAGCGTAAAGATTATCAGGGTAAGAATATCTTTTGATTCCGAACATGCCATTACCAGTAAAACTAGCGAAGTAATGAATAGCACCGTCGATACGCAATAGGTCACCGATTCTCCATGACGAACTGCGAATGAATTTTTCCCTGCCTGGCGATCCGTTTCGATTTGTGGCGGTTGATGGGAAAACAGCAGAGCCGTGGAAAATGCTGAAAATGCGGTTATACCGAAGAGGGTGACCCCGTTAAATGGTTGTGCTGCGGTAAACCATAATCCACCAAAGACTCCCGGACCATAGCAGAGCGCCGTGGCCCATTCACCTAATGCAGTGTAAGAAAGGGGATGGCGTCCAGCGTTATACAGAATGCCCAAAATAACCAGGGGTAGGGCAAAGCCCAGTATCCACAGTTGTTGGTGTAAGACCAAAACCGACAGGCCCAGAAGACCTCCGGCAAGTAAACTGATCAGCCCGTGGTAGAAAACGATGGATACATTGCCATTATGTATATGAATCCAGGAGTCGTATTTTTCTGTGTCGGCACCTAATTGCCAGTCTTTAGAATCGTTGAATAGGTTGATGCCATGTTGCAGTAACACCACGGCAAAAGTGGCTGGCCATAATGCGGTATGAGACACAGGGTTGATAGCCAGCAACCAGACGGCCACCCCGGGTAATATGGACACCAAGTAAATGGCAGGATTAAATGCCTGCCACCACTTGATAGTTGAAGGGTTTGTGTAAGCGACCTTCACATAATGTCTCAGGCCATGGCCCGGGCTTGGGTTGAACGGAAGTCATTCAGCGCAGCCTGAAACCAGTGTGCATGTTGGCATTCGGAATCGATGACCTTCTGGTAGACCGCTGCAGTTTTAGCGTCTTGCTGCTCTAGCGCTTGATCGCGAAAATGAGGATAAATCTCCTGATACTCTCTTTCTTCCACTCTAATCGCAACAGTGAGTGCTTTTTCCACAACGCCTTCAGGATTTAACGCGATGAGTGCATCGCAATTGGCCCGGATGGTTTCCAGCGCATCAATGGCGCGTTGGGTATCCTCACCTCGCCGGGGAATACCGATGTCGGTGTAAAGCTCTCTCAGCCATACGGCATGCAGTTTCTCTTCGCCCGCCACTTTACGAAACAGCGTCGCTAACTCAGGATAACCCGCCTGACTTGCCCAGCGGGCAAACTCAGGGTACATGACCCTGTTTTCATACTCTTCGACATCCACAAAGGACTCTGCCGTCATGGTCATATCGTCGGATTTGCACGCGGCCGCGAAGCATTCAAAAATCATTTCTTCGGTAATTTTAGTCTCTTCCATAACTTAGGCTCCAAAAAATATTTGGTTGTTAACGATGCACAATTGTCCTGTGTACATTAACCCGCAAAAGTCATTTGCAAAACCCTTCTAGATCAATGGATAGCTCGGTTGGGGTGGATGTATGTCTGGCAAAAAGTGGAGATACGAATGAATGCCATGCTTACAGCCCAAGCGTAGGTGGCCGCTGGAGTATTTCATTGGCCATGGCAATACCATCTTCCAGCGTTCTCGAGAATTGAATCTCTGTTGGGTTATTTCTGATGCCTGCGCGCCTTAATTTCAACACCATCCTGGGTTGCAAGTTATTGATGATTAAACTGACCTGTTGTTTTGCAAGGCTCTCTTTGATCGACTCCATTGCAACAATAGCGCTCATATCCAGCATATTGACTTCGGACATATCGAGTATCACAACCCTAAGATTCGGTGTGACCATCGAAATGGTTTGTAGTGCCTTTTGGGCGGAACCGAAGAACAGTGCGCCGTTAATGCCATATATCGCAATATTCTCGGAGATGTCGCCGTAGGCTTCGTGGTCTGTCTCAATCTTTGTTGTACTGGTCAGGGTGATACTTCTGCGAACAAACAACATGGCTGCCAAGCCAATGCCGACTGCCACGGCAATGGTCATATCAAATAATACGGTCAGTAAAAAGCAGATAATGAGGACCACGACGTCATCCCTTGGGGCGATTTTAATCGTCCGGATAAAGTCTTTCGCTTCGCTCATATACCATGCGACAACCAACGAGGAGCATTGCGAGTTCTGTCTGTAAACGATCCGGTTACTTTTTTGGGGGGGGGATGATGCGGATATGCAGAGGGGGGATTTTGCCCCAGATGCACTGGGGCCGGCGGCAGGTTCTTTGGCTAGTCAATTAGTCCAAATTGCCGGTCGAGAATATTAATAATTTCTGCTTTGGGGTTTTCCGACAATTCCAGCTTTTCTCCAATTATTTTCTCTGCAATGGAGACATAAGTTTTAGAGACTTCCATCAGCACGGATTCTGGGAGTGCGTTGTCTCTGGCCAGGGCTTGGCGTTCATCCATCCGGTCTTTGTTGAGCAGTATGTCCGGATCCGGGAAGTGGTTGAGCAGCAGTTGGCGGAAGCTCTCTTTGGAGTTTTCTACCACTTTTCCATCGCGATAACTGGGGCCGTCCCAGATGCGGGAGGAGTCTGGGGTGCCCACTTCGTCCATGTATATCAGTTTTTCATTACCGGTTTTATCGGTGACGTAACCAAACTCGAATTTGGTATCCACGAAAATCTGATCCAGTTTAGCCAGCTCGTCGCTGATAACATCAAAGCCTTCTTTTAACAGCTTCTCGTAGAGGTCGATGTCCTCCTTGGCGTTGAAATTGAAAGCTTCCATATTGTTTTCGATGTCAGCGCGGGTGATGTTTACGTCATCGGCTTCGGGTACACCGGGAAGCCCTTTGAGAATACCCTTGGTGGAGGGCGTAATTAGAAGCTCTGGTAGTTTTTGGTCTTTTTTCAGATCGTCCGGTAGTTGAATTCCACAGAGCTCTCGCTCACCTTTCGCATAAGAGCGCCACATGGAACCGGTAATATACTGACGGCAGATGGCTTCAATCATCACCGGTTTAGCTTTTTGAACGATCCACACAAAAGGGTGAGGGATTTCCAGAATATGACTGTCGGCTAAGCCCTGTTCACGGAAAAGTCGGAACCAATGGTTAGAGATAGCATTCAGTGCCGCGCCTTTACCGGGAACGCCGTTCATGCCGCCTTCACCGTGCCAGATACAATCGAAGGCTGAAATACGGTCGCTGATGACCATAATCGCTAGAGGTGCATCGGTGGCGACATCATAGCCCCGCTCCTTGATCAGGCGCTGGCTATCTTCGGGTGTGAGCCAATACACGGAGCGAACCTTGCCACTGTGAACCGGGCGGTCAGTTCGGATGGGTAAATCGTTATTAACAGCCAGCACTTTGTCGGCAAGGTTCATGGCAAGTCATCCTATGTGGAATGATGATGTGATCGGCGCCCTGTGTGGTTTGGTGGGGCGGATTAATTTAAGGCGCAGAATTCTATCAGATAGCGCATGGGTTGCCACATATTTACCAATGCGACCTTAATGTAGGATCCGTCTGATTTTGCCATTTTTCACTGAGTTAACTTGGTTTGATGGCATACCTGCCGCTGCCAAGAAGGGCGATGGTCAGTGCACCGAACAAATAAAGCCCCTGAAGCTCCAGGGCCCAGCCACCGTGATTGGTCAGCTGGAAAAGTTGGTGGCTGTGAACCAGTATGACTGCAAAGATCATATTGATGACCACCAGCAAAGCACCGGTTCGTGTATTGTACCCAAAGATAATCATCAGTGGTCCAAGCACCTCGCCTAGGTAGACAGCATAGGCCAGCAACGATGGCAGACCTATATCAGACAGATTCTGGCCAATATGCTCAAGCATTTCAGGATTTATGATTTTGGCGGTTCCGTGAAGTAAAACCAGAATACCAACCGTTAAGCGCAGTAATAATTTTGCTATGGCTTCTTTCTGAAACATGCTGTGATCCATACTGATTTAAAATAATTATTTTTATCATAGCAGTAGTTGTCGTTGTTCAGAACAAAGGGCCTTTTTGTCGGTGTTGGCTATAGGTTGTTTCTGGTAGGTGAGAGGGGCATGTCTTGGTCGGGAACACCCTTCAATGTATTATGTCGGCCTTATTATTAGTGACTCATCGCCTAGTCAGGCGCTTTATGGAGATCGGGAATGATTATCAAACCAAGAGTTCGTGGCTTTATGTGTATTACCACCCACCCAGTGGGCTGTGAAGCCAATGTAAAAGCACAGATCGATTACATTAAAGCTCAGGCACCTATTGATGGGCCCAAGCGTGTGCTGGTTATTGGTTCTTCCACGGGCTATGGATTGGCGGCACGTATTGGTGCCGCATTCGGGGGGGGAGCCTCTACTCTAGGTATATTCTTTGAAAAAGAGGGTACCGAGAAGAAACCCGGCACTGCGGGTTGGTATAACTCTGCGGCCTTTCACAAGTTTGCCGAAGAAGAGGGCTTGTACGCCAAGAGCATCAATGGCGATGCTTTCTCCGATGAGATTAAGCAAAAGACTATAGAAACCATCAAGGCTGACCTGGGGCAGGTTGATCTAGTGATTTACAGCTTGGCGTCGCCTCGCCGTCAACACCCGAAAACAGGTGAAGTGTTTAATTCTACCTTGAAGCCGATCGGCAAAGATGTGACTTTGCGTGGTATTAATACCGACAAAGAAGAGATTCAGGAGTTTAGTCTCGAAGCTGCCAGTGACGAAGATATTTCCAATACCGTTGCGGTGATGGGTGGCGAAGATTGGCAGATGTGGATGGATGCACTGAGTGACGCCGGTGTTCTGTCTGAGGGTGCTAAAACAACGGCATTTACCTACGTGGGAGAAAAGGTCACCTGGGATCTATATTGGGATGGCACGATCGGTCAGGCTAAGAAAGATCTGGATAAAAAAGTTGTTGGTATTCGAGAAAAACTGGCTGCTTCCGGTGGCGATGCTCGGGTATCTGTATTAAAGGCAGTTGTCACTCAGGCCAGCTCTGCAATTCCCATTATGCCTTTGTACCTGTCGCTGTTGTTTAAGGCAATGAAGGCAGATGGTAGTCATGAGGGGTGTATTGAGCAGCTTTATCGCCTCTACACAGAGTGTCTCTACAGTGATACTCCCCGCCTGGATGAGGAAGGCCGTCTCCGAGTTGACGAGCTGGAGCTTCGCCCTGAAATTCAGGATAAGGTGGCAGAATCCTGGTCACAGGTTACGACAGAGAATCTTGCCGAGCTGACTGACTTTCAGGAATATAAACATGAGTTTCTGAATCTGTTTGGGTTTGAGATCGAGGGTGTTGACTACGATGCCGATGTAAACCCCGTGGTCGAAATAAAAAACCTGGTTTAATCTCGGTGTGTTCAAGGAAGGCATCCCGCGTGTAGCGGTGATGCCTTTTTTATTGTCAGTAAAGTTTTCAGTGGTGTGCTGGCAACCTATGAATTGCGTTAAACATTGAATTCTTATGGCTCAGTTTCTATAACTAGAGTATGGACACAACAGCTCATACACTTGCTACATTGTTTGACCAGTTAGGATTGCCATCTCAAAATAGTGCGATTGAGCAATTTATAGCTGTTCACAAGCCCTTAAGTGATGATTTGAACCTGCTCGAGGCGGCGTTCTGGTCTGATGGACAGAGGGCCTTCCTCCAAGAGTCGCTTGCTGAGGACTCAGACTGGGCTCAACTGGTTGATCAGTTAGACTCATTGTTAAGAGAGTAGGCTGGAAAGTTGAAAGAATAAGTTTTCTGTAACATTTTGCGAATCATCCCTTTTCTGTGTCATCCCCCTTATAATGCGCTTTCTTATTCTATTGGTTTCTTGCGTTAAATATGTCGTACATCTACGTCGTAAACCGTCTTGGTGATTCATGAGTAACAACCATCAATTTCAGGGGACATACCTACACCCGCGTTATTGGCTTACCTGGTTGGGTTTGGGTTGTTGGTGGTTGCTGGTAATGCTGCCCTATCCGGTCATTATGTGGCTTGGACGTCAACTGGGTGCCTTCATGTACAGGGTGGGGGGCTACCGCAAGCAAATAGCAGAAATTAATCTGAAACTCTGCTTTCCCGAGATGGATGAGCAGCATCGTCAGCAATTGTTGCGCGATAATTTTGACAGCTATGGCATTGCATTTTTTGAGGTAGGCATGGCCTGGTGGTGGCCAACCGAGCGTTTAAATAAGCTGATCCAACTAGAGGGGTTGGAGCACATTGACGCATTGCAAGGGCGTGGTGCCCTATTGATGGCGATTCATTACACGACTCTCGAAGTGGGAGCATCAACATTATCCTCAGTGCATTCAATCGATGGCATGTATCGGCCACATAAAAATGCTGTTTATGATTATGTTCAGAGCAAGGGGCGACGTGTGCGTGATCCCTTGGGTGTCGTGTATCCCCGAGAGGATGTTCGAGGTATGTTCAAAGCCCTGCGCCAGGGGCGGATAATCTGGTATGCCCCAGACCAGGATTATGGTCGGAAGCAAAGCGTCTTCGCCAACTTCTTTGGTGTGGCGGCAGCATCGGTTACTGCAACTGCGCGTTTTGCAAAAATTGGCAATGCTGCAGTATTGCCGTTTTCCCATGTGCGGTTACCCAATAACCAAGGTTATCGCGTCACAGTGCACCCTCCATTGGAAAATTTCCCGACCGGTGATGATGTGGCCGATGCCGAAACAGTTAACCGTAAGATAGAAGCGTTTATTTTGGAGCAGCCCGATCAATATATGTGGATTCATCGTCGTTTTAAAACACGCCCCGAAGGTGAGTTACGCCCTTATCCCCAAAAGAAGAAATAAAAAGCTGTGGTCTACCGGTAAGACGAGCTAATGCTTGTGCCGCCTGACGTGGGTAAGTACCATTACGCCTTCATAAATTTTGACAAACATTGAGGTTTTAGATGATCACCGGAAGTATTGTTGCTCTGGTAACCCCTATGATTCCCGGCAGTCTGGAAGTGGACTGGGACGGCCTTAAGCGTTTGGTGGAGTGGCATATTGAGCAGGGTACTAATGCCATTGTAGCGGTGGGTACCACGGGGGAGTCACCAACATTGGATGTGCAAGAGCACATGGCGACGATTGCCGCGATCGTAGAAGATGCCGATGGCCGTGTTCCCGTGATTGCCGGTACTGGTGCAAACTGCACTCGCGAGGCCATAGAGTGGACTCGCAGAGCTCAGCAGGCGGGGGCCGATGCCTGTTTACTGGTAGCTCCTTATTATAATAAGCCCACGCAAGAAGGGCTTTATCTGCATCACAAAGTTATTGCTGAGGCCGTGGATATCCCGCAAATTCTCTACAATGTGCCGGGTCGAACGGCCTGTGATATGCTGCCCGAGACAGTTTTTAAGTTGGCAGAAATCCCCAATATTATTGGTATTAAAGATGCCACCGGCGATTTGGCAAGAGCTCGTGAATTGATTGACTCCTGCCCCGAGGGATTTGCCATTTATTCCGGTGATGATGGTACTGCATTGGAATTAATTTTGATGGGCGGCCACGGTGATATATCAGTGACGGCAAACGTGGCACCTAAGTTGATGGCAGAGATGTGTCGTTTAGGTTTGGCTGGCGAGGCGGAGAAGGCAAGAGAAATCAATCGGCTCCTTGATCCGGTTCACAATGCAATGTTTGTTCAATCCAATCCAATTCCTGTGAAATGGGCAGTAGCCGAAATGGGGTTGATGCAACAAGCCATCCGTTTACCTCTTACGGAGTTGTCGCCTATGTTTCATGCACAAGTTGCAGAAGCTTTAAAACAAGCTGGTCTGTTGAATCGATAGTAAGAGCGTAGACTCGGAGTACGATAAATGATGTCGAAGATAAAATTTGTGATGGTGGTTCCTGTCGCATTATTTATTGTTGGTTGTGGCGATATAGCGCTTCGCGACAGGAGCAATGAGTATCTCCACTCTCATGAACTTCCCCCGATGGTGATTCCAGATGATAAGGATGATGAGGCTGTTGGGGAGTTGTATGCAATTCCTGATATTCCTGAAACGGGTGCGGTGACTTCGGATGTCTTTCGGGTGCCCAGGCCTCAACCTTTGTCAGAAAATTTATTTGCAGAAACCGTAACCATTCAGTCTTTTGGAGCAGATCGCTGGATTGCAATTAACAAGCCGCCTGCGGAGGTATGGCCAAGGATTCGCAATATTCTGACCCGTAGTGGTGTGCCTACAGCCAGAGCCGACGCGCCCAATGGTATTTTGGAAACAGGTTGGTTGCAGTTCAAAGACGATGACAGTAATAGCCATCGTTTTCGATTCTCCATCACACCGGGTGTAGGCATTAGCAGTACAGAAGTTCGGTTAATCCAGATGCAAGTTCCCCAAGGTTCTGAGAGCCGTGCGGGTGAGTGGCCTCAATATTCTAGCAGTGGTGAGCGTAGTAAAGAGTTTATGGAAATGACCTCTAATGCGTTGGTGAGTGATATTAATAGTGGCAGTGTATCGCTGCTTGCACAGAACATTGGGGGTGATTCAAAGGTAAAAATTGTCACTCAAGATCAACCCTATATATCAATGAAGCTTAGCTATGAGCGCGCTTGGTCTTCTGTTGTTCACTCTCTGTCGCTTGGTGGGTTTTCCGTTGTGGATAAAAATCAATCATCAGGAGTTGTGATCGTTGATTTCAATGAAGCCCCTAATATAGACGAGAATAAAACTTTATTTGAAGCACTAATCGGTTTTACTACCGAGGTGAAAGAAACGGAAGCGGTTAATTATCAAGTATCGGTGAGCGAAACTGACGAGGCTATAGAAGTGCGTATTAGCAACAAACAAGACAGTGGTCTTGACCGTGCACTGGCTATGAAGTTATTGAAAATCATTCGAACCAATTTGTCCTGATTTATGCGGTTTAGCTCATTGGGGAGTGGTAGCAAAGGTAATGCTACCCTCGTTCATGCCGGTGATACGCTTATTCTGATTGATTGCGGTTTTTCTATTCGTGAAACAGAGAAGCGTCTTTCCAGGCTTGGAATAGCTGCCCAAGACCTTACTTCGATACTGGTCACCCATGAACATTCGGATCATCTGAGAGGCGTTCTGCCTCTGGCAAAAAAACATCATCTGACAGTAAAAATGACTGCGGGTACCTTTCGATCATTAAAGAATGTTCCCAGCGTTAATATAGAGCTCATTGATAGCCATCACAGCTTTGAGGTTGGATCAGTGAGGGTAACACCAGTGTCAGTCCCTCACGATGCACGAGAGCCCATTCAGTACGTTCTGAGGCATGCGGGATTAACGCTAGGCGTTCTTACCGACTTGGGTAGCATCACGCCCCATGTGGTCGATAGTTATCAATGCTGCGATGCACTGTTGTTGGAGTCCAATCACGATCAAGTAATGTTAGCGAATGGTTCTTATCCCCCCTCATTAAAAGAGCGTGTGGCTAGTGATTGGGGGCATTTGAATAACCAGCAGGCCCTTGCTCTGTTGAAGCAGCTGAAACTGGAGCAATTGCAACAGTTGGTGCTAGGCCATATCAGTGAAAAGAATAATAGTCTGGATTTGGTTCGGTCTATGATGTCAGAGATGGAAGAGAGACTGGCCTCCATTCATTATGCAAGCCAGGTGCAGGATGGACTCTGGTTTCAGATACAGACTTAAGTGCCAGGAGTTTAATTCTAATTCGCTGGGTTTTTGGCCTTTTTGCCCAAAAACTGGCATGAGTATTGCCGCTGGATTGTTCGCTGTCTCTTCGACGCCGGCATTGTGTTGTTGGTCAATTATGCAATATTTAATTTTCAATGGGCTAGGTTGTCCACAATTAGACCAATATCCTTAAATGAATTATGGGAATGCTCTGTAAGTCATTGATATTTTGATTGAACTTTTGTAAGTCTATGATATATAAGGATATTTACATAGTGGTTAAAAAATAACCATTTTGCTCGCATGGCTAGATTGAGTGGAGTTGAGCGAGTTTTATTAAAGTAATGCACAAAGTTATCCACAGATTTTGTGGGTAACTTTTTTGAGAAAAAAGAATAAAATTGTCAACCAATATCAACGTAAAACGCTTACTTTGCACAATGTGCTGGAAGTTTGACGGAATTGCCGACTTGTTTGGCGAGGAGTTGGGCATCAGCACAGTAGAGACGTTTGTTTTTTTCAAGATTGACGATAACAAGGTGTTGAAGAAACAGTAAGGGTTTAATTTCAACCAGGTTGTTTTGGTTAAAGTTGATGTGAGAAAGGCCGGTGAAGATTTCTAGTCCAGCTAATTTCTCAATGCCTGCACTGGAGCAGTTAAGTTGGGTGAGCTGGTTAGGGCTGGTGACGTTGTTGTCGATAATGGCTTGTTTGACGCAGTTATCTAGTGCAGCATCAGGTATTTTGTAGTCATTAAAAAGGCTAGGTGGACTAAAAATTGGCTGTTCATTCAGTGTATAGGTGTAATTGTTACAGCCAGTTGTTATAAAGCAGATAAGAGCAAGTAAAAGGTAGATGTAGTTTTTCATAGTACGCGAAGCCATGGTTACACTGAATGGGTAGCATTAAATGTGATATAACGCCTTGCAAAGATTATTGCTTTCACCAAAATAAGTGTTAATTGTTTTTATTATTATAGGTTGTTAACGCTCATAACGTTATTACAGTGTTCATTAAGAGGATATGACATGAAGAAGTTCCTAATAGCAATCGTTGTTTTTGGCTTGGTTGGGTGTATGTCGACTGATCCCTATACGGGGCAGCAAAAAGTGAGTAATACCGCAAAAGGTGCGGGTATTGGTGCTGTTACAGGTGCTCTTATTGGTGTGGCAACATCCAGCGATGAAGATCGTGGAAAAGGTGCTCTCATTGGTGCTGCATCCGGTGCCGCTGTTGGTGGAGGCATTGGCTTCTATATGGATCGTCAAGAGGCTGCGCTGAGGGCCAAACTTGAAGGTACTGGTGTTCGTGTCGTGCGCGAGGGAGATAATATTCGATTAGTTATGCCAAGCAGCATCACCTTTGGCGTTGATCGATATGAAGTTCGTCCAGAGTTTTATGGCACGCTAGAGTCGGTGGCTATTGTGTTAAAAGAATTTAATAAGACAAATATCAGAATAGCCGGGCATACTGATTCTACGGGTAGCTCTGAATATAATCAGACCTTGAGTGAGCGTCGTGCCGGCAGTGTTGGTCAACTGCTGATCTCTCAGGGCGTTGCAGGTGGCAGAATATGGACGACAGGTTATGGCGAGCGCTATGCCGTAGCCAGTAATGACACAGCTTCAGGGCGTCAGGCAAATCGTCGTGTAGAGCTCGAACTTGTCCCAATACAATCCTGAGCTGTCTGAATCTTTTTTTATCGTTGCACGGCCCGGTTATGAACACCGGGCCGAATTACTTTCTGTTGATCTAAATTTTCCTCTTTTACCCTTTAGTGATCTTGAGGGCATTGATAGTGGTCTTTCTCTGGTAGTGGATGAACAGGGATTATCTTTGTTGCAATTAGGGCCAAATGCTCCGGGTGCTGTACGCTGTGATTTTGTTGCCGGCACGACGAGGCATCGGCGCTTATACGGTGGCGGAAAAGGACAGGATATTGCCAAAGCAGTTGGCTTGAACCATAAAGGGTTCAAGCCCGTTATCCTCGATTTGACCGCAGGTTTGGGGCGGGATAGTTTTGTCTTGGCATCACTTGGTGCAACGTTACAGATGGTTGAGCGTCACCCTGTTGTAACTGCATTACTCGAGAGTGGGTTGCACCAAGCGCGACAATCGTCAATGGAAGATCCTGAGTTGGCGAGCGTGGTGGAGCGTATGAGTCTGATTGAACAGGAGGCTCAGTGTTACCTCGAGGAACTTGCCGAGTCAGACTTGCCGGATGTGATTTATCTTGATCCTATGTTTCCACCTCGGGAAAAATCCAGCAAAGTTAAAAAGGAAATGCAGTTGTTTCATCAGTTGGTGGGTGCTGACGTTGATAGTGATCAGCTGTTACCCCTCGCCATGGCGCGAGCTCGCTACCGGGTTGTCGTTAAGCGACCTGCTCATGCTCCCTTTCTGGCAGAGAAAAAACCTGGTTACTCCCTAAAGGGGAAGTCTAGCCGATTCGATATTTATCCACTAAAAAAGCTGCCCTGAAGGCAGCTTTTTATACTGCAAGCATGTCAGTTACTTAATTAGGCTTTCAAGTAGTCGTTGATAAATAGCACTGAGCGCCTCGAGGTCATCAATTCGAACGCATTCATCCACCTTGTGGATTGTGGCGTTGACTGGGCCCAGTTCAACAACCTGACAGCCATGGGGTGCAATAAATCGCCCATCGGAGGTGCCGCCAGCAGTGGATAGTTCTGTCTCCAATCCGGTGATGTCTCGAATGCTGTCCACTATGGCGTCTATCAAGGCTCCCTCAGACGTTAAGAAGGGGAGGCCGCTAAGGTTCCAATTTAGTTCGTACTCGAGGTTATGTTTCTTCAAAATTTCTTCGGTTCTAGATTTTAATTGCTCATCTGTTACCTCGGTGGAGAAACGAAAATTAAACACCACCTTTGCTTCACCAGGAATAACGTTTGTTGCCCCTGTGCCGCTTTGTATGTTGGAGATCTGAAAGCTGGTAGCAGGAAAGAATTTGTTTCCCTTGTCCCAGCACTGATTGGACAGTTCCGTTAATGCTGGCGCTACGTTATGGATGGGGTTGTCTGCGAGGTGGGGGTAGGCTACATGTCCCTGAATTCCTTTCACGATGAGCTCGCCGCCAAGTGAACCACGGCGACCATTCTTAACCACATCACCTATTGTCGAAGTACTTGATGGTTCTCCCACGAGACACCATTCGGGAATAGCATTTTGACGAATCAACCACTCGACGACTTTTACGGTGCCATTTATGGCAATGCCTTCTTCATCACTGGTAATCAGGAAGGCAATGGTTCCATTGTGGTTGGGGTTGCCTGCAATAAAGTTTTCTGCGGCTGTCACCATGGCTGCCAGGGAGCCTTTCATATCAGCTGTACCTCGTCCATATAGCAAATTGCCATCTATGGACGGTTCAAAGGGAGGGTGCTTCCAGTCGCCTTCAGGCCCTGTGGGGACTACATCGGTATGCCCGGCAAAACAAAGTGTGGGCCCCTGATTGCCCTGAGAGCCTTCCCGAACTGCCCAGAAGTTTTCTACATCGTCAAAAGGGAGTCGGGTTACTTGAAAGCCCACCGCTTCCAGTCGTTCAATCATTAGTTCCTGGCAGCCTGCATCTTCAGGTGTCACAGAGTTACGGCGAATGAGTTCGCAGGTGAGTTCCAGTGTTGGAGAAAGGGGGGACATAAACTTACGCCTTGAAATAGAAGGCGTAAGTTTAGCGATGTATCAGATAGTTAGCCACCGGGCAGGGTCAGAGACTGACCGATCGGATTAATGTGTTTTTATCTGTATGGTCAAACTGTCTTCCGTAGATATCGAGCATGGTGGATTGCGAGTAACTCAGCGAGTTACTCTCTACGGTGAGATGGTGACTGTAAGCCGTGGTTTTGGCATGGCTATTCATAAATGGAGATTGAACAATTCCCCAGTCATCGCTGCCAGCTTCAGCGGCGACATCCAGTCGTGTGGCCCCATTTGTAGTGGTTGATGCTTTTCCTCCCGCAAGAACACAGACAGCCCGGGGAATTGTTAGAGATTGAATAACCTGCTGTTGTTCTGGATCCCACATCCAGTAACCGATCTGATCGTGAAATACTTCATTGTCAGACGCCCTCTGAACCACTTGGTGGTAGCGAATGACCCAGAGGCGCTGTTTTTCAGCGTTGGTTACGTCTCCAACAGCTTCAAAGGTGATTGTTTCGTAGTAGGGAATAGCTTCACTATCATCGGGTGTTGGGGCTACATCGGTACCCTTGCTACCTTTCCATGTGCCGATAAGGGGAGCCAGTGGTCCATAGTCATCATTGTTCATAGTGGTTCCTTTAAAAAATAATTACCTGGATGCGCTGTTAACAATAACGCATTATCCCATGAGCTTTAAATTGATTGGGAAAATGGTATCGATAGTCTTTCTCAAAAAGTCTAGTCCATAAAAAAGCCCCGGCAATGGCCGAGGCTGTCTGAACGCTAGTCATTGAGTTCAGATGTTTATCTAGAGAGTAAAGAGACTAATTTGAAGCGTGCAATGCTTCGTTTAATTCTACTGCCGATTTGTTGGTTAGGCATTCCACGGCACCAGTTGTTGAGTTTCGTCTGAATAGCAGATCATCTTTGCTGGCTAGCTCGCGAGCTTTTGTTTGGCTGACAATCTGGTTCTTATCATCGAGCAAGTTTACCTTGGTGCCGGATGTGATGTAGAGGCCAGCCTCAACGGTGCAACGATCACCTAGCGGAATGCCAAGTCCGGAATTGGCCCCCAACAGGCATTGATTGCCGATCGTAATGATAATATCACCGCCACCCGACAAGGTGCCCATAGTGGAGCTGCCACCACCCAGATCAGAGCCGGATTTCACGAAGACACCCTGAGATATGCGTCCTTCAACCATACTGGTGCTTTCAGTACCGGCATTAAAGTTAACAAAACCTTCGTGCATGATCGTTGTTCCTTCGCCGATGTAGGCTCCGAGACGAACTCTTGCTGTATCGGCGATACGCACACCTCTGGGGACGACGTAGTCCACCATCTTGGGGAATTTGTCGACACTATCAACGGAGAGCGTTCTATTTTCCAGGCGGGCCTGCAACTGTCTGTCGGCTAGCTCAGCAATATCGATAGCGCCTTCACTGGTCCAGGCTACATTAAGCAGAATCCCAAACAGACCTGTCAGATTGGTGTTGTTAGGTTTTACCAGTCGGTGGGATAACAGGTGCAACTTCAGATACCCCTCGGGTGCGGAAGTTGGGGCATCATCACTCGCTAGAATAGTTGCTACAGTAGGTCGTGAGCTCTTCTTTAATTGTTCGGCTGTAGCCGCAAGCTCGGTTTCTCCAACCTCGGTGAAGGCTGAAGCCAATTTCGTCAGTGCAGCATCATTTAAGGTGATTACCTGGGTTCCACCGTTGTAATCAAGGGCGGATTTCAGTGCATTAGCTACTGCTTCACTGGGGTTTAACAGGGGCTGAGGGTAGTAGACCTCAAGCCATTTTCCTTCGCTATTTTGGGTGCCGATGCCCAAGCCAAAACTGTAGAGTGCCGTCATTTTTCAGTCTATCTCCAAAAGAATAAATTACAGGTCAAAAATTAGGGTGTAGTTGTCAGCTTTGAAACCGATGGTGATATCACCCTCTATATCTAGTACGGGCCGCTTAATCATTGCTGGGTATTCCAGTAATAGTTCAGCTACAGTTGCCTCGCTCACTTTATCCTGAGTGGCTGGGGCCAGTTTACGCCAGGTTGTACCGCGTTTGTTGAGGACTGTTTCCCAGCCCACAGCCTCGAGCCAGTGCGCAAGCATCTCGCGGGTTAGGCCATCGACACGTACATCGTGAAACTGATAGCTGATGTTGTGCTCATCCAGCCATTTCCGTGCCTTTTTTACGGTGTCGCAGTTTTTGATGCCGTAGAGTGTAATCACGATAATATTTCTGTCATATGAATTAGAGTTAATAGGAAGCTGAAGCATCCTTCGTCAAAGCGCTGCGTAGGATAGCAAAATTGTGCCGTGCAATCACGAGAGACGACTATGAAGCGTATCGGGCTTATTCGACATGCTAAATCCAGTTGGAAAGATCCCTCTTGTCAGGATATAGATAGACCCCTTAATCGGCGAGGGAAAAGTAATGCCGCACTGATGGGGCGGCGACTGTGCGAGCAGGAACCAAATTGGTCGCGAATCTATTGTAGTCCTGCTAAGAGGGCGAGACAGACCGCTCACCTTATCTCCCAGATGGTCGGGCTGACAGAGGGCAATATTGAAATCATCCCGTCCCTGTATGCGTTTAACTATGAAGAACTACTTTCCTGGATACGATCACTAGGGCGTAATGAAGACCGCCTGCTGATCGTTGGTCACAACCCTGCAATAACTGATTTAGTGAATTTTCTTGCATTGTCTGATTTAGAAAAAATACCGACTTGTGGTGTAGCACTGCTAAAGCTGAATACCGTGAACTGGCGTCAGGCAGGGGTGGGTATGGGAAAAATTACCTACTATGATTATCCCAAGAACCACGATCTAAACAGCGGCTAAGTGCTTCTCCACAGAGGTGGTAACAGTAGACCATGATGAAAGACTTTGCGTTTTTGGGGAGAGATTACAAAACTGAATTCAATCAACTTTTACGGTCGGAGTCAGTGCTGGCATTAGAGCATTTACAGGGTGTTCGCCCTGATGACCTTTCTGGTATTCATGAGGCTCGTAAGCACTTCAAGCGTCTGAGAGCATGCTTTTATTTGCTAAAGCCTACAGATAAACCTGCTTTTAGATGGGGAAATCGAATTTTTCGTGATATTTCCTCCCAATTATCCGTATTGCGTGACAACCAAGTGTTGCGAGAAACATTAGACCGCTTGTCAGTGGCCGGTACATTATCGGTAAATGGAGCCGGAGTTATCACATTGTATGAGCGACTGGCGGTCAGGGTCGAGAAGAGTGCCGATGCCACACCGAGGATTATTGTTGGGGCTAAAGAGAGCGTGGAGAAATTTGTCCAGCAACTAGATGTTTCGACACCCATACCATTTGGTCGACAGGCATTATATTCCGGTCTACGGATGACCTATAAGGAATGCAGGAGCGGTTGGAAGAAAACCCTTGGGACAAATATCGATGAGTTGTTTCACCAATGGAGAAAAAAATCCAAGTACCATTACTTTCATATGCAGCTTTCGAGGTCTATATGCCAATGTTCTGACAAAAGAATGAAGCGGCTGGACTTGCTTTGTGAGCTACTGGGTCGCCATCACGATTTGGTCTTGTTAAAGACGTTGCTCGATCAGCATGTGGCGAATGATGCTGCCTTCTTAAGTGTTTTAATTAGCGAGCAGGCTGTGTTGGCTGAGCAGTCTCGGTTATTGGGGAATAAATTATTTGCACAATCAGTTGGTGATTATTCGCTTCGAGGTGATCAGTCGATAAACTGAGTCTCTGTTTGAAATGGTTGAGGCCGATGGGCATGGTATATGGCTGTTAGCCTGGTTTATGCTTTGCTTGTTATAAATGGTTTTTTCCGGTTCGGGTAACAAGTGGTGCAAATTTCACAGGCTCTTCCATCGCAGCCCCGTGCTGAGCAGAACTCCCTGCCGTAGTAGATGATTTGCAGGTGAAGAGCATTCCAGCTCTCTTTTGGAAATAGCCGCTTTAAATCCTTTTCTGTTTGCACCACACTTTTTCCGCTGGTTAATCCCCAACGTTGTGCCAGACGGTGGATATGTGTATCAACAGCAAAGGCTGGTTGTCCAAAGGCTTGTGACATTACCACGCTGGCGGTTTTGTGGCCCACTCCGGGTAATTGTTCCAGTGCCGCCATATCTTCAGGTACGACACCTTGATATTGGTCTACCAAAATCTTTGATAGTGCAGAAATTGCTGTTGATTTTTTTGGGGCGAGTCCGCAGGGACGAATAATTTGGTAGATAGTTTCGACGGGTATCCCAGACATGTCGAAAGGATTGTCTGCGATATCAAATAGCGCTGGCGTTACCTGGTTAACTCGCTCGTCGGTACATTGTGCAGACAGTAATACCGCCACAAGGAGTGTATAAGGATCCTTGTGTTTAAGTGGAATTGGCGGAGCTGGATAGAGTTCGCCAAGCCTATTCAGGATATATTCGACGCGCTGTTTTTTTAACATCACAGGATCACAGATAGTCTACGGTTAAATGAGTGAATAAATTTCCTTTTATCCATTAATTATATCTTTAGGCCGTTATAAATTGCCTAATTCTTTCCGCTGCTTCTCGGCAATCTTCTTCGGATGCGACCAGTGCCATTCGTACTCTATGTTCACCGGGGTTTACACCGTCGGCTGTTCTCGCCAGATATTGGCCAGGTAATACGGTAATGTTTTGTTCTGCAAACAGTTTTTGTGCAAAATCTTCATCATTACCTTTGTTGGCGGGGCGGGTGTCAGCCCAAAGATAAAAGCCTGCATCGGGTAGACTGAGCGGTAAAACATCGCCGAGGACTTGCAGAAAAATTTCAAATTTTCGGCGATATTTATCCCGGTTTTCTTTCACGTGTACTTCGTCCTCCCATGCTGAAATACTCGCCAGCTGGGAGGGTACAGGCATGGCGCAGCCATGGTAGGTGCGGTAGCGTAGAAACGATTTGAGTATCTCTGCATCGCCAGCCACGAAACCGGAGCGCAGTCCCGGCAAATTGGAGCGCTTGGATAAGCTATGAAATACCACGCAGCGATGATAGTTGTGTCGATCCATGTCGGCACAGGCCTGCAGTAGTCCCGGCGGCGGGTTGTTCTCATCGCCGTAAATTTCTGAATAGCATTCATCGCTAGCAATAACAAAGTCGTATTGATCGGCTAACGCAATCAGTTTTTTTAACGTAGATAAGTCGAGAACGGCCCCTGTAGGATTGCCCGGGGTACAGATATAGAGCAGTTGGCATTGTTGCCAGATCTCTGGGCTGACTGCATCGAAATCTGGTGAGAAATGATGGGGTTCTAGACAGTTTAAAAAATGTGGGGTTGCACCCGCGAGTAGCGCTGCACCTTCATAAATCTGGTAAAACGGGTTGGGACTCAGTACCAGGGGTTGGGTGGTTCGATCGATGATTGCCTGAGCAAAGGCAAACAGGGCTTCACGAGTTCCATTGACTGGTAGTACCTGTGTTTCTGCATCTACGTTTTGTAATTTGAATCGGCAGGTTAGCCACTGGGCAATCGTTTGTCTGAGTTCGAGAATACCTTTGGTTAGGGGGTAGGCTGACAACTTATCCAGTGCAGTTATCAGAGTTTCTGTAACAAAGCTTGGCGCGGGGTGCTTGGGTTCGCCAATAGAGAGGGAAATATGAGCCAATTCAGCGGGGGGCGCTATGCCGATCTTGAGTGCGTTGAGCTTCTCAAATGGGTAGGGATTGAGTTTGTCTAGATCTGTATTCATGCTTTTTCTGTGTCAATGGTTAGTCATTGTGAAGTTCGGAAGTAGGTAACTAATAGCGATTATTGCCAGAGTTTCATTTTCTGAAGTGTCTCACCTTCGATATCTTTCTTGTTTCTGGCATCGAGTTCGCGGCATACGGTATCCCTGAGTTGCTCGCAAAACACGGCGTCACTCAGGGGCTGATAATCCATATCCACCAGATAGAAGACATCTTCTACTCGCTCCCCAAAAGTGGAAATTTTTGCGCTGAGTAAACGTAGTTTGAAATGTACAAAGATTCTTCCCAGTTGTGCTAATAGACCGGGGCGGTCTGGCGTGATGACTTCCAGAATAGTGGCACTTTTTTCAATGTCGTTACTGATACTAGCAATGGTTCTCATGGTGAAATGTTTAAGCCGCCTTGGCGTACGGCGTTGAACCTTAAGTGTTGACGCGTTTGGTTCCTGTAGTGCCTTGGATAGGATGTTCTTGATTCGGTCTAACGTGGTGGTTTTGTGACCGAAGGGTTCGTCATTTTCATCAAGCACATAAAAAATATCAAAGGTATTTCCCTGGGTATCTCTGTGCAAACTGGCATCCTGAATAGTCAACTGTAATTGATCAAGAGTAGCTGCGGTAATAGGGAATACGTTATTAAGTCCGTTGGTGTGAATAAATATCTGAGTGGCAATCGGGACTTCTACGCCTTTGTCTTGGATTAAAATTACTGGCTCGGGGTCATTGCCGCGTGCTGCGATAGCTGCAGTGTACAAGGCGATATCGTTAGCGCTTTCACGCAGAAAAAATTCATCATCTAGGTTTCCCCAGATTTCTTTAGCCTCAGATTCGCTAATATCCTGTTCAAAAAGCTTTTCTAGGGCTGAAGCTTTTGTATTCCTTACCCATCCATCGCGATTGGCCGGGTTTTCTAGCCCACGTTGAAGAGCTCGTCTTGTCTCTGTGTAGAGCTGTCTCATTAGAGCCGCTTTCCAACTATTCCACAGGGTGGGATTGGTGGCGGTAATATCTGAGACGGTTAGAACAAATAAGTAGTCGAGTTTAAGCTGGTTGCCCATTAATTTGGCAAATTTGTAGATAACGTCGGGGTCAGAAATGTCTGAGCGCTGTGAGGTGCTAGACATCAATAGGTGGTTTTCTACCAGCCAGGAAATGAGCTGTGCCTCTTCTGGGGGAAGGCCGTGCCGCTCGCAGAAATTCCCTGCATCTACTGCCCCGAGAACCGAGTGATCGCCACCGCGGCCTTTGCCCATGTCGTGATAGAGGCCCGCGATAAACGCCAACTCTGGCTTGGGCAGGTTTTTGTAGACATGAGATGTGATGGGGAATTCTTCTGCTGCTTCGGGACGATCTAAGAGACGCATGTTTTTAATTAACTGAAGTGTGTGAGCATCGACAGGGTAACGGTGAAATAAATCGTGTTGGGTTTGACCAATAATCTGACCAAATTCCGGTAGGTAGCGACCTAGTATTCCATACCGGGTCATACGTTGTAATTGTGTGCTCATGTTATGCGGACAGCGGAGTAGTCGCAGAAACAGAGCTTTATTTTGGGGCTCGCTTCGAAAGGCATCGTCGATCACTTTGCGGTGTTGTCGGATCTGTCGGATCGTAGCTGCCCGAATACCCTGAATATTTTCGTTCTCCCCTAATAAACAGAAAATTTCTAGAAGGGCTGAAGGGTATTTGGCAAAGACGTATTCGCCCACCGTTTCAATATGCTGGTCACGTACCTGAAAGCGCTCATTGAGCTCGTAAGTTTTCTTTGCCTTGTCTTTTCGTAGAATAACTTCATCAAGGTATTGGAGCATTACATCATTGAGTTCTCTCATGGAACGAACGACTTGATAATAGTGCTGCATAAATTGTTCGACGCCTAACCGTTGATCGCCATCGTGATACCCAAACATGGCGGCAATTTTTCGCTGGTAGTCAAACTGCAATCTTTCTTCAGGACGTTCTGCAATCAAGTGGAGACAGTAACGAACTTTCCAAAGGAAGGATTCACCTCGTTTTAATTGAATGTATTCTTCGGGGGTGATGAAGTCATTTCCTACGAGCTCCTCCAGGGACTCTACGTTAAAGTGGCGTTTAGCCACCCAGTTGATCATCTGTATATCGCGCAAGCCACCAGGTGCTTCTTTGATATTGGGCTCAAGGTTGTATTCGGTATTTCCGTGTTTTTCGTAGCGCTCAATCTGTTCATCCCACTTTGCTCGAAAGAAGTCCTTCGATGGCCATATTTTTCGGGGTCCAGTCTTTTTAAGAACAGATTGGCGAAGTTTTTCATCACCGGCAATAGTGCGAGTTTCCATGAGATTGGTCGCCACGGTAATGTCACATCGAGCTTCATCGACACACTGTGATAGAGAGCGAACGCTATGGCCTATTTTGAGTTGAATGTCCCATAGGAAAGTTAGGAATCCCTCTATACTCTGTTTATAACGGTTGGGGCTGCCTCTGCGGATTAGCAGCATAATGTCTATGTCAGATTGAGGGTGTAGTTCTCCTCGACCGTAGCCGCCTACAGCGATCAGCGCTATGCTTGTGCTCCATTCAAATTGGTTCCAGGCATGGCGGAGAATAATATCCATGAAGGAGGCTCGCTCATAAATCAGAGTGTTGACTTGTTCGCCTTCGTGGAATCTGTCATCGAAGTGTGCGCTGGCAGCTTCAATGGCGTCTTTAAAAACCTTGATTGGGTTTTCTGTTTTCAGGTTTTCTATAAATCGTTGTTCATCGAAGAAAAAAAGCGAGCTTTCAGTGGTCATCAGAATGCTTCTTCTGTTCTGGCTGTTAGCACCTCTACGCCGTCGGCGGTGACTGCTAATGTATGTTCCCATTGTGCGGATAGTCTTCCGTCTCGAGTCTCTACGGTCCAGCCATCACTTTTAAGTTTGGTGTGATGTTTTCCCGCATTCAGCATGGGTTCAATTGTAAAAGTCATACCCTCTTCAAGAACCATGCCTGTATCGGGACGACCAAAGTGAAGTACCTGTGGCTCCTGATGGAACACAGTGCCAATACCATGGCCACAATACTCCCTAACTACGCTGTAATAGTTGCTTTCAGCGTACTGTTGGATTACATGACCTATATCGCCTAGTCGGGCACCTGGCTTTACGATCTCAATTGCTTTGTAAAGGCTTTCTTGGGTGACTTGGACAAGCCTTCTGGCATGGCTAGGTACGTCTCCAACGCAAAACATCTTGCTGGTATCACCAAAATAACCGTCCTTGATCACAGTAATATCCAGATTGACAATGTCGCCATTTTTAAGAATTTTCTTCTCCGATGGGATGCCATGGCAGATCACATGATTAACAGAGGTGCAGATTGACTTTGGAAAGCCGCGATAATTCAGTGGGGCGGGGATGGTCTTTTGTTCATTCACCATATAATTGTGGCAGATGCGATCTAATTCCGCAGTGCTTACGCCAACGACCACATAAGGTTCGATCATCTCCAAAACTTCTGCTGCTAGTCTCCCAGCTACGCGCATTTTTTGAAGTTCATCAGCGGTTTTCAGTGTGACAGCCATAGTTTCTTCCACAGTGTTTAATAAAAACGAGTCATTGTAACGGATGAACCGCAATTGTAACGGATAGAAATGAGCAGTGGCACGCCTGTCAATAATTCCCTTCGTTGTTCTTCAATAAATTGTTACTTTGTGGTATAAAGCGCACCGCTCTACGGCTATATGCCAAGGGCTAAATTGAAAACTAACGACACACACATATCGACACACTTGTCTGGGTGCTTACTCTTGGTAGGTTGACTAGTGGGATATGTGGAGGTTTAACCCTAATCAAAGGAAAAATTATGACAACTGTAAGCATGCGTGACATGTTGCAAGCCGGTGTCCATTTCGGTCACCAGACTCGCTTTTGGAACCCTAAAATGGACAAGTTCATTTTCGGGGCTCGTAACAAAATTCATATCTTGAACCTGGAAAACACGGTTCCTGCATTCAATGAAGCACTTGAAATCGTTCGTCAAGTTGCGGCCAATGGTAACAAGGTGCTGATGGTTGGTACCAAGCGCGCCGCTCAAAAAGTGATAGCTGAGCAAGCGGAGCGAGCTGGAATGCCTTATGTTAGTCACCGCTGGTTAGGCGGTATGCTGACGAACTACAAAACCATTCGTGCATCTATCCGCCGTTTTCGCGAGCTGGAAGCCCAGAGCCAGGATGGAACCTTTGATAAGCTGACTAAAAAAGAAGCTTTGATGAGAACCCGCCTGATGGAGAAGCTGGATCGCTCCATTGGTGGTATTAAAGATATGGGTGGTCTGCCAGATATGTTGTTTGTGATCGATGTTGATCACGAGCGAATCGCTATTCAGGAAGCTAACAAGCTTGGTATTCCCGTGATTGGTGTTGTAGATACCAACAGCAACCCAGATGGCGTTGACTATGTAATCCCAGGTAATGACGACGCAATTCGTGCGATTAAATTGTACGCTACAGCGATTGCTGATGCGCTTCTGGAAGGAAAGGCTCAGGGAGCTAACGTCACTAGCAAAGATGAATTTGTTGAAGTGACAACTGAAAAGGGCGAGCAGCCCGATGCTGAAGCCGCAGCTGAGTAAGCGCAAACAAAAATTTTGTGTGTTAAGCGGTAATATTAAGAAAGGGGGCTTTGCCCCCTTTTTTCCAACCAAAAAGAAAGACAGAGAGGAATCGACAGATGGCAGCAATTTCTGCAGCTATGGTTAAGGATCTGCGCGAGCGTACTGGCCTCGGCATGATGGAATGTAAAAAAGCACTGGCTGAAGCTGGTGGTGATATTGAAAAAGCGATTGACGACCTGCGTAAATCCAGTGGTCTGAAGGCTGCCAAGAAAGCCGGGCGTACCGCAGCGGAAGGTGTCGTAGCGGTAAAAGTGGCCGATGATAATAGCTACGGCGTTATGATTGAAGTCAACAGCGAAACCGATTTCGTAGCCCGAGACGAAGGTTTTCTGGCGTTTGTAAACGGCGTTTTGGAAAAAGCCTTTGTCGAGAAGCAAACTGATGCGGCGGCGTTAGCTGCTGATGTTGAAGAAACTCGTCAGGCTCTGGTTCAGAAAATTGGTGAGAACGTTAATGTTCGTCGAGTAGAGTTGGTGGAAGCGCCAGTAGTTGGTGCCTACGTTCACAGCAATAACCGTATTAGTGTGTTGGTAGCTCTGAGTGGCGCTAATGGCGAGGTTGCTAAAGACGTTGCTATGCATGTAGCAGCGGTCAATCCACAGGTTGTTAAGCCAGAGGATATGCCAGAAGACGTTGTGGCTAAAGAAAAGGACATCTTTGTTGCTCAGGCGCGCGAAAGCGGCAAACCAGAAGAAATTATTGAGAAGATGATTTCTGGACGGATTAATAAGTTCTTGTCGGAATCCAGTTTGGTCAATCAGCCTTTTGTTAAAGATCCCGATACAAAAGTGGGTAAGTTGGTAAAAGATGCCGGCGCTGAAATTCAGTCCTTTATACGTTTTGAAGTCGGAGAGGGCATCGAGAAAGAAGAAGTTGATTTTGCCGCGGAAGTGGCAGCTCAAGTTGGTGCAGCCAGCTGATTTGAAGACGGGGGCTTAGGCCCCCGTTATTATGTACGCATAGACAATCGACCTTCCTGGAGAAATAGAATGCCTGCTACCAGAGATAAAAAGTACAAGCGCATCCTGCTCAAATTGAGTGGTGAGGAGTTAATGGGGGAGGAAGGCTTTGGTATCGACCCCAAGGTGCTTGACCGCATGGCGCTTGAAATAGGCCAGTTAATCGGTATTGGTGTTCAGGTGGGGTTGGTTATTGGTGGTGGAAACCTGTTTCGTGGTGCGGCGCTTCACGCCGTGGGAATGGAGCGAGTGACCGGAGATCATATGGGAATGCTGGCAACCATGATGAATGGCCTGGCAATGCGAGATGCTCTGGATCGCAATAATATTTCAGCCCGTGTGATGTCTGCCATCCCAATGAGTGGTGTTGTGGAACACTATGATAGAAGAACAGCCATGCGCTACCTTGATAGTGGGGATGTGGTCATTTTTTCAGCGGGAACCGGTAATCCATTTTTCACCACAGATTCAGCCGCGTGCCTCCGTGGCATCGAAGTTGGTGCTGAGCTTGTGTTGAAAGCAACCAAGGTCGACGGTGTATACTCCGCAGACCCGATGAAGGATCCGAGTGCAACGATGTTCTCTCGTCTAACCTATGATGAGGCATTGGAGAAAAAGCTTGGTGTGATGGATTTAACGGCGATTTGTCTTTGCCGAGAGCAAGATATGCCGCTGCGCGTATTCCGCATGTCCAAACCAGGTGCTCTGTTGAATATTGTGGTCGGTGGCGATGAAGGGACACTGATCGAGGAAAGTCGAAATGATTAATGATTTAAAGAAAGATACTGAGGTTCGTATGGCAAAAAGCGTTGATGCGCTGGGCCATGCGTTTAATAAAATCCGTACTGGCCGCGCACACCCCAGCCTGCTGGATGGCCTGACGGTGTCTTATTACGGCGTCGAGACACCCTTGGGGCAAGTGGGTAATGTGACGGTATTGGATGCGCGAACCCTATCCGTCAGCGTTTGGGAGAAAAACTTAGTGCCAGAAGTGGAGAAGGCTATTCTTAAGTCTGATTTGGGGCTTAACCCTTCGACTACTGGCGAACTGATTCGCATTCCTATGCCCCAGCTCACTGAGGAAACTCGTAAAGGCTTCATTAAAAAAGCCCGGGCAGAAGCAGAAACATCACGTGTGTCGATTCGTAATATCCGTCGTGATGTACTTTCTGATGTTAAAGAGCTGCAAAAAGAGAAGGAAATTACTGAGGATGATGAACGTCGTGCTCAGGATGAGATTCAAAAGATTACTGATAAGTATATTCAGCAGGTCGATCAGGCCTTAGCTGCAAAAGAAGTCGACCTCATGGAAATCTAGTCGATCCATTTGGTAGCCTAATTCTCTATGAATACACCGTTGACTGGCACGCCACATACACATCCCCTGCGTCATGTGGCCATTATTATGGATGGCAATAATCGCTGGGCCAAACAGCGTGGGTTATCTGGTGCTGCCGGACATGAGGTGGGTGCTGAGCGTGTCAGGGATATACTGGATGCGTGTCGAATACATGATATCGAAGTCCTTACACTATTTGCGTTTAGTAGTGAAAACTGGAAGCGACCTGAGGTTGAAGTCAGGGCTTTAATGTCTTTGTTGGCCCGCTATCTGAAAAAAGAAGTTAAGCAGCTTATAGACAGGGGCGTTAAGCTTCGGGTTATCGGTCGCAGAGATCGTTTCAGCTCCAAATTGAAAAAGCTCATTGCAGATACTGAATTAGCCACAAAAAAGGGTGAGAGGACCTTGGTGCTTGCTCTAGATTATGGTGGCCGATGGGATATAACCCAAGCTGCAAGCGAGCTCGCTCGCCAAGTGCAAAGTGGTCGTTTGCGTCCGGAAAATATTACCGAAGAGCATATACACCAGCAATTGAGTTTGTCCGATCTTCCCCTGCCTGATCTTTGTATTCGTACTGCGGGCGAGCAGCGGATCAGTAATTTCTTGTTGTGGCAGCTGGCCTATGCTGAGCTTTACTTTGCCGAGTGTTATTGGCCTGATTTTGATGGGGTGGCCTTTGAAAAGGCGATTAATGAGTACCAGAGCCGTCAACGCCGTTTTGGTATGAGGGACGTACACACTATTGGTGAGGAGGAACGGCGTGCTTAAACAACGCATTATCACGGCAATAATCATTGCCGTGGCTTTTCTTTCAGCCTTGTTTGTTCTGAACCCCTATTCCTTTTCCTTGGCTGTGGGTCTGATCGTTATTTATGGAGCCTGGGAGTGGTCTGATTTATCCGGTATTAACAGCACCCCGGCTAGATTGGCGTACACCTTAGTGTTGTCTGGGTTACTACTGGTCACGGCTTATGTGTTGAGGCTGTCGCCTGCTGAGCCACTGCAGTTGGACGCAGGAAGACGTTTATTGCTAGCCATTGTGCCGTGGTGGGCAATTGCTCTGCTTTGGGTGCAGGGTTATCCAAGTAGCGCGGTTTTGTGGGGCAGTTGTTGGGCGCGATGTGTTATGGGGTTTCTGGTGTTAGTTCCCACGTGGGCGGCTATGGTGATCCTGATCCACTCCACTAAAGGCGAGTGGATGATTTTTCTGGTGGTCATGATTGTGGCTTGTGCTGATATCGGTGCCTATTTCTCTGGTCGCAGATTCGGCAAGCATAAATTGGCCCCGAGTGTCAGCCCCAAAAAGACCTGGGAAGGGTTGCTGGGTGGCGTTGCAGTTAACGCAGTAGTTATTTTGTTGCTTGGCGTATTTCTGGCATTGGATAGCCGTACTTGGTTGTTACTTGCTCTGGTAATAATGGTCACGGTGCTAGCTTCCGTGCTCGGTGATTTGCTGGAAAGCATGGTTAAGCGTCACCGTGGTATCAAGGACAGTGGTAACATCTTGCCAGGTCATGGTGGCATACTGGATAGGGTAGATAGTCTAACAGCGGCGATGCCTGTCTTCACATTGATTTTCATCTACAGCGATATTCAGTTCTGAATTTATGCAGAAATTAACGATACTTGGTGCTACCGGTTCCATCGGTGTTAGCACGCTTGATGTGGTAGAGCGACACCCGAACCGTTTTCAGGTTTATGCGCTAAGTGGGTATTCTCGGGTAGCCGAGCTCGCAGAACAGTGCAAGAAGTTCAAGCCGAGTTTTGCTGTGACCGCAGATCAGAAAAGTGTTGATCAATTACGGCAATTATTGAAGGAAGACTGTCCTGAGACCAAAGTTTTGTGTGGTGTGGAAGGGCTTTGCCAGATAGCTGTAGCACCAGAAGTAGATATGGTTATGGCGGCGATTGTGGGTGCCGCGGGATTGTTGCCAACCCTGGAGGCTGCGCGCGCCGGAAAAAAAGTGCTGCTCGCTAACAAAGAAGCGTTAGTCATGGCTGGCAGCTTGTTTATGAAGGCTGTTCGCGAGTCAGGAGCTACTTTATTGCCCATTGATAGCGAACATAATGCGATTTTCCAATGTTTGCCATCAGGTTATGCGTCAGATAATCGTTGTGGCGTTCAAAAAATTGTCTTAACAGCTTCTGGCGGTCCTTTTCGAACATCGCCACTGGAGACTCTAGATACGATAACGCCAGAGCAGGCATGCGCACACCCTAACTGGAGTATGGGTAGAAAAATTTCGGTAGACTCCGCTACCATGATGAATAAAGGTTTGGAGCTGATAGAGGCCTGCTGGTTGTTTGACCTTTCACCCGATCAGATAGAGGTGGTTATACACCCTCAAAGTGTGATCCACTCTATGGTTCAGTATGTGGATGGCTCTGTGCTTGCGCAGTTAGGCAATCCGGATATGCGTACACCCATCGCTCATGCAATGGCTTGGCCAGAACGTATTAATTCTGGTGTTGCCAATCTCGATATTATCGGTACCGCCAGACTAGATTTCGAAGGGCCTGATTTAGAGCGTTTTCCATGTCTGGCCTTGGCTGTAGAGGCCGCGCGGATGGGGGGGAGTGCGCCCACGGTGTTGAATGCGGCCAATGAGGTGGCTGTGGAAGCATTTTTAAATGGCGATATATCTTTTCTTCAGATATCCAAAATTGTAGCCCAAGTCTTGGGTGACACGGCAATCGTTGAACTGGACACGCTTGAAAATGTCCAATCGAGCGATAAGTTGGCTCGGCAGAGTGCTGTATCAATCATTCAGCAGTCTCACTAGGAACTTTTGATGGAAGTCGTACAGACAATTTTTTACACCTTGCTTGCCTTGGGCGTTCTCGTGACCTTCCATGAGTACGGTCACTTTTGGGTGGCTCGTCGATGTGGTGTCAAAGTGACCCGCTTTTCGGTTGGTTTTGGGACACCGTTACTGCGTTGGCGAGATAAGCTGGGCACCGAGTTTGTTGTGTCGGTCTTGCCGCTCGGTGGCTATGTAAAAATGGTCGATGAGCGAGAAGGAGATGTTCCTGAAGAAGATCTACCTTACGCCTTTACCAGAAAGTCCGTTTGGCAGCGCATGGCCATCGTCGCTGCGGGTCCACTGGCCAATTTTTTATTGGCCATACTCATTTATTGGGTTGTTTATTCCTTTGGGGTCACAGGAATGGCTCCCGTGATTGACTCATTAAAGCCTGGCTCGGTTGCAGAGCAAGCTGGACTTCAGCCAGGGCAAGAAATTATTTCCCTGGACGGAGAGCCCACCCCTACATGGCAAGCACTAAGTACTCAGTTGATTCGACGTATCGGCGAAACTGGAACGATAACCTTTCGTGCAAAGGTGCCCGGTGATTCGGTGGCCTACGAATATCAGGGGCAGCTGCATGACTGGCTGTCGGATACCGAGGAGCCAGAACCCATTGCTGGTGTCGGCTTGATTCTGTTTTCACCTCGAGTTCTACCTATTGCAAATAATATTGTTATCGGTGACCCAGCAGAAGCCGCGGGCCTAATTACTGGCGATAGAGTCGTGTCGGCTGATGGTGTTCCTATGAACGACTGGTCAACCTGGGTAAATTACGTTCGTGCTCGACCAGATAAGAAGATTGAAGTTGAAGTGCTCAGGGGCGATGAAAAATTCCTAACCACTATTGTTCCCAAGAAGGCACTGGCTGAGGATGGTTCAGCTATTGGGCAAGTGGGTATGAGCGTGCAAATTCCAGAGTGGCCAAAAGACATGATTCGAGAGATTGAATATGGTCCGTATGAAGCGGCCTCGCAAGCTGTAAAGCAGACTTGGGATACCTCGGTTTTGATTCTTGATTCCATCAAAAAGATGATGGTCGGACTGATTTCCGCAAAACACTTGAGTGGACCCATTACCATTGCTAAAGTGGCGGGCGCTGCTGCTCAGTATGGGGTGACGGCCTATCTGGGATTTTTGGCATTTTTGAGCATAAGTTTAGGTGTTTTGAATTTAATGCCTATCCCGGTACTGGATGGTGGCCACTTGATGTATTACATCATTGAGGCCGTAAAAGGCTCTCCTGTTTCCGAAAAAATTCAGATGGCTGGGTTTCGGGTAGGACTTTTTCTGGTTGTTGGGTTGATGTTGCTGGCCCTATACAATGACCTGATGCGGTTGTAGCTAAAACAATAAACAAAAACCAAGAGAAAATCGGTCTCCATGAAACACTTTTATCTGTTGTTATGCTTGGTTCTATTTTCTGTCTCTATCCGGGCAGAGGTGTTTCAGGTTGAAGATATCAGGATTGACGGTCTGCAGCGGGTATCATCAGGTACTGTATTTGCCTCAATGCCTCTAAGCGTCGGGGACTTGATTGACGATGATACCGTTCGACGTGCAACGCGCGCCCTGTTTCGTACCGGTTACTTCGATGATATTCAAATCGCCCGTGATGGCGGGGTGCTGATTGTTATCCTCAAAGAGCGGCCGGCAATCGCTGAGATTATTATCGAAGGTAACAAAGCTATTCCCACTGATGAACTCATCAAGTCGCTCCGTGGCAATGGCTTGGCTGAAGGGCAGATTTTTCGTCAATCTATCTTGGAAGGAATGTCTCAGGAGCTAGAGCGTCAGTATGTCGGGCAGGGGCGTTATGGGGCACGCGTCAACGCAGAGGTTGAAGAGCTTCCGCGAAATCGGGTACTTGTTAATATTAATGTTGATGAAGGTGACCCAGCCGCTATTAAACACATTAATATTGTTGGGAATAATGATTTCGAAGAAGACGAATTACTGGTTCAGCTTGAGTTAAAGACTACCGGCTTATTATCGTTCTTTTTTAACGATGATAAATACTCGAGAGAGAAACTGTCTGGAGATCTTGAACGGTTGGAATCCTGGTATCTGGATCGAGGCTATCTCAAGTTTTCTATTGACTCAACACAGGTTGCTATCAGCCCAGATCGCGAATCTGTTTTTGTGACTATTAATATTACTGAAGGTGATATTTATACCGTTAAGGACATCGAATTAGCTGGTGACCTGGTTGTTTCCGAAAGTGAGATCCGCAGTCTTCTTGTCCTCAAAGAAGAGCAAACGTTCTCCCAGGTTCTAATGACAAATACTACAGAGTTGATTACTCAGCGCCTGGGTAATGACGGGTATACCTTTGCAGAAGTAAAAGGTATACCAGAAGTTAATGAAGAAGATAAAACGGCCAAAGTAACATTCTTTGTTGACCCGGGAAAACGAGCCTATGTGCGCCGTATCGAGTTTCGCGGAAATACCAAGACGATGGACGAAGTGCTTCGCAGAGAAATGAGGCAGATGGAGGGAGCGTCGGCATCTACTGCTAAAATGGAATTCTCGAAGGTTCGTCTGGAGCGTACCGGTTTCTTTAAAGAGGTACAGGCAGATACACAGCAAGTACCAGGAACGAGTGATCAGGTAGATGTTATCTATACCGTTGAGGAACAACCTTCTGGTAGCGTCGGGGCCAGTCTTGGGTTCGCCCAAACATACGGGATCGTCCTCGGTGCAAATATTAATGAAAGTAATTTTCTCGGTACAGGTAATAGCCTTGGATTAGGGCTCAATCAAAGTGGTTTCCAAACAAATCTGTCACTTAACTACCGAGATCCGTATTTTACCAAAGATGGCGTCAGTGCCGGTTTTGGTTTGTTTGCTAAAAGCACGGATTATGATGAGGGAAATATTTCTAACTATACGGTAGATAGTTATGGAAGCTCACTAAGCTTTGCCTACCCCTTATCAGAAGTCTCGAGTATTGGTGTCGGTTTAGGTTTTGAAAGCCTGGCTATTGATACGGGTTCCTTTGCCACCAAGGAAATTGACGAGTTCCTCAACGATAATGGCGAAGACTTTAATATTTTTACAGCTAACTTGAATTGGGGGTATTCAACCCTTAACCGAGGTCGGTTGGCTACTGCAGGTTCCTCCCAGAGTGTGGGTATAGAAATGTCCTTTCCCGGCAGTGATATGGAGTATTACAAAATAAAATACTCGGGCCAGTATTTTAGACCTTTGGTTCGAAAAATGAGTTTACGTTTACGTACAGAGCTAGGCTATGGCGATAGCTTTGGCGGTACGACCCGGCTACCATTTTTCAAGCACTTTTATGCAGGCGGAAACGGTTCAGTTCGTGGCTTTAAGAGTAATACCCTGGGGCCACGTGATGTTCCCAAGGATCCAAATTTTCAAGACTCAGATCCCTTTGGCGGTAATGTCCTAGTGGAGGGCAGTGCCGAGGTTATCTTCCCATTACCCTTTATTAAAGATCAGCGTAGCATCCAAGCCGCGGTTTTTGTTGATACAGGTAACGTATTTGATACGGATTGTGGAGACAAAATTGAGGATCTGTGTCAGGAGCCGGATGTTGGCGATCTTCGTTACTCGATCGGTTTTGGCGCGACCTGGCTCAGTAGCTTTGGCCCGCTGACATTTAGTTTGGCTAAACCTTTGAATGCTGGTGAAGAGGATGAAGAAGAGGTTTTCCAATTCCAAATGGGCCAGACCTTCTAAAACAAAGTTAATTTAATCAATGGAGAGTTAGTGTGCGTATAGCAAAGATATTTTTGTTCACTTTGGCAACATTGTTCACTGTGACAACATTTGCCGCTGAGGGAAAAATTGCAGTTGTTGATTTTGGTAAGGCTATATTTGGTTCTGATGTAGCTAAAGCGAGAGTTAAGCAAATGCAGTCAGAGTCTGACTATGCATCATTGCAAGCCAAATATGAAAGTACCGTAGCTGATATGCAGGCATTGAAAAAAGAAGTTGATTCAAAAAGTATGACTTGGTCAGAAGCACAGAAGGGCGAAGCACAAAAGAAGATGGAGTTTCTTCGCGCAGACCTTGAGTTAACCACCAGAAAGGTTCAGGCTGATCAAAAAGCACTTCAGAGCAGCGTTGTACAGGAATTGCGTCCGAAAGCTGGTGAGGCTCTTCAGGAATTGATTAAAGAAGAGGGCGTCGTTCTGTTGATTAATGCAGAGGCCGTAGTCACTGTCGCTCCAGAGCTCGATCTGACGGTTAAATTAACTGATCGTCTGAACAAAAAAACCAAGTAACTTTTCGAGCTAGTTGACGAATGAAGCGCAGTTATCAGCTGAGTGAAATAGCCTCTCGAATCGGTGCTGAATTACGAGGTGATCCCACCTACCAGATTACTGGAATTTCAACACTTCGTAATGCGACTCCTGACGACCTAACATTTCTAGCAAATCAAATATACCGCCAGCACCTGTCTACAGCAGAGGCTGGTGCCGTTATATTGAGTGCGGATGCCGCCGTTGAATACTCGGGCAACATGCTCGTTATGGCGAATCCTTATTTGGGTTATGCCTTGGCTTCAGCAATGTTCGATAGTAGTTCTGTTGGTGAATCTGGCATTCACCCTGATGCAGTGGTGGCAAGTTCTGTTCTTATCGGTGAAGACACGTATATAGGGCCCAAAGCAGTACTCGGTGATGATGTTGTGATTGGTGATGGTTGTCAGATTGGTGCCGGAGTTGTCGTCGGTGATGGCTCTGTCATAGGAAGCAACTGTCGAATAGCGGCAAATGTCAGTATCTACCATGGTGTTATTATCGGAAATGATGTGATTATTCATAGTAGTTCTGTGATTGGTGCAGATGGTTTTGGTTTTGCTCCTCACCAAGGGCAATGGATAAAAATTCATCAATTAGGCGGTGTCGTTATTGGAGACAGGGTCGAAATTGGTGCTTGCACGACTATAGATCGAGGTGCTTTGGACGATACCGTTATTGAGGACGGCGTTATTCTCGATAACCATGTTCAGATAGCTCACAATGTTCGCATTGGTGAAAATACGGCCATCGCAGGTTGTTCGGGAATATCTGGCAGTACTGTTGTGGGTAAAAATTGTATTTTTGCTGGCCAAGTGGGTGTCGTGGGGCACGTGAATATCTGCGATAATGTCCACCTTACGGGTGGGACTATAATTACCAAGTCGTTGACAGAGCCTGGTTCCTATTCCTCGGGAACAGCATTTAGCCATTCTAGAGACTGGAAAAAAAATGCAGTTCGCTTCAATCAATTGGATAGCCTGGCTCACCGTATCAGAACACTAGAAAAAAAATCATAACCTAACGTACTTTTGAAACTTTACCGCACCTTGAGACAACCTAATGGATATTACTGAGATCAAAAAACGTCTACCCCAGCGCTACCCTTTTTTACTGGTGGATCGTGTTGTTGAGGTTGAGTTGGGCGAAAGCATTCTTGCTTACAAGAACATCACTACAAATGAAGAAGTTTTTAATGGCCACTTTCCCAACGCGCCTATCTTTCCCGGGGTTATGATCATAGAAGCTATGGCTCAAGCCGCTGGAATCCTTGGGTTTTTGACGGCTGACAAGGTTGTTGATGATGATGTCCTGTATCTGTTTGCCGGTGTCGATGGTGTTCGCTTTAAGCGCCAAGTTATCCCTGGTGATCGGTTAATGTTGGAAGCAAAAATCGACTCAGTGAAACGTACTATATGGCGTTTTAAGTGTCGCGCCTCTGTCGATGGAGAGCTGGCATGTGAAGCGACAATTCTTTGTGCGCTTAAGGCGGACTGATTACGATGTCCTTTATTGATCCACGTGCAATTATTGATCCCTCGGCAGTTTTAGCGGAGGGCGTAGAGGTTGGCCCTTGGACAACGATTGGTCCTGATGTGACTATTGGTTCAGGTACTGTCATTAACTCCCATGTGGTGGTGAAAGGTCCAACATCTATAGGCAAAAATAATAAAATTTTTCAGTTTTCTACCATTGGTGAAGATACTCCTGACCTGAAGTACAAAGGAGAGCCCACTCGTCTTGAAATTGGTGATAACAATACGATACGGGAAGGCGTAACAATTCACCGGGGCACAGTTCAAGATCGAGGTGTTACCTCTATCGGGGATAACAACCTGTTGATGGCCTATGTACATATTGGTCATGACTGTGCGGTGGGTAACAATTGTATTCTGGTGAACAATGCCTCGCTTGCCGGTCATGTAAGTTTAGGTGACTGGTCGATTTTGTCTGGCTATGTTCTCGTGCATCAGTTTGTTTCGATCGGAGCCCATACCATGATTGGCCCTGCGGCCTTTCTGCCCCAGGATGTCCCAGCTTATGTTATGGCTTTTGGTTCCCCGGCAGAGCCGCGTACGATCAATTCCGAAGGCCTGAAGCGTCGAGGATTTGATAAAAAAGCTATTGCTGCAATCAAGCAGGGATACAAAATACTTTATCGTCAGGGTTTATCTCTTGATGAAGCACTGTTAAAACTAGATGAACTCGCCTTGGAGCATCCTGAAGTCCAGGCTCTCGTCGATTCAGTTAGAGCTTCATCCCGCGGCATTATTCGCTGAGCCATGTCCCAGCAAATTAGAATCGGTCTGGTCGCTGGTGAAGCATCTGGCGATCAGCTTGGTGCAGGGTTAATTAGGGCACTAAAGTCGTATTATCCCGATGCTCATTTTGAAGGGATTGGTGGCGCTAAAATGTTGGATGAGGGGTTTCAATCCCTCTTTCCGATTGACCGTCTGTCTGTTATGGGGCTGGTGGAGCCACTGAAACGGCTGCCTGAACTCCTAAAGATAAGAAAAGCCCTGTTTAAACATTTTCACGATAATCATTTTGATTTAGTGGTTGGCATCGACTCTCCCGATTTTAATTTGGGTCTTGAGCGTAAACTCCGTAGAAAGGGTATTAAAACTGCGCACTATGTGAGCCCATCGGTATGGGCTTGGCGTCAAGGTCGAATCAAGAAAATTGCTCAGGCTGTAGACCTCATGTTGACACTGCTTCCTTTTGAGGAGGCTTTTTATCGTGAGCGAGGGGTTCCTGTCGTTTGTGTGGGACACCCTCTGGCAGAAACGATTCCATTGGAAACCAATACTTCCGATGCTCGAAAAAAACTGGATATTCCCGAAGGTTGCCCGGTGATGACCATCATGCCGGGAAGTCGTGCTTCTGAAGTTGAGGCACTGGGTAGATTGTTTCTGGACGTGGGCCAACGTTGCTCAACTAAGGTGCCAGGGTTACATTTAGTTGTGCCGACAGCCAGCCCAGAACGTAGAGGGGAGTTGGAGTTAATTCTCAAGAATTACCCGGGTTTGTCAGTAACGCTTCTCGACGGCCAGTCGCTTACAGCAATGGCCGCTGCAGATGTTGTGTTGTTGTCATCAGGAACATCTGCTCTGGAAGCTATGTTGTTGAAAAAGCCTATGGTTGTGAGTTATCGGTTGGGTAAATATACCTACGCAATAGTGTCAAAAATGGTCAAAATTCCCTTTGTTTCACTGCCAAATTTACTGGCGAATGAGGCGCTTGTTCCTGAGTTGTTGCAGGATGATGCTACCGTAGAAAACCTCTGTGAGGCAGTGTTGGCCTATTTCTCAGAGCCAGACCGAGTGTCGGTATTAGAGCGACGGTTTACGGAGCTTCATGAATCTCTCCGGTATGGCGGAAGCAAAACTGCTGCAAGCGCTTTAGTTAAGTTGTTGAAGGTAGGTGCATGATTGAGTCCTACAAGCTTGGTTATGACGGTAAGCTATTGGCCGGTGTAGATGAAGTCGGACGAGGACCGTTGGCCGGGGATGTGGTCACGGCGGCCGTCATCCTTGATCCGGATAAGCCAATTGAGGGGCTTGCAGATTCAAAAAAACTGACAGATAAGCGCCGCCAGCAACTCTCCGCCTTAATCAAAGAAAGTGCATTATGCTGGTCTATTGCTAGGGCCTCAGTTGAGGAAATTGACCGCTACAACATATTACAGGCTACCATGATGGCGATGGTGCGGGCAGTTGATGGTCTGGCTATTAAGCCAGAATACGTGGCTGTGGATGGTAATCGTATGCCGCCCTGGAATTATACCGGCGAGACAGTCATTAAGGGCGATGACAAAATAGCTTCTATCAGTGCCGCATCGATTTTGGCTAAAGTCTGTAGAGATGGTGAGATGTGCGCGTTTGATGAGCAATATCCGGGTTATGGGTTTTCTGCACATAAAGGGTATGGAACCAAGCGCCACAAGGATGCGATTGAATGTTTAGGCCCAAGCCCAATTCATCGGCAGTCTTTCGAGCCTATTAAAAGCATGCTGGCGGCAAGGCAATTGACGATAGTCTGAATCAAAGAGAATCGAACAAACGGCTCAGGCCGTTGTATTAAAATTACGGTTTAATTCATACAACTAATTTGCGACGTTTCTTTTTTATAAGCAGTCCATATGGAAAGGCATTCTATGGCTCCATCCTTCGTTCATCTTCGTCTGCACAGCGAATATTCACTGGTGGATGGTATTGTGCGGATCAAACCATTGGTTCAGCAAGTAGCGGAGCTGGGTATGCCTGCCGCTGCTCTAACCGATGCGACTAATTTTTTTGGTTTGGTGAAATTCTATAAGGCGGCTCAGAATACTGGCATAAAGCCAATTTGCGGTGCTGATCTTCAAGTGCTGAACCCCATTGAAGATGGAACCCCTAGTTGTGTGACCTTGTTGGTTATGAACCAGCAGGGGTACCGCAATCTAACCAAGTTGATTTCCCGGGCTTATCAGGAAGGCCAGGTTCAGGGGAAACCCTTTGTACAAAGATCCTGGATCAAAGAGGCTTCCGAGGGGCTTATAGCGCTCTCTGGGCGACAGGGTGATGTCGGTCAGGCCTTACTTGCCAATAAGTCTGATCAGGCTGTAGAGCTATTAGAGGGCTGGAGACAGGACTTTTCCGACCGGTTTTATTTTGAGCTGACTCGTACAGGGCGTCCCCAAGAAGAAAATTTTATTCATTTGGCTGTTGCTTTGGCCTCAAATTTTGATTGTCCTGTGGTCGCGACAAATGATGTGAGATTCCTTGGCGCCGACCAATTTGATGCTCATGAAGCGAGAGTCTGTATTGGAGAGGGGCGCGTATTGGGCGACCCTCGTCGTGAACGACGATACAGTGAACAGCAATATTTGCGTTCACCTGAGGAAATGGCGGCGCTGTTCAGTGATATCCCCGAGGCCATAGAAAACACGCTGGAAATTGCTTGTCGTTGTACTTTAGCTCTAAATTTTGGTGAGTATTTCCTGCCTGAGTATCCAATCCCAGAAGGCATGACGACCGATAGCTTTTTCGAGAAACTATCTCTGGAAGGATTGCTTGGCCGACTCGACAAAATACTCGATAAGGCAGCCGAAGATTATTCCGATCGCAAGCAAGTTTATATGGATCGTTTGCGCTTCGAGCTGGACATTATTATTCAGATGGGCTTCCCTGGTTATTTTCTGATCGTGATGGACTTTATTCGCTGGGCCAAAGAAAACGATATTCCAGTTGGTCCGGGTCGTGGGTCTGGCGCAGGCTCTGTCGTAGCCTATGCGCTTGGGATTACAGACCTTGATCCACTTGAGTACGACTTGCTCTTCGAGCGGTTTCTTAATCCAGAGCGGGTATCCATGCCTGACTTTGATATCGATTTTTGTATGGACAATCGCGACCGGGTTATTTCCTATGTCGCCGATCAATACGGCCGTGATGCTGTATCGCAGATTATAACCTTTGGCACCATGGCGGCTAAGGCTGTGGTTCGAGATGTTGCAAGAGTGCAGAGCAAGGCCTATGGGTTGGCCGATAAATTATCTAAGATGATTCCTGCCGATATTGGTATGACACTCGAGAAGGCGCTAGATCAGGAAGAAGTACTCAAAGAGTTTCTCGACAATGATGAGGAGGCCCAGGAAATCTGGGGGATGGCCCTACAGCTAGAAGGTATTACTCGAAATGTAGGTAAACATGCCGGTGGGGTCGTTATTGCACCTACCAAATTGACTGATTTTTCTCCCCTGTATTGTGATGAAGTTGGTGACGGGCTTGTTACCCAGTTTGATAAAGATGATGTTGAACAAGCGGGATTGGTGAAGTTTGATTTCCTTGGTTTACGTACGCTTACTATCATCGATTGGGCGGTCAAAATGGTTAATGAGCGGCTTTTGCATGTCGATGTTGAGCCGCTTTCTATAGACACAATTCCTCTAGACGACCTTGCTACTTATGGTTTGATGCAACGCGCAGAAACTACGGCAGTTTTTCAGCTCGAGTCACGTGGTATGAAAGACTTGATTAAACGTGTTGAACCCAACTGTTTTGAAGATATTGTGGCCTTGGTGGCCCTGTTCAGGCCTGGTCCATTGCAGTCGGGAATGGTAGATGATTTCATCAACCGGAAGCATGGGCGTGCCGAGGTGGCTTATCCAGATGCCAAATTCCAGCATGAGAGCCTGAAGCCCGTGCTGGAGCCAACCTACGGGGTGATCGTATACCAAGAACAGGTTATGCAGATCGCTCAAGTACTGGCTGGTTATACGCTGGGTGGCGCAGATATGTTACGTCGTGCCATGGGAAAAAAGAAACCCGAAGAGATGGATAAACAGCGGGCTATTTTTGAAGAGGGAGCAAAAAACCAGGGTGTTGATCCTGACTTGGCAATCAAGATTTTTGACCTGGTAGAAAAGTTCGCAGGCTATGGCTTTAACAAATCACACTCCGCTGCCTACGCGTTACTGGCTTACCAAACAGCCTGGTTGAAGACGCATTATCCCGCCGAATTTATGGCTGCAGTATTGTCGGCCGATATGCAGAATACCGACAAGGTGGTGACGCTTATAGATGAGTGTCACGAACTTAAATTACCGATGTCCCCACCCGATGTGAATCGAGGCAAGTTTTCCTTCACTGTTTCTGAACAGAATGAAGTTATCTATGGGTTAGGTGCTATTAAGGGGTTAGGTGAAGGGCCAGTTGATAATATTATTGCCGCGAGAGAAGAGGGCGGGCCGTTCAAAGATCTGTTTGACTTCTGTGCCAGAGTAGACGGGCGGCGGGTTAATAAGAGGGCGTTAGAAGCACTTATTCACTCGGGGGCACTAGATGCTATAGGGCCAGAGGGTGAGATTGGTTATCGTCGTGCAGTAATGTTAGCCGCGATGGAAGAAGCCGTTAAGATGGCGGAGCAAGAGGCTCGTAACACTGACTGTGGTATGAGTGACTTATTTGGAGCGACACCTCAAGAAAGTGCCCCGGAGATTGGTTATCAAAGCTTTCGTCATATACGAAGTGAAACAGGCAAAGAAAGACTACATGGGGAAAAAGAAACACTTGGGCTTTATCTAACGGGCCACCCAATCGATGAATATGTTGAGGAGCTGGCCCACTTTGTTGGTGGCCGAATTGTTGACCTGAAGCCAGACAAGAATAAACAGTTAGTAGCCGGCTTAGTAGTGGGTATGCGAGTTATTAAAACTCGACGTGGCGATAATATGGCTGTGATTACCCTGGATGACCGCAGCGGTAGGATAGAGGTCGCTATTTTTGCCGATACCTTTCAGGAATATCGAGATAAAATTGTTAAAGATGCGCTACTCGTATTAGAGGGCCAGGTCTCTGAAGACGACTACACTGGTGGGCTAAAAATGCGGGCCGACCAAGTAAAGAGCCTTACTGAAGCACGTGAAAATTATCTCAAAGCGATAGTGATTGACGTAACCAAAGAAAAACTCAATGGTTCGACAATTGATCAGCTGGCTGAATTTATAGCCCCCTATAAACAGGGTAATTGTCCAATGCGTATCTCCTACAATAATAGTGTTGCTGTTGGTGAAATTGCCTTGGGAGAGCAATGGATGGTTGCACCTGAGGATGATCTGTTGCATAAACTAAGAGAGTTGTTTGGTCATCCAAGCGTGCATCTCCGATTTTAGCCTCAGCGCGGTCTGCTATGAATTATGTTGTACTGCCAGTACAATTGTATAAATCCTACCTGGGGTGGATGCTACACAATTAGCAGCCCCGCTCAGTTGTAAATATTAGGGACAACAAGGCATTATGAATCTGAACTATCTGGATTTTGAACAACCTATTGCAGAACTTGAAGCCAAGATTGAAGAGTTGCAGCTGGTTGGTAATGACAACGAACTCAACATCACGGATGAGGTCGCCAAACTCCGTGACAAAAGCCATAGGCTCACAGAAAAACTCTACTCAGATCTAAGTGCATGGCAAATTGTGCAGGTGGCTCGTCACCCGCGGCGCCCCTATGCCACAGATTATATCAGCCGTGTCTTTACCGATTTTGAGGAGCTTCATGGTGATCGCCATTTTGGCGATGATAAAGCAATTGTTGGTGGCGTTGCTCGCCTAGATGACAAGCCTGTGATGGTTATTGGTGAAGAAAAGGGTCGCGGCGTCAACGAGAAAGTTTATAGAAATTTTGGTATGCCAAAGCCGGAGGGATACCGGAAAGCCATGCGACTGATGGAGATGGCTGAGCGTTTTAAAATGCCTGTGTTGACGTTGATTGATACCCCCGGGGCTTACCCAGGTATTGATTCCGAAGAGCGGGGTATCAGTGAAGCTATTGCTCAGAACCTGGCTGTGATGTCTCGACTTAAAACACCCATGATTTGTACTGTGATAGGTGAAGGTAGTTCGGGTGGAGCGCTGGCTATTGGTGTAGGTGATTACCTTAATATGTTGCAGTACTCCACTTACTTTGTAATATCGCCAGAGGGTTGTGCGAATATTATTTGGAAAACCTCAGATAAAGCGCCTGATGCTGCTGATGCCATGGGCGTTACTTCGTCGGTGTTGCAAGATCTGGGTATTGTCGATGAAACCATCCCTGAGCCTTTGGGTGGCGCTCATCGCGATATTGAGAAAATGGCATCCACACTTAAAGAGAGACTTTCGATTCAGGTCGATCAACTTCAGCAAATCCCACTCGACGAATTGTTGGAGAAAAGGTACCAGCGTCTAATGAGTTACGGTAACTCCTAATCATATTTCATTACTTCATTTGGAAGTATTTATCTGGTCGAGGGTTTATCAGGCAGGGAAGCGGTAATTTTTCGAAAGATTGACCTTCACATCAATGATGTACCGAGAGAACAACAAGTGTGCCGACCTCATGCTCTTTGAGTTTGATAGGAAGGCGCAATGGCTCTTCAAGCCATTTCGGTGTCTCTATCTTGGTAAAGGGTGACACATCAAGATCCAAAGCTGGAACGCGACATTGTGGGGTGATCACTAAGTCAGCACCCAGTTCTTCAAGTGCCTGATGTGCGAACTGGTTGGCCTTGACCAGGCGGCCTCGCCTGTCAAAGGCAAGGAGTCCCTCATTCTTCCATCCTTCAAACATATTCTTTGTGGCTGCAATGACCTGCTCTCGGGATCTAAAATACTCGCTGGCTAAATTTGTTTCGATTAAGCGGGCAGCCATAATGGCGAAATCTAATGCGTTTCTCTGATAGGAGTCGGTTAAGCCGGATAGATCTACAGCGCCTAAAATCATTCCGTCATGAGGGTCACGTATGACATCGGCAGAGCAGGTCCAGTGTTTGATGCCAGCACAAAAATGTTCGGCCCCGTAAAGTTGTACAGGCTCGGCCGCTGCTAGTGCGGTGCCAATAGCATTTGTGCCTGCGACTTCTTCACTCCATATGCCCCCCTCAATCAAATTAATATCTCCCGCGCTTGCGATCACATGCTGGTCTGCTTTCACGTCGAGGATTAGTCCGCTGGCATCAGACAGAAGAATTAGGCTGTCGGATCGATACAAATGCTCTTTAGCTCGCTCTAATATGGGGCGGGCTGCATTCAATAAGTCTGAATGAAGGAAGTGTGAATACTCTAGCTGTCCCCTGTCGGAGATGATGGGGGCGTAGCGTAGTTCGGGATCAAGGGCAAATTGATGGCAGCGACGCCACGAGTCTTCAACTACCGGGCGGATTAAATCCGTAGGGTAATCTTGATCGAGAACAAATCGTTCCCATGCCGCGAGTAGTTGATTGTGTTGTTGAGGATTACTCAACATTTGAGTCCGGGTAATTAACTGTGCGGTGGCTAGCGCGGCTTGTTCTCTCGTATAAAAATGGTTGCTTTGAACAAAGCCAGAAATAACCCCAGGTTTTACTGCCGCCACCTTACCGTTTTCCAGACGGGACTCCACCAGTTCGCTAGGAAGTCCATCCAGCACATGCATGGGTGCCTCCAAACCACTGGCGAATAACGAGGGGTGGGATACACCTGTTTCCATATCATAGAATGCGGGCTTAAACCCCAGTGCCCGATTTCCCTCACTGATACCACCACTACCACGAAAAGTTTCGTTTTCTTGCTGGAGTGCACTCGGTGTCAGCTGCGTCCTTTTAGTCGAGTTCGGTGTTTTGTCGATGGGCTTTACTGACATTTACACCTCCTGAAGATATCTGCTGTCAGTGTCCATTCTGGTATCCGAAATCTCTGCTGCAAAGCTGCTATTTATTTCTCCTTTCCAGACGGCTTATACCACCTGAATTGACCAGTTTGGATGCTTGTTCTTAAGTATAGACACTGAATTGGCAAAAACTGCACAGAGTCAGTAAATATACGGTTAGTCTAGTCTCCAATGACTGGGGGTATTGGAAAGAGTTTCTTATCACTCCAATAAAGTGAAACTGTTAATATTCGTGCTTATTGCGTATCTTATAACGCTTAGTTCTAATGATCGGTTGAAGAGTTAGCATGCCATTTTCCCCAGATTACCTCGCCTCTCATATCCCAAAAATCCGAAAGGCCAACCACTGTTATCTTGCCTATAGTGGCGGAATGGATTCCCATGTACTCCTGCAGGCAGTGGTAAAGCTATTGGGGGCAGAAACAATAACAGCAATTCATATTAACCATCAATTGTCCAAGAATGCTCATACATGGCAGCAACACTGTCAGTCTCGTTGTGATGAGCTGGGTGTCGTTATGCTGGCCGAAACCGTCTCTGTTGATAATGATGGCCAGGGGTTGGAGCAGGCGGCTCGAGATGCGCGTTATGCTGTCTTTGAGAAACTTTTGTCACCCTCAGATTTATTGTTAATGGCACATCATGCCGATGATCAGGTAGAAACAGTGCTTTATCGATTGTTGCGTGGAAGTGGCCCCAAAGGGCTGGCGGGGATGCCGAAAGTCCGGTCATTGGGTAAGGGTGAATTGTTGCGTCCATTGCTGTCGTACACTCGTGCGGAATTGGAGGTGTATGCAAGGGCAGAAAATTTAAACTGGATCGAGGATGAAAGTAATCAGGATCTGTCCTTTGATCGAAATTTTATACGCCAAAAAGTTGTTCCTGTGATAGCAGAACGTTGGCCTGATTATTGTCCTAGAGTTGCTCATTCTTCTGCATTATGTGGAGAGTCTGATCAGCTGGCAGAAATATTGGCCGCACAGGATCTGATCGCAGTTTACGAGAGAGCTGAGCGGATTGGTTGGAGTATTGCGCTCGACCCCATGATGACATTGGATTTCTTGCGTCAGGGCAATCTCCTTAGGCATTGGGCTGGGCAGCATGGATTGCCGCAGCCGGGGCATCGGATTGTTGAAACCATATTGCATGAGTTATTACCTGCTCGAGAGGACGCCGAGCCGTTAGTCATTTGGGCCGGAGTACAGCTACGCCGTTTTCATCGAAGGCTTTACCTGTTGCCAATAGATCTGGATGCCCCGGACCAATTACCGTCTTCTATTGAGTGGCGCGTAGGGGAGGTTTTATCCTTGCCCGACAACAGTCAGCTCTCCATGACTTTAGAGCAGGGAAAAGGGCTGAAGCTATCGAAAGGTGACGCAGTGGAAATCCGTTTTAGAGTTGGGGGTGAGCGCTGTAAACCCCTCGGCCGCAGCGGATCTAATTCACTGAAGAAGCTTTTTCAGGAATATGGATTAGAGCCTTGGTTGAGAAATCGAATTCCGCTAATTTATATACAGGATCAGTTGGCAGCAGTAGGTGATCTGTGGGTGTGTGATGAATTTTCTGTTGGAGAAAGTGAGGTGGGCTTAGTCATTGAATGGCGTTTTCTCCAGTAATTTAGATTGAGCATTTATGGGGTTTCTGGTAGTCTGGCGCCCCATCTTGAGAGAGATGAGTCTCGGTCTGCATGTTGCGGGATAAGCAACCAAAATGGCCTCTCTTTTCAAAGACTTACCTGCTGTTCAGCATATTTTTAAGTGATATTTAAAAGTGTTTGGAAGGGTCTAAATGACACGTTATATTTTTGTTACGGGCGGTGTTGTATCTTCTTTAGGGAAGGGTATTGCCTCGGCGTCACTGGGCACAATTCTTGAGGCCCACGGTCTCAATGTGACCATTCTAAAACTGGATCCGTATCTGAATGTAGATCCAGGTACGATGAGTCCCTTCCAGCACGGAGAGGTTTTTGTCACCGAAGATGGTGCTGAGACAGACCTCGACTTAGGGCATTACGAGCGCTTCCTATCGTCTAAGATGAGTAAGCGTAATAATTTTACCAGCGGTAAAGTTTACGAAACAATTTTGCGCCGGGAACGACGAGGTGATTATTTGGGGGGTACCGTGCAGGTTATCCCTCATGTAACAGATGAAATAAAACGCCGAGTACTTGCTGGTGGCGAAGGCCATGATGTCGCTATTGTAGAAGTTGGTGGCACAGTAGGTGATATCGAGTCTCAACCTTTTCTTGAAGCCATTCGCCAACTAAAAGTGGAGTTGGGTTCCAGTCGATCCATCTTGATGCACCTTACACTGGTGCCCTACATTGCTACCGCTGGCGAAACAAAAACAAAACCAACTCAGCACTCCGTCAAGGAGTTACGTTCTATCGGTCTTCAGCCCGATATTTTGTTGTGTCGCTCTCAAGTTGAGCTCGATGAAGGGCAGCGGAAGAAAATCGCGCTGTTCACCAATGTGGAAGAACGTGCCGTCGTCACTTTGCTGGATGCCAAGACCATTTACGCCATTCCTCGCGACCTAAAGACCCGCGGGTTAGATCAGATCGTCGTGGAAAAGCTGCACCTGGATTGTGGCGAGGCAGACCTGAGTGATTGGGATTGGGTGGTGGAAACCCAGTCAAACCCACACCACGAAGTAACCATTGCCATGGTCGGCAAATATATGGAGCTTCTGGATGCTTATAAATCTCTCAACGAAGCGCTAATACATGCCGGTATCCGTAATCAGGCAAAAGTAAATGTGCGCTATATCGACTCTGAAGATCTTGAAAAAGATATGTCTTTACTGGAGGGGTGTGACGCAGTCTTGGTGCCGGGAGGCTTTGGTATACGGGGTGTTGAAGGCAAGATTAAAGCCGTTAATTATGCCCGTGTTAATAAGGTTCCATACCTTGGTATCTGTTTGGGTATGCAGGTTGCGATGATTGAATTTGCTCGAAATGTCTGCGGCCTGGCAGGTGCTAATAGCACTGAGTTTGATTCAGCAACGAAAGATCCAGTGATTGGACTGATTACCGAGTGGATAGATACCGAGGGCAATGTCGAAAAACGCAGTAAAGATTCTGATATGGGTGGAACCATGCGGCTTGGGACCCAAACAAGTTATTTGGTTGATGGTTCTATGGCCAAGGAGATCTATGGCGCAGATGAAATCTTTGAGCGTCACCGCCACCGTTACGAAGTCAATAACAACTATGTGCCTAAATTAGAGGAGGCCGGTTTGCTGGTGGGGGGCTGGTCAGAGAACAAAACACTGGTTGAAATTGTGGAAATTCCCGACCACCCGTGGTTCTTTGCTTGTCAGTTTCACCCGGAATTTACTTCTACGCCCCGTCATGGACACCGATTATTCACTAGTTTCGTGAAAGCGGCCTTAACACAGGCTAAGAAGGGAGCCTAAGTATGTCTGAGTTGCGACAGCCAGTTCCAAGTGTGTCGATTGATGTCAGTGGAATTCCTGTCGCCAATGACAGGCCCTTTGTATTATTTGCTGGTATGAACGTGCTTGAGTCACGTGACCTTGCGATGCAAGTGGCTGAACACTATGTCAATGTCACCAATAAACTCGGTATTCCCTACGTTTTCAAGGCTTCGTTTGACAAGGCGAACCGATCTTCGATTCATTCCTATCGTGGCCCCGGACTCGATGAAGGGTTGAGGATTTTTGAAGAAATAAAGAAAACGTTTAATGTGCCGGTTATCACTGATGTACACGAAATTTATCAGGCACAACCAGTTGCCGATATCTGTGATGTCATTCAACTACCGGCATTCCTGGCTCGCCAAACTGATTTGGTAAAAGCCATGGCCGAGACCGGCGCTGTCATTAATGTGAAAAAACCACAGTTTTTAAGCCCATCACAAATGGGCAACATCGTGGATAAATTTCGCGAGTGTGGCAACGATAAAATCATGCTCTGTGAACGCGGCTCATGTATGGGGTACGACAACCTTGTGGTGGATATGCTTGGGTTCCGTACTATGAAAGAAGTCAGTAGCGGCCTGCCACTTATTTTTGATGTCACTCATGCATTGCAGTGTCGTGATCCCATGGGCGCGGCTTCTGGTGGTCGGCGCCATCAGGTCGCGGAGTTGGCTCGTGCTGGCATGGCGGTAGGGCTGGCAGGTTTATTTTTAGAAGCTCACCCCGACCCGGATAATGCCAAGTGTGATGGCCCCAGTGCGCTGCCATTGGACATGCTGGAGCCATTTTTGTCCCAAGTGAAGTCTATCGATGAACTGATTAAATCTCAGCCTGAACTTCCTATTTATTAGGCTGAGGGATGTTGAGATAAGCAGGTCAAAATTGCTTATCCGGTTAATTTGAAAAACCTGAAAAATACAAACAAAGCCGGTTTATGCCGCAGCTTTAAAACGGAGAGATAAATGAGCAATATTGCAGACATTCACGCATACGAAGTACTTGATTCTCGTGGGAACCCAACAGTTGAAGCCGATGTTATTCTCGAAAATGGCATTGTTGGTTCAGCATGTGCGCCTTCAGGCGCGTCCACAGGTACTCGTGAAGCACTGGAATTACGCGATGGCGACAAAAGCCGCTATATGGGTAAAGGTGTATTAACTGCAGTTGCGAATATTAATACTACGATAAGAGAGTTGTTGATCGGTAAAGAAGTGACAGATCAGCGTACATTAGATCAGCTAATGATTGATGCCGATGGTACTGAGAATAAAGAAAAACTCGGTGCAAATGCCATTCTTGCGGTATCTCTGGCTGCTGCTAAAGCAGCCGCTCAAGACAAGGGTATTCCTCTCTACGCACATATTGCAGAAATTAACGGTACGGCTGGTCAATACAGCATGCCAGTACCAATGATGAACATTATCAACGGTGGCGAACATGCCGATAACAATGTTGATATTCAGGAGTTTATGATTCAGCCGGTATCTGCCAAAACATTTACCGAAGCGCTTCGCGTGGGGGCGGAAATTTTCCACTCCTTGAAGAGCGTACTCAGTAGTAAAGGGTTAAACACTGCTGTTGGTGACGAGGGTGGTTTTGCGCCTAACTTGGCGTCTAATGCAGATGCACTTGCCATTATTAAAGAGGCTGTTGAAGCGGCGGGTTACGTCTTGGGTGAAGATGTCACTTTGGCGCTGGATTGTGCCTCATCAGAATTTTATAAAGATGGTCAATACAACCTTTCCGGTGAAGGCAAGGTATACAGCGCAGAAGGATTCAGTGATTTTCTGGCAGAATTGTGCGATCAATACCCCATTATTTCTATTGAGGACGGTCAGGATGAATCTGATTGGGATGGCTGGAAATATCAAACAGAAAAACTGGGCAGTCGAGTTCAATTAGTTGGCGATGACTTATTTGTAACCAATACCAAAATTCTTCAAAGAGGTATTGATACAGGTGTTGCCAATTCGATTCTGATTAAATTTAATCAAATTGGTTCTCTTTCTGAAACGCTGGATGCCATTCAAATGGCAAAAGATGCGGGTTACTCTGTGGTGATTTCTCACCGTTCAGGTGAAACAGAAGACACCACTATCGCTGATTTGGCAGTGGCTACATCAGCTGGCCAAATCAAAACCGGTTCGCTGTGTCGCTCAGACCGTGTGGCTAAATATAATCGTTTACTACGCATTGAAGCAGAGCTGGGTGGAACAGCCCCCTATCGTGGTCGCGATGAATTTAAGTCATAATCCTCTTTCTCGCTAGTTCTAAGTCATTAATATCATCAGGGGTGAGAAACGATCCCTGATGATATTTTCCTACAATGCTTTATCCTCGTTTAGCTCATTTTGCCTAGCACTGACGTTCGTTACTTTGTTCTGTAGAATCTGACTATGCGTTGGCTATTGGCAGTTCTTATTGTTCTTTTCCTCTTCCTGCAATATCGACTGTGGGTGGGTGAGGGCAGCCTGGCTCAAAAACAGATGCTACATCGTGAAGTTGAAAGCCAGCGGTTGGAGAATCAAGGATTTAAGGAGCGCAATAGTATTTTGGCCAGTGAAGTCAATGATTTGAAAGATGGGTTGGAGAGTGTTGAAGAGCGCGCCAGGGTTGATCTTGGTATGGTCAAGGACGGCGAGACTTTTTACATGGTAGTAGACAAGGAACCGAAGTGAGCCTCTGGATTATTGTGCCCGCAGCTGGGACCGGTCGTCGTTTTGGTGGCGCTCTTCCAAAGCAATACCAGTTGTTAGATGAAGCCACTGTCATAGAACATACCCTAAAGCGTTTGTTAGCTATAGGCTCATCTATTGTTCTGGTTGCAGTAAATAAGGAAGATAGCCGCTGGCAGCAATTGGAAATTTTTGAGCACCCCCGAATCAGGACGGTTCATGGTGGAGAGGAACGAGTTGATTCTGTGCGTCTGGCACTGGAATGTTTATACCGTGAAGCCCAAGCCGATGATTGGGTCTTGGTACATGATGTGGCTCGTCCCTGTGTCAGGGTGTCTGACATCAATAAGTTGCTAGATCAACTGAAAGACCACGGTGTAGGCGGTGTATTGGCAACGCCGGTTAGTGATACCGTCAAGCGGGTCTTGAACAGTCGGGATATCGAGTCGACGGAAGACCGTAGCCAGTTATGGGCGGCACAGACGCCACAGATGTTTCGATACGGACTGTTGAGTTGGAGTTTGAAAACAGCTAAGCGTGATCAATGGCAGCCCACAGATGAAGCTGCGGCAGTTGAAAAACTGGGTTATACCCCTCAAGTGGTTGAGGGAAGTAGAGATAACATTAAGATTACGCGGTCTGAGGATATCGCTATTGCCCGGGCAATTATGGCCTACCAGCAGGAGCAACAATAAGATGAGAGTAGGGCAAGGCTACGATGTTCACGCCTTTGGCGCGGGCGATCATATAGTGCTTGGTGGTGTAACCATTCCCTATGAACGTGGTTTGGTTGCTCATTCCGATGGCGACGTGCTGATTCATGCATTATGTGATGCTCTGCTGGGGGCTGCGGCGCTTGGTGATATTGGCCGACATTTTCCCGATACCGATGCGCGTTATAGTGGAGCAGATAGTCGGGGGTTATTGCGTGAAGTGATTTCCCTGATCAATAGCAAAGGCTACTATCTGGTTAACGCTGATATGACGATCATTGCTCAAGCACCCAAAATGTCACCCTATGTCGAACAAATGGTATCCAATCTTGCAGCTGATTGCTGTTGTAACCCAGGCCAGATTAACGTCAAGGCAACGACTACAGAAAAGTTGGGCTTTGAGGGGCGAAGGGAAGGAATAGCCTGTCAAACGGTGGTTATGCTGAACCAGATAAATTAAAATCTTTGTTCTGCCAGGATTACTTTTTGTACCGCTCTGAGATGTGTTTTGTATCAATGGAAGGGGTGGTTATGAGGAAGTTCTTCAAGGGCTTTGTTCTCAGTCATTAATGGTAGTACTGCTCATCAATATTCTGCGACATACTCTGTGAATCCTAATTACGCCATAACTGTGAAATACGTGCGCTGTACGTAAAAAATTAACCTTAAGTGTAAGGCAAGGATAGCCATTTCATCTTAATTGAGTGTCTATAATGGCAAGTGTGCAACAACACAAATCAGGTTTTCATG
>JBFICW010000004.1:0-90424 GCA_041581635.1 Porticoccus sp. | reverse complement strand
TGTCACGGGTGACATGTGTCGACACCACCTGCATCAATCGGTGGTTCGCAAGGCTTTAAAACCAGCTGTGGTCAAGGCTGAAATTTACAACAAAAAAGTAAACTGTCATACATTCCGCCATTCATTTGCGACTCATCTTCTGGAAGGCGGAACAGACATTCGAAGTGTTCAAGAATTACTCGGGAATAATGATGTGAAAACCACACAAATATACACCCATGTACTAGGCCAACATTACGCTGGAACACGAAGCCCTCTTGATAATCTAGCCTAAAACTATAGGGGTAAGAGTCCTTTTATATCTCTGGATACGAATGGCATACTTATACCACTCACCAAAGAAGCCGCGCAGTTACTTTCGACATAACGCGGCCAACCACTTTGCTTTTGGAGTTACCTGTGCCACTGGAACATTATTTTAGCGACTATCCTTTGCAGCAGGTTCCTGCGGGAACACAAATTCTACGTCAGGGTGATGAGTGCCAGAATTATTTTTTGCTGGTTGCGGGGTCTGTCAAAATTTTCGCCCGCTCGGCCAATGGTCGCGAGGTGGTGCTTTACCATGTGGCCCCGGGGGAAATCTGTGTGTTGACCACCACCTGCCTGTTGGGTGATAAGCGCTTTCCTGCGGAAGCTGTTGCCGAGTCGGCGTTGTCGGTGCGAATAATGCCCAAGCGCCGCTTTGATGAACTCATGGAGAACTCGGCAGAGTTTCGTCATCAGGTATTTGATAATTTCGGCCAACGCATTGGCAGCCTGATAGAAACCATTGAAAAACTGGCACTGGAAACGCTGGAACAACGCCTGGCTAAGTATTTGCTGCTTCAACCCTGCAACCCCGTGCAGGCAACACATCTGGACATTGCGTCTGAAATCGGCTCTGCCCGCGAGGTGGTCAGCCGACATCTTAAGCGTTTTGAAAGCCAGGGTTTGGTCAAGCTGGATCGCGGCAGTATCGAGCTACTTGATAGAACCGCCTTACATGGTTTGATTTAAATCAGCCCCACGCTCACTTTCTTTAAAACAAACCACAAATCCCGTTTGCTGAGTGACTAAGTCACTGAGTTTGCGCATCGATGTTCTTAAAATCAGCTATAACAGATAGTGATCACCCCTGTGGGGTTTTACTGAAATGAGGATGATGTGATGAAAAATGAAGGCAATGTAGATCGAGTTATACGGGTAATTGTTGGGCTAGCATTGCTTAGCTTGTGTGTTATCGGCCCACAAACGTTGTGGGGGCTGGTCGGGTTAGTACCATTGCTGACCGGGCTGCTGGGCTTCTGCCCACTTTATAAAATACTTGGCCTAAGCACCTGCCCCCTTAAATAGAGCTGTTGAAGCAAGTACAGCGAACAGTCGCGCGGCCTAACACGCAAAAGGCCGCGTTCTGTGCAACTGGTTTTTAAGCCATTCCTTAGAGCCTCGCCTTAAAGCCATTTCTTATGTTTGAAGAAAAAAACTAATCCCGTCACCGTCGTCGCCATCGTACCCAGAAGCACAAAATAGGAATATTTCCAGTGAAGCTCTGGCATATTATCGAAGTTCATGCCGTAGAGCCCCACCATAAAACTCAGTGGCACAAAGGTTGCTGTAATCACGGTAAGAATGCGCATTGTATCGTTCAACCGATGCGAGCTAATGGAGATGTAACCGTCAATCAGGTCGCCACAGGTGTCGTAATACATCGAAGACAAACTCAATAATCGCTCACAGCGATCATAGACATCTCTCAGTGCATGCTGGAGTTCTGAGTCGTAATGTTCGCTGTGAAGTGTGAGCTCATCGTGAACAATCGTACTAAATAATTTTTCGTGGTAGTTAAATACCCGCCTCAGGTTCAAAAGTCTCGACCGATAACCAACCAGTGCTCGCATCGCGACATCGGGTGTATCGCCAAGTAAATTCTCCTCGGCATCGTTTAGCACCGCCTCGAAACTCAGCACTGCTTCCAGATAACGGCCGGCAGAATAATGAATAATTTTGGTTAACAGCAGCGAAGGCTTTGCCAGTAAGTCGGCAATATCTCGATTGAACCAATACTGATTAATACTCAGTGATGCGCCCCGATGTACGGTGACCAATAAATTAGTACCAACAAAAAAACCTATTTGTTGGGGATCGAGAGTCATATCAGCACTGATATGAGTTAAGCCGCGAAATAAAATAAAGGTATCGTTTGTAAACTCTTCAACCTTTGGTGGGTGGCGCTTGCGTTGTGCATCCTTAACAGCCAGCTCATGGCAACCTATCGATAGCAAGAGCTCCACCTCACTGTCTTGGAGTTCACCTTCAATATCCAGCCACAAATAACTCGTTTTATCTTTCTCCCACTGAGCAACCAGCGATTGCCCCCCATGAGTGATTGTTAAATCTTTTGAAAGTAATTGGGAACGGATCATTTTTATCCACCTTATTTCATAAACAATAGAGGTTTAGTCACACCAAAGAGAGTGGTAACCTCTTTTAATCAAAGATTAGAAGCAAAGTCTAACAGCTTGGCAACGGTTAACTATATGAATATTAATAAAGATTTCCTTCAGACCACGGTTGTTGAATTCGGCGATACGTCTATCAGTCTTGCCGATTTAATTTACATACCGCTATTGCTGTTAGCGGGAATCCTGTTTATCCGCTGGAGTGCAAAGTTCATTCGCAACCTCATGGCAAAACAGGGCCTAAACCCCAATTCTATTCAAGTTATTTCGAGAGCTTACTTGATTATCGCGCTTTCCATATTGGTCATTAGTGCGCTGGATTTGATGAACGTACCCTTAACTGCGTTTGCATTTATTTCCGGTGCCGTGGCCATTGGTGTTGGTTTTGGTGCTCAAAATATTATTAATAATTTTATTAGCGGCTGGATATTAATGTGGGAGCGGCCCATTAGAATTGGGGATTTTCTGGAAATAGGCGACACGAAGGGAACGGTGGAGTCCATTAATACTCGATCGACTCAATTCAGGCGGGTCGATGGCGTACACATGCTTATCCCCAACAGTTATTTGCTGGAGAATATTTTAGTTAACTGGACGCTGGTTGACCGGCTGACACGAACGACGGTTAGAGTTGGTATCGCTTATGGGTCGCCGGTACGCAAAGCCGCTGAATTAATAGAGCTTGCAGCAAGGGAGCATCCCGACGCACTAAAGGATCCCGAGCCATCTGTTCTGTTTGAAGATTTTGGTGACAGCGCATTAATCTTTGATCTTCATGTTTGGGTACATGCTTCTGCAGAGCGGAGCCTGCGAAAAATACGCAGTGATATTCGCTACAAAATTGACGATTTATTTCATGAAAACGATATTGTTATTGCCTTCCCTCAGCGCGACATCCACGTTGATGGCGAAGTTGTTATAAAAAAAGAATTAAGCAAAAAATAAAACCAGTCTATCGCTTTCTGATAAGTTTCAGTCGGTTTGTTTAATTAATAGAAATTAAACAAACCGTGGAAACTGATATTATTTTTTTAATTTAAATTCTAATTAATTATGAATAAATATAGAGCGCTTCATTTTCGACTTTATGCTCTATCTTATTAAGTGGCCGACAACCTTCTTCAACACACTCACCGTTTTCCACATTAAATTTCCATTGGTGTTTAGGACAGGTCAGCAACGTTCCCTCAAGCGCCTGAAGAGGAATATCCGTACCCTGATGGGGGCAACGGCTATCAAAGACTGTATAACTATCTGCCGATCTATGCACAAAACAGGCGCGGCCATTATAGTCAAACCGTGAGACACCTTCTTTTATTTCATTAAGTGCCACGATTTTATGCCATTGTTTTTCTTTGCCTATTAAATCCGGGTTAAACGCTGGAATATTCATTCCTAAAATAATATCAATAGCCCAAATAATTTTACTTAGCCCCAGCGTTGGCAAACAGACTAATAAGGCATCGAGAATCTCATCGGCCTGATTACCCTCTTTTAGTGCCCGGGTTAGATATTGCTTTAAACCGGCTTCGGTTTTTGCATCGACTTTGGTAATAACAGACAACAATGATCGCGTTTTTTTATCGAGATGTTTACCGCCTTCCTTTAAGAATTTAAAGTAAGGTCCCATTGCATCTTTTCTAACCGTCAGTAAATAATCTAGCGCTTCACTCATTGTTTTAACTTCCTGCTCGTATCACGTTTTTATGCCTTGAAGTCGACAATCCGACCTGCTTAACCCAAACGGCCTATCAACAAACTTATCAGGCTTACCTTCTGGACAATTACCACAACTCTACAAAAAGACAGATAAAAAACAACTGCTGCCAAGGGTAGTTAACGCTGTCGGAAATTATTCACATGGTTTTAGTGTAGGGAAGGGCTGATATTTTGACCTGTTTTACAGGGCTGGAAAATTGGGCAGTCAATGTTAGTCGATAAAATTAAATGTGGCTTTCTCGGTAAGCCAGCGGTGCTTCTTAAGACGATCACCTTCCCGAAGCACTTATTTCGCCAATGACAATAATTTAAGAGTGGGCAGCAAAATGCTTGCTGCCCCCTTCGCGTTTACTGTTACTAGAACTCTATCGTTAATGCCTTAAAAAACTGGCCTGACAACAAACTCGCCATCTTCTTCAACCAGATGAAGCATGCAGCCGAGTAATGCGTAATTAGGTTCCTGACCAGGCGTGCCACATACCAGGTTTTTTCCTTGAGTACGCAGTTCGTAGGCAGCCTTACGCTGTTCAATATTTAAAGAGAATGGGACAAAAATCTTTTGAGCTGCAATGGCATTCCTTTCCTGGATACGCGCCCGGTGCTTTTCCTGGTCTTCAAGTCCTGCGGTAGAGCCCTTAGGCAACTGTAGATTTATGAATGCTTGCTCTTTCGTTCTGTGTGTACTCATTTTGAGTGCTCTGTCGTTTACATTGGTGTTAAGAGATATAGCGTAATTCCAGTATGAGCCAGGCTTATTTCAGATAAAGCCAGTGCCTAGGATGCCAACTATTAATTATCACTAGCCGCTCTCCTGTTAGTCATCCCCAAGAGGGAGCGGTATATTGACTAACAGGTTCGCAAACGCAGTTTTAAACAGGCCTAACCACAAATTCGCCATCTTCTTCAATCAGCTGAAGCGTGCATCCGAGTTCTGCAAAATTGGGCTCCTGACCAGGAAAACCACATTCTATATTCCGGCCTTGCTTGCGAAGCTCTAGCGCTGCCGCACGTTGCTTCATATCTGTGGAGAACGGCACAAAAATCCGTTGGGCCGCCTTTTCAGTCAACCCTTTTATACGGGCTTGCAGTCTTTCCCGATCCTCTCGACCTGCCTCTGACCCGATAGGAAACATCGGTTGTATGGAGGGGTCTTTAATCTTCTTTTTAGCCATTTTTTCACTCAGTATCTAACGTTTTATTTTATCAATATTACTGGAGGGCATATCAGGTATCCCTCTTTTTCACAGAAGCAATTATTGAATAATAAGCGTACAAAAATCAATAGCTGTTTTAGCTTTCGACACCCGAGAATATAAAACTAACCCTTATAAATCAGATGGTTACTTATAGCAGTGTATAGCCATACCATAGTTATAGCAGCTATTACCCTTTACATTATTTTACGTTTTGCCCTTTTGCTCCAAAGCAGGCCTGCTTTCTGCCATCAACTTATCCAGTATTTTTTGTGCTTGCCCGGGGTTGGACAGATCCTGCTCATCAAGCATTTCGCATTCATCCTGCTTCATTTGCTCAATGGTGACGGGGTAAAATTTACAGTCATCGGGGCGATCGTAATAGATGTCACAGGTATATTTTTCCTGATTTGGCATTTTTCTCAGCCAGGGACATCGCTCAATTTGCTCACCGGTTTCCGGGTTTACCCAAATTTTCCCATCACTGACATATTGGTATATCTCCGGCTTAAAAATTTCCCACAACTCAATCTCGCTTGCGGATGCCGATAGGCCGCTATTGCTGTATTTAACACAACATTTACCGCACTGATTACAGTCTTTCACAGGTTTCTCACAATGTGTCTTTCGCTCCCCATCGTAATGATTTTCCGGCTAGCCGATCACCCATAGTTCATCCCGTAAAACTACACTTGATATTAGGCAACACTACCGGATAATCAGCGACTACTTATCTACAAGGTGAAATTATGTATCTGGCAATGAATCGTTTTCAGGTCAACGAAGGTCGGGAAGAAGACTTTGTCGAGGTGTGGCGCAGCCGAAATTCATTTTTGGATGAAGTGCCAGGTTTTAAATCTTTCAATCTGTTACAGGGAAAAACAGAGGACGGAATCACTCTATTTAGCTCCCATTCCGTTTGGGAGAGCCGCGCAGCCTTTGACGACTGGACTCGTTCAGAGGCATTTCGCAAAGCCCATGCTGGGGCAGGAAAAACATCCGAGGGTATCTATGCAGGCCCACCCAAGCTGGAATTGTTTGAATCGGTGTTGTGATGGTTAATCTGCCAAGATTCCCATTAAACTTTGAGCATGCTTTGCCGCCTCTATGCCCAGGTCTGTTAGGTAACCACCATCTACGTGGTCGGTTAGGCCTTTATTGAAGAGCCGTTCAGCCGCCTCAACAGATTCTGCCGGGGCTTTATGGGCATGCACCTTGATCCCGCTGGCCATAGAATCAAGATTAAACTGATTTAATAATTTAATTTCTTCGAGAATTTCTTTTGTATATATCATAGCTTTCCCACTGAACCCTTTCCTATTAGCCCTGTATATCTCGGGCAAATATTGCTTTTAAATAATTCGTCTCCGGTATCGCCGGGTGTACCGGGTGGTCAGGCCCCTGGCCGCCAATAAAGAAGACCTGTAGTTGCCGATGGCGATGTGCTGCCGCGGTTTTTACCACATCCATCAGCGTTTGCTGGGGCAAGTGCATAGAACAAGAGGCCGATACCAAAATACCACCGGGGGCCAACAACCTTAGCGCTAGCTGATTCACCTGATGATAAGCCTTTTCACCCTGCCTTTGATCTTTTTTTCTTTTAATAAAGGCTGGAGGGTCTAACACCACCACATCAAAGGTCTGCCCTGCCTCAATAAGCGCTTTCATCATATCGTTCGCCTTGCCTTGCAAACAAGAGAACAGACCACGGTAGTTATTCAATTCGACATTTTTTTGCGCCAGATCTAGTGCATCCCCGGAAACATCCACGCAGGTGACGGTTTTAGCCCCGGCGATTGCAGCCTGAACGCCCCAGCCACCCACGTAGCTGTATACGTCCAAAACGGTCTTATCTTTGGATAACTGCTGTAGCTGCTGGCGATTCATACGGTGGTCGTAAAACCAACCCGTTTTCTGCCCCGTCATAACCGGCGCTAGAAAGCGGGCACCATTTTCTTCCAGCTCTACTAGGTCGGGCACATTACCGGCAGCCACTTCAACGGCTTCAGTTAAACCCTCCATTTGCCGAAATGGCCCCTGATTTCTAAACACAATACCCTTGGGAGAAAACACGTCATCGAGTGCAGCGATAACTTCATCACGCCGCTGATCCATAGCTGCAGTGGTTAATTGCGCTGACAAATAATCACCAAAGCGGTCGACGACCAGCCCGGGCATCAAATCGGAATCACCAAAAATGGCTCGATAATAGGGTTTTGAAAAACAGCGCTCACGCAGCTGCAGCGCTTGTCGCAGCCTTTCGGCGAGCAAAGACTGATCCATCTCACGGTGAGCTTCATGGCTGTAGATTCGCCCACAAATTAAACTCGCGGGATTAACCACCGCCATGCCTACAAATTTCCCACCGGCATCTTCGACGACCACCTCGCCACCAGCGGGCATGGCTTTAAGTGGCGTTGCAGAAATATCCACCTCATTGCTGTACACCCACAGATGGCCAGCCCGCAACCTGCGGTCGGCACCTTTTTTTAAGCGTAGAGACAACAGTGATTGGGATGAGACAGGCATGGTTTCTCCTTTTGGCCAACCGTAGCTAATCGATCGTTTAGAGGGTAAAAATAAGTACCGAAAATAAAAAAGGCTGCCTTATAGCAGCCTTAAGTTTGGAGAATGCACCGGTTATGTACAAGTGACCCACTCCAAATACCATAACACCAAAGCAAAGCTGAAGAAGTTACTCGTCTTCAGCCAATGCTTCGTAGGCAATAGCGTCCAGAAGGTCATCTAACTCAGAGGGGTCAGACATTTTGACTTTAAAGAACCAACCGTCATCGTAAGGTGAGCTGTTAATGCTTTCCGGCGCATCTTCGAGCTCCACGTTAATGGCAACGACTTCACCCGATACCGGCGTGTAGATATCTGAGGCAGCTTTTACAGATTCCACCACACCAGCTTCTTCACCGGCAGAAACGACAGTGCCAACCTCTGGCAACTCGACGTAAACCACATCGCCCAGACTATCCTGTGCGTGATCAGAAACACCGACTGTTACAGTGCCATCACCTTCATCGCGAGCCCATTCATGGCTTGCGGCATATTTCAAATTGGAGGGGGTTGCGCTCATTGTGATGTCCTCACCTTGGTACTAAAACGATGTCATTTTTAACTGCCGCGAATTCTAAACCTGATCGACCTCAAACTAAAGAGGGGATTAAATAACTAGCGCGACCAAATAGAACTAATTCCTCACCTAACTCAGCCCCATGGCCTGGCGAACAATCAGATTTTTAATGGGGCCAAGCCGATTTACCGCGCTCATACCATCATTTCGCAACAACCGGATGGGAAGTGGTTGGTCGTCAAATAGCCGTTTAAAGCCTTCCATGACGGCCATTGTGGCTAAATTGTGCGGCTTGCGACGCCGCTGGTAACGGCCCAATGCCCACATATCACCGGGAGATAGTTCGCGCTTCACCGCACGTTCTACTTCTTCGACCAAAGTGATCACATCCTGAAAGCCTAGATTAACGCCCTGCCCCGCCAGCGGGTGAATGGTATGCGCCGCATCACCCATCAGAGCCACTCCCGGAACAATGTAATCCACCGCATGGCGCTGCTTCAGGGGTATTTTGTAGCGTTTATCTACGGCGACTATATCGCCCAGGCAATGTTCGCCAGCCCGAGTCAAAGCCCGGCAAAAGGCTTCATTATCAAGCGCCATCAACGACTCGGCCATCTCTACCCGTTGCGACCAAACGATTGAGCACTGATGACAATCTCCAGTTTCCGAGCGCAAGGGTAAAAATGCCAGCGGGCCTTCAGGTAAAAAACGCTGTCTGGCCGTGAAATCATGCTGTTTTTCAGTAGTGACCGTGGTGACAATCGCATGATGCCCATACTCCCATTGACGCAGCAGCAAACCACAGAGTTCTCGTACTTTCGACTGTGCACCGTCGGCAGCTGCCAGTAGCTTGGCGGCGATCACCTGTCCGTCGGCCAGCGATATGGCGACATCACCCGCCTGCCCAGTAGGTCGCTGCAAATCCACCACCATCGCGGGACACAGCAATTCTACATTTTCCAGCTCTTCGAGCCGCGCCAACAATGCCTCGACAACCAGCGCATTTTCTACAATGTGCCCTAAACTGGGCTGACGCACCTCGGCGCAATCGAATTCAATATGCCCGGTACCATCCGCCTCCCAAACTTCCATTCGCTGATAGGGACATACACGCTGAGCTGCGATTCGCTCCCAGACACCCACATCCTTTAGCAGTTTTTGAGATGTAGCCGTCAACGCCACGACCCGAGGATCAAAGCTTTCTGAAAGATTGGGCATCTCGAATGACCGAGCTTCCAGAACGGCTATCCGCATTTTTTTGCCGGACTCGGTGGTTGCCAACAATGCAGCAAATGCCGCGCCCACCATTCCGGCTCCAGCCACTACAACATCATATTCACGATCAGCCATGCTGTTGCCTTTCTGCTGCTTTCTCATTGCTTTCTATTGATGGCGTCCCACGGGTTTCAAGCCCCATGCCCAAACGCGCAAACTGATGGCGCAATAATGGCACCGTGTCTAACGCCAATAGACCTAAATTTCTGACCAAGGCCACAGGGGAAGAGTTGATGCCAAATACTTTGGGCAATAGATCACTCAGTAAAATCGTTTGTTTTTGATCGACTTGCTGTTGCTTGAGATAATTGTGCAACACCGTCAAATCACCCAAAACAGCCCCTTTGGCAGATGCCTTTGCCAACTCGTTGACCAATACCGCCACATCGCGCAGAGCCAGATTAAAACCCTGACCAGCGACCGGATGCAGCGAATGCGCTGCATTACCCATCACCACGACATTGCTGCGAACCTGCTCATTACTGGTAATCAACCGTATCGGATAACTATGGCGACTTCCCACTCGCTGAAACTGCCCCAATCGATGGCCAAACCGATCCTGTAATTCAGCTAAGAATGCCTCATCGGTAGCGTCTAGCAGTTCAGCTGCACGCTCCGGTGGCAATGTCCACACCAATGCTGACCGCGCCTCTTCGCCCACCGACGGAAGCGGCAACATGGCCATAGGGCCTGAGTCAGTAAACCGCTCGTAGGCCACGCCCCCATGCCCCCTCTGCAGCGAGATGTTTGCGATGATGGCAACCTGCCCATAATCTCTCGTGGTGGTATCAATACCCAGTAATTCCCGCGTCTGTGACTGAGCACCATCGGCTATAACAAGAAGCTTTGTTGATAAGTGAGTACTTACATCCGAGCCTGAAAGAGCGAGCTGCACCCCGCCTCGCACCGGTTTGACATTGGCGACCCGCGCAGGCGCGATAACTTCCACGTTAGGCGCTTGCCGTAGTGCATCCATCAACACCGAACCAAGCCACTGGTTTTCTACCACATAGCCCAGTGCTGGCAGGTTTTGTTCGGATGCCTGTAACAAGGTATGCCCTATATGCCCTCGATCTGACACATGCACTTCACTAATATCTGCCAACTTGGGGTTCAATTTGGACCACAAGCCAAGCATTTCAAAAATTTCTCGACTGCTGTGAGACAGTGCCGTGGATCGGGCATCAAAACTGGGCTGCAATTCGTCGGTTTGAGTGGACACGGGGTATGCTTCGATTACCCTAATGCGCCAACCAAGGTTAAGTGACGACAATAATAGCGCCAAACTGGCACCCACCATTCCGCCGCCAACAATGGCAACATCCACTTTCGAGTCTGTTGATGAAGCCGGTTTCTCTGATAGCAGTTGCGACATTACTCTGCCATTAACCTCTCAATGTCTTCCGTGGTTTTGGGTGCACCACTCGTCAGCACCTCTGGCCCTTTGGCGGTTATAAGTACGTCATCTTCAATGCGAATCCCAATGCCTCGCCAGCGCTTTTCCACATTGGTGTTATCGGGTGATATATAAATGCCTGGTTCAACGGTCATCACCATGCCTTTCTCAAGCAATCGCCATTCATCATGAACCTTGTAGTCGCCCACATCGTGAACATCCATACCCAACCAGTGCCCCGCCCGGTGCATATAAAAATCACGATAGCTCTGGGTTTCTATCAACTCATTGAGCTCGCCCTGAAGCAGACCCAGATTAAGCAACCCTTCGGTAATTATCTTCACCGTCATCTGGTGGGGCTCATCCCAGTGATTACCTTTCACACAAGCATCTATACCGGCCAACTGCGCCTCCAGTACTATGTCATAGATAGCTTTTTGCTCGAGGGTATATTTTCCATTAACCGGGAAAGTGCGGGTGATATCCGCCGCATAGTGTTGCAGCTCGCAACCGGCATCGATCAAGACCAAATCACCATCTTTAAGTTTGGCGCTATTCTCTACGTAATGAAGAATGCAGCCGTTCTCACCACCGCCGACAATACTGCCATAGGCAGGGAATCGCGCCCCCGCCATGGCGAACTCATGCTCAATCTCTGCCTGTAGCTGATATTCGTACATTCCGGGCTTGCAGATTTTCATGGCACGACAGTGCGCCCGGGAAGATATTTCGCCAGCCGTTCGCATAATTTTCTGTTCGGCTACGCTCTTGAACAGACGTAGCTCGTGCAGCAAGTGGTCGAGATCGACAAATTCACCCGGAGGAATGGCACCGGAACGGGAGCGCCCACGAATAGTGTTGACCCAATCCATCAGATGTCGATCAAAGGTCAGATTTTTACCCATGGCGTAGTACACCCGATCGCGACCTTCGAGCAATCCCGGTAAAATTTCGTCGATATCATCAATGGGAAATGAATCATCAGCGCCATACTTTTGGATCGCGCCCTCAGGGCCCGCACGATAACCATCCCAAATTTCTCGTTCGATGTTTCTATCCCGGCAAAACATGATGTACTCGCCATGATCCCTTCCCGGCACCAGAACTAATACGGCTTCAGGTTCGGGAAAACCGGTGAGGTAGAAGAAATCGCTGTCCTGGCGGTAGGGGTAATTAATATCCCGATTGCGAGTTTGCTCCGGAGCCGCAGTGAGAATGGCGATACTGTTGCTGTCCATCATCTCCATCAGCTTCTGTCTGCGGCGGGTAAATTCCTGCTTGGTAACCATTCTATTTTTTACACTCTCCAATGACCTGATTTTCCGAAGTAAATACCGGTCAGAGTATGATTAATTTGTTAAAAGGGTTCCCGCGAACACGCTAGTGAAGCGTCCGGGAGCCTTGCTCTTCAACTGAATTCAGCTCTGAATAAATGAGCAGGACGGCCACTCGGACATATTCCACCAACTCAGCATAGCTGACCTCATCCTCCTCCTCCCCATCTTCTTCCTCCAGGCTATCAACCTGGGAAATAGATGCCAGATCACTGAGAGCGTCGGCTATATCCCCCGTAAGTTCAGTCTTAACTGACAGCCCTGAATTCCCCAAACCAAAAAGGAACCCCTGGCACCACTCACCCAACGAAGCAAGTCTCTGATTAAGAGGAAATTCATCATCGGGCAACAACGGGTGAAACTCAAAGCCAGCACTGCATATCTGACCAAGGGTAAACTGGTACAACTCGGGCAAAGTATCACCCAAATCCTCTATTCGCTCTTGATCCACTTCGAGCAATTCGGCAATGACAGTCAACAACTCCTCGTCGGATAGTTTCTGACCACCACTGATTCTGCCGCAGAGAACACCATGCATTTCCGCGGGGCTGCCCATTAAATTAGCACGCACGAAAGCGTTGGCAATTTCATTAAAATTCATACTTATCACTGTTTCTACAATCCAGCAGAAAAGGCCATCCTATCACCCTTCATCACACCAATCACGCCAGATCAATTCGCTGAAAGGAAAATCCCATCTAGCCAAGAAGCTAGCTTCTTTTCCTCGAAACGGCCTCAAGGTTGTTGACCGATTTGTAGCCGCGCCATATAGTTGAGCAGAAGGATTACAATTGGCTACCCTAATGTCTGATGATTTGCTACATCTAGAGCAGAAAATTGACCGTCTGATCAATATTTGCGCTCGATTACAAAAAGAGAACGAATCACTCCGCGACCGGGAATCCAGCCTGCTCAAGGAGCGCAGTAAACTCTTGGAAAAAAATGAGCTAGCCCGAAATCGGGTTGAACACATGATTGTGAGGCTGAAAGGCCTCAACAGCGAAGGTTAAGCCCATGAGCCAGGACACGGTAAACATCCGGATTCTCGACAAGGAATATCAAGTCAGCTGTCCTCCAGAGGAACGCAGCGCTTTACTTCAAGCCGCTCGATCACTGGATGAAAGGGTTCGCTCTATTCGCAATAGTGGTGGCGTAATAGGACTGGAGCGCATTGCCATCATGGCCGCACTCAACCTCACCTACGAGCTGTCTAAGTTAGAGACTCGAGCTGAATCCGACGGGGCCTCTCAACAAGCCGTCCAACAATTGGATAACAAGGTTTCCGAAGCACTTCAGCGTTTCGAAAAATCTGTCGCTTTTTAATCTCAAGACTGAGTTATAATGGTTGTTATGCCCTGGGGTACTTGCCAGTCGACAAGTCCTCGAGCCGATAATTTGTAATCAGGAGGGTTCAAGCCGATATGGTGTGCATGTCCGCACGACGGAAAGCCTAATGTATCGCTGAACTCCCCACCTTGAACCATTGGGTTCAAGGCCAAGTTGACAGCGGTATCTCCGGGGACATAAATCATCCAATCAATCAGGCAACCCAAGCAACCATGGACAGCAAAGCCATTCGTCAATTGATGCGTGAGCGACGCCGTTCGCTAACCTATCAACAGCAAATCGCTGCCAGCAACGGTCTCGCCAAACAACTCTCAAATCTTTCTGCCTTTCGATACAGCAAACGCATTGCGTTTTATCTCCCCAACGACGACGAGATCGATCCACAACTTGCGATGGGGATTGCCGAGGCGGCAGGCAAAGAGTGCTACCTACCGGTATTACACCCACTGAAGCTAAATCGACTCTATTTTGTCAGGTATCGCCATGGAGATGCCCTGTCGATGAATCGATTTGGCATTAAAGAACCACGACTAAAAGGGGGATTTATTGTCCCGCCACTCGGTCTGGACCTCATTTTACTGCCATTGGTGGCTTTCGACGCTCGAGGCAATAGACTTGGTATGGGTGGTGGATTCTATGATCGCAGCCTAGCTTCACAACAGCGCTTTACTCGCCTGATTGGATTAGCCCAAAGTTGCCAGGAAACTGATAGTATTGTCCATCAACCTTGGGACGTCCCATTACAAACCATTGTTACAGAACGCAATGTTATTCAGGCCCACTAACCAGTTAAGAACATCACTATGCGTAAAACCAAGATTATCTGCACAATTGGCCCGGCGACAGAATCATTTGAGATGCTGGAAAAGCTAGCAAATGCTGGAATGAACGTAGTGCGACTGAACATGTCGCACGGCGATCATGAATCACACGCCAAAGTCATTAAAGCGGTACGTACGCTGAATAAAAAGCAACCCCACCCTATAGCAATCCTGATGGATACTCAGGGCCCAGAAATTCGAACCGGCGACATTAACCATGAACTGAACCTGAAAAAAGGTGATGTGATTTCGGTGGTTGCCCGCGGTGAAGATGACGTGGAAGCGAGCTCTATTCGTATTAATTACGAAGACCTGATTCACGATGTGCAGATCGGCGACATGATCACCGTAGACAACGGCCTGATCAACCTGGAAATTCTCAGCAAAGAAGACCGCATCATGCAGTGTCAGGTAATTGATGGTGGTGTTTTAAAAAGTAAGCGCCACGTTAACTTGCCAGGTATTCGAGTCAACCTCCCAGCCATCACCGAAAAAGACAAACGCGACATCTTGTTCTCAATGGAGCAGGAAGTGGACTTTATTGCCCTGTCTTTTGTACGAGACGTGGAAGATATTCACCAACTGCGTGAATTGCTTGGCGACAAAGCAGACAAAATCAAAGTTATTTCCAAAATTGAAGACCAGGAAGGTGTTAAAAACATCAGCGAGATTGTTGATGTCTCCGACGGTGTCATGGTCGCACGTGGTGACCTGGGTGTAGAAATTGCCATCGAAAAATTACCTCGGGTACAGCGCAGAATTATTCGCCTCTGCGCCCAGCGAGGCAAGCGCGTGATTGTCGCCACACACATGCTGGAATCCATGATCGAAAACCCGATACCGACTCGGGCGGAAGTCACCGATGTGGCCAATGCTGTCTACGAAGAAGCAGATGCCATTATGTTGTCTGGCGAGACGACCATAGGCAAACACCCCGTAAAGTGCGTAGAGATACTCTCTCGAATTGCTAACTCCATCGAGCACAGCCCCGGTCTGCAATTTACCAAGGATCTGGAACTGAAAAATGATAAGGAAGAGATTGCGGCCGCAGCAGTGAAACTGGCTGAATCGATTAACGCCAAGGCAATTATCGTTCCCACCAGACGGGGTAGGATGGCCAACTACGTCACCAACTGCCACCCCCAGGCACCCATTATTTGTGCCTTTACCAATGACAGTCGGACCCGCCGCCAGCTGGTGCTAAACCGCAACGTGTTGAGCTTCCGCATCAACTTCAGCGAGGATCCAGAGAAGACTCTAGCCACGGCTGCAAAAATCATGATAGATCGCCCGGAATTTTCCCCAGAAGATAGATTAGTCGTTATCTCTGATGCACTGGCCGGTTCCGGTATTGACGCCATCCAAATTAGACGGCTGGGCGACCTGCTGACAGTAGACACAGAATAAGCACAGCCCTCAAACTCTAGACCTGCGAGTACCCATTGATGCAAAGAATGTCCAACGCCTCATTGGTTGCTCGCAGCATATTTGCTGTTTTTGTCGCCACCATTCTGACCCTATCCGCTGCGCCCATTCATGCAGCGCCGCACCAAGCCCCTACTGATACCCCGCTGGCCACCAATATTATTTTATTTATCGGTGATGGTATGGACGAACATCAGATCACCATGGCACGCAATTATTTATACAATTCCGAGGGCAGTTTTGCGATGGAGGAAATGCCCGTCAGGAGTTCGGTCAGGGTCAAGACTCTACGCGAAGATAACCCCAGCCACTTTCGATACGTAGCCGATAGTGCCAATACTGCCAGCACACTGGCCACCGGGTTCTTTACCAGCAAGGGACGAATTTCTACCAGCGCGCAGAAGGATATTGATCAAAGAACCATCCTTGAAGACGCCCAGGCCCAACACTATCGAACCGGGCTGGTATCTACATCAAGCCTAACCGATGCCACACCGGCAGCTTTTGCCACGCATACTGCTCACCGATATTGCCAAAGCACCTCGGGCATGCATTTCACCAACAGCACCCTTAGCAAGACTCAACAGTGTGCACGCGACTTAAAGAAAAATGGTGGCCCCGGATCCATCGCCGAGCAACTGGCAGCCGCAAATATCGATGTGTTACTGGGTGGTGGGACTGATTTCTTTGGTCAACGCCTGGAAGTGAAGGAATCGAACCACTCCACCATTCTGGACAAAGCCCTGAGTCATGGTCATCAACTTCTGAGCACAAAGGAAGCATTACAAACAACCCAGAATAAAACCAAATTACTGGGACTTTTTGCCCAAATACATCTGCCCGTTGAATGGCAAGGCGAGCATCATCGACGCGCCGAACTGATCAAAACTGACGATCAGGGCAAAGCGATTTTCCCGCAGCCTTTCAGCTGTGAGAAAAACCCCGGCCACAGAGACACGCCTGAATTGGCAGAAATGACCACTCGCGCCATAGAGGCTCTATCTCACAATAATGACACAGGGTTTTTTCTGATGGTTGAAGGTGCATCCATTGATAAGCAGGCGCACGAGAGAAACCCCTGTGGTCAGATTGGTGAAATCCAAGCTTTCGATAAAGCAGTCTCTGTGGGTCGACAGTTCGCAGCTCAACAGGCCAACACCCTGATCATTGTTACTGCCGATCATGGGCATGCAGGGCAGATTGTCCCCCTACCCGAAAGCTATCAGACCTCGAGTCATGCACTAAAAGTAGAGAATTATCCAACGGGCTACTATGCCGTATTAAAGACATTACCCGGAGAACTCATGGCCGTTAATTACGCGACTAACTCAGCGCCTAACAGCCAGTGGGAAATGCACACAGGTATCAATGTACCGGTGTTTATGGAAGGTCCCGGGCTGGAACAGATGCCTGTTTTAACCGATCAGCGAGCTATCAACCAACTCATGCGCCGCCATCTCAAACTGCATTAACAGCCGCACATATCTCTAACTCAACAGTCAGCAACCCCGTCAATTTATTATCGCTACAGGCAACCAGATCAGCTCAAAAAAACCTGATAGGCTGAATTGTTAGTCTCTTCTGCCCATGTATAACCCAAGTCATCTAGGAACTGAGCGACCTTACCCCTTTCGCCAACGGGCACCTGCAACCCGGCCAGAACCCGGCCATAAGCCGCGCCATGGTTACGGTAGTGGAACATAGAAATATTCCAGCGGCCACCCAGCTTATTCAGAAAACTCATCAGCGCTCCGGGACGTTCAGGGAATTCAAAACTATAGACCGCTTCATCAGTCGCTTCAGTCGCTCGACCACCCACCATATGCCGAATATGCAATTTGGCGATTTCATTATCCGTCATATCAACCAGGGGGTATCCCTTGCCTTGAAGATCCTCCACCAAATTCGCTCGATCTTCATCGGATGTAACTTGCACACCCACAAAGATATGCGCTTGAGAGATGTCGCCCATGCGGTAATTAAATTCTGTAATGCTGCGCTTGCTAAGTGCCGAACAGAACGCCTTAAAACTTCCCGGTTGCTCGGGAATAGTGACCGCCAAAATAGCCTCGCGCTTCTCACCAATTTCCGTGCGCTCGGAGATATAGCGCAACTTATCAAAATTGATATTGGCACCACTGTCTACCGCCAGCAGGGTTTTCCCCGTGACACCGGTTTGCTCTGCATACTTCTTTAGCCCAGCCACACCCAAGGCACCCGATGTTTCACAAATGGAACGGGTGTCATCAAAGATGTCCTTAATCGCCGCACTGATTTCATCGGCAGACACTGTCACCACTTCATCGACCGTTTTTTTGAGTATCTTGAAGGTTTCCTTGCCGATCTGAGCTACCGCGGTGCCATCGGCAAAAATACCCACATGTTTTAATCTAACTCTACGACCCGCTTTCAGTGCCGCATCTAAACAGGCCGCATCATCCGGCTCTACGGCGATCACTTTAATATCAGGACGCACGTATTTGATATAGGCAGCCATACCTGCACAGAGACCGCCGCCGCCCACGGGAATAAACACTGCATCCAGCGGGCCGGAAACCTGCCGTAAAATTTCCATGGCGATGGTGCCTTGGCCAGCGATGACATCGGGGTCGTCAAAGGGATGGATATACGTCATACCCTTTTCAACAACCAATTTTTGAGCGTAGTCTGATGCCTCGTCATAGGTATCACCACGCAATACCACTTTAGCACCCCGAGCTTTTACCGCATTTACTTTAATTTGCGGCGTGGTACTGGGCATCACAATGGTCGCTTTTACGCCAAGTTTTTGCGCAGACAAGGCCAAACCCTGTGCGTGATTGCCCGCCGATGCCGCAACAACACCCTTGGCCAACTGCTCCTGGCTGAGGCTCAACATCTTGTTATAGGCACCGCGCAACTTGAATGAAAACACCGGCTGCAAATCCTCTCGCTTCAGCAACACTTCATTGCCAATACGTTCTGAAAGTTGAGCCGCCTTGTCGATAGGTGTTTCCACCACCAGGTCATAGATGCGAGCGTTGAGAATTCGTTTTACATAATTTTCGGGCATTTTTATTCTAACTATTTGATTTCGCTATTAAAGAGTAATAGTAAATTTTCACCACCGGCAAAGCTAGCACTCATCCACATTATCTGTCCTTTCAGGCGCTGATCCGTATAATAATCCATCTAATCAATCACTATCTGATCACGACCTAACTGCCATGACTTCAGACACAACCCTTAGCGCTCAAAATGCCCTTAAGAAAGCCGTAGCCCAAGCTGCCGTGGATTACACACTGAACAAGATCGACGACAAGAGCATCATCGGCATTGGCACCGGCTCCACAGCCAACTTTTTTATCGACTTACTGGCAGAGCACAAGGCAAAAATTGCAGGGACGGTCGCCAGCTCAGAGGCCTCGACAAACCGGCTGAAAGAACACGGTATTCCCGTCTACGACTTGAACGCTGTTGATGAAGTCACGATCTATGTGGATGGTGCCGATGAATCCAACCCTCATCTGGAATTAATTAAAGGGGGTGGCGCAGCGTTGACTCGAGAAAAAATTACCGCGGCCGTAGCCAAAGAATTTTTGTGTATTGCCGATGGCTCCAAATGGGTGGATCACCTGGGCACCTTTCCTCTTCCGGTTGAAGTCATCCCTATGGCACGCAGCCATGTGGCGAGAGAATTAGTGAAACTTGGAGGCGACCCGGTTTATCGCCAGGGCGTGATAACCGATAACGGCAATGTAATTATCGACGTTCACCACCTGTATCCCATCAGCCCGGCACGCGAACTGGAAGAAACAATCAATAATATTACCGGTGTCGTGACGAATGGTTTATTTGCCCTAAGACCAGCTGATGTAATGATGCTAGCCACTGAGGACGGCGTAGAAACTATTTACGCAAAAAATTAAGAATTTTCTTGAAAAAACAAGTCGGGCAAGCAATCTGTCCGACTTGTTATAAAATCACACACTACAACTCATATCCTCACCACAGCACATGGGTGATTTAATTTTTCCATGGCCATTTGGGCATTCCGAAATTTGCACTTTGCTGCCATCATCAAGCTCTAAACTACCGTCAACCAACGGGGCATCACACTTGCCACAAGTTGCATTAACACTCATTCCACATTTTTCACATTCATAAGTTGCCATTTGAGTTTCCTTTAGAAGTTTTCTTAGAAGACCAGTCTAAACCCTAAACTTAAACATTGGTATCGCGTAAAAAGTATAGATTATTTTTCTCGTGTTGAACCGAAGCCTAACAAAAAGTTAGTCGAGACGATTGGCTTGTTAAATATCTTACGCTCGTGATCCTGTTTCCCAAAGGTGGTTAACGCACAATGTACTGCCTTTCACTTTCTTGAAATTACATTTTGGCCACATGCAATAGTGTTGGGTGAGACCACCACGATTTTCTATCATCTTCTCTTTTATAAGGCTTTCGCTATCAAATTCTTCCCAGTTTTCCTGGCTGGGTATTTTTACTGCATAGCACGGTTGAAAGTTATCACTCTCATCTACTTTCCAGAGCTGATTGCACTCTTGGCACGACATAAGCAGTGCCCAATGACCAACATCTTGTTGATTTAAATTGGACAGAAAATCTGCATAAGTATTACTAATTTCAATTAACGCTGGCTGTTCTTTGCAACTGCACATAATTTACCTGAAGACTTAATAACTTATTTAAAAACCTGAGTTTTTACCTCACTTTGGCCGCTTACCCAAGATCAAATAATAGTTTAACCCCGGAAGCTACATCACTTCTAACGGTGGCTCATTTAACGCGGCAAACTGTTCTCTAAGCTCCAGGATATGCTCACTCCAATAGCGAATGGTATTAAACCAGGGAAAGGCCATGGGAAATGCAGGGTCCGTCCAACGCTTGGCGAGCCAGGCGGCATAGTGAATAATTCTCAATGTTCTGAGTGCTTCGACCAACTGTAACTCACGGGGGTGGAAGTCGAAGAACTGGTTATAACCATCAACAATTTCAGATAACTGTGCAGTTTGCCGGTCGCGCCCGCCCGACATGAGCATCCAGATATCCTGAACAGCCGGAGCCATTCGTGCATCATCCAGGTCCACAAAGTGCGCATTGTCATCCCGCCACAAAATATTGCCGGAGTGGCAATCACCGTGAACTCGTATGTGTTCTATGGTTCCGGCATTGGCAATGGTTTCATCTACGGCCTGCATAACATCGTGAACCAAGGTATCGTAGGAAGCCTTCAGCTCTCGAGGAATAAACTTGTCGCTGACAAGCGATGAGGCATCGTGACCAAAGGTCTGGCTATCCAGCGTGGGACGATACTGGAAGGGCCGCACAGCGCCCACGGCATGCATTCGACCCAGCAGTTTGCCCAGCAAATAAAGGTTGTCGAGATTATCCAGCTCGGGGCCATGACCGCCTTTGCGAGGAAACAGGGAAAACTGAAAACCCTGGTATTCAAACAGGCTTTCACCCGCTTCGTTCACCATGGGTGCAACCACTGGCAATTCTTGTTCCACCAACTCAAAACAGAATTGGTGCTCCTCGAGAATTTGCTCGGTGCTCCACCGGTTAGGGCGATAAAACTTGCCGATGATCGGCGTCTCATCCTCAATACCGATTTGGTAAACCCGGTTTTCGTAGCTATTGAGGGGAAATAGCCGCCCATCACTGATATGCCCCAGGCTTTCCATGGCGTCCAGAATAAAATCCGGGGTTAGTCTATCAAACGGATGTGAGGCTGGATCTGATGCCGCATTGGAATCACTCCCAGGGTTATCATCATCTCTGTCAGCCACGTTACCGTTAATCATTTACCTTACTCACTGTTACTTGCGGTGATTAGCATCTGATTACGTTTCGCAACGGAAATCACCATCACCAGAGCCAACACCCAGACGATACAGGCAAGCATGTAGGGCAACACGTAACTGCCCCCCACCACCAGTGAACCGACGATGGCAACCCCGGCAATATTGCTGAGAACCTGCATCGCAGCGATCAATGGCGTGTACTTACCACTACTGTCGAGCTTGGCAGTTAAACCCATACCGAAAGCGGCAGCAAAGTTCCAGGCAGCCCCCACCAGACAAAATGCAAAAATCAGACTCAATTGCTCGGGCCAAATCTGAAAGACCCCCATCACTAAAATAGTAGCGGCTAAGCCCAAGGCTGTAGCCATTGGTTTAGCATAACCGAAACGAGCGCCCATAAAGGCTGCGATCAACGAACCTAGCCCACTGGCCAGAATTAGCAGAATCATCACACTGCCACCCTCAGTTGCCGCGAAATCAAGGCGTGATGCGATGGGTTCTATTGAGTTGCGAACGGCACTGCCTCCCACCAAAATCAGGAGTAGGACAAAGAGAGAGAGGCAAACGACAAGTGGCTTTTGGACGTTCATGGCGCTTTTAAGACTGGCACGTTTACCATTTCTCGGCATCAAGATACCCAGCAGTATTGAGACCACAGAAAAGCCTGAGACCGCGATAAGCGCCTCGTTAAAGGTTGTCCCTCTGGCAACCAATTGAGGCAACTGATAACCCACAACAGCCACGGCAGCCGTTTGAAACGTCAGTGCCAGCGCATAATTGCGCGTAGGGTTGGCGGTGTCACCCAAACAGGCAATGGCTACGGCGTAACCGATACCGGCAAAAAACCCGGCCAACCCCTGACAAACCAATAAAAAGGTAAAACCAGAGACAAACACCGGTAACAAAAAGGCAAGCAAGCTCAGAAGCCCACTGATAAAGATCAATCGCTGCCAATGGGCAATGCGAATAAACCATATGGAAAGTACTGCCGCCAAGACGACGCCACCCAGAAAAAGTCCACCGAGCAGCCACACCTGTGATTCCACCAAGCTCAGATCTTTCACCGCGAGTCCCAGCATCAACGGCATATTGATGAAGTACATCATGGAACACGTGCTAATCAATATAGCGGCAAAACGTACGGGAATGCTGTTTACATTCACGCGCTTCTTTTCAAACAGTATTGAAGACATCTCCTGAACCTATAAACCTTATTGTAAAAATATGTTGTAGCAGTAACCAGCCATAGAAAGGTGCGTACTTTGATGGCAGGTCGCCAAAATGTCCAGATTGATCTCGAGAAGCAATGTCATCTATTTGTCATAAAACTTCCATTGTTATGACACATTCGCGAGCTATCTTGCCCCACAAGACAAAGAGAAATGAAAAAATAGATGAGAGAAACAATGAAAAAAACCCAAAAGACAACGAATAAGACGACTCCAATGAATAGCCTGGCACCCATAGAAACCCTAATGAGGCAGCAGTCCAACAACTTCTATGTAGAAAGAGATGAAGCAGGCCAGCTAATTTACCACTGGATTGATACACGAGTGGAAATGCTCTCCAGCAGTAAGTTATGGAATATTTTGGGCAACCTTGAAACGCCGAGCTCTGATTTGGATCAAGCCTTTGCTGAGGCAATTACCAATGAACTTATCAACCGAAGTGACTTTTTTGACAGCAAGCCAATGCCTGTTTCACATTAAGCCCCTGCTTTAACGGGCCTTACAGAAAAACATCCTACTAAAACCACCCTAGAGACCGAGGCTGTCCCTACCGGGGAACCTCGATGTGCCCGTCTTCTACAAACTCAAACCGCCTACTGGTTTTACCCTCGTGCTCGATCATTTCACTGAACATTGATAAAGGCCGCACCCAAGTGCTGCGATCACCATAGAGTGTACGATAGACCACGTATTCCTCTTCTGTTTCACTATGCCGGGCAATCTCTATCACCTCGTACAACTGTCCCTTGAAGTGTTTATAGATTCCTTTTTTAATCATTAGTGGTTTGAACCTGTATAGGTATTAATAAAGAGTACGCTGTAAGCGTATAAACGGAATGCCATCATGGCTAATTTTTTATCTGAATAGCAGGTATACCAACATGGGCCGCTACCTCGATGATTTTAAAATCGGTGAGATATTTAAAGCCCAGAGCTTTACTCTGGATGAAAAGCAAATACTGGAATTCGCTTTAAACTATGACCCACAACCCTTTCACACAGATGTCGCCGCAGCAAAAGAAGGGCCGTATGGTGGACTGATAGGCAGCGGCTTTCAAACATTAAATTTATGTTTCTGTCGGATCGTGCAATCGGGAGTATTTGACACCGTCAGTATGGGAGGGCCCGGCATTGATGAGGTTAAGTTTTTATTGCCCGTACGCCCCGGTGACACCATACACACCGAGGCAGAAATCCTTTCGATAAAACCATCCAGAACCAAGCCTGACCGGGGCATTATGCGTGTTCAGTATCGAGGCTATAATCAGCAAGGCAATGAAGTGATTAGTTTTATCACGATTATGCTGGGTAAACGTAATATCACTTTATAGCAATATGCCGTAGCGTTGCTTCCCCAGCGCTAACGAGCCACCACCGTCGTGGTGACAGCAACCACATCCACCAGTTCAAGCGTTAGTTCGTCACCGGGAGACAATGGCCCCACACCGGCAGGTGTTCCCGTTAACACGATATCGCCTGGCATCAAGGTAAAGAATTTTGAGATATAAGCAATCAGCGGCAATACCGGCGTAATCATATGGCTGGTATTAGAGGCCTGTTTTACTTCGCCGTTCAGAGTGAGCCGCAACTCAAGATTTTGTAAGTCACCGACCTGGGAGCGATCCACGAACGCAGAGGCGGGGCAGGCACCGTCGAAGCCTTTAGCTTTGTCCCATGGGTGCCCCTTTTGTTTGAATTGCGACTGCAAGTCCCTGAGAGTCAGGTCAAGAGCCACACCCACACCAATAATCGCCTTGGCGGCCTCGTCTTCTGTGCAATCTGCCAGCTGTTCACCAATCAAGATCGACATTTCCCCTTCGTGGTGACAGGCGCCAAATTCAACCGGGATGGCCACGGGCGCCTCCAAGGGAACCAGGGCGCTGGAAGGCTTGAGAAAGATCACTGGCTCACTGGCCACCTGACTGCTCATCTCTTTAACATGGTCGCTGTAGTTGAGTCCGACACAGACGACCTTACCGGCAGGAAGTTGTTGGGAACCACCACCGGCAAAATGAATACAGTGATCAAAATAACGCATTATCGAGCTCCTTGCCGTCATTGAGGGCCAGCCAACCTTTGACAATCCGGTAGATATACCAAAGGCCAACGGCACCAAGAATGAGGAAGCCGATCAAAACTATAGCCAGCAACCAACCGAGAATGACACCAACCAAGGCATACCAAAACGTTTTAATTTGCCAAGCAAAGTGAGATTCAAGATAGGTTCCTTTTACCTCATCCCGCTTGAGGTAATTAAGAATCAATCCGGCTATGGCCGTCACGCCGACCACTAAGCTGATAGCCTGCAGGATATACACCAACTGAGTCAGGTTCTTCAGGTTATCGTTCACGCCAGTGTTGAGCGCCGCCTCAGACTGCTGACCGGCCTCAGCACGCCGAACATCCGATACTGAAGATTCAGGTTTCTGTGTTTCTTCACTCATTTCTTGGCTCATAACTTAGCCCTCAAAAGTCCCTAATGAGTCGGCAAGATCAATCAGCTTGCCAGGGTTCATAATACCTTTCGGATCGAATGCCAGCTTTATCTGGCGCATTAACTGAAGTTCTGTTTCAGTACGAGTGTAGCCCAGGTAGTCCTTCTTCAATAGCCCAACCCCGTGCTCGGCGGAAACACTGCCATTAAATGCCTGAATCAAGGCTGCCACCTGCTTACTCACGCCACCGCAACGCTCGGTAAACGCCTCGACCGATAGATCATCGGGTTTCAAAATATTCAGGTGAATATTGCCATCGCCAATATGGCCAAACCAAACTATTTCAAAGTCTGGATACTGCTCTGCTACCAGCACACCCACCTTCTCGATAAAGGCAGGCATTTGAGACACACTGACACTGATATCGTTTTTGTAAGGCTTCCACCGCGAAAGGGTTTCGGAAAGGTCTTCACGCAGTTTCCACAGGTTCTCTGCCTGAGAAAGGCTCTGGCTAATCGCGCCATCTTCAACCCAGCCTTCTTCCATACAGGTTTCAAACAGCTCCATGGCCCGCTCAAGATCAGCCTCGGATGATTGTTCAAATTCAATCAAGGCATAGAAGGGTGAGACCGTTTCAAAAGGTGCCGGCACTTCACTATGAGCGATCACTTTCTCCATACCATTGTGAGAAAAGAATTCAAATGCCGTAAGACCCAAACCTCCATTAAAGGTTTTCAGCACGCCCATAATACTGGGAAAATCTACGACACCCAGCACCAGCACACTCGACTCGAGCGGCTTGCGAGTTAGTCGTATAGATGCCTCGGTGATAATCCCAAGGACGCCTTCTGAACCAATAAACAGGTGACGAAAATCCAAACCGGTATTGTTTTTTACCAGCCCATGGTTCAACTCTAAAATATTTCCGTTGCCATCGACCACTTTCAAGCCCATCACCCAATCGCGTGTCATGCCATAGCGAATCACGTTAATCCCTCCCGCATTGGTCGCAATATTGCCGCCAATTTGGCTGGAACCGGCGGAGGCAAAGTCAACCGGGTAAAACAACCCCTGCTCCTCGGCAAACTCCTGCAATTGCTGCGTGACCATCCCTGCTTCTACCGTAACGATGCGGTCAACTTCATTAAATTCCACCACCTTTTTCATGCGATCCATAACAATGACTATTTCGCCATTGATGGCTACTGCACCACCACTCAACCCGGTGCGCCCGCCAGAGGGCACCACAGCCAGGTTTTCAGCGTTGGCCAGCTGCACGATTGCCTGAACTTCTTCGGTGCTGCCGGGCAGTACAACAACACCCGGTGCGGGCTGCCAAATAGTGGTGCGATCAACACCATACTGCTGGAAAGCCCCATCGTCCGTCAGCACTCGCTGATCGCCTACAATATCGCGCAACTTTTCAATAGTGGCATCGGAAATTGCCATCTTAAACATCTCCAAAAAAGGCAGTTATCAAGGGGCGTGCATGTTATCATAGCCGCCCTTTTTTTTAGATAGCCAAAACGGTAGTTATAGCCAGGCAGCTACCCAAGAGACCCAAGAGATCCAAGAGAAATGGTCAACTTTTCCCTCGACAAAGCCAAAATTAAATTCCTGTTATTAGAAGGGGTTCACCCTTCCGCCGTAGCAACCCTGAAAGCTGAGGGTTACACCAATGTGGAATACCTGAAATCTGCCCTGCCAGAAGATGAACTGGTCGACAAGATAAAGGATTTTCATTTTGTGGGCATCCGCTCTCGCTCCCAACTTAACCGCAAGGTCTTTGAAGCTGGCAAAAAGCTAATAGGTGTTGGGTGCTTTTGTATTGGCACCAATCAGGTTGACCTTCAAGCGGCCACCGAACATGGTGTCGTCGTATTTAATGCGCCCTACTCCAACACCCGAAGCGTAGCAGAGCTGGTGATCGCCGAAACCATTATGCTGATGCGAGGCATCCCCGAAAAAAGCGCTGCCGCTCATCGTGGAACCTGGCTCAAATCTGCTACGGACTCCTATGAAGTTCGCGGTAAGACCCTAGGTATTATTGGCTACGGAAATATCGGCAGCCAAATCAGCGTGATGGCTGAATCCATGGGCATGCGAGTCAAGTTTTACGACGTTGTCACCAAATTACCGTTGGGCAATGCTGAACAGGTGCCCAGCCTCAAGGCGCTGCTAAGCAGCTCAGATGTGGTATCACTCCATGTACCAGATACCGATGCCACTCGCTACATGATGGGATCAGAGGAACTGGGCTCTATCAAAAAAGGGGGTATTCTGATCAATGCTGCCCGCGGCCAAGTCGTTGATATTGATGCCTTGAGCGCACTATTGGAAAGCAAACATCTGGCCGGCGCAGCCATTGATGTGTTCCCCACCGAACCCAAATCTAACCAGGAAGAATTCATCTCTCCCCTGAGGCAGTTCGACAACGTTATTCTGACGCCACATATTGGTGGCTCGACACAGGAAGCACAGGAGAATATTGGCCTGGAAGTCGCTGAAAAACTGGCTCGATACAGCGACAGCGGCACGACGATCAGTGCGGTTAATTTTCCGCAGGTATCACTGCCACCCCATACCGGAACCCACCGCCTGCTGCACGTCCATCATAACGTACCCGGCATCATGACGGCGATTAACCAAGTGTTCTCCGATAACAATATCAACATTTGCGGTCAACACCTGCAAACCACAGCAAAGGTTGGCTATGTGGTGCTCGATGTAGATGCTGAATACAGCGATATTGCACTAAAGGCCCTGAAAGAGATTGATGGCACGATGCGTTGTCGGGTTCTTTTTTAATCAAAGACTTATAAACACATTTGATTAATTCATAATTAAGCCGGGGGCCAAGAAACTCCCGGTTTTTTTATGTTAAAACCCATAATTAATTGATTCTTGAAAATATCTGCTCTCTTAACGACAGCACTTCGTTGACCAAGTGATGCCGGGCTCCAGCAACGATGTCTAACTCAAGGCAGGAGAACTTACGGCTTAGCTCATCGATGTTGTGCTGCCAATCTACCGTTCTATCTTTATCTCCCTGAATGACAAGTAGGGGGTAGTCACTTGGCGGCAGTGCCACAAACTCTTCCGTCCAGCGCTTCATTGAGGCGAGCCACTCCATCGGAATACAATCGGCCTGAAGCGGGTCATTATTTTCCAGAAACTTATTAAACACTTCATCCGCTGTATTGGCCTTAAATTTTCGCTTGATCTTGTTCAAAAAACGATGAAGAACTTTGTAGGTATATACACTTTTCTTCCAGCCCCAGGGATGAATTAGCGGCGCCAACACAGTGATTTCTGTGAGGTCATTCTCATAATGGTGAGGCTTGGCCGCCAAGATGTATTTCAAAAGAATTGCACCACCGGTACTCTGACCTACAGCCTTCCACGGTTTGGGCAAGTTCATTTCACAGCTGTGCAACAAATCAGAAAATATATCGACGTAATGGTCGAAACTTTCAATCGTGACTCGCTCACCACTCGAGAGGCCGTGACCGGGCAAATCAAATGCCACTACCGCATAACCACGCTGTAAGAGATGACGTATCAAGTGTCCATAGAGCCCGATGTGGTCAAAGTAACCATGCACGACAAAATAGGTTCCTCTTGGGTTTTCCGGCATCCAGTAGTGAGCCGCCAGACGGAACCCCCGAGCTGAGAGAAACCCGAAATAATGATTGATACCGGCTAACTGAGCCGACATATCCAAACCGTAGTGCTTCAGGTACTGAAGCTCCTCTGGGGTTTTCTCAGTACTGTCCCGGGAGGGATCAAAGCCCATCAGACGGAGATCTCTGCGCACACACTCCAGTAATTCAGCGTTAATACTCATTTCTTGAAACTGCTCACCCCTCACTCTTATGGATTTTATACTAGCAATAATCCCGGGTTATTGTTCGACAACCTGTGTTTTATCATGAGACGCCGTCTCAACCAGCACTGAAAACAACGACCAAAGGGAAAATTAAACTACTGTAAACCCCATTGTCTTGCAGGAAAAGGGTTACTCTCCCAGGTCAGCATAAGGCTGCCTACTCATTTTACAGCCACTACGGCTCCACCCTCTGCGGCATATATAATGACATCTCATCGACGTCAAACACCCTAACAGGCATCGAAAGTAATGAAAAAAAGCGACAAGAAAACTGAAAGAACTCTCAGGGAATCGCTGACCGAAGTTTGCGAAATGGCGCTTGAAAATGTTTCAGGTTTTAAGTGGTTAACCCATTCTGTAAACTATAATAATTTTCCTGGCTCGCTCTCAATACTCTGTGTTTTTCAATCAAATGACGAACTTTCATTAGCCAGAAAAAACCACATGGATGATTATCTCTGTAACGCCGTACAGGAAACACTAGTGCGATCAGGTATAAAAATTCCCGACTTAAAGAAGCGTATACTTTTCGACACAGAAGAAAACGGTCTAAATGAAAACAATGGAAATTGGAATCAGCGTTTTAATTAAAATTTTTGGGACTATTTATGGACGTAAAACCAGTCACCTAAAACTATTTTTTGCACATCAAACACATTCAGGGAACTAAAATATGTATACGGATGAAGATCTAAATCATGCGGTTAGCAAAGGGATTTTTAGCGCTGAGTCCGTTGCAGCGTTTCGCGAAAACATCTCAACATCAAAACATACCCATGCAGTCGATGAGGAAAGTTTTAGCCTGGTTTCCAGCTTTAATGATATTTTTGTCGTAATCGCCTGCACACTACTTCTTGGCTCATCAGCGTGGCTAACCAGCGCCATTCACCCCTCGGCTGGCATGGCAATTCTAGCGGGCTTATCGTGGGTATTGGCCGAATTTTTTGTACGAAAACGCAAGATGGCCCTACCGGCAATCGTGCTTCTCTTATCATTTATTGGTGGTATTTTTGCGACAGGAATTTATTTATTTAAGGCGATGGGGACAGAAGCATTTTTCTTTAGCGCTGCGGCCGCGGCCATTGCAGCCTATGCACATTGGCTGCGCTTTAAAGTGCCGATAACCATAGCCACCGGCACTGCAGCGTCAGTTGCAGTTGTTGTTTCCGCAGTCCTGACCATGTTCCCCGGCATGTCTGACTGGTTGACCCATATGGTATTTTTTGGGGGAATAGTTTCTTTTTCGGTAGCCATGTACTGGGACATGGCAGACCGATCCAGGACTACCCGGCAATCTGATATTGCTTTCTGGCTTCACCTGTTAGCTGCACCTATGATTGTCCACCCGATATTTTCCGGACTCGGCATCGCAGGCGGCAATCAGAATCTAAGCAATATCACCATTATTCTGTTCCTCTATTTAGCTATGACATTTTTATCGGTGATTATTGACCGTCGTGCATTTATGATTTCATCACTGATCTACGTTATTTATGCCTTCTACAACTTTTTCACACTCTATGGATTTGCGGGTTATAACCTGGCACTGACGGGCGTTTGTATTGGTCTAGCCCTGATTCTTTTATCTGCTGTTTGGCACAGGGTACGCACGGCGATTGTTTACAGACTCCCTTACTTTACACAGCAGCTTTTACCGCCCATCAAGTAACGGAGAATTTGAACTAATTTACTTGAGCTACAATCAAAGTGGGCAGTAGTGCTGCCCAGTCAACCTAAAAGGAAGCCATCTGTCATCATCGAGGTGAGTATGAAAAAAATTCCATCCCTCTTTTTATTTATTTTTTTGGTTGCTTTATTCTATGGCTGTGCAAGCAAGCCGCCTGAAAAAAATATGGCCCTAAATTCTTTCAACAAAGATCACTTTAAACAGCACATGGTGTTAAACAATAGCCCAAGAGAGACCATAGAACTGTCGACGATTAACGGATTTAAAATACAAAAACGCAGCAATCAAGATGTCTCAATTGACAGTTATATCCAGGCAATAATCATTAAAAATACAGGAATAATTACCTATCAGATAAACAGCCTTGTCGAATACAAAGATCATGACAAACGTTTATATAAACAAGTGAGTTACAACACGCCCACAGGAAATGAAACAAACGACACCAATATTTCTGACCATACTATCTCCTGCCAGGGAAGTGCATATAGTGGATGTATACATACGGAACATGTTGTCTTTAACATTGACTCGGGACTACTAGAAAGCATTGCTAACAGTTATAAAGACGACACACAAAGCAACTGGCGCTATCAACTGTCACCAAAAACCGGGCGAAGTTATTCAGCTTTTTTGCCCCTTGCAGAAATTGCTGCGATAGTGGAAGCCGCCGTTGTTGAAAGCAACAAGACATCACATCGGTAACTAATATTTATCCACAAAAAAGGGCGACTAAATCAGTCGCCCTTTTATTTTATATCTTTATGTTAGCCGCTATAGCAGTTCCCCATCCTGATATTTCTGAAACATACGCTCCAGGCTGACCGGGGCAATTTTACTGGCATTACCCGCAGTGCCAAAGGCTTCATATCGAGCGACACAGATATCTTTCATTGCCGCTGTAGTGGCCGCCAAGTATTTTCGCGGATCAAATTCAGCGGTATTTTCCGCCAGAAATTTCCTCACTGCACCGGTGGATGCCAATCTCAAATCGGTGTCAATATTGACTTTGCGTACACCGTGCTTGATGCCTTCAACGATCTCCTCCACTGGTACACCATATGTTTCAGGAATTTCACCACCGAACTCATTAATGACTGCCAACCATTCTTGTGGCACCGAAGAAGAACCATGCATCACCAGATGGGTATTGGGAATGCGTTCATGGATAGCTCTAATACGATCTATGGCGAGAATATCACCCGTTGGTGGGCGCGAAAACTTGTAAGCGCCATGAGATGTCCCAATCGCAATGGCCAGTGCATCCACGCCAGTTTTCGCTACAAAGTCTGCCGCCTCTTCCGGGTCGGTCAATAACTGGTCATGAGACAATGTGCCTTCGGCTCCCACCCCATCTTCCTCACCCGCTTGTCCGGTTTCCAGAGAACCGAGACAACCCAGCTCACCCTCAACAGAAACGCCGCAAGCATGCGCCATGTCGACGGTACGCCGGGTTACTTCTACGTTGTATTCATATGAAGCCGGGGTTTTACCATTTTCTTCCAGAGAACCATCCATCATTACCGAGCTGAATCCCAGTTGAATTGAACGCTGACAAATAGCAGGACTGGTGCCGTGGTCCTGGTGCATACACACAGGAATATGCGGAAACTCTTCAATCGCCGCCAGTATCAGGTGACGCAGAAATGGCGCACCGGCATACTTTCTGGCACCCGCAGATGCCTGAACAATTACTGGAGAATTGGTCTGATCCGCCGCTTCCATAATCGCGCGCATCTGCTCCAAGTTATTTACATTAAAGGCAGGAACGCCGTAGTTATACTCGGCGGCGTGATCCAGTAGTTGACGCATTGAAATAAGTGCCATGAATCTGATCCTCACTAATCATTAGTTATTGGTATGGATGCTAATAAATAGCTCCCTACCGTTGCGGTACGACGGCGAATTTTTTAATCCTGTGCTTTAACTGTTTGCCCGCTCTTCGAGCACAGCAACAGCTGGCAGCACTTTGCCCTCGACATATTCAAGGAAGGCCCCGCCACCTGTAGAGATATAGGAAACCTTATCAGCGATGTCGTATTTGTCTACAGCTGCCAAGGTGTCCCCACCGCCGGCAATGGAGAAGGCCTCACTGGCAGCAATCGCTTCAGAGATCACTCGGGTACCCTCGCCAAACTGATCAAATTCAAAAACACCGACCGGGCCATTCCAGATAATTGTCCCGGCACTTTTGAGTATGTCAGCCAACTGTTTTGCCGTAGCTGGACCAATATCAAAAATCATATCGTCATCTTCCACATCTGTCGCAGCTTTCAAGCTGGCCTCGGCAGATTCTGAAAACACTTTACCAACCACCACATCAGATGGCAGCGGTATATTGGTTTTAGCCATCAATTTTTGAGCGTCGGGAATAAGGTCGTGCTCACACAATGATTTACCCACAGGCAGCCCTTCTGCGGCCAAAAATGTATTGGCAATACCCCCGCCAACGATCAACTGATCCACTTTATCAGACAGTGTTTCAAGAACTGTCAGCTTGGTTGAAACTTTTGAGCCGCCGACAATTGCCACCATGGGACGAACGGGATTAGCCAGCGCTTTTTCCAAGGCATCCAGCTCTCCGGCCAATAATGGCCCGGCACAGGCAACCGGTGCATATTTCGCAACACCATGAGTGGACGCTTGAGCTCGGTGGGCCGTACCAAAAGCATCCATCACAAAAATATCACAGAGTGATGCATAAGCTCTGGCGAGGGCCTCATCATCTTTTTTCTCACCGGGGTTAAAGCGAACGTTTTCCAATAGAGCCAACTCACCCGCTTCCAACTCTATACCCGCCTTCCAGTCAGCGACAATTTTTACCTCAGACCCAAGCAGTTGGGCCAGATGATCAGCCACCGGTTGCAGGGAAAACAGCTGATCAAATTCACCTTCGGTAGGACGACCCAAGTGTGACATCAAGATAACTTTAGCACCGCTATCCATGGCCTGCTTAATGGTCGGCAAGGCTGCTCGAATACGGGCATCCGAGGTGACAACCCCCTCTTTGATTGGCACATTGAGATCTTCGCGAATCAATACCCGCTTACCCGACAAATCCAGATCTGTCATTTTAATTACATTAAGAGTCATGCTGTTCTCAACCTTTTTTCTCGGCTAACCAATGTATTACCAGCTCTACCATACGATTGGCATATCCCCATTCGTTATCAAACCAGATCAGTACTTTTACCAGCCGCTGCTGACTAACACGAGTTTGGCTCGCATCGACGATGCCGCTGCGCGGGTCATGATTAAAATCACAGGATGCCAGGGGTTCTTCTGTGTACCCCAGGATGCCTGACAACGACCCATTGGCGACCTGTTCTAAAACTTTGTTTACACGACTGACATCAACATCTGCGTTAAGCAAAACAGACAGGTCAATGGCAGACACATTCATGGTGGGCACCCGCATAGCCTGCGCTTCAAAGCGTCCAGCCAATTCGGGCAGCATCCGGTCAATACCACGAGCCAAACCCGTATCAACGGGGATAATTGACTGCATGGCCGCACGAGTTTTTCTTAAATCAGTGTGATGGTAAGCATCGATAACAGGCTGGTCATTCATCGCCGAGTGAATTGTAGTGATCACGCCACCTTCCACCTCAAATGCTTCATGGAGGGTTTTAATCACCGGCACCACGCAGTTAGTAGAACAGGAGGCGTTAGAAATAATGGTTTCTTCGCCGGTCAAACTGTGCTCGTTCACCCCAAGTACAATGGTGGCATCTACGCTGGGTTCAGCTGGCTGTGAAAAAACCACCTTTTTTGCGCCAGCCGACAGATGCTTCTCCGCCATTTGACGGTCTGTAAAGGTTCCGCTGCACTCCAACACCACATCAATATTCAACTCACTCCATGGCAACTGCTGAATATCCTCACTGTGGAAGACTGAGATCACGTCACCATTAATGGTCAACACATCACCAGCGATATCAACACTGCCAGGGAATCGGCCGTGGGTGGAGTCATATTTAGTCAAATGAGCAATGGTTTTACAATCAGCTGGCTCATTGATCGCCACCACCTGAATTTTCTCACAGCCATTGGACTCATAGAGCGCACGCAATACAGAGCGACCAATACGACCATAGCCATTAATCGCTACGCGAATCAATGCTGCCGACCCTGCTGTTTAAGCAATCGCATCCCTGTATACCCCACGGCAACCCCATTTCCATCGATCAAAGCTGTGACTTAACCGCTTCGACAACATTCTCAACGGTAAAACCAAACTGTTTCATTAATTCACCACCAGGAGCCGATTCACCAAATGTCGTCATACCAACCACGCGACCATCAAGGCCAACATACTTGTACCAATAGTCCGCGTGAGCCGCCTCCACAGCTACCCGCGCTCGCACGCTCGGGGGCAACACTGCATCGCGATAAGTTGATTCTTGAGCAGCGAAAATTTCAGCACAGGGCATTGAAACCACTCGAACTTTTACGCCTTTTTCAGACAGCTCACTGGCCGCATCAAGGGCCAGCTCTACCTCAGAGCCAGTAGCGATAATAATGGCATCCAGCTCACTGGACACATCACGCAACACATAGCCACCACGTGCCACATTGGCCAACTGCTCTTTACTGCGCATTTGAGGAGCCAAACCCTGTCGACTAAAGATCAGCGCACTGGGGCCATCCTTTCGCTCAATTGCACTCTTCCAAGACACCGCAGATTCCACCGTGTCACAGGGACGCCAGGTATACAGGTTGGGAGTAGATCGCAGTGAAGTCAGCTGCTCTACCGGTTGGTGGGTTGGACCATCTTCGCCCAAACCAATCGAATCGTGGGTGTAGACAAAAATACTTTTCTGTTTCATCAATGCAGCCATACGCACTGCATTCCTAGCGTATTCCATAAACATCAGAAAGGTCGCACCGTAGGTCACAAATCCACCGTGCAGAGTGATGCCATTCATCATGGCACTCATACCAAACTCACGAACTCCGTAGAAAATATAGTTTCCAGAGGCATCGTCAGCACTGACGCCTTTGGAGCCAGACCAAAGCGTGAGGTTGGAACCTGCCAGGTCGGCAGAACCACCCAACAGTTCGGGCAACAGAGGGCCATAGGCATTGAGACAGTTTTGCGAAGCTTTTCGAGAGGCTACCTTTTCCATCGCCTGCTGGCATTGGTGAATGTAAGCATCGGCCTTCTCACCAAAATCGTCGGGGAGCTCACCTTTAACCCGGCGTTCAAATTCTGCCGCTAGCTCAGGGTGTGCTACACGATAATTTTTTAATTTTTCATTCCAGGCAGACTGGGCAGCAGAGCCTTTTTCGACGGCATTCCACTGGGCGTAAAATTCTGTAGGTATTTCAAAAGGCCCATACTGCCAACCCAGTTGCTCACGAGCTAGAATAATTTCATCGGCACCCAGTGGTGCACCGTGACAATCTTCCTTACCCTGCTTGCTAGGCGACCCAAAACCAATAATGGTTTTACAACAAATCAATGTCGGCTTATCGGTTTCCAATCGGGCTACTTCAATTGCGGCTTTTATTGCGTCTGAATCGTGGCCATCTACATTGGGGATAACCTGCCAACCGTACGCCTCAAAACGTGCTGGGGTATTATCGGTAAACCAACCCTCAACCTCGCCATCAATGGATATGCCATTGTCATCGTAGAACGCAATCAATTTGCCTAACTTTTGAGTGCCCGCCAGAGAAGAGACTTCGTGGGAAATACCTTCCATCAAACAACCATCACCCAAGAAGCAATAGGTGTAGTGATCGACCATCTCATGACCAGGGCGATTAAACTGGGCGGCAAGAATTTTTTCAGCCAATGCCATACCGACAGCATTGCTGACACCCTGACCTAATGGGCCAGTGGTTGTTTCCACACCGGGGGCATAGCCATACTCCGGATGTCCCGGTGTTTTGGAATGCAACTGGCGAAAATTTTTCAGCTCTTCAATGGGTAGGTCGTAGCCACTTAAATGCAACAGCGAATAGAGCAGCATGGAGCCATGGCCGTTAGACAGCACAAAACGATCACGGTTGGCCCACTTGGGGTCCGCAGGGTTATGAACAAGATAGTCATTCCACAGAACTTCGGCGATGTCCGCCATACCCATGGGGGCACCGGGGTGGCCACTGTTGGCTTGCTGAACAGCGTCCATACTGAGAGCACGAATCGCATTGGCGAGATCACGTCTGGTTGGCATCAAGAAGAGCTCCTGCAGGAAAAATAGGGGGGTTAAGAGGGGCGCTATTTTCTCGCACTCGCGCTGTTCAGTAAACAGCCATTGGTAATCTTTTGATCGATATCTGTATTGCTGTATCCGTTTATTAATCCAGAACGGACAAAACCTATATCAATATTTTTTGATATAGGTTTTTGGTTGTGCTAGAGTTCCCAACCATGACCGCTACCGCCAGACAAATTGAAGTGCCGCCCAGCGGCCAAGATCTACTTCAAACCGATTCGCTGGCTGCTTTTTGTAAGGCAGCTGGCGATCCTTTGCGTCTGGAAATTCTTCGCGTACTGCAACATAACGCCTATGGCGTATTGGAATTAAGTCAGCTTTTGAAAGTGAAGCAATCTGGAATGAGCCATCATCTCAAAGTGCTTGCCAGTGCGGGGCTCGTGGCTACCCGACGAGAAGGAAATACTATCTTTTATCGCCGTGCCCCCCAGCCCATAGAGCCACTACTACAAGACCTACACCGCAATCTCTTTGCCACGGTCGATCTCATTAAACTATCGTCTGAATTACAACAGCGTATCCGCGCCACCAACCAGGAGCGCACAAAAGCTTCGAGAGATTTTTTTGAGAAAAATGCCGACCGCTTCCATGCCAACCAGGACTTAATTGCCAGTTTCACCCAATACGGTGAGATTATTACCGAATTTTTAGACACGTCTTCTGTAACCAAAGAAACCGTGCTTGAGGTCGGCCCCGGAGAGGGAGACTTTCTTCCCGGCCTTGCCCAACGGTTTAAATGGGTTATCGCTCTCGACACTTCCGATGAAATGCTTTATCGGTCGCGCAGCATAACCAAAGACCATCAGCTAAATAATGTTCGTTTTGTCCACGGCGATACTGCCATCGCCTTAGAACAGCAGCTGACTGCAGACTGCATTACGCTGAACATGGTACTTCACCACACCCCCGACCCGGCTCAAATTTTCGATGACCTGGCTCAACTACTGAAACCCGGAGGAGTACTACTGATCACAGAGCTCTGCCATCACGATCAAAGCTGGGCGAGAGAATCCTGCGGTGACCTATGGCTCGGCTTTGAGCCAGAAGACTTAAGCAATTGGGCTGCAACAGCTGGGCTAGAGGAAGGTGAAAGTCTGTACCTGGCTCAACGCAATGGCTTTCAGATTCAACTGCGCCAGTTTTTCAAAAATTGACGCATTAACTAATTAACGATTACAGGAACAATACCCATGTCTAGTTATAGCCTGTTTACATCAGAGTCTGTTTCAGAGGGCCATCCAGATAAAATGGCCGACCAGATTTCTGATGCCGTACTGGATGCCATTCTAAAAGACGATCCTCACTCACGAGTTGCCGTGGAAACCATGGTAAAAACCGGGATGGCTATTATTGCCGGTGAAGTGAGGACAGATACCTACGTTGACCTGGAAGACATTGTCCGCGGTGTCATTATGGACATTGGATACACCAGTTCTGATGTAGGCTTCGATGGAGCCTCCTGTGCAGTACTTAATGCCATTGGCAAACAGTCTCACGATATTGCCATCGGCGTAGATGAAGGCGAAGCAAAGGATCTAGGCGCTGGCGATCAGGGTTTGATGTTCGGTTACGCCACTAATGAAACCGACGTATTGATGCCTGCACCTATCTACTATGCGCACCGACTGGTAGAGCGCCAGGCGCAACTAAGAAAGCGTGGCGTTTTACCCTGGCTTCGCCCGGATGCCAAAAGTCAGTTGACCCTACGTTATGCTGACGGAAAGCCCGTAGCTGTTGATGCCGTAGTGCTCTCTACACAGCATGCACCCGATATTTCTTTGGCTGATTTGCAAGAGGCAGTACTTGAAGAAATTATTAAACCGACCCTGCCTGATGAATGGCTGCACGCCGACACCAAATACCATATTAATCCCACTGGACAGTTTATTATCGGCGGACCGATGGGCGACTGCGGACTAACCGGTCGAAAAATTATTGTCGACACCTATGGCGGCATGGCCCACCACGGTGGCGGCGCTTTCTCGGGGAAAGACCCCTCCAAAGTTGACCGTTCTGCTGCCTATGCGGGCCGCTATGTGGCAAAAAACATTGTGGCTGCCGGACTGGCTGATCGCTGCGAAATTCAGGTGTCCTACGCCATTGGGGTCACAGAACCGACATCCATAAGTGTTAACACTTATGGCACTGGAAAATTGAGCAATGAAGAGATTGTCACTCTGGTGCGCGATCACTTCGATCTTCGCCCCCAAGGGCTGATAGCAATGCTTGACCTGAAGCGCCCTATTTATCGGGCCACAGCCACCTACGGACACTTTGGCCGTGAAGAAGAGAATTTTACCTGGGAAAAAACTGACAAAGTTGAGGCGCTCAAGGCCGCTTTATAAGAAGCCATTTTGAAGCACCAATAACACCAGCTTATTGATTTTAAGGAATACAAATGACCACGACTAACGATTATAAAGTTGCAGACATCAGCCTCGCCGAATGGGGTCGCAAAGAAATTTCCATCGCTGAAACAGAAATGCCCGCATTGATGGCCCTACGTGAAAGCTACAGGGCAGAACAACCGCTGGCAGGAACCAAAATTCTTGGTTGTATCCATATGACCATTCAAACGGCGGTATTGATCGAAACACTCGAGGCGCTAGGCGCTGAAGTTCGCTGGACCTCTTGTAACATTTTCTCTACCCAAGACCACGCTGCAGCGGCCATCGCTGCCAATGGCACCCCCGTCTTTGCCTGGAAAGGAGAAACGGAAGAAGAATACGATTGGTGTCTGGAACAACAGGTATTAAAAGATGGCCTGCCATGGGATGCCAATATGGTGCTGGATGATGGGGGTGATTTAACCGCACTACTTCACCAAAAATACCCTCAGGTTCTGAAAAATGTTCACGGTATTACTGAAGAAACAACGACCGGTGTTCACCGCCTTTACGAAATGTTGCACAACGGCGAATTAAAAGTACCTGCCATCAACGTCAACGACTCGGTCACCAAATCAAAGAACGACAATAAATACGGTTGCCGCCACAGCCTGAACGATGCGATTAAACGTGCCACCGACCACCTATTGGCCGGTAAAAAAGCATTAGTGATCGGCTATGGTGACGTAGGCAAAGGATCCGCTCAATCTCTGAGCCAGGAAGGCATGATTGTCAAAGTGACAGAAGTTGATCCCATCTGCGCCATGCAAGCCTGTATGGATGGCTTTGAAGTGGTCTCTACCTATCAAGATGGCGACCCATCAAAAGGTGTTAATACTCAATTGCTTGCAACCACCGACTTAGTTGTTACCTGTACGGGCAACTACAACGTTTGTGATTCAGATATTCTCGCAGCGTTAAAATCTGGTTGTGTGGTAAGCAATATCGGCCATTTTGATAATGAAATTGACACGGCCTATATGCGAAAAACCTGGCAGTGGGAAGAGATCAAGCCACAAGTACATAAGGTATTCCGCAACAAAGAAACTAACGATCACCTGCTATTACTTTCCGAAGGCAGGTTGGTCAATTTAGGTAATGCCACCGGACACCCGAGTCGCGTCATGGATGGTTCATTTGCTAATCAGGTCTTGGCACAAATCCACCTTTTCCAACAAAAATACGCCGATCAGGATGATGCGACCAAAACAGAATTATTACGTGTGGAAGTATTACCCAAGAAGCTGGATGAAGAAGTCGCAGCACATATGGTCAATGGTTTTAGTGGTGTCATTACCCGACTCAAACCGGAACAAGCCGAATACATTAATGTGCCTGTAGAAGGGCCATTCAAGGGCGACAGCTACCGATATTAAAATGATTACCAAGCCGGAAGCCTCCAGAGCGGAGGCTCCAACACCTTTTTCAGGCACTAATGGTAAAAAAGAACGAATAGACTATGACAAATCATCATTTAAGCTTTGAATTTTTCCCGCCAAAGACACCGGAAGGTCGAGAAAAACTTCGCAATACACACAGCCAGCTGGCTAAATTCAACCCCGAGTTTTTTTCGGTGACTTATGGCGCTGGCGGCTCTACCCGTGAATTTACCCGCGATATTGTGCTTGAGATTCAAGCCGCTGGCTCCAGTGCCTCTCCGCACCTATCGATTGGTGGGGATGGCAAAGAATCTGTTTTGGAACTACTGCAAAGCTATAAAGATGCCGGCATAAACCGCATTGTTACCCTGCGGGGCGACCTGCCTTCTGGCATGGGTGATGCGGCACAACTGGTGTATGCCAATCAACTGGTGGCTTTTATCCGTGAGCATTTCGGCGACACCTTTGAGCTATTAGTTGCCGCCTACCCGGAAATCCACCCGGAGGCAGAGAGCTATGAGAAAGATATCTACTGGCTGGGCAAAAAGTTTGAAGCCGGTGCCAGCCGAGCTATCACCCAGTATTTTTATAATACCGACAGCTACTTTTATTTTGTTGATCAATGCCTGAAAGCCGGCATCGACCAGCCGATTATTCCCGGTATTATGCCCATCACCAACTACCAAAATCTGGTTCGCTTTTCCGATAGCTGTGGCGCAGATATTCCTCGCTGGATTCGCCAGCGTCTTCAGCAATACGGCAACGATATGGACAGTATTAAGTCGTTTGGCTTGGAAGTCGTGACGAATCTCTGTGAGAAACTATTGGCCAATGGCGCGCCCGGTTTACATTTCTACACGATGAACCAGGTAGAGGCTAACGCAGCACTGTGCCGGAATCTGGGCTTTACTGAAGCGTCTTAGAGAAAGCTTATGCGTGAAATTCGGGTTTATACCAATCAACCGTTGGCCACTGGCGAGGAGATAACGCTGGATGCAATATCATCCCGGCATTTGGCCACTGTGTTGCGGCTTAAACCAGGTGAGCCTGTCACTCTATTCAATGGGTCAGGTGGTGAATATCTTGCCACATTAAAGCAATGCAATAGCAAACAAGTTACCGCTGATATCTCTGGCTTTACTGATGTCGACCGTGAATCCCCCCTTAAAATCCACTTAGGTATAGGACTCTCCCGTGGAGACAGAATGGATTGGGTCATTCAAAAAGCAACCGAAGCGGGCGTCACAGAAATCACACCACTCTATACAGAACGAACCGAAGTGAAGCTCAAGGGAGATCGATCGGAAAAGAAAATGCGGCATTGGAACCAAGTCTGCATCAGTGCCTGCGAACAATGCTACAGAACTCAACTCCCGACACTTCACTCGCCGTCACTGCTCAATGAATGGCTTACAATCACCGAGGCTGAAAAGAAATTTGTGCTACATCATCGCAGCCAACAGACAATCCGTGAACTTGGCTCCCAGCAAGCCTCCAGTACAGCCATGCTAATTGGTCCGGAGGGTGGACTGAGTTCTCAGGAAATATTATTGGCAGAAAAATCGGGCTTCACTGCGTTAACACTTGGCCCCAGGGTATTACGTACAGAAACAGCACCTATCGTTGCCATCAGTATTTTGCAATCGCTTTGGGGTGATTACCAGTAACCCTGTCGTTGTATTCGACAAGGTTTATTCCTAACTATTTTCAATCCATTACGAACCGATCAAACAATGATACCAACACCATCTCTACGTGGATCTCCTACCCCATGAAAATCCCGGCCATCATACTCAACTGTGTGAACGCCGCCAAAAAATAAATTCTTCTCGTGCCAACGTTGTTGCTTCGGGTAATCACCACCTAATAAATCCAACTGGCTCATCCTGAACCCCGGCTCTATGTTTAATATTTCATTCTCATAGTGAAGACGCGACGCAAACACGGCCTGTTCTGGAGACATACCGAAATCAACCAGATTACTAATGACCTGAAGAATGGCCGTACGTATTCGATTCGAGCCACCGGAACCCAGTGCAACCGAGGCCTTATCGGTACCCTCTTTTTTAAGTTCCAACAGTGTAGGAGACATCATTGACGTCATTCGTTCATTTTCTGACCAACTATGGAAACCCGCTGGATTTATATCCTCCTCACCCAGCATATTGTTCAACATTACCCCCGTATTTGGCACCATGTATCCGCAACCCTCGCCGTTACTTACGGTCATAGCCGCGGCATTACCCTGGCTATCCATCACGCTGAGATGGGTGGTACCTCTTAAACAGCGGGCGCGCCTTGCTACTTGTTGTTTATAGTGGGTTAAATACTTGGCATCCAATAGGTGCTCCGCTAAACCATCACCATCGGAACAAAGCATATCAAGGCGGGCCTGATTTGTTTCAGCCATGACCTTTACCAGTAAATCCAGATGATAGTGGCCGCCAACTTCCATATCGGACAACTGCTTCTGCTCCAATAGTTTCAGTGCCAATGCGATTAAAATACCCCCAGATGACGGAGGTGGGTTAGTGAATAACATGGCATCGCGATACTGTAGCTGTAGGGGCTTTCTTCGTATCACCTGATAGTTTTTTAGGTCTGCCGCTGTTAAGTAGCCGCCATCGAGACAAAGCTGTTGAATTTTATGTGCGATTTCGCCCTCATAAAATAATTTTTCTCCCTCTCGCGCTAGCCCCTCCAGTGTCGCTGCAAGATTGGGTTGTTTTAGCAGGTCGTTTTCTTTGACTAGCTGACCAGCATCTCTGGAACTGGCATAAGTTTCTCTTGCCTCCGGGGTCGATGAATAAATGGGACTGACTATTTTAAATATTTTAGCCTGTAGGTGGCTGAACCTAACACCATCCTGTGCAGCTTTAATTGCAGGCTCGATTAATCGACTGACAGGCAATGAACATAGGTCACGATGAATCTCAAACATACCCCTTACCGAACCGGGCACGGCAACAGAGCCCAAGCCTATGTGAAACTCTTGAGACACCGTTCCGAAATTCGCTGATATGGGGAAAAAATCTGGGGTTATATTCTTTTTTGAGCGCGGTGTTTGTGCAAAAAAATCATATAGCCGTGCTTCTGAACCTGCTGGCCTTGCGAGCATATAGCCGCCACCTGCAAGCGATGCCAAAACAGGCTCCGCGACACAAGCACAGAAGTGTGCTGCGACAATTGCATCAAAGGCGTTTCCACCTTCACGCAAAATTTCCTCAGCGGCTGCAGCAGTCATTGGGTGCCCAGCAGCAACAGCACCCTTAACGCGAGGCATAAACAAATACCCTGTGGTTTCTGAATCGAATCGATTACTTAATGTATAGGATAATAGCGAGATTTAGACATAAAGACTAAAGCCAATATGTATGGGACTAAGCGACAAGGTAAAACCGATAGGCATAGATAATCGAGCTAAATATTGTCTTTTAAGACATGCGTGATAGATGGGGATGGATTGATAATAAATATTAACAGGAGGCCTAATTAATGATGCCGAGACTAAACCGCTCGACACCATTTTTAGATTCTATGAGTCCCTGTTAGTGGGCTCTTCCTTTCTTTTCCTTGTACATTGCATCAAAATTGATTGGTGCAAGCATCAGTGGTGGGTAACCTGCTTTAAGCAACGTATGGTCCACTGTTTCGCGAAGGTATGGGAACATGATTGATGGGCATGCTGAATTCAATGCTTCATCTAAACGATCTTCTGGGAATCCTGAAATAATAAACATCGCAGCTTGATCTACGATCAGGTTAAATGCAGCAATCTCTTCATTCTTTGCTGTTACCTCAACCGAGACAGTAACCTCATATCGATTGTCATCAATCGTGTTATGTGTGATATTAAGATCCAATGTGGTTACTGGCTTCCAGTCTGTACCAAACACACTTGTTGAATTAGGTGATTCAAAAATACTTTTCTTTATATAGATTTTCTGCATTGAAAAATGCGGCTCATTGTTCTCTTTAGACATTATATTCTCCTCAACACTCGTAAAGTACGGTTAACCAATCTAACCAATAATGTTGGGATGACTGGCAATATTTCAATGGGTAGCGAGATAAATATTTCTAACCAGAATCGTGGCTAGAAACATGCTAGACCGGCCCTTGTGAGCGTTAAATATTTACTAACAAACGTTAAGAAAATAAATAAGAAAGGTGATAAACCGAGTCCAGTTTAGAAATTTTGACAAGCCTAAAATAGATAGGTCCCGGCCAAAGGCCGGGACCCAGTACTACTTTACAACTTCTTAGATCTTAGCAGGAGCAGGCATCTCCAACCACTCGAAGAAAGTCTTCAAGTCTGGTTGGATATCGTGCATTACTGGATACCAAGGAGTTGGAGCTTCAATGTCAAGCATTGAACCACAGCTTGGACAAGAATACTCACGGTAAACCTGCCAAGTAGTGTCTGGAGACATCAGACGAGGATAAACTTCGTCCATTTTTTCCGGGGTATCACGGACAAAAATGTTAGCGCCCAGTTTCCAGTTGTTACGGTAGTCACCAAAATCGTGACCACAGTTACACTTAACAATGATTTCGCCATCAGTAGCTGACTCAACCACATTCAAACGTGGACCCAAAGCCAGAATGATTTTGTCATCATAAGTAGCTGCATCCTGGAGTACTTCCATATAAAGCTTGTAACGGTCCGCATCTTTAGGCATGGACAGCATTTGATGGACGGAATCCCAATCAAGGCTTCCTTCTACCAGGTCATGAACCTGTTTCTTAGTATATGTAGTCATATCTAAATCTCTTATATTCGTTCAATTCGTCAGTGAAGGAGTGGCATAGCAACTAAACTATGACCACCCCACCAAAGGCCAAGTAAGCGCTTATTCTTCAGTCATAATGACGGGCTTACAGTCCGGCATTTCACTGATATCCATGGTCACATCAGAGCCAAACATGGGGATTCCCAGGCTTGATTCCAACAGATTCCAATCGGCTGGCAGATCCCAGAATGTTTTAAACTCATTCAGGAATGGCTCAGACAATCCGAAGCTGGATGCAAACATTTGCTTTACTTGTGGAGAAGCGTCGAGATCAAGGATCTTGGCACGCTCAGTTTCCATCCACTCACGAACAGGAACACTGCGTGCTTTACGCTCTTCTTTGATTTCAGCTTGACGCGCTGATGTTTTCTCTGTGTCAACAGTATAAACACCTTCGTTATCTTGAGTGTATACGACACCGTAGATTTTCTTAGCGTACTCAGGAAGGATGCTGTTTTCGTTGAGATCTTCTTGAATCCGATCGTGTGTACGATCCAGAGGATCACCGAAGCCAGGACCACCACGGAGGTAGTTCAGGTACAGATCGCCATTCTCGAAGATTGTTTCAGTAGTAATACACTGCTTATCACGCTTAACTTCAGCGTCTGGGCCAAGGTGTTTTTCCCACTCACGATCATCTGGGTTTAAATCTTCACCCATTGGCAGTGACTTGCCTTCTTTAATTCTGTCAAGAAGGCCAGTGTTGTGAGCTTCAAAACGGTAACCAGTTGCTGAAGGATAACCACCCATCAGACCCCAATCACTGTTCATGTAGCCGTTACCCATGAAGAACATAGTCCAGTCATGAGAACCCCATACCATACGCAAGGTCTCAAAACCGTTACCACCGCGGTACTTACCATAGCCGCCAGAGTTGGTTTTTTGCATACGACCCATGTACAACAGTGGCTCAGCCAGTTCCCAGATCTCGATATCACCCATATCACCTTCAGGGTTCCAGATAGCAGCAGCGTTGTCCAAGCCATCTTTCATGGCACAAGCACCAGTACCACAAGCAGCTGTTTCGAAGCTGTTGACAGCGTGAATTTCGCCGTCTTGGTTGATACCACCGCCTTGCAGCCAGTTACAAGGGTTAGAGTTACCAGAGTTAACTTCTTCCAGGTAACCACGACCGAAGTAAGTACGGCTAATACCGCGCCACAAAGAACTCCAAGAAGAAACCAGGAAGTGCCATGCATCAGCGTGAGCTGTACGACGGTCATCCGGGTTAGTCCAAGTACCTTTAGGCAGACGGAATTGAGTGGCGTAACGAGCACCATCATTAATACGCTCTGTAGGCACAAGGCTTTGAGTCATCATTACCCAAATACCAGAGGTAAACGCTGTGGGGTTAGCGTTATACGTGTGCCAGCCCCAACGACTACAACCTTCAAAGTCTAAACGCCAAGTAGCGTCAGCTTTTACAGTGATAGTACAAGGTGCGTGCATGATAGTGTCAATTTTTGCGAACGGAGAAGGTACATTCACGTCTGGGTGAGTGTAAGGCACGTCTACGAATGCAACGGTCTTAACCTTACCTGGAATACACATAGCCTTAATACGGCTAGTGAGACCACGACGGCCATCTTCAATAACTTCCAAAGAGAACTGTTCCCAGGCATCAACACCTTCGTCAGCGATGGTTTCTTGAACCATTTCACGAATCATGTGAGTACCTGCAATACGGGTTTTCTCATCGAGAATCCAGTATTTAACAGTACGAACGTTACGTTGGCTTTCGTGCAACCAATCGCGCAGAGGGGTGTCATTAACACCCGTCTTACGACAGGTAATCTGCAGACCGTCACCGAAGCGCTGGATCTGACCGTTTGACATGGAGCCAGGACCTACAGCACCAGTATCAATTACGTGAGTTACACCACCTACCCATGCTTGCAAGTGTCCTTCAAAAAAGATAGGAACGATAGTTGCAATATCACAAGGGTGAACGTTACCAGTTTGGCAATCGTTGTTGGTGAACATGTCACCATCGTTGATGCCAGGGTTAATTTCCCAGTTGTTCTGGATCATATATTTGATCGCAGCACCCATGGTACCAACGTGAATGATAATACCAGTAGAAGTAGCAATACAGTCACCAGCTACGTTGTACAGGGTGAAACACAACTCACCTTCCTGCTCAACAATTGGAGACGCTGCAATCTTCTTAGCAACTTCACGAGAGTTAACCAGGCCAGCACGAACTTTTGAGAAAATACGCTCGTAACCGATTGGGTCTCTTTCTTTAAATTCTAGCTTTTTAATACCGTTGTAGTGACCTGTCTCGGCTGAGCGAGCCAGGATACCGTTACGGTTATCATCTAGAGACAAACCATTTCTTAGCAGCTTGCCAAGCTGTTCGCCCATAGGGCTTGTTAAACTTGTCATTTTTTATCCTCTGTATCTTTTCGTCTATGTTATTGACGTAAACAATCTTTTAGATTCCGCGACCTTAGTCTTCTTCAACCAGGTGGAACAGACGGTGCTCATCCAGGAAGGTTGAGAAACCAGTCGGAACTACATAGGTAGTCGCATCAGATTCAATAACGGCTGGACCAACGATGTTGTTACCTGGAAGGAGTGCTTCCATCTGGAACAAATCGGCTTCAACCCATACGCGATTATCATAGAACTTACGCTTGCCCAGAGATGCAGCCTCTGGAGGAGTAGGACCAGCATTTGGCTCTTTAGGAATGTTTGGCTTACTAGTTTCAACCGAACCACGAAGAATCGCACCAGTAATACCAAAGCCCAGCTCAGGAGAACGAGCCGCATCGGCGTATACACGAGCATAAGTTTCATCAAATGCTTGAACCAGAGCAGGCCAATCTTCTTTACCTGAAAGTGAAGCCAGGGGTGAATCCATTTCCAGGTCATTCAGCTGACCCATGTATTGCATGCTGTAGCCAGGTGTCAGAGTAACGGCTGATTCATCAAAACCGTTGATTGCAAACTCTTCCAGAACTTTAACTTTCAGTTCGTCCCAAGCGGACTGCAATTTCTGAACAGCATCTTCGATATCTTGCTCAGTTGATTCGTCGTTAATACCAACATCAACACTCTTATCGTAGCGATATTCGAAGTCTGCAGTAGCACAACCAAATGCAGAGAAACCAGCAGCCCAAGCAGGAACGATAGTTTCTTTAAAGCCCAAGCCTTTAGTGTAACCGTAGGCGTGAACTGGACCACCACCACCATATGAGAAACATACGAAGTCACGTGGGCTATAACCTTTACCAGTGATCATTGCACGAAGGTGCTGACGCAAAGAAAGGTCAAGCAGTTCGATTACACCAGCAGCCGCATCTTCTACAGACAGGCCAAGTGGCGTAGCGATTTGGTCTTGGATGCACTGACGAGCACGAGGCACGTCCAGATCCAGAATACCACCGAGGAAGTTATCTGGGTTCAGGTAACCAAGGATGATGTGACAGTCAGTTACAGAAACTGTATCCAGACCACCTTCTGGCCAGCAAGTACCTACACGGTAACCAGCACTATCAGGACCCAACTTCAGAGACTGAGAGTAAGGATCGATACGTACGAAACTACCAGCACCAGCACCAATACTGTCCATTGCCACCATAGGCAAAGACAGAACCAAACGGGCCATATCGCTATCTTTATGGATAGAGTAGTTGCCTTGAGTGATCAAAGCCATATCGAAGCTAGTACCGCCAATGTCGGAACATGCGATGTTTTCGTAGCCGAGTTGCTCACCCAGGAACTTAGCACCGATTACACCACCGATTGGACCAGATACCAGTGAACGAGCCAACTCTTTCGCTTTCCAGCCAATAGTACCGCCGTGAGTAGCCATTACACGCAAGTCGAAGGTTGCACCCTGTGCTTTCATCTTCTCGCTCAACTGACCAAGAATTGCGCGTGAAGGCTCTGCCGCATACGCTTCAAGGATAGTTGTGTTAGTACGGTGACTTTCTTTACGTACTGGGTAGTAATCAACAGAAGCAAAAACTGGGAGATCAACACCCATTTCTTTAGCTACTTCATTCACCACATCGCGAACAGCTTGTTCGTGCTCGCCATTCAGGTAAGAACTGATCAGGCTGATTGCAATTGCTTTAACGCCTTGCTCGATCAACTCACGAGCCGCTTCGCGTGCTTCATGAAGACGAACAGGAATTACAACTTGACCTTTCGCATCAATACGCTCGGTTACACCACGAGTATCGTGAATGTGAACCAGAGGCTCATCAAAACGGTGAGTGTTAAGGTGAAGACGATCTTCAAACGCATAACCCAGGTAGCACTGAATCGCACGACCCATACGGTGGAAATCTTCAAAACCTTTACTTACGATCAAACCAGTACGAAGGCCTTTACGACCAACAACACGGTTAAGCATCGCAGTACCAGAGAATACACAGGTAACCATTTCTGGGTACACGTCACTTACTTCACGACCCCAGTGAGCCAGCGCATCTCTACTGGACTCAAGTACAGCAGTTGCTTCATCAGCATCACTTTGCGCTTTACCAACAACAAATGTGCCATCTTTACGCACAAAGAATGTGTCGGTCATCGTGCCGCCAGCATCGATCCCTAGGACCTCGACGGGATTAGTTAATTCATTCAAGTTTATATCCTCTAATTATGAGTTGTTAACTTCTACTCCCTACCACCAAAAACCCATCAACAGGTTAGAGTCAGTGTGACCGGAGGCGGGAGTGCCCTCAGGTACGACTGTTGCAACAGTCGTGCCAATGATAAAATTTTATTTAATTTCATAGGGTTATAAAAATCTACTCGTTAACGCCGCAGTTAATGACCCTTAAAACGTTTGAATATCAGTCATCGGCCGAACGTTAATCGAACTGATTAAAGCATGCAGCAATAGTGCTGTCCAATATATTTGCACCTTAAACCTATATTGAAAGCAATCACGCTATAAGAGGGCATAAATCACCCACACAAATGATTCTACCTATATAAAGGACAAGGCCTACCCTTCTAATCTATAATTGCAAGGCTTTAACTTTGAAAACCATTTGCGTGATTGTGCCATGACTAACGATTCTTCCCTTAAGGGCTCTACAGCTGTCTCTCATCCGACACGGATTGCTTCTGCCCGAGAAAAGCTGCAGACCAGTGGCAATATGCCGGACAATACCGTGCGCCCCGTTATTAAGGATTCCTGGCAGCGCTGCATGTCTGGACAGGTTGACCCACACTTGGCCAAACAAAGCCTTGAGCTAAACCGCAATCAACTTCACGACCTGCAGCACGAACACGAGGAACTGCTCTCAGCCTCTGACATCATTATGCGCGAAGCAAAAGAGCTCCTGGCTGAATCGGGAACAATTATGCATTTGGTCTCGCCAACCGGAACCATTCTCGACTACGAAGGCGACCCTGCAACACTTGAGCTAGCCAATAACTATCGACTGACTCCTGGCGCTAACTGGACAGAACAGGCCGCTGGCACCAATGCCATTGGTACAGCACTTAATATTGCCGCACCCGTCCAGGTTCACGCGTTCGAACACTACTGCGAAAATATCAGTCGCTGGACCTGCTCTGCGGCGGTCATACGGGATCCGTTCGAAAAACGTCTACTGGGTGCAGTGAATATATCCGGATTGGAAAACACCCTTCACGATTACTGTCTTGCGCTCGCTATATCCGGGGCCAGAAGAATTGAAGGGCAATTTGCCCAAATGAAGCTTGCCAAAAGAGATTCTCTTCTCGGTGTTACCATCAACAATTTTGCATCATCCTGCAATGATGGCGTACTGCTGTTCGATTTGGACGGAAAGCTCGTGCGAGCCAACCCGCTTGCCGACAGAGTACTGGCCGCCAGGGGAATAAAAATCAATCTTACGCCCTACAACCCCATACTTACGCTGAATGATGAAGGAAACTATCACGCCGAATCAGCACCAGTGTTAGACCAAATCGACAAACGCTGGATCGAACCCGTGATGCATCAGGGTGAAGCCATTGGCTACCTGGCCGTGATACCCCTCCCATCCCGCAATCCCCAAAAAGGCTCAGACAAGATTACAACCAGTACTCCATCACAATCAGAGGCCACTGGCTTCTCACGCCTTGTGGGTCAAAGTCCGCCCTATATGATGGCGGCTCAACAAGCCAAGCGCTTGGCCAAGGCGCCAATTCCGGTGCTACTACAGGGTGAAACTGGCGTCGGTAAAGAACTATTTGCTCGAGCCATGCACGAGGAAGGTGCTGGCCACGGCGGGGAGTTTGTTGCCCTGAACTGTGGAGGATTATCTCGCGATCTATTGGCCAGCGAACTATTTGGTCATGTAGAAGGCGCTTTCACTGGCGCACGCCGTGGCGGCATGTCAGGAAAGATTGAAGCGGCCAGCGGTGGAACACTGTTTCTAGATGAAATTGGTGAGATGCCACTGGATCTGCAACCCATGTTCCTGAGGGTGCTTCAGGAATCTGAAATTTGCCGCGTGGGTGAAACGCTACCCCGCAAAGTCAATTTTCGACTGATTGCAGCAACTAACAGAGATTTGACCCAGGAAGTAGCTGAGGGCCGTTTTAGGATGGACCTTTATTACCGCATTTCTTCCATGACACTAACAGTCCCGCCTCTTCGGGAACGCAAAGGTGACGTTTCAATACTGGCCAAAAATATTTTCGACAATCTTGCAGCGCAACATGCTATAGGTGAAAAGCGGCTCGGAACAGCCTTGTTGGATCTGCTGGAAAAACATTCTTGGCCAGGAAATATTCGCGAACTGAGCAACCTAATTACGGCTGCCTTTTTCCTTTCCGATCAGGAAGAACTTGGGCCAGAAGACTTACCTCAAGATTTTCTTATGGCCAACGCGGAAACAGCTGGTGAACAAAATTCAAACCCTCTGGATCTTGCAGAAAAAGAAGTGATTAGCCGAGCGATCAGAGAGCAAGGTGGCAATTTGACCAAAGTTGCCAAGCAACTGAATATTGCCAAGAGCACGCTTTATATCAAACTTAAAAAATATGGTCTTCAACGCCCCTGACTCTACCTACGCCAAACCACCCCTAATGCCAATCATCGCGCAGGGGTAGCTCAATCATCATGGGAAACCGAAGTCAGCTCATCCAAGGGTAGCTCTTTACCAATCCGCAGCGTCCGTGTTGCCAACTGTACTTCTTTCAGAAAGTACATCAATGAAACGATTAACAACAGCAGCGCCAGAACAAAAAAACCAACTATCCAGCTACCAATATTTAACCGCCAAAAACCTCCGATAAAAAGACTCACAATAAGCGTACACACCAATAGGCCCGAGGCCGTACAGAAGCCAATTGACCAGTTGATAATATTGACTCTCCGCCACAAAACCACTAACTCACGATGAGCAACCGCACGCAGCTGAGGATCGTTGAGCCTGGACTCTCGCACCTCAACTACCCGAGCCCGATCAACAATCCGCCCCAAACGTCCAGACATTACGTTTAGAAAACCCGCTACACCTGCGAGCAAGAATACAGGAGCCACAGATAACTGAATAATCATTGCTAAATCAGCTGCCGTAATTATTGGGTTCATCGCTTTCCAACCAACGCTCTAACGCTTATTTAAAATAATTTCTTGAACTTAAATCCAGAGCTCAAGACTTCCTAGACAATCTCTTCTGGCGGAACAGCGCCGGCCCGCCAGCGCCGCACCATCTCCTTTACCCGCTCTCCAGATAAATAGATAGCTGGCACTAATAATAAGGTCACAAAGGTAGCCAACAACACCCCAAAAGCCAATGAAATCACCATGGGTATCAAGAATTGAGCTTGGGCACTTTTCTCAAACAAAATGGGCAGCAGACCAAAAAAGGTGGTGAGCGACGTTAATACGATGGGGCGGAAGCGATCACGCGCCCCCTGAATCACGGCCTCATAGGGGTGCCAACCCTCTTTTACCAATTGGTTGATGCGATCGATCAACACCAGATTATCATTGACGACCACCCCCGCCGCAGCCAATACCCCCATCATCGAAGGCATGCTAATTTCTTTACCAAGCAACATGTGACCGAGAATCGCGCCCGCAATACCAAAAGGCACGGCGCTAAGAATAATGACCGGCTGCCAATAGGAGCGAAACTCAATGGCCAAGAGAGCATAGATCGCCAGCAGTGCCAACGTCATCATTTGCAGGAAGCCAGATTCAAATTCGGTCTGATCTTTTTGGGCGCCATCAATCTGTAATGAAATGCCTGGATATTTTGCTTCAAGTTCAGGCCAATATTGTTTTTTGAGTGCAAAAACAATCTCATTGGCCGACACCGATCCCCTTGCCAGCTCACCTTTGATTTCTACCATCCGCATTCGATCCCGGCGTTTAATTTCGGTGTAACCCGGAACAAACTCGGCATCGGCAACCGCATCAAATGGCAGCTCACGACCATCGCCTGTGCGAATTCTCATCTCTTCCAGAGAGGCCACCGTGGCTCGTTCTTCTGCCGGATAGCGCACCATGACCTTCACATCTTCACGTTCACGGGGAATACGCTGAGCTTCAGCGCCATAAAAGGCATTGCGCAATTGATTGGCAATGTCACTGAGGCCAATACCCAGCGTGTCGGCATGATCCGTCAAGCTAATCTCTATTTCCTTACGCGCCGACCGCATGGAATCTGAAACATTATAAACACCCGGGTAACTCAATAAGGCAGATTCAATGTCACTGGTGGCCTCTCGAAGCGCATTTATATCCCGCCCTTTCAGCACCAAATTGATATCTTTAGGCTTACCCATCAGCGTATATTCAACATCGAACTCTTCCACATTTTCTACAGAACCGATGTGTTTGCGCCATAGTTCTGCTACATCCCGGGAAGATATGGAACGACTTTCATTGCTCGACAACTCAAGCACAATTGACACGTTATTTTCATTACTTTCGGCAAAGTGATTTTTCAATACTGACTGGCCGCCTTCACTGATTAGCAACGGCTCCTTTTTCAAGGCCTGAACCGCCGCCTCTAACTGCGCCATCACCTCAAGCGATCGGTTAAAACCGGTCCCTTCTTGCAGCTCAGCAGAAGCTCGCAAATATTCACCCTCGACTACCGGGAAAAATGACACACGCAACCAGCCCGTGAAGAAAAACCCCAAAACCACAATCAATATCGCAACAAAGGTCGCTATAGTAATAGTGCTATGTCGCAAGGCACGCTCTAAAAAAGGTCGATACAGGTTTTCTGCAAAATGCTTTAAAGCGGAGGAGGTATGCTGCCTCGCATGGTGAACCCATCGCACAACTAACCAGCGGGGTTCTTTCTCTGGCTTCATATGGCGTAGGTGTGCAGGCAGTATCAAAAAAGATTCCAGCAGAGAAAATGCCAGGGCAATAATCGCCACCTTTGGCATCACCACCATCAGCTTGGTGGAATCTCCTGGCAACAACAGCATGGGCACAAATACAATCATGGTGGTAATCACCGCAAAGGTCACCGGCTTTGAAACGGACATAGCACCCATGGACGCGCTGTCAGAACCGTTTAACCCTCGCTCGTAATGAGAGTGAATACTTTCGCCCACGACAATAGCGTCGTCTACCACAATGCCTAGAATCAGTAAAAAGGCAAACATCGACACCACGTTGATACTGATGCCCAAATAAGGCATCAGCCATAGCGCACCCAAATAAGAAATCCCGATTCCGGCTGCTACCCAAAACGCCAATGCTGGGCGTAAAAAAAGTACCAACAACGCAAACACCAGAATGAGTCCACCCAGCGCATTTCGCAGCAACAGTTCTATTCGACTACTGAGATAAACCGAAAGATCACGCCAAACTACAAGCTCCACGCCCTCTTGTAGGACCGGTGTTTTTTTCTCGATGTACTCCCTAACGGAAGTGGACGTCGTTATCACATCGGGGTTGCGAGTATTAAATAAGTTTATAAATACTGCTGGCTTGCCATTGAACTTGGACACTACGTCCTGCTCGGCAAACCCATCGTTAATATGGGCAATCTCACCGAGGTGGACCTGCGTACCATCGGCGTTTCTCAGTACGACAATATCTTCAAAATCCTGCCGGTTATAAGCCTGCCCGCGGGTTTGCAGAACGATATCCCCGGCCTCTTCTCGCACCTCCCCTGCGGGCAAGTTAATTGAAGAGCGGCGAATCGCCTCCACCACATCATTAAAGTGCAGCTGATACTGTCGCAGGGTTTCTTCAGAGACCTCGACAGACACCTCTTCAGGCCGAGTTCCACCAATCTCTGCCAACGTCACGCCAGGCAGCTCTATCACTTCATCCCGAATATCTTCTGCCAGCCGTTTTAGGTCCCTCTCATTCAGAGGCCCCGCCACCGCAATACTAAGAATCTGTGTTCTGGCAAGAATTTCTTTAATCTGAGGCCGCTCGGAATTAACGGGGAAGGTATTAATTGCATCGACTCGAGTCTTAACATCATTGAGTAGTTTTTGAGTATCATAGCCGTCAGCTACTTCAACCTCTATTCGCCCCGCACCTTGATAGGCAAAGGAACGAAGCTCTTCAATACCGTCCAGATCGTGAACCTCTTCTTCGATCCGGACACAGATCTGCTCTTCAACCTCCTTCGGACCTGCGCCTGGATAAGGCACGACCACCTGCACCACGTCTCTAGGGATTTTGGGAAACATTTCTTTATCGAGGCCCGACAGCCCGGTAAAACCACCGACCAAAATCATCAACATCAGCAAATTGGCCGCTATGGGGTTATTAACAAACCACGCGAGAAGCCCCTTACTGGTAGTACTCATGGTGACTGAACCCTCAGGCTCTCTGGACGGATAATAACAGGGTCAATCTTCATCCCCGTTACCACATAGCCTGGCCGGTCGACCAGAATAATAGCGCCAGATTGAACACCACGAATAAAGGCGGCGTCTCCACGATGCTGCAGCACGCTCACCGGCTGTATCTTCAACCGATGTTCGTCGCTAACGACTAATACATTGTCTTTTTCATAAAGCGCCATACGCGGTATGGCCACCACATCATCGAAAATTCGGCCCAATATCTCAGCATTAACAAATGAACCCACCATCAAAGGAGGATTGCTTTCAAGTGGCTTGTCCACCTCTGCAATACCGTACATCACTCTACTTCGAGGATCGATACTGGCATCAGTGCGAGACATATATCCCTGCCACCGATGGTCACCAGCTTTAGTGGAAAGAGTGACCGGCAATGTCACCCCTTGGTTGGGCATTATAGGCAATGCCAACAATTCACTCTGGGATGCTGTTAACGGCAACTTAATCTCTGCCGAATCAACATCAAAAATTTGTGCAACCTTCATCCCAGCAGAGAGGTATTGACCAAGATTTACCTCAATAGCGCGTATTCGCCCATCAAAAGGAGCCTTTATCGCCGTTCTCTCAAGATTGAGCTTAGCCTGGTCGAGATCAGCCTTTGCCGCGTCAAGTGCTGCTTCAGCGGCTTTTAATTGCGGCTCTCTCAAAAATAGTGCGTTCCCGGCTTTATTTCCCAGGTCGCGCCACTCACGCTTAGCTTGAAACACCCGCCCCTGTTCTGTGGCGAGCACTTGCTCTGCCTCAGCCACGCGAGATTTTGCCCTGACGACTTCAATTTTATAGTCTCGCAAATCGAGCTGAAGCAGTGTGTCGCCTTGCTTAAAGAAACCGCCGTCAACAAATATGTCGGCCACAGACACCACCTGCCCGGAAACTTGGGTAGCCAAGGCAATTTCTCGTTTTGGTTGAACGGTTCCCTGGGCGGAAACAATCAGCTGATGCGTCCCTGGCTCAGCGATCATCGCTTGAATTTTGGGCGCTGGAGGCTCACTCAATGGCTGCAGCTCAGGCTGTGGTCGCGACATCGCCAGCCCTGTCACGACCAATACCGCTACAACCAAAATGATAAGAGGGGGAAGTATTCTTTTTAGCCCGGCCATCATCTGAACGCTACCTTCACTAAATGTCATTCTCTCTAATTACAACACATTATCGTCAAAACCCGATTGCACCTTACCTATTGCGACTACATATGGCCAGACCTCTGTACTTGTTGCCTTACACGAGGTATTCACACTCATTAGTCAATGCCACAACAGTGCCTTGAAACCGCCTCCTTATCTTCAGTAAGCGCCAAAACGTTTTACCGCTGACAATCCATCAGACCATCTTCCAAGCCTGGCTCAAAAATAGGGCATACACCTTTCCGAAGCAGTGCTATTTTTTGCTGCTCCTGATCGACACACATCACATTGTGGCCCACATGTGCTAGTCACCAATCCCACGTAACCGCCACCAAATACTGCCACCTTCATATCAAACACCTTTTGATTCTGAAGTTTTTATGGTGTGACCATCTGATGTCAAAGTGATTTCACTTTTATGTCGAATGTCCTTCCACGTAAGTTTTCTTCTACCCAATGCCAGGACATGTAATTTCAGATAAACTTGTACTTAACCGATATAATCTGCATGGCGAAGCTGCCCCACATGACCGCTTTTATTCTGCAAAACCAACACGAACAATACCTCGACAAATCACTGGAGTGGGTCAACGGTTGTAATGTAAACCGACTGTTCCAAAGCCCCCATAAGGATGTCGCACTGAATCAGCTCATGGAACTCAATGCCAAGGATATCCAACTCCGCGCCACCGTGATTACTTGTGAGCTCAATACTACCGGAAACGCTGTGTTGCCGGCACAGGCAATCTCTGCCTGATCTTCCAGACAAGGAAACTACTTTGCCCCTGTTAAAAAATCGTCTGAATGTACTGGCCAGTAACAGTGAGTCACGGGTGCTATCGGGTATTACCCGAGGTATTGAGAAAGAAAGTCTGCGGGTCACGCCAAATGGAACATTAGCCCAAACACCACATCCACCTGCGCTCGGTTCAGCCCTCACTCACCCACAGATAACGACTGATTACTCAGAGTCACTACTTGAATTCATAACACCCCCATCCAGCGATGCCGCCAAGGTGTTGCAAACACTGGAGGATATACACCGCTTCACCTACCGCCAAATAGGTGACGAATTACTCTGGGCGAATAGTATGCCCTGCCAATTAAGTGGCGACAGCGATATACCGGTTGGTCAATACGGTTCGTCAAATGTGGGGCAGATGAAAAGTATTTATCGGGTCGGTTTAGGACACCGATATGGCAGACTGATGCAAACAATTGCAGGCATTCACTATAACTTTTCTGTGCCCGATGAACTGCTGGACATACTCAGAAAAAAGGAAAACTCCAGCCAATCCCTACAAGACTACAAAACCGAAAACTATTTTTCCTTAATCCGAAACTTCCGGCGTCATTTCTGGCTGCTGCTCTATTTATTTGGTGCATCGCCAAGTGTCTGCCGAAGCTTTGTTAAAGGGCGCGACCACCAACTTGTGCCTTTTGGCTCAGATGATCATAGCCTTCATATGCCAAATGCTACTTCCCTGCGGATGGGCGACCTGGGTTACCAAAGCAAGGCACAGGAGCAACTGATAGTCTGCTATAACGACATTCGCAGCTATGTTGAAACTCTTCGCCATGCGTTGATGGAACCCTACCCGGACTACGAGGCTGCCGGTGTTAAAGACAGCAATGGTGAGTACCAACAGCTGAGTCCACATCTGCTACAGATTGAAAACGAGTTTTACAGCACAGTCCGCCCCAAGCGCACAACGTATTCTGGCGAAACACCACTGCGGGCATTGTGGGAGAGAGGCGTTGAGTACATTGAGGTCCGCTGTGTTGATCTCAACCCATTTCAACCGTTGGGTATCGACCGCCTACAGATGGACTTTATGGATATTTTTCTGTTGACGTGCCTGCTATCCAAGAGTCCGCCTACAGACAACCGGGAATACCGCAATATTATGGATAACCAACGACTGATGGTATGCCAGGGGCGCAATCCCGAATTAATGTTACTTGATCACCAGGGTGAACGGTCTTTTCTGGCGTGGAGCCATGATCTGTTTGAAGAAATGAAGCCCGTAGCCCAGCTGCTTGACCAACACAACCAAACTGACCGTTATGAAAATACGCTGAACAAACTGGCTCCCTTGCTCGACGATCCCTCACTAACACCTTCTGCACGCATTCTTAAGGAAATGGAAGACAAAGGACAGACCTATTTCAGGGTAGCGATGAACCATGCTATCAAACATAAGAAGTACTTTCTGAATAAGGCGTTGCCGCCAGAAATTACCCGGCAATACAATACAATGGCCGCAGAATCATTGAGACAGCAGCAGCAGATTGAAGCTGCCGATTGCCAATCTTTTGATGAGTTTCTTGCCGCCTATTACCAACAGTACAATTTTGCATTGTGAATTATCTCGCCCATATCTATCTATCCGGAGACTGCCCGGAAACAATGGTAGGCGGGTTACTGGGTGATTTTGTTAAAGGTCCCTTACGGGGGAATCTTCCCGATGCAATAGAGGCTGGTATAAAATTACATCGAAAAATTGATGTGTTTACCGATTCTCTTCTCGATGTGAGACATGCCATCACCAGAATAGAGCCTCCCTATAGACGTTTTGGCGGCATATTGATTGATATTTGCTACGACCACTTACTGGCAGTCAACTGGTCCACATTTCACGCCCAAAGCCTGGAAACCTATTGCCAACACTTTTACAAAATCCTGCCAGAATATAGCGAATACCTGCCACCGGGCGCCAAACGATTTAGCGAAGTGGCCCCAAAGGTAAAGTGGCTTGAAAGTTATGCTCAGATTGACAACATTGAACACATTATTGAAAGAGTCGGTCAGCGCTTTCGCACTTTTGTCCCGCTAGATAAAGCATTCCCACAATTGCTCAGAGACTATTCTTTATTAGAGGAAGAATTTTCTCGAGTCTTTCCACAAATGATTGCATTCGCCGAGCACCAAAGATCACAGCAAGCACTGAATCAACAACCAGCTGACGCAGGCCACTGCCTATTCGGTACTCCCTTTTAATTCCGGGTAAAAAGGATTTTTGTCTCGAAAGGAGGCCACCGCCATGGCAATAGATAGCAAAATAATGCAGTTAAAAAAGACCGGCAACAGAACAAAAGCATAACCAAGTGCTTCCACCTGTTCACCGCCAATAACAGCCGTAACGGCAGTTGCACCACCAGGGGGGTGAATGCAACGCAAATAATGCATCAGTAACATGGCAACAGCGATAGCTACTGACGCAGCTAAAATGGGATTCACAATAAGCTTTTGGCAAGTCACACCAACTATTGCCGACACTACGTGCCCGCCAACCAAGTGCCACGGTTGAGAAACAGGGCTATGGGGTAAACCAAAAATCAGCATTGCGGATGCACCGGTAGAAGCAAGATAATGGGCGTTTGTTCCGCAGAAAGAATCATATAGCTAAAGAAGGATGCAAGTAACGTGGCTACAAAGGCTCCAGCGATGGAGACCAGCACCTCACGATTACTCATATTGCTCATCGCCATAACAGAACCCAATGCTTAGTGGCCGACTCAACGGGAGTATCTGTGTTCACGCCTCTCTTAGGCTACCGAGAAACATGGCTAACATTTTTATCGCACAGCGCTAAGGTGCGACCGGGATCTCATCCGATCCAGTTAATGATTATCGTGTTCTTCTACCAGGTACGGCAATAACAGACTGAGCGTGCTCAGTAAGCTCCAATTTAAAACGACGGTTCAAATAGTAAACCAGATGTGACGTGTGCATTTTACCCAATTGTTCAAATAGCACGGCTTCCGGTTGATCACAGTCACGAAGGCTGTTAATCAGGTTATTCGTTGTGGTGCCTTTAAAGGGCACGAGCGTTGCTCTTTTTACTTTGACGTTGTCATCACCAGAGTGTAGACAGAGCTTTAATTTGCCGACCTCACGATTTCTACCCAGGTAAATAGCCTTTCCTTTCTCATACTGCTCATCAATAATCCTCATTGATCTCGTCGATTGATTATGTGCACCACTCATTGAGCCATGGAAGCCACCCATACCACCAAGGTCCGCATAAGAAAAGGCAGAAGGGAAGAAAAGAAAGATAGAAACCAGAAACCCCAGACGTCGTAACATTTTTTTGTCCTGTAACTCGAATAAATTGTCGCAATAACAGCGTGGTGAACTTGTGCGTGTTTTGACCGAAACACTACTTTCTAGTTCAACATGAATGAACCGCACATTTTACACATCTTAAAGCTCATACTCACTACACTTTTGCATCCCCCCCTGAATCACCCAAAGATAGTCACTGATACATCAATAAATGCTCCGAATAAAAAGGCCCTCAAAGATAGCGGTGCCAGCCTTGACCCAGCCACCGGCATCGTCTTAATGTACAGGCCTTGCTTAGAACCAATCCTACGTTTTGATGGAGATATAAGAATGCTGAAAGGCAGACAGACCAACCTATTAATTTTCCTTATCTGTAATGGTCTTATTGCCGTTGCTCTTTATATGCAGCATGTCATGGAGCTCACCCCATGTTATCTGTGCATCACCCAACGCGCCTTTATTATCATTACGGGAATGCTTGCCTTATTAGCTCTGCTGCAGAACCATGGCCTCAAGATCTATGGGGTTCTTATGACAGCCAGCTCACTCGGTGGCGGCTTTTTCTCGGCCAAACAGCTTTGGCTTCAAAGTCTTCCTGAAGATCAGGTTCCGGCCTGCGGCCCTCCAGCCGAATACCTATTTGATGCCTTTAACTTCAGCGAGGCACTAGGCATGCTGATGCGAGGTGATGGCAACTGTGCAGAAGTTCAGTGGACGTTTCTCAACCTCAGTATCCCAGGTTGGACGCTACTAGCATTTCTCTTTCTTGCCCTGCTAAGCTTCTCACTCATTATTCGTAAACACTAATATGCTACGAGGGCTATTAACACTACTGCTATTTCAAGGCATTGGAGAAGCAACTGTTTATTTCAGTGGCGCACCGATACCCGGGCCAGTTGTCGGTATGCTATTACTATTTTTAGCACTACAACTCAGTCGTATCGAGCTGCCAGTATGGCTTGGTGAAGCCGGTCATCTTCTGATTCGCTGGCTCTCTCTGATGTTTATTCCAGCCTGCGTGGGGTTTTTCTTTTTATCCTCCATAGAAAACAACCAATGGCTTGCAATAGCCGGTGTGGTTCTCTTGGCCACGCTGATAACCATGGTAGCCACGGCTTTCTTGATGGAGCGATTATTACTAAAAAAGTTGTCTCAATCTGAGGCTGACGGCCAATGATGGAAGCTGTCAATATAACACTGCTGCTTATTCTCACCTTTGCCGCATTCAGTGTAGCCTTTTGGCTCTATTCCAGTAGTAAATCACGGCCAATTATTCACTCGCTTTCCCACCCCCTGGTTACAGCACCCTTGATAGTCTCTACAGTTCTCTTCTTCACAGATATCAATTACCAGCAATACCGTGAAGCTAACCAGCCACTTTTCTTTTTACTCGGCACCGCAACAGTGGCACTGGCCATTCCATTGCATCAACAATTTCACAATATTCGCAGTTTGGCGAAACCCCTGCTGATAACATTGGGCTTTGGTGCCAGTTTTGCCGTCATCATTGCTCTAATCACCGCTTGGCTGTTAGGAGCCACAATGGATACCCTAATATCTGTCACCCCAAAATCAGTCACGACTCCGATTGCACTGGGCATTGCTGAGAAAATTGGAGGACAACCAGGCCTGACAGCGGGTATCGTTGTATTTACAGGGGTAGTTGGTGCAATTTTTGGCCCTGCTCTATTTCACTGGATGGGTATTCGCGATGACCGTATCAAAGGTTTTGTCTTAGGTATTTGCGCACATGGGGTCGGGACAGCACGCGCCTTTGAAATTAGCGGGACGTGTGGTGCCTTTGCCAGTCTAGGCTTAGGCTTAACCGGTGCAGTTACCGCTATAATCCTACCCTGGCTCGTTATTTCTATTTTAAAATAATGACTTAGAAAAGCCTTGTCACGCTCTAACGGTTTGCATATCCTTGGTGAAATTCATCGAAAAAGCTGCCGTTTATGCTTCAGAATTGCAAGTCTGCACAAGAACGCTGGGGAGGGGTTAGCACCCTGATTGATCGCTGGTTACAAGAACGGCAAGAGGTGCTCGTTGATTTTTGCGCACTCGGAAACATCAACGATTTTGACAGCAAAAATACTTTACATGGTGAAAAACTAAAGGCTTTCTGTGAACTTTTAGTCGACTACGCGTCTGCGGGACACTTTGAAATCTACGATCAGCTAGTTCAGGAATGTAAAGACCTGAAAGATAGTAACGGACTGAAAGTTGCTGATGCTCTTTTTCACACTATTGACACTACCACAGAGATCATTCTGGATTTTAATGATAAATACCTGGAAACCGATGACCTCAAAACACTAGCAACTGATTTATCAGAATTGGGGGTCTCTCTAGAAGCTCGATTTTCGGCAGAGGATCAAATGATTAATGTGCTACATACTGCACACAGCGAACAAATCCTAAGCATTCCCTAAACCAGATAAAAACCGACATCGCCCTAAGTGGGGCTCCAGCAAAGAAAATCATCCACTAAAAAGTGGTGTAAAAAAAAAGGCCCCTCAGGGCCTTTTTAATCATTACCTGTAAAGCGGGGGATGAGTCTATTCCACGCCCAGAACCTTGAGTAACTCCACCTCAAAAACTAGTGTTGCACTTGGCCCAATAACACCACCCGTTCCCTGCGGACCATAGGCTAGCTCAGAAGGTAGATACAATTCCCACTTAGCACCCTCTTTCATTTTCTGTAGAGCTTCCGTCCAACCGGGTATAACCTCACTCACATTCAGTTCCACTGAACCACCATGCTTGCTGGAAGCATCGAATTCAGTGCCGTCAATCAAAGTACCCCTGTAATTTACCTCAACACGACTATCAGCAGTGGGGCTCGCACCGGATCCCGCAGTAAGTACTTTGTATTGCAAGCCACTTTCAGTGGTGTTGACGCCTTCTTTTGTGGCATTTTCAGCCAGGAACTTAGCACCTTCCTGAATGTTGGCTTCCGATACAGTTCGCTGTGCTGCTTCATGCTGCTCAATTTTGGCTTGTTGCTGAGCATGGAAGTTCTGAACGACGCTCTCTAACTCATCTGCCCCAATCCGAGGGCGTTTGTCATCTAAAGAGTCGGCCATGCCAATGGCAAAGGCCTCACGATCAATTTCAATATCCGATGCACGAAATTGTCCACCCATATCAACGCCAACCACGTAACTAAACTTTTTGATCTGGGTATCAAGAACCAGCTCAGCCTCTTGTTCCTGCTGAGGCTGCTTATCTACCTGCGGTAGTTCGGCCTGCTCATTCTCATTGCAAGCTGTCAGGGTGGCTGCCACTGCAGAAGCAAGCACCAAGTATTTAAATTTCATATAGCTATCCTTTATTGGAGATATGGCTCAATCGGCCATGATAACTCAAAAGTAACGTAAAATTAATCGACGGCCAGCGAATGTCCAACTGGCCACAGCAGAGGCGATTCTTTAGTGGTTGACTCACAACCTAACAACGCAAAATAAGCGTTAAGGTTTAATCTCTGCGACACCATATCGGTACCGGCATTAGTGGCTTGTAGTTCACCCCTTTCAAGCCACCACTCGAAAAGGGTTGCTTGGACAACCTGTTCAGCCATCAGTTCCAACGCCTGAAGCCTATCGATGACAGCATCTAAAGGTGCGGCTGAGGATTTGACATATCGCCTGACAGCTCTAAGTGGCTGAACAACCTGGTTGTCCCAATCATCAATCGTTAACTCTGCTTGTTCAAGCGTCTCCGCTTCCAGTTGGACGCCATTTGAGCCCAACCAACAACAAAATAGCAACAGATTAATATTGGCACCAAAGCGATCCTGGTAGTCAAGACAGCAGGCAGCCACTTCCGGTCTGGCATAATGAGCCAACGAATAATGCCAAAATGGGTTTTCCAGATTATCGGTCATTGACGTTACGCTTGAGCCAATACGGCCTCTACCAACTTTTCGATCCCGCTTGCTGCCTCACTTATAGTTCCAGCCAACATATAAGCGGGGGTTGTCACCACATGACGAGCCCCATCGATACAGATATTGTTTACCGGGCAAGGTTCGTGTACTGCACCAGTTGCCTCGATGGCCGAGGCCGTCTCTAGGTCATTACCAATGGTAAAATGTACGCCGTCACCAAACAATTTCCCCACCATTGCTGGCGCAATACACATAAGCCCCACTGGCTTAGCGGCCTTATGCATAGCCTGTATAAAGCGAGTTAAATCGTGATTTACAGTGAGCTCTGCACCTTTAGTCGCGAAATCACACAGATTTTTTGCCGCGCCATATCCACCCGGCAGAATGACTGCATCAAAGTCCTCTGCTCTGGCATCGGCTAAATCCTTGATATTGCCCCGGGCCAACCGCGCAGCCTCTACTAACACATTTCGACGCTCGCCCTCATCGACCTCACCAGTTGCATGGTTAACAACATGCATTTGCTCAATGTTTGGTGCAAAACACTGCACCTCGGCACCAGCCTGGTCCAATTTCAACAAGGTGATGACTGATTCATAGATTTCTGATCCATCGTAAACACCGCAGCCAGAAAGAATTACAGCTACTCGCTTGCTCATTATTGCCCCCTCGCTTTGTATCAATTCGATTACTTGGAAATGTTCTATGGTTAAGGAAAGATTCTGATTATATTAAGCTGCCATGGATTTTCCTATGGCTATCGGAGGAACGATGCAAGTGGCTGGCTACCTAAAATATCTCGTACTGATGAAGCCATTTTCACCTAACCAGATGGCACTAACTACGGCTGTCTCTATAGCAAAAGAAACTAACGCGGCTATTACTGCCTATAGTTGCACCTACTTGTCCGATAGTGAAATCAACCACTACCCCTCTCGCCATGAGGCAAAACACTCCGCTCTTGAAAAACAAAGAGCATGGATCTCTTCACAGTTATCGTCAAGCATTACACAAGGCATAGAGGCTTCATTTGAGATCGATTGGAATAGCGACTGGCCTCTTGCCGCCTGCCATCAGGCAGACCAAATGGGTGCCAACCTGATCGTCCAAAGCGGCAGAAATGGCAGCTCAGAACAGCGAATGCTTTTAAGGTTTTCTCCCTGCCCAGTGCTTATCGCACGCACTGCAACCCATAAACCAAAGGGCGTAATTCTTGCCGCGCTGGACATATATAGTGACGACGACGCACATAGGGCACTCAACCTTGAGGTAGTCACCGCAGCCCGAAATCTAGCATCAGATACGGACAACAAGCTCCAATTAGTCTGCGCTATAGATGAAAAAGAATCCATTGCCAGCCACCTAGGGTTTGAATATCTGAGCGATATTGAGGCTGAACGAACCATAACTGCTGACCACTATGGCGTAACACCAGAACAGGTTCATATTCAGCTAGGCAATCCTCAGCTGATCATTACCGAGCAACTAAAGGCTCGTGATGCAGGCACGCTCGTCATCGGCACTCTGGCAAGAAAGGGGATTACCGGAAAACTTCTGGGAAATACTGCAGAAAAACTCTTGCTCAAAACACACTGTAATTTGCTAGTCGTTAACTAAGAAACCACAGGTTTATGCATCCGACGCCCTGTTAATCAATTTTCTGATAGAGTAAATCCCAAACGCCGTGCCCCAACCGCTCTCCACGCTGCTCAAATTTTGTCACCGGCCGGTAGTCTGGGCGCGGTGAATACAGACCAGGCCCAGCAATATTCTTAAAACCCTCAGCCGCCTCCATCACTTCCAGCATATATTCTGCATAGGGTTCCCAATCGGTGGCCAAATGGAATACCCCGCCCGGCTTAAGCTTTAAGCAGGTTCTTTGCACAAATGGCAATTGGATTAAACGACGTTTATTGTGCTTTTTTTTGTGCCAAGGGTCGGGAAAATACACCTGTAAACGATCAATGCTGTCGTCTGGAATACAGTCCTCAAGTACATCAATGGCGTCTGCCAAATAAACCTTTAGGTTAGGCAACCCTAGCATGCCAGCACCATTGATTAATCGTCCCACTCCCGGTGGGTGCACCTCGATACCAATAAAATTTTTCTCTGGCTCGGCCTGCATCATCTCTAACAACGATGCACCCATACCAAAGCCAATTTCCAATACTCGTGGGCCGCTCCGACCGAAGGTTGCATTAAGATCGATTTTTCCATCATGCAAGCTCAGACCATAGTCTGACCAATATTTGTCAAATGCGGCTTTTTGACCCTCGGTCATACGGCCAGCACGCACCACATAACTTCTAATAGATTTCTTCTTATATTCTGGCCCGACGTCCAATTTATTCTCCTACTGCTTTTTGCATGGCGACTACTTTTATCAACGCAAACAGCAGCACTATCCACCCGATCAGAAATAATACCCCACCAAAAGGCGTCACCATTCCCAGGGATTTATTGCCTGTTATCACCAACCCATAGAGACTTCCGGAAAAAAGTAATGTGCCCGCTGCAAATAGCCAGCCCGAGGCCACCAACAAGGAAGAGGTTTGGCGAACACCTACCACCACAATAGCGAGCAGTGCCAAGGCGTGAAACATCTGATACTGCACTGCTGTTTGCCATACCACTAATAACTCAGGCTCAACGAGCCCCCGCAAACCATGGGCTCCAAATGCACCCAAAGCTACCGCAACAAACCCTGATAGCGCACTAATCACTGCTAACGCCTTCATCGAAAGCTCCTTTCGATATCCCCACTGGAACTTAAACAGTACAAATTCAACAGAAAGATACTGTTCAATAAAAAAGCCGCGAGTCAATAAAAAAGCCGCGAGTTTCGCGGCTTTTTAAACTAATTTATTTAATCACCTAACCCGTCAGGCTTCCATGATCGCCCGTACTTTCTTCATCGCATTTTGTTCTAGTTGGCGAATTCGCTCGGCGGACACACCATATTTACCGGCCAGATCATGGAGAGTAGATTTTTTCTCCTCCAACCAACGGCTTTGGATAATGTCACGACTTCGATCGTCTAACTCTTCCAGTGCCTTAGCCATGCGAATAGAGCTATCCTGCTCACTATCTTCCTGCTCTAACTGCAATGCTGGATCAGCGCTTTTATCTTCCAAAAATAAAGCTGGCGCCTGATAAGCGCTATCATCATCGTCATCAGTCGGTGCATCAAAAGCAGAATCCCGAGCAGATAAACGTTGCTCCATTTCACGAACCTGTTTGATTTCAACACCCAGATCATCCGCGATCGCCTGAGCTTCTTCATTCGTCAACCAAGCTAAACGCTTTTTAGCGCCACGCAGGTTGAAGAATAATTTCCGCTGCGCCTTGGTTGTGGCAACTTTGACAATCCGCCAGTTACGCAGAACATATTCATGAATTTCCGCCTTGACCCAATGTACTGCAAATGAGACCAGTCGAACGCCTTTTTCTGGATTAAAACGTTTCACTGCTTTCATCAGGCCAACATTGCCTTCCTGAATAAGGTCACCCAACGGCAAGCCATAACCATTGTAAGAACGAGCAATATGGACGACAAAACGAAGATGAGAAAGTACCAGCCTGCGTGCAGCATCAAGGTCTTCGCGATAATAGAGGTCCTCCGCAAGAGCGCGTTCCTGCTCCGCAGATAAAACTGAAACAGTATTTACACCCTGTATATAAGCGGCAAGGTTCGCACCCGGCGACATCCATTCTACAGTTTGCAGATTTCTACTCATATCAACCTCATTGAATTAAGGGGGCATAGTTTACCAGTTTGATCTTAGATTTCCATACCCCTCAAAAGTTGCGCCAACCAGTTGTTTTAGATCAAAAAAACACTACCTGGGCTCAATACTGGCAAGGTGTTTTGCAACGGCTAACCATGCCCCCATCAAGCCCAATACGGCACCAAGAAACAAAATAACGATCAAACCGGAAAAACCCAACCCCTGAAGCTCAAAGATACTCTGATAGAACTCGGCCAAACGCCCTATGGGACCAGAGATCCACAGCAAGCCCACGGCCACAAGCAACCACGCAATGCCTCCGCCTATGGCACCATACCAAATACCCGTATAAAGGAATGGTCTTCGTACATAGGCATTTGTGCCACCCACGAGCTTAACCACCACAATTTCATCACGGCGGTTTTCAATGGCTAACCGAATCGTGTTGCCAATGATAAGCAATACCCCAAAGGCTAATGCAATACCTAACGAGAAGGCCAAACGTTCGCCCACCTGCAACATACCCTGTAGACGTTGCATCCACTTCATGTCCAACCGAACATCATCGACCAGGGGCAATGCTTTCAGGCGCCCTACCAATCCCTCACTAGCCGCCAGGTCAGCATGAAAACGATCATCGGGCTGTACAATTAATACCGCCGGCAATGGATTTTCATCCAGCATTTCCAGTACATCACCAAAGCCAGACAACGCCTGAAATTCATCCAGTGCCTGCTGCCTGGAAATATATCTAACAGAAGTAATATCTGGATCTGAGGTTAACTTTTGTTGCAATTGGGTAGCCGCTGACTCAGCAGCGTCACTCTTCAAAAACACCGTCAATTGAGATGTGGCCTCCACTCGACTGCCCAGCTGCTGCAGATTCACGACCCCCACATAGAGCACGGCAGGCAATCCAAGCGCAATGGCCACCACCAATGAAGTCATTAACGTTTGAACAGGTTCCGCTGCCAAACGCTGAAAAGTATTTAGGAAGATTTGACAGTGATTTTGAAAATAACTTTTCAGCTTATCAAGATAGTCCGCTCGACCATCTGTGGCGCCTCGATGCTGCTCTCTGGACTTGGTATCCCGAGGCTTCCCGGTACGCGAGGGTTGTATACGACGGTTACGCTGCATAGACCGGCGCCCTATCCTGTATCAGCCTGCCCTGCTCCAGCTCTAATAGGCGCAATCCCATACGGGAGATCAAGTCCACATCATGCGTAGCGATCAGCACAGTGACACCGACCTCACAAAATTGACGAAATAGATCCATAATTTCTGCAGAGAGCTTTGGGTCAAGGTTACCCGTAGGCTCATCGGCCAGCAGGATACGCGGTTTGTGTACCACGGCTCTGGCTATACCCAACCGTTGCTGCTCTCCACCAGAAAGTGCAATTGGATTTAACTTTTCTTTATTCAGCAAGCCCACTTTATCTAAAGCGGCCCTCACCCTTCTCCCCACCTCGCGAGACTGATAGCCGGAAACCAGCAATGGCAAAGCCACATTATCAAAGACGCTACGATCAAAGAGTAATTGGTGATTCTGAAACACAACGCCCACATTGCGACGATAGTAGGGAATTTGGCTATGGTGAAGACGATTGAGGTTTTTGCCGTTGACGAGTAATTGACCATGGGTTGGCCTCTCCATCAACATAATTAACTTAAGCAGAGTACTCTTACCCGCGCCAGAATGCCCCGTCAAAAAGGTCATTTCACCCGCAGTCAATTCCAGGCTTAGGCCGCGTAGTGCCTCTTGTCCCGTAGAATACCGCTTGCTGACTTGATCAAATCGGATCATATCGATGAACTAATAAACAAGTATCCCGCTAACCTCTATCAAACAGGGCGTGGACATACTCAGTGGCCAAAAAAGGCTGCAGATCATTGATCCCTTCACCCAACCCAACAAAACGAACTGGCTTACCGAACTGCTTACAAAGTGAGAAAATAATACCGCCTTTCGCCGTCCCATCCAGCTTGGTGAGAGCCACACCGGTAACATCCACGGTGTCGTTAAACTCTTTCATCTGATTCAGCGCGTTTTGGCCGGTGCCCGCATCCAACACAAGCATCACTTCATGGGGGGCGGTTTCGTCCAGCTTGGCCATTACCCGCTTCACTTTTTTCAGCTCTTCCATCAAGTTGCTTTTGGTGTGCAGCCTTCCAGCAGTATCTGCAATAAGAACATCGACATTGCGAGACTTGGCAGATTCGATTGCATCATAAATGACCGAAGCACTGTCGGCGCCCGTGTGCTGGGCAACCACTGGAACATTGTTGCGCTCGCCCCAAGTTTGCAACTGCTCGACAGCCGCGGCCCGGAACGTATCTCCTGCCGCCAACATAACTGACTTACCCTGATCCTGATAACACTTGGCCAGTTTGCCAATGGTCGTTGTTTTACCAACCCCGTTAACTCCGACCACCAGTAACACAAAGGGTGCTTTCTGTTGATCGACAACCAATGGCTTTTCACAAGGTTTGAGTTTCTTCACCATGGTATTTTGCAATGCCATAAATAAGGCACGGCTATCAGCAAGCTCCCGCCGCTGCACCCTATCCGATAACTCTTGAATTATTTCTACGGTGGACTCAATACCCACATCAGCTAATAGCAGCAAGGTTTCCAGCTCTTCCAAAAGCTCGTCATCAATCTCACGCTCACCGAGAAACAAATTGCCAAAGCTACGGCCTGTTTTTGACAGTGCCCGACGGAACTTTGCCCGTAATGTTTCCTTGGGTTGTTTGTTATCATGCTCAACCCCTGTTTCGTTCTCCGGAGTAGATGTATCTTGCACATCGGCGCCAACCGATGTCTCAGTTGGCTTCTGACGACGAAAACGCTGTAAAAATTTTCGCTTTCCAGACGGCTCATGGCCCAACTCAGGGGCGTCATTATCGGGGTTGTTTGAATCTGGCACAGACATCCTGGTTTCTCAGTGTGAATCTTGCGGTGTATGCTACCACTTTAAGGAGTTAAAAACGGTTTGAAACACCATCATCGCTCAAAACAGCGCTCTCCACGAGAGGCGCTTGGTCAGCTGCGTATTATCGGTGGCAAATGGCGCGGACACAAACTCCATTTTGCAGAAGTAGAAGGACTGCGACCCACAGGCGACCGTATTAGAGAAACGCTGTTCAACTGGCTAGCAGCAGAGCTCTCTGGCGCACAATGCCTGGATTTATTTGCAGGCTCAGGCGCCTTGGGGTTCGAGGCCTTATCCCGCGGTGCCGCAAACACGACACTGATAGAAAAAAATGCTTTTGCAGCAAGCCTGCTAAAGAAGAGCTGTGCGTTATTAAAGGCTGACCAAGCTGTTATCACTCAGGCTGACGCCCTTCAATGGCTGGAAAGCGTGACGCCCTCAAAGCCATTCGATGTGATCTTTCTGGATCCGCCCTTCGACGCCAATTTATTACAACCCTGCTGTGATCTCTTAAAGCGCCCCGGCCTGCTTTCCAAAGGCAGTATCATTTATGTTGAAACTGATCGTTCACAGCCCCCTCCGGCGACACCACCTACTTGGCATTTGTTTAGGGAAAAAACCTCCGGGCAGGTTTGTTATCGCCTATATCGATGCGATTGAGCCCAAGTAACAAAACGTTTACCATTCCACACCCGGCCAAGCCTACCTAAAAAGTGAAGAATCGACTTGAAAACAATCGTTTACCCTGGCACTTTTGACCCCATCACAAATGGTCACATCGATCTGGTAGAGCGTGCCAGCCGCTTGTTCCATCACGTTATTGTCGCTGTTGCCAGCAGCAAAAGAAAACAGCCACTGTTCAATATTGAAGAGCGCATCAGTCTAGCCAAAGATGCACTGTCCCACCTGGATAATATTACGGTATTAGGTTTCGACTACTTGCTGGTCAATTTTGTGAAAGACCAAAAGGCTGACGCCATCCTCAGGGGCCTTCGAGCAGTCTCGGATTTTGAGTATGAATTCCAGCTGGCCAATATGAATCGCGCCTTATCACCACAGATAGAAAGTATTTTTCTAACACCATCAGAAAAACTCTCTTATATTTCCTCATCTCTGGTAAAAGAGATTGGCCTACTGGGCGGAGACATCAACGCCTTTGTCTCGCCTTGTGTCAGAGATGCACTGGCGACTAAATTCAAAAATAACTGACACAGACAGCCTTCAGTTATTTTTGGCAAAAAGGACAATAAACCGTCGAGCGTTGCCCCAGTCTTATCTCCTTTAACTGTGTATCGCATTGCAAACATGGCTGACCAGCGCGCCCATAGACATATAGCTCCTGCTTAAAATAACCCGGCTTGCCTTCGTTGCCCACAAAATCCTTAAGGGTAGTGCCACCCTGCTCAATTGCTCGCCTTAATACGGTTTTGACATTCTCGGACAACGCCTCATAGGTTTTACGGGAAATACGTCCAGCGGCCTTCTTCGGCCTGATACCGCTGAGAAAAAGTGATTCGTTAGCGTAAATGTTCCCCACACCAACAACCACACGGTTATCCATTAAAAACTGTTTTACTGACAATGATTTTCCACGGGACTGACGGTAAAGGTAACCGCCATCAAATTGCGGATCGAATGGCTCTGGCCCAAGGTGACGTAACAACTTATGCTGTTCCGGCTCACCGGCCAACCACAAAACAGAGCCAAACCGGCGCGGGTCGGTGAATCGCAATACCGTGCCATCGCTGAAGCCGATATCAACATGGTCGTGCTTAGCGGGAGCAACCCCCGATTGAACGATGCGCAGGTTTCCCGACATACCTAAGTGGATCATCAAGTGGCCATGAGCAAACTGAAACAACAAATACTTGGCCCGTTGCCGACCATCAATTAGCACCTGACCGGAGAGCTGGTCAGCTAAATCACCAGGTATCGGCCAGCGCAGCCTAGATTCTCGTACCGTCACCGTAGATACCTGTTTCCCGGCAACATGAGGCATCAAACCCCTTAGAGTAACCACAACTTCGGGTAATTCCGGCATCACCTGCTCCAGCTCTATCTTCTCTACAATGGAATGTCTGGCATACTATGGAGGGCTTAGCCAAAATGCACGCGCTTCACCGCTTACTTTGCAGCAAAAGCTGCAAAAGAGGCGTTACAATAATCACTTCACTCAAATTTAAAATGACTGGAATAATCTAACGATGGCTTTGGGAAGACGACGCCTCACAGAAGATCCCCAAATCGATCTGACGCCGATGCTCGACGTTGTCTTTATCATGCTAATTTTTTTTATTGTAACGGCATCGTTTATCAAAGAATCCGGCATCGAGGTTAACCGGCCGCCTATCAGTGACGAAGCACCACACGATGATAAAAAAATCCAGAATATCATTTTCCAAATCACCGAAACTAATGATATTTGGCTGAAAGGACGCCTTATCGATATACGCTCAGTGCGTGCCAACGTAGAGAGAGCCCACGCTGAAAACCCTCGGGCCAAGGTCATTATCGAGGCCCACCCTAAATCCAAGACTGAAACATTTATTTTGGTGTCAGACCAGGCAAGAGAGGCGGGTGTTTATGATGTTGCTCTAGCCTCGAAAGGCTAGCCAGGATATTACCTGCGTTGCCAATACCTTTGGGGCTTGCACCTTGATGCCCACTCTCGATCGGAAACTCTGTAGTTCAAACGCGCAAGAAATACATCAAAAACTGACGGGCACAAAAAACCCCCGAAGCTGTCGGGGGGCTTTTATTACGTAAAGAAGCTTACTTAATTTTAGCTTCTTTATAGGGTACGTGTTTGCGAACCACTGGATCGTATTTGCTGAACTCAAGCTTTTCAGGCTGAGTACGCTTGTTTTTAGTGGTCGTGTAGTAGTGACCAGTGCCTGCACTGGATACCAATTTGATTTTATCGCGATTCGATTTAGCCATTACTTATCTCCTTAAACCTTCTCGCCACGCTTGCGCATATCAACCAAAACCTGTTGGATGCCCAGCTTATCAACAATACGCATTCCCTTGGCAGAAAGGCGCAGTCTTACAAAACGCTTCTCTGATTCGACCCAAAAACGGTGGGAGTGCAAGTTAGGCTCGAACCGACGGCGAGTCCTATTTTTGGCGTGTGAAACATTGTTACCGGACATCGGCTTCTTGCCGGTGACTTGACATACTTTAGACATTGCTTTGCCTCTAATCATTGCGCCACCAGTACTTGGCGACTACTTTTGAAATCTGTTAGTGACACACCCCAACAGGGCACCCCCACAAAGAGCCGCGTTTTATACCAGAAGCCCCCCTCGAAATCAAACAAATTCACCCAAATAGCCCCAGTTTCAGGGATTTTATAACATTCCACGCTCTAACATCGAAACGGTATAACCCCCACCCACCACAACATGATCAAGCACCCTGACATCGACCAAATCCAAAGCCTTCTTTAACCGGACGGAAATCCATTGGTCCGGCTCACTGGGTTCAGCGATGCCCGATGGATGGTTATGGGAAAAAATCACTGCCGCCGCATTGTGGAAAAGTGAACGCCTAACCACCTCACGGGGGTGAATATTGGCACTATCAATTGTGCCAAAAAATAACTTTTCCCACGCAATCAAACGATGCTGGGAGTCGAGAAATAAGACGGCAAAAACCTCCTGCTCGCAATGACGCAACTGTGCTAATAAAAATTCACTGACCAGCGTTGCACTGGTAAACACATCATCACGACGAAGCTGTTCACCTAAATGGCGTCGTGCCAGCTCCATCACCGCCTGTAATTGTACAAACTTGGCCTCGCCAAGACCCCGGGCATGGCAAAATGTTGTTTTGTCTGCTGATAACATTGTCGTAAGCGATCCAAAGCGCTGCAGTAACTCTCGGGCAAGATCCACCGCCGAAAGCCCCCGACAACCTGTACGTAAGAAAATCGCCAGTAATTCCGCATCAGATAGGGCTCCGGCCCCCCTTTCAAGAAGTTTTTCCCGAGGGCGTTCAGCCTCAGGCCAATCACGAATCGTCATAAGCACCTCCACTGTGCAGTCCATAACGTAAGTACTGACTACGCAAAATTCCTTTGCAATGGTATCTTAGCCCCCTCAGCCTTATTTTTCAGGAATGTTAATGCGCTTATTGGCCAACAAACGGATTCTACTGGGTGTAACAGGTGGTATCGCCGCTTACAAAAGTGCAGAGATTATTCGTCGTCTACAGGATGCAGGCGGTAGTGTTCGAGTTGTCATGACCACAGCCGCAACCGAATTTATTACCCCCCTTACCATGCAGGCCCTCTCTGGCAACCCAGTTCATTTAGCGCTTTTAGATACCGACGCTGAAGCCGCCATGGGACACATCGAGCTGGCACGCTGGGCCGATATTATTCTAATTGCACCAGCATCTGCAGACTTCATCGCAAAACTAGCCCACGGAGAGGGCGGCGACCTACTATCTACGCTATGCTTGGCCAGTCGCTCACCCTTGGCTATTGCCCCCGCGATGAATCAGGGCATGTGGCGCAACGCCAGCACTCAACACAATATTGAACGCCTGCGCGGTCGCGGTATAAACATTTTTGGTCCCGCAGAAGGCAGTCAGGCTTGCGGTGAGGTCGGCCCTGGCCGAATGAGTGAACCGGAAGACATTGTGGAACTCACAGCCGATTTATTTGAAACAGGTTCTCTTGTTGGAAAAAAAGTTGTGATTACGGCCGGACCAACACGAGAAGCCATTGACCCCGTGCGCTATATCAGCAACCACAGCTCTGGAAAAATGGGTTATGCACTCGCAGAAGCAGCTGCGGAAGCCGGCGCGGAAACTGTCCTTATCAGCGGCCCAGTGAACCTTGCCCCGCCAGATAGAGTTCGAACGATACCAGTGATCAGTGCTCAAGAAATGTATGATGCCGCACTCTCCGAGGCCGTTGGCTGCCAATTGTTTATCGCATCTGCAGCTGTGGCAGATTACCGCCCCACACAGGTATCCGAGCAGAAAATTAAAAAATCAACGGATACCCTAACCATCGAGCTGGTAAAAAATCCGGATATTGTGAGCGCTGTAGCGAAGCGCCCCAATCGACCCTATACAGTAGGGTTTGCAGCTGAAACCGCCAATTTGGAAGACTACGCCCGGGGGAAACTGGAAAGAAAAAACCTTGATCTGGTGATTGCCAATGACGTTTCAGACCGCACAATTGGCTTCAATAGTGACGACAATGCAGTACTCGTCGTAGAGATGCAAAGCTCTGAAGCCATCCCTAAAATTAGTAAATCTATTTTGGCCCGACAATTAATCGCCAAAATAGCTGAAATGATCCCCGAATAATAAAATTCCTATGGCCAAACCTAAGAAAAACAACTCAGCCCTGACAGCACTGCTAACGTTGCAACAGCACCCCCTTATTTTAGGGCTAATTGGTCTTATGATAGGCGGGGCCGTCTTGTTTTCATTCATGCTTCACGGCCATATGCAAGGCTCTGCCAAGCAAGCACTCGCTAATGCCAGCGCCAGAAATTATGCCCAACAACAAGTCGCTACGGTGAATACCTATTTAAAAAAGCGGCAACAACAATTACAAAATATTTCTGAAAAGCAGTTATTTATCGAAGGTCTGGCATCGGGAGACACCAAAGAGGTTGCACACCTTGAGAGCCTGCTCACGACCTGGGTAGAAGATTTATCCCAGGGCTACCTCCTAAGCCCCAATGACACCCGCCTCGATGAGGCACACAATTTTGCTGGCCAGGAGATGTCCACAAAGGTGCTTTCTGGTGAACCCTCCAGTCCCATTGCTGCTCACATTGATGGCGCTTGGAAATTGATGCTTGCCTTTCCTCTCAAAAACAGTGATGGAAAAATCATGGGCAGCCTGATGGCGATGCTATCGACAGATGCCCTAACCGAACTCTTACGCGCCAAGGTTAAGCCTTCACTCGGTACAACAGAGCTTTTCCAAACAGTGCCCGGCTTAAAAAACAAACCCTTTATCACCCTAAGCAGTACAGACAAAGCAATCGATGCGATTACCTTGGAAACACGAATACCCCAATGGCAAGTACGCTTTACCGGTAGCTCGATATTACTCAACCAGGCAGCTCCACCCTACCGCGAATTCTTACTTATTGTGGCCGGACTTATCATCACCACACTACTGTTGGCCTATGTGGTCGTTCGGCTCACCTTACGGCGCCATAGGAACAATCCTAAAAAGCTCCGGCTTAAAAAGAATAAAGCCACCGCAAATAATGAATCAAAACTCAAAACCACTGAGAACAATGACACACCTGTAGATGAAGATAGTGCGTCCTATTTGCAGATTATCCCTTCGCACACCAAAACCAGCGATTCTGAAAATATTACTGAAGAAGTTTCAAGCCCGGAATCACCTGCGCCTCAAGAACCTTTTCCTGACGTAGTATTTCGCGATTATGATATTCGCGGTTTGTCCAATACCCAGCTGACGCCAGAATTTTCCCGCCAGCTAGGCAAAGTACTTGCCAAGAGAGCGCTGTCACTTGGCGAGCACACCCTCATCGTGGCTTGTGATGGCCGGAACTCGGCGCCCAAGCTATCAGCGGCACTGGAACAAGGCATTCTCAGTACAGGCTGCAATATTATTCATCTTGGCCAAGTACCCACCCCACTGCTCAACTTTGCCACTCATTTACTCCCAGAAACCGATTGCGGCGTTATGGTCACAGCCAGCCATAACCCTGCCGAATACAATGGCTTCAAAATGTTTTTTAAACACCATGCATTATGTGGCGAGGAAATTCAGGCCCTCAAAACTGAAATGATTGAAGATATACCCGAACAGACTAGTGGCCACATGGAAATTCGCGACCTATCCCATGATTATGTTCAGGCCATTGCCAGTGATATCGTGCCCACTCAGGATCTCAAAGTCGTATTAGATGCCGGCAACGGCGTCGCTGGAGAACTTGGTATCGATTTACTCGAGGCCATCGGCTGTACTGTGCTACCGCTTTATTGCGATGTGGATGGCGACTTTCCCAATCACCCCCCAGACACCTCCGTTGAAGCTTATCTTGATGACCTCATTCTCTGCGTCAGAGAACGTGGTGCCGATTTAGGTATTGCCCTTGATGGCGATGGCGATAGAGTTGTCGCTGTGTCAGCAAGCGGAAAAATCATCTGGCCCGACGAGCTACTGATGATCTTTGCTCGAGACGTAGTTTCCCGCCATCCGGGTGCAGACGTCGTATTTGATATAAAAAGCACCCGCCGGTTAAACAGCTTAATCAGCAGTTATGGGGGTCGACCCGTGATGTGGAAAACCGGTCATTCGCATATGTATAACAAGATTCTGGAGTGCAATGCCCCGCTCGGGGGCGAGTTTAGCGGGCATATATTCTTCCACGATAGATGGCATGGCTTTGACGATGGAATCTATGCCGCTGCCCGACTTGTAGAAATTATCACTATTCGTGAGCAGGGGCTCGACGAAATCGTCGCAAGTTTTGAAAGCCGGCGAGCGACACCAGAAATAAAAGTAGACATTGCCGAAGAGGAAAAATTTTCGGTGATGGAACGATTGATCTCAAATCACACCTTTCAGGATGGCAAGGTAACAACGATTGATGGACTGCGTGTCGATTTCCCCAAAGCCTGGGGATTAATCAGAGCTTCGAATACCAGCCCTGCTTTAACACTGCGATTTGAGGCAGAATCAGAAGACGCTTTGGAAAAGATCCAGTCGCTCTTCAGGCAACAACTACTTAGCATAGATGCGAATTTAACGTTTTAAATCAGAAACAAACTGACAGGAACCCACAATGTCTTTAACCCGCGAAGCGGCATCCAACATCGCCAACGTGCTATCTGAAGCACTACCTTATATCCAGCGGTTTACCGGCAAAACCATTGTCGTTAAGTTTGGCGGCAATGCCATGGTCGATGACAAGCTCAAAGTCAGTTTTGCCCGTGATATCGTCATGATGAAACTGGTGGGAATGAACCCGGTCGTCGTTCATGGCGGAGGCCCGCAAATCGGCAGCCTGCTCTCTCAACTTAATATTGACTCTCACTTTGTGGATGGCATGAGAGTCACCGACAGTAAAACGATGGATATTGTAGAGATGGTCTTGGGGGGCTCCGTCAACAAGGAGATCGTCAACCTGATCAATCATGCCGGCGGTAATGCTGTTGGCATCACAGGAAAAGATGGCCAGCTGATTAAAGCCAAAAGACTCCGCGTGACTCGGCATACGCCTGAGATGGAGGCCCCCGAAATTATCGATATTGGCCATGTTGGAGAAGTCGACGCCATCAACACCGAGGTCATCGACATGCTTACCAATAGCCATTTTATTCCAGTTATTGCACCCATTGGCGTTGATAATGATGGGAACTCCTACAATATCAACGCGGATTTAGTTGCCGGAAAAATTGCCGAAGTACTCAAAGCTGAAAAACTTATGCTGCTAACCAATGTCGCAGGGCTTCAGGATAAAAATGGCAATATACTCACTGGACTATCCACACAGCAGGTCGACGGTCTCATCAAAGATGGCACTATTCACGGCGGCATGCTGCCCAAAATTAGATGCGCACTGGATGCTGTCAAGGGCGGCACTCAAAGTGCCCATATTATTGATGGACGAGTAAACCATGCCACGCTACTGGAGATTTTCACCGACCAGGGTGTTGGTACATTGATAACCAATACAACAACTGGCGAGTAGTCCATCATGGCGGCGGAAAAAGGCTCCAGAAAACAACAGATTCTACAAGCACTTGCCCGCATGCTCGAGGCTACGCCAGGTGGACGAATCACCACGGCGGCCCTTGCCGCAGAAATAGGGGTATCTGAGGCCGCACTGTATCGTCACTTTCCCAGTAAAACTAAAATGTACGAGGGGTTAATCGACTTTATTGAAGAAACCCTATTTTCCCGGGTTAAGGTTATTCTGGCTGAAGAGCCCGATGCAATAAGCCGCTGCTATCGAATTCTCACCCTGCTGCTAACATTTGCAGAGCGCAATCCAGGCATCACTCGCCTATTGACCGGCGATGCCCTCACAGGAGAAACCAATCGACTTCACAGTCGTATCCAACAATTATTTGATCGCCTGGAAACGCAGTTAAAACAAATCTTTCGAGAAGCCGAAATAACCGAAAACCTAAGACCGACTACCACCATAACCACTGCCGCCAATATGATTTTGTCCTTGGCCGAAGGACGCATAAGCCAATTTGTTCGCAGCGGCTTTAGCCGTCGTCCGACAGAGCAGTGGCAGGAGCAATGGTCGGTGATGATGTCTGGTTTTTTTCGAGAGGCTCAAGTCCCTTTAACGCCATAAACCGCTTTATATAGCGACTGTAACGCTGTTTTATTTCTGCATGCTCCCGCTCACGAAGACTCAGCATCTGCTTTGCATCCTTCTGCAGGATAACCAAGTCATCCATATTTTTAAGTACAATTTGTGGAACAGCCTGACCACTTCGCTGATAATTTGCCGCCTTAGCTCTGGCCTCCACCAACATATCCTGATTCTTCGATATGTTTGACTGAATCATTTCAACTTCTCTGGCCAACTGTGATAATCGCCGGTGTTTGGCAGCTTCAAGCTCACTAATTTCACTATAGCTGCGCAACAACATCTGATCATCGCGCAACTGCTGAGAAGCATCCTCAGAGGCCTTGATACCCCCTTCACCTTCAGTTTGCTCAGGTTCGACCCGTTGGGGTGACACCACTTGTTCCACACGACCAGTGCTACTCAGCACCTCATAACCACCCGCCACATACGCGGGAGGGACTTCGTGATCGATGACCAAATTTCCCTCTTTGTTACGGTAGCGGTAGAGACTTCCAGCTTCCGAAACCATGGCGGTCATTCCTAATAATATCAACGAGATACAACCAGCACGTTTGTACTTATTCATAGTCTCAGTCACAAATATAGCCCTATTTCCGCTTACTTATTTATTCACTGACTATTTGGCATGACAGTGTTTGAATCATTAACTCTCAGGTATGATACACACTCCCAAATAAAGGGGCGACTCTACGCTCAGGCTTACGACACATGCGAATTATTAGTCTCGCCGCAGATGGAATACATCAAGCCTCAAAACGTGGTCTTTTTCATTGGCTCGCGTCACAAGATGCCGATGTGATCTGCCTTCAAGACCTGCGTGCGCCAGCAGCGACTCTGATGTCAAACCCTGAGTTTGAACTGGAAGGCTACTTCAGCTACTTTTTTGATTCACCGATACCCGACCTTAACGGCATTGCTATCTACAGTCGGGAGATACCCAAAGCGATTATGTATGGTTTTGGAGCAACAAGTGGCGAGGATATGAATGGCCGATACCTCCAGGCCGACTTTGAACATTTAAGTATTTGCTCATTATTAGCGCCAAATGTCGCGATAAACGGCACTTCCAGCAAAGAAGAACAGGAGACCAAAGACCTATTCTTAAAGGAATTTCTGAATCACCTAAACAAAATCAGCCATAAACGCCGGGATTATGTCATTTGCGGCAACTGGAATATTGCCCACCACGACATTGATGTGAGTAACCCGGATAACTGCCGAGGCGTCTCTGGGTTTCTGCCTCACGAGCAACAATACCTCGACCAACTATTCCAACATGTTGGCTACGCCGATGCTTTCCGTCGCTACACTACCGATACCGACGAGTTTAATTACTGGCCATCCGGTGAGCAAGGTAACGGTACGGGGTGGCGAACAGACCTACAGGTTGTTTCAAAGGGGCTCCTTGAACACATCGAATATGCCGTTATCTACAAGGCAAAAGCTTTTTCCAGCCATGCGCCCGTCATCATTGATTACGATTTGGAGACCCTTTAACACAACCGTCCTAGTTAACTGAGGCTGTAACCTTCTTGCACTGAAGAAAGGCGCTCTTTAGACTCCACCCTAGCTTGCTGATTCAAACACCTTGTTCAATCCCATTGCTTTTATGGAGATATTCAACCACTGATGCCAGACACCATTCCGGAAAACTCTGTAGGTATTGTAAAACCAGAGGTCGTTCACTTTGACGAACCACTGGAACTCGCCTGTGGCCGTATTTTAGAAAATTACGATTTGGTCATAGAAACTTACGGTGAGCTGAACAGTGAAAAAACTAATGCTATTTTGATTTGCCATGCACTCAGTGGCCATCATCATGCGGCGGGGTATCACAGTGAAGATGATAAAAAACCAGGCTGGTGGGAAAACCATATTGGCCCCGGAAAACCCTTCGATACCAACCGGTTTTTTATCGTTTGCCCAAACAATCTCGGCGGCTGCCACGGCAGTACTGGCCCAAATTCCATCAACCCGGAAACAGGAAAAGTGTGGGGAGTTGACTTCCCCCCTCTGAGGGCCCGCGACTGGGTACAAAGTCAGGCTAAGTTGGCCGACCGACTGGGGATTCAACAATGGGCTGCTGTCGTCGGCGGCAGCCTGGGAGGCATGCAGGCCATGCGTTGGGCGCTTGAATACCCCGACCGAATACGTCATGCCATTGTAATTGCTTCTGCAATGAAATTGAGTGCACAAAACATTGCCTTTAATGAACTCGCTCGCAATGCGATTAAATCAGACCCCGACTTCCACGATGGCCACTTTCTTGAAGACAACACGCTGCCACGAAATGGTTTGGCTCTGGCAAGAATGATTGGACATGTCACCTACCTCTCTGACGAAATCATGGGTAATAAGTTTGGCCGCGAGTTGCGCTCAGGCTCTTTTCAACAGGGACAGGACACCCCCGTAGAGTTTCAGGTTGAAAGTTATCTGCGTCATCAAGGTGATGCTTTTTCCAATAGTTTTGATGCAAATACCTACCTGTTAATGACCAAAGTACTGGATTATTTTGATTTAGCGCGCGAGTATGGCAACGACCCTGTCAGGGCCTTTAGTCATGCCCTGTGTGATTTTTTAGTCGTCTCCTTTTCTACCGACTGGCGGTTTGCGCCAGAGCGCTCCGAGGAGATCGTCAAAGCATTAATTGATGCCGATAAAAATGTTTCCTATGCCGCCATTGAATCCAACCTGGGTCACGATGCTTTTCTGCTGCCCAACGAACGCTACGAAAAAATACTGAACGCCTACATGAACCGCGTTGCCAATGCAGCACCAACCTCGGCCCAAACGGAAATAGCTATGGAGGGCTTATCATGAGCATCCGTAGTGATTTCGATATTATTCAACGATGGATAATGGCTGAAACTCGTATTTTAGATCTTGCCTGTGGTGATGGCACACTGCTTAAAAATCTAAAAAAACATCATGGTGTCGAGGGCTACGGCCTTGAAATTGATCCAGAAAAAATCACCGCGGCTATCGCTAATGGTATTAACGTCATAGAAACCAATCTGGACAAAGGCTTATCTCAATTCCCAGATAATAGCTTTGACACGGTTGTCATGACCCAAGCCCTTCAGGCCATGCGCTACCCTCATTTGGTTTTGGATGAAATGCTGAGAATTGGTAAAAAGTGCATAGTGACATTCCCAAATTTTGGCAACTGGCGAGCCAGAACTTCTCTTTTCATACACGGCCGGATGCCCGTCACCAAGCAGCTTACCTATCAGTGGTATGACACGCCCAACATCCACTTCTGCACCGTCAATGACTTTGAAGCCCTTTGTGCTGAAAAAAATATACGATTGATTCATAGGGAATTTGTTGCTGAACGAATTCCAGACAGGCAACTCAAAGGAATTTGGCCTAATCTGTTTAGTGATACGGCTATTTATCTTTTAAGCAAATAGCCCTCACATCGTGGAATTTACTTGTGGGTTTTGGAGGTAAGCGGGATGAAGAATAATAAACTACTGTGGCTACCCTTTATGGCATTGGTGACACTGTTATCGTCTGGTGCCATTGCTGACAATAAGACTTATAAAGAATTTGGTGATACCAAAGTTTTCTATAGCTCATTTAATAGCAGCTTTATCCTGCCGGAAATTGCCAACACCTATAATATTATCCGGGGAAAAGACAAAGGCTTGGTGAATATCGCTGTCATAGTAGGCGACAATGCTGGCGGCACAACGGCCTTAGTAAAGGGAACCGTTTCTAATATTTTTGCACAACAACAGGTACTTAAATTTTTTGAAGTTCGAGAAGGTGATATTGTCTACTACCTGGCACCATTTGAATTCGAAAACGAGGATTCAATGACCTTCAAAATTCAGGTTCAGCCAGACCCCAATAAGCCAGCTCACTCATTGTCGTTCCAAAACAAATTTTATTACGAAGATTAAACTATAAAATTTCTGGAAGACGATCATTCTACGAGAGGTGAGGGTGATCGTTTTTATTTGCCAAAAATACAGGAGCCAAGTGATCTTATAATGAAAGTCATCCTTGCAAGTGGTAATAAGGGAAAGCTCGCTGAGTTCCAGCAGTTACTCTCAGGAATTAAATTCGACGTTGTTCCTCAATCAGATTTTCAAATCCCAGAGGCTATCGAAAACGGTCTAAGTTTTGTGGAAAACGCACTTATCAAGGCCAGGCATGCCTCGCGATTAACGGGCCTGCCTGCAATAGCCGATGATTCTGGTTTGGAGGTAGATATTCTCAATGGAGCACCGGGTATTTATTCATCTCGGTTCTCTGGCGAAAATGCTAGCGATGACAAAAACAACCTGCGACTATTATCCCTGCTTCAAGACACACCTCAAGCAGAGCGAACGGCCAGATTTCAATGCCTGCTTGTCTATTTAAGACACCCAGAAGATCCAACCCCCTTAATTTGCCAAGGCACCTGGGAGGGATACATTGCCTTCAAAGCTGAAGGCGCTAATGGTTTTGGTTACGACCCGTTGTTTTATTTACCAGAACTAGGTTGTACCTCTGCTCAGCTCGATAAAGCACAAAAGAACACCATCAGTCATCGGGGAAAAGCGATGGCTGAACTGCTAAAACAATTGTCCTAATGCACGAATACCGTAGCTAATTTTTTTTGTTACTTTACTTACATAAGCTGCTTTCATCGAGCTTACCAATAAAACCTTAATATGCATGAATCATCGCTAACGCTTCCACCTTTATCACTTTACATTCACATACCCTGGTGTGTTCGGAAGTGCCCTTATTGTGATTTTAACTCACATGCAGCAGGCACTGAATTACCGGAAGATGCCTATGTGCAAGCTCTGATTCATGACCTGGATATTGAGGAAACTTATGTTCAGGGCCGCAAACTATCTTCCATTTTTTTGGGTGGAGGAACGCCCAGCTTATTTTCCATTGAGGCTATAGGACGAGTTATTCAAGCGGCAAAACGGCGTATTGGATTTGAAGAAAATATCGAAATTACACTAGAGGCCAATCCCGGAACCTTTGAGCAGGACAAATTTAAGGGATATCACAGCGTTGGTGTTAATCGCCTATCCATTGGTGTTCAAAGTTTTAATAACCAACATCTTGAACAACTGGGCCGCATACACTCGGCTGAACAGGCCATCGCTGCAATTAATGCAGCAAGAAAATCTGGGTTTGATAATTTTAATATCGACCTCATGCATGGGCTTCCCGCTCAAACGACGGCACAGGCCATGGCGGATTTAAAACAGGCCATTGATTTATCGCCAACACACATTTCCTGGTACCAGTTGACCATCGAACCGAACACAGAATTTTATAACAAACCACCCAAGCTTCCCGCAGATATTATTTTGGAAACCATTCAGGACCACGGGCATCAATTATTACTGGACAATGGCTACCACCAATATGAGGTCTCTGCTTTTTGCAGAAACAATCATCAATCTGTTCACAACCTGAACTATTGGGAGTTTGGTGATTATATTGGCATCGGTGCCGGCGCTCATGGAAAAATCACCCTGCCATCCGAGCAACGCATTATCCGCACAGCGAAAACCCGAAGCCCTTCAGATTATCTTGCACGCGAGCACTCCTACACCGCCAGCTGCAAAAACATTTCTGCTGACGAACTACCGTTGGAATTCATGATGAACGCACTGAGATTAAATCGCGGCATTCCAGTCAACATTTTTCATGAAAGAACCGGAATTAATATCAAAAATATAACTAACGACCTGACCAAACTAAAAGAAATGGCATTGATAGAGGATTCCCATGATCGCATTGTTACAACGAAAAAAGGCCACCAGTTTTTAAATTCAGTCCTTGAGATATTTAATGGCTAAATTTTCTGGCGACCGATAAATTGATAAAATACTAACAACAACTACTGGCTGGCTTTTGTTTTTTATCGAAAGGCAGCTTCCCTTCATTCCCGTCAAAACTACCTCTGTGATTTTCAAAATTTCCAGCAAATTTAAAGTGATCCGAAAATCGTGAACCTTTTAACATTCGATAGGTGTTACCACAAATATTGAGCGGTTTATTTTTTGGGAGTCTGGTTTGCTTATCAAGCTCGAAGACACAGCCACTGTTTGGAATGGTTCCGCTATAAATGACGGACTGGCCATAGTCTTCGCGACTGGGTTCAAGCTCTGGTAATTTAAATAGCCGGTAAGTTGCTGAATAAAAATTAATATGGCCTATTTTATTTTTCACATCAATGTTGTCGATACCCAGCGGCCGATCTTCTACCAGACGAGGATCGACAAACCCTGAGGCTTTTGCCAAGTGAATAAAATCATGCCAGTACAATGCACCGCTGAGACACTCGCCATAAAGTACCGGGTCATCCATCAATACGGCGGGAACACGCCGATCAGCATAGACATCAGAAAAATACAGTTCCCCTCCAGGCTTTAATAGACGATAGGCCTGCTCTAGAACCGCCTCTTTATCCGGCGACAGGTTAATGACACAGTTAGAGACAATGACATCAAAACTGTCGTCCTCCAGACCAAGTTCATCCAGTTTTTCGATATAGCCCTTGATAAAACGCACATTAGACTGGCTAAAACCAAACGCCTCTCGGTGATAATCAATATGGCGATTGGCTACCGCCAACTGTTCGTCGGTCATATCAATACCGACCACTTCACCCTGTTCTCCCACCATGGCGGAGAGCACATAACAATCCTGACCGGAACCACTGCCCAGGTCGAGGATACGCAGCCCCTCTAACAATTCCGGTGCTACCAGTCCGCAGCCATAGTACTTGCCACTCACTTCCGGGTGTATTTTGGCCATGATTGGCTTGAGGTGAGAGAGCATACTGTCCGGAGTGCAACAGGCATCCGTTTTTAAATCAGTCGAGCCCTGCAGCTCCTTGCCATAGTAATCTTTAACACTGTCGTACATTTTATTAATCCAGTTCAGATTGCTGTCAGCGACGCTGCCAGCGATGATATTTCTCAACCCAGCGCAACAAACTTTCCGGACTGTGTGCCCGCTGCCAGTTGCCCGCTGCATATTTGTTGGCTTCACCGAGGGTGGGGTAACTGTGAATAGTACCGAGAATTTTCTTCAAGCCAACACCCTGTTTCATGGCCAATATCAACTCCGCATTCAACTCACCGGCATGGCTGCCCACCACTGCCGCCCCGAGGATTTTATCATTACCGGGAACCGTCAGCACTTTAACAAACCCGCGGGCACTGTTATCCGCCATCGCCCGGTCGAGGTCGTCAATACCGTAACGGGTGACTTCATACTTTATGTCCTGCTCTCGGGCTTCCCTCTCCGTCAACCCCACCTGTGCAGCTTCCGGGTCGGTAAATGTCACTCGGGGAATGACCCGGTAATCCGCCTTGAACTTCCTGAAACGGCCGAACAGCGCATTGACCGCCGCATACCATGCTTGATGAGCTGCCGCGTGGGTAAACTGATAGGGTCCGGCCACATCACCACAGGCGTAGATGTTGGGAAAGCGGGTGCGCAAACATTCATCCACGGCAAGGGTACCATTGCCATTGCGCTCTATACCCAGCTCATCCAGCCCGAGGTTCCCGGTCGCCGCGCGACGCCCCAGAGCCAGCAGCACACGATCAAAGGCGATTTCCCGCTGACCGGCGTCACCCGATGCCAGTGCAACGTGGCCATCACCGCGCAACTCAAACTGCTTGACCCGATAGCCCAACAGCAATTCCACACCGTCTTCCTGTAGCCCTTTACCCACTGCAGCGGCGACATCTTCATCCTCTTTCGGCAACAGGTGTGGCCCCACCACGGTCACCTGGGATCCCAGTCGCTGGAAGGCCTGAGCCATTTCGCAGCCGATAGGTCCCGCACCCATCACCAGCAGGCGAGAGGGCAACTCGTTCAGCTCCCACAGATTCTCGGAAGTCAGGTAATCCAATTCCTCCAGGCCGGGAATCGACGGCACCAGAGGGCTGGCCCCGGTGGCAATAATGATGTTGCGTGTGGTAATCCCCTGACCATTCACCACCACCTCCCAGGGAGACTTGATGGTCGCTTCCCCCTGTACACAGTCCACCCCCAACGCGGAATAACGCTCCACGGAGTCGTGTGGCTCCACCTCGCGAATCACTTTCCTCACCCTTTCCATGACCCGGGCAAAATCCACCGCTGGCTCCGACACCCGGATCCCCAGTTCTTCAGCGTGGCGAATCTCATTCACCGCCCGGGATGCCCGGATAAGAGATTTACTGGGCACACAGCCAGTGTTCAGGCAATCGCCGCCCATGCGATATTTCTCGACCAGGGTCACTTTGGCTTTTACTGCAGCGGCGATGTAGGCGCTAACCAACCCGGCACTACCCGCACCAATCACGACCATATTGGTATCAAATACTTTGGGCCGAAAAAAAGGTTTATACACCTTGTGACGCTGCACGGCCGCCATAAGAGCGCGCGTGACAAAGGGAAAAACAGCTAGTAGCGCGAAGGAAAACAACAAGGCTGGCGTCAGAATACCCGATGCAGAAAACTCTTCCACAGCACCAAGCTCGGCCCCTGCATTCACATAGACAGCGGTTCCCGCCAACATGCCTACTTGGCTCACTAAATAAAACGTCAGCGCTTTCATTGGGGTAAGCCCCATCACCAGATTGATGACCCAAAAAGGGATCACGGGAATCAACCTCAGGGTAAATAAATAAAACGAGCCATCTTTTTCTATGCCTCTATTCACAGAGAC
>JBFICW010000003.1:0-95534 GCA_041581635.1 Porticoccus sp. | reverse complement strand
GGAGAAACGGTTTCTACAAATTGATTGGCTGTTGATGCCTTGTTGTAGTCTAAAGCAACAATAATGCTGGAGTCTTTCCTGTTGTTCATTTTATGTTCTCATTATTAAGTTCATTGGTGACTGACCCAACTATCATCATGCCCCTTTTCCCACTTGAAAAGGCTTGATTGTTTCCCAGTATTTACACTGCGGGCACAACCAATGTAATTGAGTAGCTTTGAAGCCACATTTTGAGCAACGGTGGCCTGCCTCACGACTGGTAACGCTTTGCAACACACTTTGAATTAGAGCCAGTCTGTCACTCAATTCGCCTTGTGTTCGATCAATATGGATATCAAGTAACGAACTCAATACTCTAATAGAGGGTGCGGCTTCAAGAGATTCACTAAGAAAACGAGAGGCCTCCTCCTCCCCACGCTCATCACGGATAATCTCTGCTACAGCCAGAGTAAGGTTTGTACTGGGATACACCGCCAGCCAGCGACGAAACTGTTTTAGTTTTCCCTTTTGATCATGCAGTTCATCATAACATTCAGCGACTCGTCCTAATATTTCAGGGAGCAGCTCAGGTTGTTGTGTGGGAACACGAAGATAATGTATCAGCGCTTCACTATGGTTAGAGAATTTTTGTTCGAGGCCGCCCCATATTATGTTGGCACGAGCGGAGTTCTTGTTTAGCTTAAGAGCTGACGTCAAGTGTCTTCGACACTCAAATGGTTCGCCATTATCTATATTTTGTAACGCAAGCTCACAATAAAAATTCGCTTGCTCAACAAGGTGGCTATCGCTGCCTCTTGCTAATAACTTTTTATTAAGCTGTCTAGAAGCACGTATCGCTTTATCCCACTCCTGCTCATCGCGGTAAATCTCAACCAGATGACGAAGCGAGTCTTGCCTGAAATCACCCTTTGGATTTTCTGTCAGTTCGAGAAACAACCTCTCTGCTCGGTCCAATAGTCCAGCCTTGTGGAAATCAAGGCCCAACTCCAAACGAGCCTGACAGATTTGTTTCTGATTAAGGCTGCTACGCGACAAGATGTTTTGATGAACTTTAATCGCCCGATCCACCTCACCTCGTTGGCGCATTAAAGTTCCCATAGCCAGATGAGTTTCAAGTGTAGATGGTGTCACCTCGACAGCACGTATAAATGAATCAATGGCTTGGTCTGGCTGTTCATTGAGCAGGAAACTGATTCCCTGGGAATGTTGTTGGAGAGCAGATCCACCAGAAACTTTCCTTGAACCGCGTGCTCCGACGCTGTGCCCGACAATCCACACGAGGATGAGCAATAGCATAAGAAGGGCAATATAGGGTGCCTCGAGCATCATAAGGTAGAATTAATCGATAGTAGAAGAACTGTGCTTATGGATCTCAGAAGCTTTATGTTTGTCTAGTTGTTTCTTCAAAACCCTAGCGCGACGCTTGAGCCGAATGACAGCTGGCGCACTAAAGAGTACGCCGGAAAAACAACCCACAGCAAAAAATGACAGTAACCAAAGACCACTGGGCAGCGACCACAAATCGAAGCCAAACAACTTGAATGAGACCGGATCAGGATTATCAAATACCACCCAGAACCCTAGCCAAATAGCTGCAACCGCCAATAGCAACAAGCAGAGTTTTCTTAGCAATATCATATAAGTCCTCGCAAAAAAAACGACAAGTTAAATAACTTGCCGTTTATTGTAACTAAACTTATAACCGTTAGCCTCGATTATCGAGATCAGATGACTAACTCATGGTAATTAACCATTAGTTAAGCTGCTATTGACTCGTTCTCGAAGTTCCTTACCTGGTTTAAAATAGGGCACAGACTTACCTGACAACTCTACTGAATCACCTGTTTTCGGGTTACGCCCAACACGTGGTGCTCTATAGTGAAGGCAAAAGCTGCCAAAGCCCCTGATTTCAATCCTGTCATTGTTGACCAGCGATTGAGTCATTCTCTCAAGGATCATCTTCACGGCAATCTCAACATCCTTGGGTGGAAGTTGATCCTGCTGGGTCACAATATGGTCAATTAACTCTGATTTTGTCATATCTGTCAGATTGTCAAATAGAAAAAAGGGATAATGTCACCACTACCCCTTATCTAATCACTACTTATCTTTCGTGTCCATCTGTGCTTTGATCAAATCACCAATGGTTGTCGGAGCAATATTATCAGTCTCGGACTTACGGTGTTCTTTGATTGCAGCTTTCTCTTCAGCGACATCCTTAGCTTTAATGGAGAGGCTAATCGAACGATTCTTGCGATCGACATTAACTATCTTAGCCTCAACTTCATCACCTTCGCTCATCACCTTGCTAGCATCTTCGACTTTTTCACGAGAAATTTCAGAGGCCTTCAAGTAGCCTTCCACTTCTCCGCTTAAAGTAATGACAGCACCTTTGGCATCCACTTCTTTCACGACACCTGTAATGATCGTACCTTTATCATTTTCAGTAACGTAGTTAGAGAAAGGATCATCGGACAACTGTTTCATACCCAGAGAGATGCGCTCTCTTTCAGGATCGATAGAGAGTATGACGGTTTCAACTTCGTCGCCCTTCTTGAAGTTACGAACAGCTTCTTCGCCAGTTTCGTTCCAAGAAATATCAGAGAGATGAACCAAGCCATCAATACCGCCATTCAAACCAATAAAGATACCGAAATCGGTGATTGACTTGATGTTGCCAGAAATTTTCTCACCCTTACTGTGCTTGGTACCGAACTCGTCCCAAGGATTCATGAAGCATTGCTTGATGCCCAGAGAAATACGACGACGCTCTTCGTCGATATCCAGGATCATCACTTCTACTTCATCGCCCAATTGAACGACTTTGGAAGGGTGAATGTTTTTGTTGGTCCAATCCATTTCAGAAACGTGTACAAGACCTTCGACACCATCTTCCAGCTCGGCAAAACAACCGTAGTCAGTAAGGTTGGTAACAGTCGCTTTAACACGAGCACCTTCAGGATAACGACCAGAGATATCTGCCCATGGATCTTCACCCATTTGCTTCATACCCAGAGAAACACGGCTACGCTCGCGGTCGAACTTCAATACTTTTACGTCGATCTCATCGCCAACGTTGACGATTTCACTTGGATGCTTAATACGCTTCCAGGACATATCGGTAATGTGCAACAGCCCATCAATGCCGCCCAAGTCGACAAATGCACCGTAGTCAGTAAGATTTTTAACAATACCTTTAAGCGTAATACCCTCTTCCAGCTTGGCAAGCAGCTCATCACGTTCTTCTGTGTTCACTTGCTCCATCACTGCGCGACGAGAGACAACAACGTTGTTACGCTTCTGATCTAGTTTGATCACTTTAAATTCTAGAGGCTTATTCTCCAAGTGCGCGGTGTCGCGAATTGGACGAACATCTACAAGCGAGCCAGGAAGGAAGGCACGCAGGCCATTCACATCAACGGTAAAGCCACCTTTGACCTTGCCGCTGATAATACCTTTAACCACTTCATCTGCCGTATGAGCAGCTTCAAGTTCAATCCAGGATTCAGCACGACGGGCTTTTTCTCTGGAAAGACGAGTGGCACCGAAGCCATCTTCTACAGCTTCCAGGGCAACCTGTACTTCATCGCCTATTTCTAAGCTTAGTTCACCGTTATCATCGAAAAATTGACTTTTGGCGATTACACCTTCTGATTTCAAACCAGCGTGAACTGTCACCCAATCTTTATCAATATCAATCACAACACCGGTTACAATTGCACCAGTGTTCATTTCGACGGTTTTTAAACTTTCTTCGAATAATTCTGCAAAGCTTTCGCTCATGGAGATCTACCTGTGGGGATACAAGTCGTTGCCCGCTTATGGTCTAACCATAGTTTTCAAGGCAATTGACTCTTAACCGCATTACCAGTTATGCGGGCTATTAATTTCAGGTTTATGCGGCATATTTCTGGTTTGACACCGCAAGAACCCATTTAATGTTGAGGCTGAATGCCATTTTTAATGACAATTTCCAGACCTGAATTCAACACCTCATCGATGGTCATCTGGGAACTATCCAAAATCACGGCATTGTTTGCCGGAACCAAAGGAGAGACTGGGCGGCACATATCCCGCTCATCCCGCTTTTGGACCTGATTGATGAGGGCGGCAAGGCTAACACTTTCCCCCTTATCAATCAACTGCTTATAACGCCTTTGGGCTCTCTCCTTGGGACTGGCCGTTAGAAAGATTTTGGCATCGGCATTTGGGAAAACAACGGTTCCCATATCACGGCCATCTGCCACCAAACCCGGAGCAACAGCAAATGCTCTTTGGCGCTGAAGCAATGCTTCACGCACTTCGGGGTATGCCGCCACGATGGAGGCATCTGAACCAACCTGCTCACTTCGAATCAATGATGAAACATCCTCCCCTTCAAGCATCACTTTAGGAGAATCTCCAGCCTCATTCATACGGAAGGAAATATCCATGTGAGCAGCCAAAACTGCCAGCGATTCCACTTTATCAAGCTCTACACCATGACGCTTGGCGGCAAGCCCCAACAATCGGTATAAAGCACCGCTATCAAGGTAATGAAAACCTAATTTAGCTGCCAGCAACTGACATATGGTTCCTTTACCAGAACCACTTGGCCCATCAATTGTTATCACGGGTACTGATTTATCTGTCATCGTCTTTCCTCGACCACTTTCAACCCAGCTTTATTGGCCAACGAAACAAAACCGGGAAATGATGTCACTACATTGTTGCAGTTTCTTATAAGAACAGGACTGCTCGCACGCAATGCAGCCACAGCGAAAGACATGGCGATACGGTGATCATCGACACTATCTACTTCACCACCCGTCATCGGACCGCCATTAATTATTATTCCATCCGCAGTGGGAACAGCATCGATACCCAATATTTTTAAACCGTCAGCCATGGCCTGGATACGATCACTTTCCTTTACACGTAATTCTTCAGCGCCAGTGAGAATAGTCTGACCCTCAGCACATGCTGCTGCCACGAACAATGCCGGAAACTCGTCGATAGCCAGGGGCACCTGATCTTCCGGTATTTCAATACCGTGAAGAGGTGCATACCGTACACGAATATCTGCCACTGGCTCACCGCCCACTTCAGAGTGGTTAGACAATTGAATGTCTGCCCCCATCATTTGCAGGATATTGACCACACCAATGCGGGTCGGATTTATTCCAACATGAGGCAAAATAATATCTGACCCAGGAGCAATTGCAGCGGCAACCATATAAAAGGTCGCAGATGATATATCAGCAGGCACATCAATGGCCACTGCCTTAAGATTCCCACCTCCTGACAACTCGGCAACCGCACCTTTGCGATCAACCCGATAACCAAAGCCAGCTAACATTCGCTCTGTGTGATCTCGAGTTGGCGCAGGCTCGGTGGTACGCGTTATACCATCGGCATACAAGCCAGCCAACAGTACACAGGATTTCACCTGCGCACTTGCCATGGGCAGCTTATAATCAATGGCTTTAAGCGACTGACCACCTTTAATTCGCAATGGGGGTCTACCACCTTCTTCCGTCTCTATAATTGCACCCATCTGTCGCAACGGTGTCGCAATACGCTCCATGGGACGTTTTGACAAAGATTCGTCGCCGGTTAATTCCACATCAAAGGACTGAGCGGCCAGCAGACCTGACAACAGCCTCATAGAGGTTCCTGAGTTCCCCAGGTAAAGTGGACCAGCGGGTGCTTTTAAACCATTTACACCTACCCCGTGAACGATGACACGCCCATCAGTTGGCCCTTCAATAACAACACCCATATCCCTGAATGCCTGAAGTGTTGCCAGGCTATCCTCACCTTCCAGAAAACCTGTAATCTCTGTTACACCCTGAGCAATTGAACCCAGCATGATAGAACGGTGTGAAATGGATTTATCACCGGGAATACGAACTTCTCCGGAAACATGCCCTCCAGGTGCCACTCTATAATCAATAATTTGTGTCATGGGTTCTAAATAGGCCTTATTTTCAAGCATTTTAGAAAAATGATTACGCGCTTCTTTTGCTCGCGTGAACACACCAAGCAGGTGATCACTGTCTCCCGTTGTGATCGCCTGCTTTATACGCTCAATATTCTCCGAAAGAGCCTCTAATACAGACAGCACCGCCTTATCGTTGGCCATCACAATATCGTGCCACATAATAGGGTCGCTAGCCGCGATGCGGGTGAAATCCCTAAAACCACCGGCCGCGTAACGGAAGATTTCCTGATTTTCACGCATATTTGAAAGTGTATCGACTAGCGCGTAGGCCAACATATGAGGCAGGTGACTGGTGGCCGCCAAGACCTCATCGTGTTCAGCAACGGTCATTTTACTCACAACCGCACCCACGCCCTCCCATAGGGCCTGTACTAACTGAATATGCTCGCTACCCGTTTCAGACAACGGGGTCAAAATGACACGATGGTCATCAAACAACCCAGGGTTAACTGCATCCACACCACTCTTCTCAGAACCGGCAATGGGGTGACCTGGAACAAATTGGGGAGGAATACACTCATATGCATCCCTGACTGCATTCACCACACTACCCTTCACGCTAGCCACATCAGTGATGGTAACCCCATCGGCTAGAAGTGGTTTTAAGCGACGAATAATTGAAGGGACAGTAAGAGTCGGCACGCCGATAACAACCACGTCACCTTCACCCAATTCTGGTGCAACATCTTCGATTTGATGTACCACTCTATCCACAACACCAGACTTCAAGGCCTTAGTAAGCGTATCGGGGCTTCGAGAAAAACCAATCACCTCTCGGCAAAGACCTCGATCCCGAGCAGCCTTTGCCAAGCTACTGCCAATCAAGCCAAGGCCAATAACAACCAAACGGTTGATTTTTTCAGACATTAGGAGCCCCTCTTTCACTCAACAACTGTTCCAATGCAAACAGAAACCGTTGGTTTTCTTCAGGTAGCCCAATAGATACGCGCAAGTGATTTGGCATGCCGTATAACCCTACGGGCCTGACAATAACACCAAGCTGCAAAAGAGATTGATAGATGACCTGAACATCATCTGGGACTTGCACTGAAATAAAATTACCCGCAGAGGGAATATAATCCAGCCCCAACTTGTCAAATCCAGCAACTAATTGACTATAACCACTGCGATTCATTTCTATGCTGCGATTGAGATAACCCCGATCATCCAAAACAGCTAATGCTGCAGCTAACGCCAGACTGTTGATGTTAAAGGGCTGGCGCACACGGTTAAGGATATCGGCCACATCTGGATGGGAAACCGCATACCCAACTCGCAATGATGCCAGGCCATAAGCTTTAGAAAAGGTTCTGGTGATTATCAAATTGGGAAACTTTTCTAATAAGGATAAGGCCGATCCATATTCAGGTTTATCGACATACTCAAAATACGCTTCATCTATCACTACCAGCACTTGCCCAGGCAGTGCTTTCAACAAGTCTTCAATATCAGCCAGTGATACCCAGGTTCCTGTGGGGTTATTGGGGTTAGCAATAAACATAAGACGAGTATTATCATCGACAGCGGCAGCCATCGCCTTTAGGTCATGCCCCCAATTAAGGGCTGGCACAACAACAGCTTTGGCATTTTGTGCCGTAATTGCTAACTGATAGACAACAAAGGCATGCTCTGAAAAAACGGCATTGTGTTCTGAACCAAGAAACCCCCGGGAGACCAACTCGAGCACATCGTTCGAACCATTACCCAGTGTTATTTGGTTCGTACTTACGGACAGCCTTTCTGACAATTTCTGCTTTAAGTAAAAGCCATTCCCGTCAGGATACCGAGCGCCGTCGACCAATGACGTTTCAATTGCCTTTTTCGCCATATCACTTAGCCCGAGAGGGTTTTCATTGCTGGCTAGCTTTATCGCGCCACTGATACCCAGCTCCCGCTCAAGCTCTTCAATGGGCTTGCCACCCTGGTAAGGCTGCAATCGTTGTACGCCAGGCAAAGCTAGGCTTTTAAAATCTACGGTCATAAATTGGTGCCAATAAAGAGGGGGTTACAATACAGCTTTAGGATAAGATCCGAGCACTCTCAGCTCGGCAACAAGTTGACTCACTTCACTTAACACCGCTGCAACTATAGGGTCATCGCGATGCCCTTCAAAATCGACAAAGAAAACATAAGTCCACTTGCCCGTTCGCGACGGCCTTGTTTCCACGCGCGTCAAATCCAGACCTTCTCGATGAAACGGAGCCAAAAGGCTGTGCAAAGCCCCCGGCTCATTACGGGCAGCGACAATAATCGAGGTTTTATCATCACCACTCGCAGCCACCATTTCACGCCCAATAATCAAGAATCTGGTTGAATTGTCAGGTCGGTCTTCAATTTTCTCGTATAGTTTTTCAAGTCCATATAACTTGCAGGCCATATCTCCTGCAATGGCTGCTGCGTTCCACTCACTTTTGATTCGCTTGGCAGCCTCGGCATTACTGCTTACCGCTACCCGCTCGGCTTTTGGATAGTGGGCATCTAACCATTTTCTACATTGAGCCAGAGATTGGGCATGTGAATAAATACGGGTTATCTGAGTTTTATCTGTTCGCGGCCCAATCATTAGGTGATGATGAATTCGCAGCTCTACTTCACCACAAATATTCAGCGTTGAATCCAAAAAAGTATCCAGTGTGTGGTTAATAACACCTTCCGTAGAGTTCTCGACAGGTACAACGCCATAGTTTACGGCTCCCGCATCTACTTCTCTAAACACCTCATCAATCGCACTCATTGAAACAGTCACGGCGGAGTGCCCAAAATGTTTCAGGGCGGCCTCTTGAGTAAAGGTTCCTTCTGGGCCAAGAAAAGCTACTTTTATCGGCTGTTCTAATGCCAGGCAAGCCGACATTATCTCTCTAAACAGCCGCGCCATTTCTTCATTATTCAGCGGCCCTTGATTCTTCTCCATAATATTACGCAGAACTTGGGCTTCTCTCTCAGGCCTAAAATAAACGGCATCACCTTCGGCCTGCTTTACCTCTGCCACCTTCTGCGCACAGCTGGCACGCTCACTAATCAATGCCAGAATTTTATTATCGATGGCATCGATTTGTTCTCGTAACTGGCCGAGACTCTTGTTGTTCTGTGTATTTTTTGAGATATCTTTTGACATAATTTCTGCCTGTCATGCCTCGGTCTCAGTGCCAGCCACATCACTTTCGATTGAGTCTTCATCACTCACATCGCCGACAACTGGCTCCTGCTCTTCAATACGAGCCAGACCAACCAAAGTCTCGTTTTCTTTAAGACGAATAACTCTAACGCCTTGAGTATTACGACCCAACACAGAAATTTCTTCACTGCGAGTTCGCACCATCGTGCCCTGGTCTGAAATCAACATAATTTCATCACCATCAAACAGTTGTACCGCACCGACAAGAGGACCATTTCTATCACTAACCTGCATAGCTATCATTCCCTTGCCGCCTCGGCCTTTAGTAGGGAATTCTGTCAACGCCGTTCTCTTACCGTAGCCATTAGTGGAGACAGTCAACACCCGGCCGTCTTCTTCAGGAATAACCATTGAGAGCACCTGGTATCCCTCGGGCAAACGCATGCCTCGAACACCTTTCGACACGCGCCCCATTGCTCTCACATCCGACTCGGCAAAGCGAACCGCTTTGCCTTCGCTGCTAAACAGCATGACATCACAATTGCCATCCGTTATCGCTGTACCTACCAAATAATCTCCGTCTACCAAATCAACCGCACGCAATCCAACGCTACGAGGACGAGAATATTGATCAAGCGAGGTTTTTTTCACCGTACCATTAGCTGTAGCCATAATGACAAAGCGATCCTCGCTGTACTCATCGACAGGAAGAATAGAGCTAATACGCTCGTTCTCATCCAGTGGCAGTAGATTAACCATCGGCCGGCCACGGGAGTTACGCCCAGCCAGAGGAATTTGGTAAACCTTGAGCCAATAAACTTTACCCAAATTGGTAAAACAAAGAATGGTGCTATGAGTACTGGCGATCAACAGATGCTCGACAAAGTCTTCATCCTTAACCGCTGTTGCCGATTTACCCATCCCGCCACGACGCTGTGCCTGATAATCACTCAGTGGCTGGGTCTTCGCATAACCACCGTGGGAGATTGTGACGACACGATCTTCTTCCGTAATCAAGTCTTCAATGGTGAGATCGTGCTGAGATTCCACAATCTCACTACGACGATCATCGCCAAACTCCTCGCTAACAGCTTCCAGTTCTTCGCGGATAAGCTGCATCAGCACATTGGCATCACCAAGAATGTTCAAGTACTCAATAATTTCGTCGAGTTTCTCCTGATACTCAGAGAGCAACTTGTCATGCTCCATACCAGTTAGACGGTGTAAACGTAATTCCAGTATGGCTTGAGCCTGTGCTGGAGACAGGTAGTACTGCCCATCACGCATGCCATAGCCTGCTTCCAGACCCTCAGGGCGACTGGCATCACTACCAGCACGCTCTAAAAACTGAGCGGCGGTACTGGCGTCCCAGCCCCGGGCAATCAAACGTTCTTTTGCTTCAGCCGGAGACGTCGAAGACTTAATCAGTTCTATGACCCGATCGATATTGGCAATAGCAACAGCCAAGCCTTCCAGAATATGGCCTCGTTCTCTGGCCTTGCGCAACAGGTATACCGTACGACGTGTAACTACTTCACGACGGTGGCGTACAAACGCCTCCAACATTTGCTTCAGATTAAGGGTTCTCGGCTGCCCATCGACCAAGGCAACAATGTTGATACCGAATACGTTCTGGAGCTGGGTCTGGGCATACAGATTATTAAGAACAACTTCACCCACCTCACCCCTTTTAAGCTCGATAACAACCCTCAGGCCATCTTTATCTGACTCATCTCTCAGCTCAGAAATGCCTTCAATTTTCTTTTCTTTAACCAGTTCGGCAATCCGCTCGATCAGGCGAGCTTTATTCAATTGATAGGGAAGTTCTGTAATGATAATGGTCTCTCGACTCGTCTTTTCATTAACTTCCACTACCGCACGAGCACGCACATAAATACGCCCACGGCCAGTGCGGTATGCCTGAATAATACCGGCTCTGCCATTGATAATGGCCGCAGTGGGGAAATCAGGGCCGGGGATATACTCCATCAGCTCATCAATGCTTATATCGGCATTTTCAATCAATGCCAGGCAGCCATTAACCACCTCTTTAAGATTATGGGGCGGGATATTTGTCGCCATGCCCACGGCGATACCCGAGGACCCATTAACCAACAAATTAGGCACGCGCGTGGGCAACACTTCCGGGATAAGCTCAGTGCCATCATAGTTTTCAACATAATCGACAGTTTCTTTCTCCAAATCTGCCAACAGAGAGTGTGCAATTTTGGCCATCCGAATTTCGGTGTATCGCATCGCCGCAGCAGAGTCACCATCGACAGAACCAAAGTTACCCTGCCCATCCACAAGCATGTAACGAAGGGAGAAAGGCTGAGCCATTCGTACAATAGTGTCGTACACAGCCGAATCACCATGTGGGTGATATTTACCAATTACATCACCGACAACACGTGCAGATTTTTTATAGGACTTGTTCCAATCATTATTGAGCACACTCATGGCAAATAGCACACGACGGTGCACAGGCTTTAGGCCATCTCTGACATCTGGCAGTGCCCGACCAACAATAACGCTCATCGCGTAATCGAGGTAGGACTGCTTCAATTCGTCTTCGATGTTAACGGGTAGGATTTCTTTAGCTAACTCGCCCATACTGCTGCTTATTCCCTTTGATGCCCACTAGCGGCAAAGCCGCTAAAATAAGCGCGGGATGATACCACAAAATGTCCAATCTTCGTCCCCTATGTCTTTGTTTAATGATCTTTTTTGTGAGGGTATACTGCCACATCCAACTATCACCCAAGGAACAGCCACGCGATGGCCGCCACTTCTATTGACCTTCTCATCTCAGCACGCTGGATAATCCCTATCATCCCAAAGGGGAAAGTATTTGAAGACTGCTCAGTCGCTGTAGATCAGGGCAGAATTGTAGCCATCCTCCCAACCTCGGAGGCTGCGAGAAGATACATTGCCAAAGAGTTTATTGAGCTACCGCATCATGTACTTATGCCAGGGCTCGTGAACGCTCACGGCCATGCAGCCATGACGCTGCTCCGTGGCTATGCCGATGACCAGCCCCTGCAAACATGGCTCGAGAAACACATCTGGCCCACAGAGCAACAATGGGTGTGCGAAGAATTTGTCCGAACCGGCACTGAACTCGCTATAGCTGAGATGATTCGCAGCGGAACCAGCTGTTTCTCAGACATGTATTTTTTCCCGGACTGCACCGCAGACATTGCAAGCCACACAGGGATGCGTAGCCAGATCACTTTTCCAGTCTTTGATTTTCCCTCAGCCTGGGGAAGGGGTTCAGATGACTACATCCATAAGGGGCTCCAATTACGCGACGATTACAAAGACCGGGAACTTATTCGTATTGCTTTCGGGCCCCATGCACCCTACACCCTATCTAACGAGCCACTAGAAAAAGTTGCCACTTACGCAGAGGAGCTGGATTGCTGTGTACAAATTCACCTACATGAAACGGAAAAGGAAATTATCGACAGCCTGACAGAACACGGTGTTAGACCAATACAGAGACTCGTTGAACTGGGGATGCTCTCACCACTGACTCAATGTGTTCATATGACCCAGTTAAACGAAAATGACATAGCCACACTGGTTGAATATAACGCCCACGTCATACATTGCCCAACGTCTAACCTAAAATTAGCCAGTGGTTTTTGCCCAACAACAAAATTACTGGATCAAGGTATTAACACAGCGCTAGGCACCGATGGCGCTGCCAGCAACAACAATCTTGATCTGTTTGGTGAGCTATCCACAGCAGCGCTGATTGCCAAAGCGGTATCAGGTGACGCAGGTAGCATCGATGCTCATACAGCGCTACAGATGGCAACGATCAACGGCGCAAAAGCGATGGGCTGGGACGATCAAATTGGCAGCATTGAATGTGGTAAAAGCGCCGACTTAGCTGCTGTAGATCTCGGGACAATTGAGTCAGAACCACTGTATAATCCCGCCTCTCAATTGGTTTACACCCATTCAGGTAGCCGAGTAAGCCACCTTTGGGTCAATGGTGTCGCCCTAATGCTAGATAGACAATTAAAAACCCTGAATGAGCACGAAATACTCACCAAGGCACGACAGTGGCAACGAAAAATTGCCAACGGTTAACAGCATCTAACTATCGAGCAACAACCATCAACAGTCATATCGGAATGCATTAATGTCAGAATTCAACCACTCACCACAAAACATTGACCGGGCTGAAATTGCCAAGTTTGAAGCTTTGGCAAGTCGCTGGTGGGACCAGGAAAGTGAATTCAAGCCACTTCACGACATTAATCCACTGAGAGCTAACTGGGTAGACCAACACTCGCCCGTGGCGGAATGCACACTACTAGACGTTGGATGTGGCGGTGGGATCCTGGCCGAATCAATGGCACACAGGGGCGCAGAGGTAACCGGTATTGATATGGGTAAAGCACCACTGGCTGTCGCTCAACTACACAGTTTGGAAACCGGTATCTCAGTCAATTATCAACAGTGCACTGCGGAGGAAATGGCCGAGCAGCATCCAGGAGAATATGACATCGTTACCTGCCTGGAAATGCTTGAACACGTTCCAGACCCAAGCTCCGTCATTGCCGCCTGTGCCAAGCTGGTAAAACCTGGCGGGCACCTCTACTTTTCGACAATTAACCGCAACCCGAAAGCCTATCTCTTTGCGGTTATTGGTGCCGAATACTTGCTTAAAATGCTACCTAAAGGCACCCATGATTACGGAAAATTTATTCGCCCTTCAGAACTGTGTAACTGGATTAGGGAGTGCGGTCTTGAACTACAAACAATGACAGGTATGGTCTACAACCCCCTGACAAAAAATTATCGCCTCAACGATAATAATGTAGATGTAAACTATCTTGTCTACGCACGAAAGCCCGCCTGATGCCTAACACCAAGCAAATCATTCTCCCTCGATTCCAGGCGGTCTTATTTGACCTTGACGGAACGCTACTCGATACAGCCCCAGACTTTCTAACCGCAACTAATTTACTGCTTGCTAAAAAGGGGCTACCCCTGCTACCCGCAGAAAGTATTCGCCAATTGGTTACCCACGGCTCAGTGGGCATTGTGAAAAAAGTATTCGAATTGGATGAACAGCACCCTGAATTTGAACCTATCCGCCAAGAACTGCTATCGCTATACATGGATAATTTAGCAGATCAAACCCACCCATTTACAGGCATCACAGAACTGCTCTACACACTGGGTGAAAACCAAATTCCATGGGGAATCGTAACCAACAAGCCAGAGAGCTACACGTTAGCAATTCTTGAGCAACTCCCTCTTTCTCCGCCTCCGGCCACAATTATCTGCCCCGACCATGTCAGCAAAACAAAACCTGACCCTGAATCCGTAGTTTTAGCCTGCAAACAGGTCGGGATTTCGCCAAGTGATACGGTGTATATCGGGGATCACCAGCGAGACATAGAAGCGGGACGGCGTGCGGGAACCACTACCATTGCTGCTACATATGGCTACATTGACCAGAATGAAGACCCAACCTTGTGGGGCGCCGACCACACCGTCAGTTGTGCGACCCAGCTGCTAGAACTCATACTTTAAGGAAAATTAAATACCATGGATCCTCAGAATTACAACGCCCCTGACAACTTATTAGAAGGGAAAGTTATTGCTGTTACCGGCGCGGGAGACGGCATCGGTGCTGTTGCAGCAAAAACCCTTGCGGCCCATGGAGCAACCGTTATTCTGATCGGCCGCACCGTACCTAAACTTGAACAGATTTATGACGCCATTGAATCGTCTGGCGGCCCACAACCCGCCATTTACCCTATATGCCTAGAGGGAGCTTCTGAAAAAGACTATGAAGATATGCATGATCGACTTGAGGAAAGCTTCGGCAAATTGGATGGCCTGCTTCACAATGCCGGAGAACTCGGCCAGCGCACACCAATTGCCAACTACAAATTAAGCACTTGGCAGAAAGTTATGCAGGTAAATGTCACCGCTGAATTTATGATGACTAAAGCATTGCTCCCACTACTTGAAAAATCTGAAAGCGCTTCAATTATTTTTACTACATCAGGTGTTGGACGGGTAGGAAAGCCGTTCTGGGGTGCTTACGCTATATCAAAATTTGCCACCGAAGGAATGTCTCAGGTATTGGCAAATGAATTGGAGGGAGTTAGCAATATTCGGGTTAACTGCATCAATCCTGGCGCCACACGAACTAGAATGCGCGCTGCCGCCTACCCTGCAGAAGACCCTTCTACGATCAAAACGCCCGAAGATATAATGCCTCTTTATCTATACCTTATGGGAGCTGATAGCGAGGGTATCACTGGGCAATCTCTTGATGCTTAATAAATCATACCCTCATTAAAGAACGTCAACGTCACAATCTAACTCTCAACAAGTGTTTCAGGTAGGCGCTCTACGTTGCCTCTAAGATTCATAAATGGGCGCTCTATAAAAAGATAGACTATTCCCGCAAACAAGAACGTCAACGGAAAACCTATAGTTATTACTACCCCAATTTTTTGCCAAAAAGAAAAAGCTGCTGCCTCTTGATAAAGAATGGCGTATATGAGCCCAAAGACAAAAGGGTGAAGCAAGTATGCTGAGTATGCTAACTGGCCTATAAAATAAAGAGCACGAGAAGACAGCCCAATGGCAATCCCACGCGAAAGACCCCTTTTACAATATAAACTGGCCAATAAAATCATTCCTACAGCGACAGTAAATAGATTCCTATAACTGACATAGTAGGCCACACTAAAATTATCGCTATATGTAATAAGTTGATTATTTACTGGTATAGACATCACAATTAAAACGATCAGCACTGCCAGCATAACAAATATATTTATACGTTTTACCTGCCTATCAAACAACTTGACGAGGGCCTCCCGATGAAAGACATGCAGATAAGCAGCAAAAATACCGGGTAGAAAACTACCAAAACGAGTCCATGGCTTTACATATATAGAGTCTATAACACGATAGAACCCTTCACATGCCCCTTCATACCAGCAGACTGGAAGGGATAACTGATAATGCTTGATGACCAAATAGCGAATCAAAAATGAGCTTAAAAACAAGACCCCCACAAGAAGAAAAAGAGCATTTTTTTTCTTAAGGCTTAGAGAACACACCAATAACAAAGGAAATATAAAATAGAACTGTTCTTCTATGGCCAGAGACCATGTCCAAGGCATAAAGTGTGTTTCTGCTGGCAAAAGGTTGTTTATATATAGTAAATTTGACCAGACATACTCCTGATTTTTTGGTAGCAACAAAAGACCAAGAATAATTGCTAAAACATATGCTGGCATCAGCCGCATAAATCGACGTTTGTAAAATCGAGAAAATTGTATCCCCCCCGTATCACGATATTCGGCCATCAGAATCGAAGATATCAAAAATCCACTGATCACAAAAAAAATATCGACACCAAGCTCACCATTGTAAACCCAGTTCAGCCAAACAGGTGATGCATAAAAAAACTCTGTCGCTTTATCATCAAATATAGATAAAAACCAAAAGCTATGAATTATTAGCACCAAAAGAATGGACAGACCTCTAAGCCCATCGACTGGTCTAAGCTGATTCGGAGGGGGGGAATGCAATGCAGAGAAATTATTTTTTAGCGAAAAAACCCCAGTTTCTTTTGACATAAACTATATCTCTAGAATCTTGACAACGAGTAAGTATTACAATCAAACATCTAGCAGCTCTTTTAACATCGGCTTGCTCTCTCTAATTCCCTGCTGAAAACCTACTTTCGGTTGAAAGTTGAATTGATCACGAGCCTTGTCTGATGGGAATTTTAAATTTAACGAAAGTAATTTTACTACAGACTTACTAATGGGAAGTATTCGAATCAATTTAATTTTAGCGGCACCCTCCAACAAACTAGCAAGTAGAAACATTATTTTTTGGCTTACAAGTTTTGGCCGCGTAAGCTGAAACTCCCCACAAAGACAGTCGGCAAACTGTTGCCATGTTGGAGAATCTTCTGAGCTGGCATTGTATATACCTCCATGTGCCCCCTTGCTCTCCGCACAGAGCATCAACAAATCTATCAAATCTGTTATATAAATTAGGGGGACAGTATTATTACCATCGCCTATTATTCGAAATTTGTTATTTTTTATCATTGCGGCAATTTCAGGCAAAAACCCTCCTCGCCTATCTCCTGGTCCATAGATAAAAACAGGCCTAACAATCTTAACTGAAATATCACCACTATCATGAGCCTTTATACAAGCTTCTTCTGCTTCCACTTTGGCAAGACCATATGGGTCAACGCTACTACTTAACACTGGTTGTAATTCATCATAAAATTTCTGAGAAGGGCTTAGTTCGTAGGCCACAATACTACTTATAAAAACAAAATCATTTACGTTTGCAGCTATAGATGCATCCAATAAGCTTTTAGTACCAAGCGAGATAACTTTATGGAGCTCATCAATACTATGGCCAACGCCTGTTAAACCTGCACAATGGAAAACCGTACTACAACCCTTTAGAGATTCAACAAAACTTGTACTATTATTTAAATCACCAAAAATCAAGGTTGCACCTAACTCTTTAAGGCGTTCAACATCACTAGTTTCTCGAACCAAAACAGTGATACCCCACCCCATGGTAGACAGTCGCTCAACAAGAGCTCCTCCAACAAACCCAGTTGCACCAGTGACAAATGCTCGTTTTTTCATCTTAAAAATCCAAAGCTATTTATTAACACATCATCTATTTCTGACTTAAGCTCAATAAAACAATTTACAACCTGCCTATTTTTAATATCTTATTTTGCGCTAGGCCCTTTGGAACGCAATCGTTTCAGCTGGCGATCACGGCGCACCTGATCATCCGGCGACAGCCTCTTTTGTTTTTTGGCCACTCTCATATTTACCGAGGCCAAAAGATCATTGAGTGCTTTTTCATCAAGTTCAACCCACTGCCCTCGGCGAGTATAAGATGGCATAAAAATAGGCCCAAACCGCACTCGTTTAAGACGGTTGACCTCTACATTCTGCGACTCCCAAAGGCGTCGAACCTCACGGTTTCGCCCCTCCATGAGCGCCACGGTATACCATCCGTTGGTTCCAACCCGCTCACCAGGAACAACATCACTGAATTTGGCAACCCCATCTTCGAGCAACACACCCTCTCGTAAACGCTTAATCATATCGTCATCGACAGCGCCATGGATTCTCACCAAGTACTCCCGGTCAATGCACGAGGACGGATGCATCAGCTTGTTGGCCAACTCACCGTTATTCGTAAAAAGAAGCAGCCCTGTCGTATTAATATCGAGACGACCAACAGCTATCCACCGCTCATCCTTTAGCTTTGGGAGGTGTTCAAACACAGTCTTTCGCCCTTCAGGGTCTGAACGGGTGCACACTTCACCTTCAGGCTTATTGTAAACTAAGACCCTTATGCGTCGATCCTGGGCAGGCAACCGGGCACGCTTGCCATCGACCTGAACAGTATCATCAGATGAAACCCTGTCACCCAGTGTCGCCACCTTTCCATTGACCCTGATACGACCTTCACTGATCCACTTTTCTAACTCACGACGCGACCCATAACCAGCAGCAGCCAGCACTTTTTGCAATTTTTCAGACATGGGGGATACTATATCTCTTGGCTATTTTCAGTGGATTGAGACTCTTCATCAAAATCAGGTTCTACGAGTTCTTCAGCGATATCCTGTGCATCGTCAGAAATTCGTTCTATCAATATTTCTTCATCAGCGTTCACAACGGACTCTTTAATCGTGTTGTCACTGACAACGTACTGTGAAACCTCCAGAGCCAACTCGGGGTTGATCTCTTCAATATCTCGAATGTCATTAAGGGTAGGCAGTTCTTCCAGATTTTTTAGGCTAAAGTAATCTAGAAACTGTTTAGTTGTGGCATAGAGAGCAGGACGACCCGGTACGTCTCGATGCCCCACCACGCGCACCCAATCTCTCTCCAATAGGGTTTTAATAATCTCGGAGCTAACTGACACACCACGAATTTCTTCAATATCACCACGAGTTATCGGTTGACGGTAGGCAATGAGAGCCAGCGTTTCCAATAGAGCACGGGAATACTTCTTGGGTTTCTCTTCCCACAACCGATTAACCCACTCTGCCAGCTCCTGACGCACCTGAAAGCGATAACCACTCCCGGTGTACTTAAGCTCATAACCTCTGCCAGCACAGCCTGCCTCAATCTCATCAAGAGCGGCCACTATCTGATCACGAGGTGGAACCTGAAATTCATCAAACAACCTTTCAAGGTGGTTAATATCCAGAGATCGCCCTGCAGCAAGCAAAGCGCCCTCAATAATTTTTCTCAGCTGATCACTATCCATTTTCTCGATATTCAATCTCTGCCATCATAACTTTACGAACGGGCCTTCACATGAATAACCCCATAAGCTTCATTTTGAACAATTTCCACGAGCGATTCTTTAATTAATTCCATAATCGCTAAAAAGGTAACCACAACCCCAATTTTCCCTTCACTTAAACGGAACAGGCTAACAAAGGGGACAAACTGTTTGCCGACCAAACTACTCAAGACTTGGGACATCCTCTCCCGTGTAGAAAGACGCTCCAATTGAACCTTATGGCTTTCAAACATTTCAGCCCGATTGAGCACATCAGACAAGGCCAGTAGAAGTTCCTGCATGGCCACATCAGGTTGAGGACGCGCCATGCTTCGATCGGGCTCCTTTGCTTTAGCCAAAAACACATCCCGGCCAAGACGTGGTAGTGCTTCAATGTCCTCCGCAGCTTGCTTGAACCGCTCATATTCCTGCAAGCGACGAATCAATTCAGCTCTGGGGTCTTCCTCATCTTCTTCCACAACTTGGCGCGGCAAAAGCATTCTCGATTTAATTTCAGCCAACATCGCGGCCATCAATAGATATTCAGCTGCCAACTCAAACTGCATAGCCTTCATCATATCAATGTAGCCCATATACTGACGGGTTATTTCAGCTACATTGATTTCAAGAATATCTAAATTTTGACGCTTTATCATGTAAAGCAATAAGTCCAACGGCCCCTCAAAGGCCTCAAGAAAGACTTCTAATGCTTCTGGCGGGATATATAAATCTTTGGGAAGTGCTGTCACCTCCTTGCCCATTACGACAGCAAACGGCATCTCTTCCTGCAACGGAGAGGAGGCCCTTTGATTTGTTATCGATCTCGATTCTTCAGTATTTCCAGGAATAACATCCACAGACATAGACTTAGAGCCAGAAAATTAGGAAGCGTCTATTATACTGTGATTCCCCAAGACAACCACCAAGGATAAGTTTGGGATCAGGGCAAAAAATCGTCAAACTGACCAACACCCTGACGCGTAACTTCAGGTATATCTCCTGTCAGGTCAACAACTGTTGTTGCCTCCATGCCACAATAGCCGCCTTCTACAATCAGATCTACCTGGTGCTCGAGCATATCTCGAATATCGTAGGGATCCGTTGGGGGAAGCTCATCACCCGGCATAATCAAGGTAACGCTCATGATTGGTTCACCCAAATCTTCAAGTAACGCCAGGGCGATAGCATTATCAGGAACCCGCAAGCCTATGGTTTTACGCTTGGGATGCATCAACCTTCTTGGCACTTCTGAAGTTGCTTCAAGAATAAAGGTATAAGGCCCTGGCGTGTGGGCCTTTAGAGATCGAAATATTTGATTATCAACCTTCGCATACACGGCCAATTCAGAGAGATCACGACACATCAAGGTGAAGTTATGATTCTTATCAAGCTGGCGTATTTGGCGAATTTTGTCCAATGCCTTCTTATCCCCGAGATGACACCCAAGCGCATAAGCTGAATCTGTGGGATACGCTATGATCCCGCCCTTCCGCACAATTTCAACAGCCTGACGAACAAGCCTAGCCTGGGGCGTTTCTGGGTGTATAGAGAAAAACTGACTCATAGTACTATCACGCTCGCAAAAAAAAGGTGATTATCACATATTCAAAGTTCGGGAGAAGAGAAAAACCTTTGACGTGCCGTTCGGAAGAGTCAAAAGAATGCAAGAAAGTCAGACAGTCGCCGTCTGTTTAAAATATTTATCTTCAAAATCTGCTACAGGAATGGGTTTGCTGAAGTAGTACCCTTGGCACGAATCACACCCAAGCTCTCTAAGGAGGTGATATTCATATTCGGTTTCCACGCCCTCTGCAACGGTCTCAAGCCCCAAGCTGGAAGCCAGAGCGACAATACCGGTAACAATCGCCCTATCATTCTCATCCTTTGCCAGGTCGCGAATAAACATTCTATCGATTTTAAGGATATCCACAGGCAGACGCTTCAAATAGTTTAGAGAAGAAAAACCACTACCGAAGTCATCTATTGCCAAGGTCAATCCCATATTTCTCAAGGCATTCAGATCACCCTCCAGCTCTTCCGGGTTTTCCATTAGCGTATTTTCAGTAATCTCCAACTCGAGCATATGAGGTGGGATTTTATATTGCTCTATCACGCCGAATAACTTTTGGTTGAAGCCTTCAGCCTGAAGATCTTTACTCGACATATTTACAGCAACCTTTAACCCATGCCCATGGTTATTCCAGTCCTGAATTTGTCGGCAAGCCTCGACTAAAACCCAATCACTCACATCATTTATAAGCCCAGACTCTTCCGCCAAAGGTATAAATGTATCGGGCATGATCAACCCATGCTGAGGGTGATTCCAGCGTATCAGAGCCTCTGCACCTATTAACTTTCCAGTTTTAAGGTCAATTTGAGGCTGATAGTAAAGTACAAGTTCACGGTGACTAATGGCATGCCTCAGCTCTCTCTCTAATTCCATACGGCGGGCAATTTCATCTTCCATACCCTGAACATAGAAACAATATTCGTTTCTCTGCTCCTTGGCACGAAACATTGCAGAATCCGCATGTTTCATGAGAGTACCAATGTCGCCGCCATCATCGGGGAACATAGAAATACCAATACTCGTGGTAACAAACATTTTTTGCTGTAAAAAGACAAAAGGCTGGCTCAATGTATCACAGATTTTGGCTGCAATTTTTGAAACTATTTCTTTGTCAGTAACACCTTCAAGGACAACGGTGAATTCATCACCACCCAACCGAGCAATAAAGTCTTGATTTCTTACACACCGACGAATTCTGTCTGATACAGCCTTCAAAAGTAGATCGCCTGCGTCGTGACCTAGGGTATCGTTAATCAGTTTAAACCGGTCAAGATCCAAGAATAGGATCGCCACCTTTTTTTCCTCTAGCTGCGCCCTATTGATCATAACCCTAAGCTGCTGCATAAGATTTGTACGATTGGGCAAACCGGTCAGAGGGTCGTGATAGGCAAGCTTCTTAACATGTTTTTCTACTTTGTTGGCCTGAATCAATCTAGAAACACGCTGTTTCATAACAGCGAAATGAATGGGCTTTGGAATAAAGTCTGTCGCACCTGACGAAAATGCCTTAACAATGGATTCTTCATTATCCAAAGCCGTAATCATTAACACCGGAATATCTGAACCATTGGGAAGATCACGAATACGCTCACAGGCAGTAAAACCATCAACCTCTGGCATCATGGCGTCCATTAAAACTAAATCTGGCATTCTCCGCTGGCACATTGAAATTGCCTGCATGCCATTACCGGCCTCTTCAATCACGTAATCGTCAGACTTAAATACATTTTTCAAGGCTAGCCGCATCGACCGATCATCATCTACGATGAGAATCGTATGCACATTCTGACGATCTTTATTATGGCTATCGTTCTCTAGCATAAATGCTTCTAGATCTTTGCTAAGTTGTGTATACGCCTCCCTCAACTGATCGTATGCCTGATCAGCATCCGACAAATCATTAGAGGCACCCTTCTCCTCTAGCAAACGCGACAACTCTACAACCTTATGAGCACCATAATTTGAAGCACTTCCCTTTACTGTATGAGCTAGCTCTCGGATCTGCTTATAATTATTTTCAATAATGGCATGCTTTAAAGACTCCAAATAAACAGGCGTGTCCTCAAGGAAGGCTTCTATCATTGAGACAACCACTTCTCCAACGGCGTTCTTAAGCTCCAGAATCACTAACGGGTCATAACTTGACCCTGTAATTTCGACAAGTGTATTTTCCTGTGCGACATTGATAGATGCGCCGGACACACTCTTCGACTGGACAGGTAAGTCTCGTGGCACCCATTTGATCAGCGTCTGAGTTAACGCATCAATACGCAATGGCTTTGAAAGGAAATCACTCATTCCAACATCCATACACCGATCTATCTCAACCTGTGTATTGTTGGCCGTCATCGCGATAATAGGGACGCCACCTTCGTCACCATTACCACCTTCATACATGCGAATTTGAGTAGTAGCATCATAGCCATTCATCACTGGCATATAACAATCCATTAGAACAGCATCAAACCGGTTGCGAAGAATCGCATCGACTGCCTCTTTACCTGTAGAGGCTATCTCACAATTACAACCCATTCTCTCCAACATCCCTACAGCAACCTGCTGATTTGCACGATTATCATCAACCACTAAAATTTTTCTTGGGCGAGAATATAACTGCTCAATCGTTGTTGCAGAGGATGCTGGCTTTTCTGGTTCGCTTGACTCAAGTAGGTGCTTATCAAGACACGCTTTTAACTCTTTAGCCCGCAGAGGCTTATTAAGTCGATTCATTGTGTCATCACTATGGGCACTTCCCATTACCCATGGGTTGCTCAACATGATAATAAGTGTGTTTTTCAGGGAGGGTTCTTCGCGTGTCAACTTGAGGAAATCAGTACCTTTAAGCCCCGGCATATCTTCATCAATCACCAACACACCTAACGCTTTGCGACTTGCTGACATTTGCCGGATAGCGTCCAGAGCCTTAATACCCGAATCTAGCGTTTCACAACAAATACCCAGTTGCTGTAATTGTTGAGAACCAAACTCACGAACGATATCGCTGTCGTCAATGAGCAATGCGTTAATCCCGGCAAACTCGGAAATAGTATTATCAATAATTTTATTGGATTTAACACTTGGCGTCGGCACGGTAAACCAAAAGGAACTTCCCATGCCCGGCTCGCTTGAAACTGAAATTTCCCCTCCCATCAACTCAACTATTTGCTTGCTAATGGCTAGTCCAAGCCCTGTACCCTCATACTCTTTGGTACTTGAAGAATCTGCTTGGGTAAATGCCTCAAAGATTTTCGCCTGATCCTCGGGTGAAATACCAATTCCTGAGTCACGCACCTCAAACCTTACAGCAGAGATTACATCAGATGAGTCCTTCAGAGAGTCAACGACATCTATATGAAGAGACACCTCACCCACATCAGAAAATTTGATGGCGTTACCAATTAAATTAATCAATACCTGGCGCAAACGAGAAGCATCAGAAAGAATCACTCTCGGTACGTCCTTACTCATAACGTAGCCAAAATCCAGCTTCTTTTTAAGTGCTTGGTTAGAAAGTAAATTTATCACATCATCCAATAACTCCTGGAGATAGCAATCTTCCTTCTCAATAGAAATATTATTGGAATCAATTTCTGAAAAATTAAGAATTTCATCAATTAACTGAAGCAAGCTTTCCCCAGAAGATTTTGCTGTTTCAACATATTCAAGCTGCTTGGAGCTAAGCCCCATAGTCATGAGCAAATCCAACATTCCCAAAACAGCATTCATTGGGGTTCGAAGCTCATGGGTAACATTCGCTGCAAACTCGCCTTTAACACGGGCTGATTCAATAGCTGCAGCCATAGCGCGCATCAGCTCTTTTTGGCGATTTTCGAGTGATTCCATCATTGAATTAAAAGCGTGCTGCATATCCGTGATATCGGCGGGGCCCCCGACATCAGCACGTATCACAGAATCCCCTTCTTCAGCCTGCTTCATCGTTGCAGAAAGCCGTTCAAGGGGGTTAGTCAGCCTACGAGAAACGGCTAACAACAGTAGTAGTAACACTGTTGCCACCACCAAAGAAATCAACAAATTACCACGAAGAATACCCTGCTCCATTAACAGCAGCGTATCCTTACCTATTACAACCGTGATATAGCCTAGCAACACTTTGCTACTGGCGTCCTCCTCGTAGAGTTCACCCCAAACACTATCTTGAGAATCACCCGCAATTACTGGCGATGAAAAAGTCCAATAATTGTCAGATTCATCAACCATATTAACGAGAGCGGGTTTATATTGGGGTATAGGAGCATCATCATCGCCCCCTCTATAAAGTACTGAATCGGTTTCGGTAATAATAGCGACTGCTTTTACACCCGGAAAATTCAGCGCCGTATCCACAAGATCTTTGGCACTTTCTTTACTTTGATAGAGCAATGCCAATTCACTCTGCTTAGCAAGAGAGGTTGTCACCTGTAAACCCTGCTGAATTTCACGATCACGTACTATTTGACTGGAAATATTACTAACAGCAAGAGAGGTAATAATCGCCATCACAAAAATACCAACAACAAAAATCAGGCTCAACTGAGTCCTAAATTTCATCTGTGTTGCTGATTTGTGAGATTTCTGCTGCATTTAGCTACTACCTGGCAGGCAACAATACGTCAATATTTTCTTTAAACTCTTTAGTAAGAGACACGCCTAAATGATTACCGGTCCTCTCATTAACAGCCACCAAAACATCTTGAAGAGGATAGAGCCCTGAAATTATTTCACCTTTTACAATTCTATTCGCAAGCTTCGCCAAACTCGCCCCCATGTTTTTATTATCGGGATACACAGCAAATAACGCACCATGCTTAACATGTAGTGGGTTTGACGAAAACACGACCAAATTCTTATTCCATGCAGCATCCAGCAATACAGATAAAATTGCACCGTTAACATAGGAACCATCTTGTAAAATCCAAATGGCATCTCCCTCTTGGGCTTCATCTACCAATTTTGCATAAATATTCGCCGCATCACGGATGTCATTACTTTCATGAACAGCCAATGTCTTACCAAGTGACGCCAGATACTCTTTTGCACCATCTAGCTGAGCTGTTAACCCATTGGACTTCCTCACCACATGCACACGGCTAACTGATGGGGACAACATAACCAGCTTGTCTATAATAACCTTTGGGTCTGGCACCATAGATATTCCAGGATAACCTTGTTGAGGATTATTTAGAGCTCCCAATACAACGGGAATCTTGACATCTGTAGATTGAAGGCTAGCGAGGCTACGTTTACCTAGTGCTAAAATAACATCTGGATTTCTTCTTAGAAGTATTGACTCGACATCATCATCTTTACCTATAGCTATAGACTTAGCACTACCAATGAACTGATTTTCAGCGCCATTAGCAATATCTTTAAAAATTTTTGAAAATGGAGCACGAACATCTGGATATAAAACCAACAATTCGCCACTCTGACCTAAGGAGCCTACGCTATACAGCATAAGCACGGCTAATAGCAATCTAGAAAACACCTCTACGACGTCCCTACGATGCTTAACTAGAATATGAAAGTACTGCTGCATCCCTGTCTTCCCTCACCGTTTTACTCGGCAATTAACATCCCTAAAACCGATAGCGAATTTCACCTAAGACAGTTTGTCCTGCCAAAGGTAAATCATCCTGAATAGGTACAGGTTGACCCATTCCCCCGGCACGACTTGGTTCACGAGCATCTTCATCAAATAGATTTTTTACCATCAAAGCTATGTCAATATTCTCCCATAATGATTTACGCCGAAGAGTTAAATCTACCAAGAGATAATTATCTATATCTGAGCGCAAGTCTCCAGCATCATGGGCTCTATTACGATCCATAACCCAGTTGGCTTGCATATTGAAATTCCACGATTCGGCCATACGCCAATTAGTTCGGATATAGAACTGTTTCTCGGGAGCATATGCAGCATCGGCATCCAAATTTTCATCCGTTGATTTTTGCCAAGAAAAATTACTTGTTATATCTATTTCAGTTGTTGCCTTCCAGCTCACCTCAAACTCAAGGCCGTGACCTGTTTGCTCCCCAGAATTTTGGGCTATAGCCCCCCCTGGGCCTGGAACAAACTGGATGATATCCTCCCATTTATAATAAAAGGCATTTAAATTAAACGTGAGGTCACTCTTAGGCCGGTAATCAAATGCTATTTCATAGCTCTTCATTTCTTCCGGGTCTAATTCAGGATTTCCAACAAGCAGAGGGTTATTAATAGCTCTTGTCTGAACGAACGACGGAGCCCTAAATGCTTCACCATAAATAAATTTCGTTGTCAGGTTCCTGGTGGTTGACCAAACTAGCGCCAACCTTGGATTCAAGGTGTCACCAAAGTCTGAATAATGATCATAACGAACACCTGCTGTCAGCTCCCAATCATTAAACAGTTGCCATACATCTTGGATAAAAACATAAGTGTTCTCGCGACCACCTTCGGTTATAAAAACATACTCAGTATCAGTTACATCAACCGCAGGGGAACCGGGGGGAATAGGGAAGCCCGTAGAAGGATCAAAACCAAAGTTTTTAGACTCTTCTACTTCATAAAGCTCGCCATGGTAATAACCTGTTCCAAAAGCGATTTTATGTCTGTTTATGCCTGAATAAAGGCTAGAAAAATTAAACCTTGTATGCCGTTCCTTAAGCTCAGGCGTACCGATAACACCGTCAGTGTAGACGCCAAAACCACCAATGGGTGGCACAACTGTTCCCTCAGGGTAAAGCACTAAATCACCGTCAACTTCTTGTGTAGTATGCAAATAACTTGTCTGAACTTTTACTGCCAAGTCATCTAAAAATTCTTCATTTTCGTAGGTTAAATCTACATTCAATCTATCACTTGAGAATTCATTGTCGGCTGACAACGCCTGTGCTGCTCCGGCATAATCTCCTGTACCGTCTCTAAGCTGCGCTCCAGCCCTTAATCTGAATTTTTTATAGGCCAGTTCCAAACGTGCGTCTATATTTTCTCTTTCCATATTCACCGAACTGGGAGCCAGTGATGCGTTAGTTCCAAGAAGAGAATCAAAGATTGACTGCTGATCCGATCTTATTTTTTCATCAAAACCATCTGTTTCATGGCTTTCTACAACCCCACGATACTTAAGTTCACCTAGTGATCCACCACCAGACAACCAATAGTCCTTTGTATTATGTGTCCCATACCTCACCCCAGTTTTTAATTCAGATACTCCATCGGCCTCGTCGGTGACAACATTAATAACCCCTGCAAATGCATCCGCACCATATAGTGCAGAGCCCGGGCCTCTTATCACCTCTATTCTCGAAATTGCCTGAACTGGCATTCCCCCCCAAACCAGGTTTCTATCACCTTGAAATAAATTTGTTATTGGTATGCCGTTAATCAACATCAGAACCTGCGGGTTATACCCTGCATAGATACCACGAAATGTATAAATTGGGTTATATCCTGCAGCCTCTCTTGCAACATGTAGCCCAGGAATTGTTTCCAAGACCTCATCAATATCAGTAGCCCCCATTCGCTCAATTTGTTTTTTAGTCACAACAGAGGCAACTGCAGGGGCTTTATGAATGGGTTGCTCCGAACCAGTAGCAATACTGATAAATTCTTCACCACCATACAGAGACAGTAATTCCATTTCTGAGGCATCACTTGCATCATCAGCCCAAGAAGCCACGGGAGACAACAATAAGACAGCAGTAAATACACGCAGAGTCAGTTTCATTTTTTATTTACTCCAAACTCTAGGTTCCGCAATCCCTTCGGAATATATACGAGAGACACGAAGGGGAAAAAAGGCACCTTCAGGCTTTTTAACGGCATCGATATAACAGGGAATAACCCCCGCAGTGAACGTAAGTGTTGCAATATGATAAAGTTCTTCTGGAGTTATACCCTCATCAGCAAGCAATCCAGCTACAACACCAGAAGCATTAATCCTATATTTGTATCGAGAATTACTTAGGTATTCATCCACTTCAAGTGCAAGACTCGTGTAGTGCCCACTACCAGCATCCATAGAACGAGCAAAGGCCATGAGTGGCTCAACTCTTTCATCTTGATCGACAACTGGCCGACCGTAACCATAGATCCCTCTATATTTTTTGATTTCAGACGTTATTACATCGCCTAAGTTAGATCCATTAGCAATTTTCTTTGATGTTCTATATAAAAAATCTGAAACACCCTTGATTGGCTTAAGACCATAAATTGTGGCCTCAGAAATAGCCAAAGCTCCAGCCGAACCAAGAACTCCTGTTGCCCTTGTCGTTCCGGCCAGTGCGGCTATTCTATTATTCCATAACCTTGGATCAGGGAAACTAGTACAAATTAGCCACATCCCCTCAATTAAACGAGCTATACGAGGAGAATGCCTTCCTGTAATGCCAAATAATAAATACTCAACCCAACGATAATCGTTCAACTCCGTTAGAACATTTTTCCCTCTAAGAACAACCTTCTCACCAGGAAACCAACCGCCCATGGAGGTTTCCCAATTATCTTCATATTTCTCAAATATATTTTTCATACTTACAAATCACCCTCAGGTTCATCTGAGTGGATTTCCTGTAGCTTTAGACCATCTCCAAAAAATGGATACCTGCGCCAGCCGAGCCCCTCTTGTTCAAGCGCATGCACTGCTGCACCCGGCAACCGCAATAGCATGAACAACATCTCTGATTGATCGGGCGTCATTGCCAAATCGTGAAAAACTGCCGCTGCAACTCCAGACATAGCCAATGGAGCACCAGCACAAACCTCTAGCGTTTCTCTGTTCTGCTGTAGCCAGATTAGCGATTCTGTACAACCAACATCTACCAAGTAATCCAATGTCTGCCTGACAGGTGTTGGGCAGCTTGCACCATTGGGGTCAAATCCTGGCGCATGCTCCATAGGCTGCCAAACATCGGCGCGCTCTTCTGTAGGAGGGTTTTTTATCATCTCACGCCAATTAGAGAGATCCTTGCCGCAATGCTCCCAATACTGAACAGCGTTATATACCTCTCGGCCTCCACCAAGATTCCCAGCTCCAACAGCCACTGACGCCATCAACGCTGAAGCATGAGTTGAACCACCAACCCCCGCATTCATGGCAGCCCTCACGCTGTGATCACGAGGACCCGGATTAGCTAATGCTATTGCCAGACCTTCAAGTAGATTTTTCTGTGATTCTGCAGGTGGCTCAAGCTTGAACAACAGGTATAAATATTCGATATAAGTCGCTTTTCCCAACAAATCGCCATACACATCAAAGCCTGAGCAATAACAAGCTGCGGCAGCAAAAGGGTTATCATCTTCCGCTACCTCTCGCCAGATTTTTGTAGTGATTTGTTCCTTCTTCTTGGATTCAGTCATGATTACTGGGCTATTACCTTTGTACGAACGCCAATGGGAGGTACTTCATTTGTATCTATACGGACATCAAGAAGCGTAGGGCCTTTTCGACTACAAATGGCTTTCACGTCAAGAGACAACAGGTCACTTGGAGAATTGATCACATATCCATCAACCCCCATTGCACGGGCAAAAGAAGCAAAATTCGTTTTGGGCAGCTCTGTACCAATTTCTTCCGCACCAGTCATTTGTTGACCGTGCTTGACCATGCCATAGCTACTATCATTTAAAACCACAAAAATGACCGGCAGCTCCTCTTGAACAGCAACGGTTATTTCTTGGCCATTCATTAACACACTACCATCACCGGTAATACACACCACCGGATTACCCTTCTGAGCCAAGGCTGTACCAATAGAACTCCCTATAGCCCAGCCCATAGATGCAAAATCTAGAGCAGCACGAAATAATCCACCCTTTGCGTTCCTCTTACCCGACATCCGTCGATCATAAGGGTGCAGGTAGTGGGTGGCCCAAGCAAAGCTGGCGCCAGTATCGGCAAGATAACGTGTGTTAGGCGGGAAAATTTTGGGCAGCTCTCGCATCAAACGCTGAGGCTTAATTGGTGTTTCATCGGAGCGATAACCATCGGGGTCATCACAAACAAAATGTCGCTTGAGCTCTCCACCTGAAGAGTTTTCCTCAGATAAGCCATGTTCACCCACGGCATAAATATGCGTCCTGGGGTCTGCCTCGTAACGTTTCACCAGCTGCTCGAAGATAGTCGACAAACGCCCACGTACATGGAGCTTGGCCATGGGTGTACGAGTGAAGTTAACTTCAGCTGATTCAACATGAACCAGTCGTTTGGTTAATAACGTATGCGTATCCCAACCGTCACTTGCCCACTCACCTAAATCAGCACCTATGGCAACTATCAAGTCTACAGCCGGATCCTCTAGAACGTCCCTAGCACTTTGATGCCCGGCAAAACCAACGACACCACGAAAATTGGGATGGTAGGGACTCACCAACCCCTTGCCATGCGGCGTCACCAGAATTTTACCATCTATTTCGACGGCCAAACTTAAAATACTGCCTACCGACTCACTGGCTTCATCGCCGATGAGAAACACGGGGTTCTTTGCGGCAATCAGCTCCTCATAAAGCTTACCGACTGCCACGTCATCTATTAATGAAGGCTTGTCCAGCAAACTACAAAGATTGTAACTAGGCTCGTCACAAAGTCCTCGAGCACGCATAATGTCTAGCGGAACACTTAGATGCACCGGCCCCGAAGGGGACTGAAAGGCTGTCATGATGGCCGAAGCAAGTTTACTTTCAAACTGCGCCTCGTGAGAAATGAGCGTGTTATAGCGAGTACAATGCTCGAAAAGGCCGACGGTATTAATACCCGTACAAGAAGACTCCTGAAAAGCACCTCTTCCAAAAGTAGAAAGTGCTGTCTGCGCTGTAATCACCAGCATTGGAATATTGTTTTCGTAAGCTGAGGCGACACCCGTAATAAGGTTAGTGGCTCCGGGCCCCGTCGTGGCACAACACACGCCCAGTTTACCTGTATTACGCGCATAGCCATCAGCCATAAACGCAGCACCGGTCTCATGCCTGGCGATTACAGCACGAGGGCCACCCCGCCGTTCACTACGAGCCAAAGCGTTATATAGGGGTTCGATAGCTCCACCAGGAATACCGAAAACATACTCCACCTCAAGCTGCTCCAAATAAGAGACCAATAAGTCCCCCAGTTCAGATGCTTCCTCAGAAGGGCTTGCCAGCTCTTTGTCCACCCCAACAACACCCATAATTATTTTCCTTATTTTTCAGAAAGTTATGGAACTTTGTTAATTCTGTTATAATGGTTTCCGCATTATTGCCTTATTTTCAAAGTAATTTCAACTTTTTGGGCTTATTAATGTGAACCAATCCCAATTAGAAAATCTTTATTTCACAGCGAGTTATCACCCTCGATTAGTACCTCTCAATCCCTTACAATGACCGACCACTCAGACGCAGCAACGACCACAAAGTACCCGATGACATCAAGCAAACAAGAACACATTAAGCCTGCCAAAAATGGCAAGAGTGAAAATTTACTGTTGAACCTCGCTTTCAACATTATTATTCCCACCCTTATTCTGACCAAACTCAGTGGTGATGACTACCTTGGCACCCGGATGGCCATTGTCGTTGCTCTCGCTTTTCCGGTCATTTATGGGCTAAAAGACTTCGTAATTCTGAAAAAAATCAATTTTTTCTCTGCTCTTGGCGTGGTCAGTATTCTTCTTACTGGCGGTATTAGCTTGATGGAACTTGATCCGACCTATATCGCAATAAAAGAGGCGATGGTACCGGCTATCTTTGGCTTGGCCACCCTTGTCTCACTAAAAACGCCCTATCCATTGATAAAAACTTTTCTGTACAACGACAAAATCCTACAAACAGACCGAGTCTCTCTGGCATTAGAGCAGAACGGCAATAGCAACAAGTTCGAAAAATGTTTAACTAATGCCTCCTGGCTTGTAGCCGGATCATTTTTCCTTTCCTCGCTCCTTAATTACATTCTTGCCACGATATTACTCACCAGCCAGCCAGGAACGGTTGAATTCAATGAACAATTAGGCAAAATGACAGCTCTCAGCTTTCCTGTCATAGCGCTACCTGCAATGCTGGTTTTAATGGGTGCTTTATTTTATTTATTCCGGGGAATAACCAAGCTAACGGGTCTGAAACTGGAAGATGTTATTCACCATCATGAGAAACACAAGGACTAACTCTATGTGGTATTCCGTCAGCAGCCAGGATGTGGAAAACAGCTTGGAAAAAAGGCTTTCTGCCCGCCCTGCACACTTGGCTCGACTTGAAGAATTGAAGCAACAGGGAAGATTACTTCTTGCCGGCCCACACCCTGCCATTGACAGTGAGACCCCCGGGGAGGCTGGCTTTACCGGAAGTCTGGTTATCGCTGAATTTGCCTCTCTAAGTGAGGCCCAAGCATGGGCCGACAAAGATCCGTACATTGATGCTGGTGTTTATGCCAGCATCACGGTCAAACCGTTTAAAAAGGTGCTTCCATAGCTAGCGCTACGGTGTTTTCTGACCAGCAATTATTATCGTATGCGTTTAACAAATAAATACAGAAAACCGAGATGACAATGAGAATGAGAAAACCATGAAGATATTGCTAGCCGCTATATTCATTCTTTTCACCACTGCACTAAATGCAGAGACCGTCTATATCTCTGACGAATATAGAGTTCCGTTGCGCAAATCTCCCTGCCCAAGGTGTTCTATCCTCCACCGAGGATTAAAAAGTGGCACAGCACTCAACCTTGTCGAAACCAATGACGATGGATGGAGTCACATAACCACTAAAGGTGGGCTTGATGGCTGGATGCCATCCCACTACTTACAACAAACGCCAACAGCGCGAGACCGTCTTGCCGGCATGGAAAAAAAGCTAGAAATAGCAGAAAAGAACGTAAGTAAGCTCAATGAAGAATTAAAGGTGCTGAAAGAAACCAACAATGTGTTATCAACCGAACTTAACACAGTGCGATCTACTAGCAGCGAGGTCAGCAGTGAACTCAAAACAATTAAAAAGATCTCATCTAATGCGATATCGATCAATCAGCAAAATCAGGAATTGCTCGAACGAAATGGCATACTACAGAGTAAAATTGATGTACTAAAAGCCGCGAATGAGCAACTCAGCGATAGCGAGCGAAACACATGGTTCCTCTATGGTGTATTTGCCGTTGTAATGGGTTCTTTACTAACAATTATTATTCCGCGACTAAAGCGTCGCAAACGTTTTTCGGAGTGGGGCTAATGTTAAAAAATACGTTAACGATACTATTCACAAGTATTATTCTGCTCGCCACAAATGTAGAAGCGGGCAGCTCGGTTCAAGTCTTACTCGCCACAGACCACGGTGATATAAAACTTGAACTCTATCCGGACAAAGCCCCGGTGACGGTCGAAAATTTTATCAACTATGTGAATGGTAAACACTATGATGGGCTGATTTTTCACCGCGTGATGAAGGGCTTTGTTATTCAAGCTGGCGGCTTCAAAGACGATCTCTCTCGACGAGAACCCAGTGGCGAAGCCATTGCAAATGAATCGTTTAACGGACTTGGCAACACCAAGGGCACTATTGCCATGGCGAGACAAACCGACCCAGATAGCGCTAAAGCCCAGTTCTATATCAACATGGCTGACAACTGGACCCTCAACCCCAGGAATGGAAAGCCTGGTTACACTGTGTTTGGCAAGATTATTCAAGGAACAAATGTAGCAGACAAAATTTCTCGTCAACCCACTACCAGTATTGGTCCCTTTGCCAATTTGCCAGAGACGCCAATCCACATAATTAAAGCCCAAGTCATCGGTAACGAATAATCACGTGGGTACAGCGCTTAGTGTCAACCTAAACAAAATTGCTCTTATTCGAAATTCACGTGAGGGGAATTATCCGAGCGTCATTGAGCATGCCAAAGTATGTATCGAACATGGTGCTGACGGTATCACAGTCCATCCGCGCCCCGACCAGCGGCACATCAGACCCGATGATGTACGCCAGCTAAGCAAGCTTCTTACAGCACACAAAAATATTGAGTTCAATATAGAGGGAAATCCACTCGCCGCCCCACAAGGAAGTTACCCAGGACTAATTCAATTAGCTGAGGAAACTCAACCAGACCAGTGCACACTGGTGCCAGACAGCGATGACCAGCTCACCTCTGATCACGGGTTTGATTTGACCAAAGCGTCAACAAAGCTGGCACCTATTATTGAACAACTGAAGCTAATGGATATTCGGGTAAGTTTATTTATGGACCCCGATCCCGACCAGATAAAACTGGCCAGACAAATTGGTGCTGACCGTATCGAGTTGTACACAGGCCCCTACGCAGCAGCTTGGGGAAACCCGGAAAAACTTAATCGAATTTTCCAGTTACACCACGATGCAGCGGAACTTGCTCTCGAATTAGGATTGGGGATAAATGCGGGACACGACCTCAACTTAATTAACCTTGAAAAGTTCTCAACAATACCGGGCTTGATGGAGGTTTCTATCGGCCATGCTCTGACAGTCGATGCGATAGCAATGGGCTTGGGAAATGCTGTTCAGGCATACAAACAAATTTTACAGCGCCCTAATCAGGGGCATTAACTCCCGGTTCTTTAGCCCAAATCTTCTTCCCGTATTTCTTGACAGACAATACACCGCCTGGATTCTGGGCGTACTTCCAAACGTCTGACGCCAATAGGTTCACCACAGCTTTCACACCACCCATAACCGCCCTGATCCATCACAGACAAAGCAGCATCCACATCAAGTAATTGCTTACGATATACGGCGCGACAAGCATTGGACATCTGCTGTTGTTGTATGGCATCCATCCGGGACAACCGACCCACCTTGGATTGATCCAAAATAACAGTTTCTCCTGCTTCTGCAGATATCTCAAGTAACGCGAACAGCTCATGTCGCACCGTTAATAAAGACCGGCGAAAATGGCCCAGTTGCTTATCCGTTAATTCGTCCATAGGCGTATAATACCGGCTCTTTACGTGGATTTAACACTATGCCCCAATCGACCGACAGGGATGAACACCTGCAACGCAAACGTTTCTTCGATAGATTGCTCACAATTTATGGCCGAAAACCTGTGCTTGAAGCACTGGAGAACAAAGCTATCCCGTGCTACCGCATACATCTGGCGGACTCTAATAAACCAGGGGGAATCATCAAGCAAATCATCGACCTGGCCGAGAAACGTGGTGTGGAGGTTGTCTACCACAGCCGCCAGGCACTCTCCAGAATTTCCCGAAATGGCAAACAGGATCAAGGAGTTGCGGCTGACCTGGAATGTCCGAACCATCTACTACTGGATGATTTTCTAGCCAATCTACCGAAACAAAACTACAGCCTGATTGCTCTAGATGGCATCACAAACCCACAAAATTTAGGCATGATCATCCGATCCGTTACCGCCAGTCCATGCCATGGCATTCTGCTACCCAAACAGGGAACAACAGCAATTTCTCCACTGGTGATCAAAGCCAGTGCTGGCACACTGTTTAAAAGTACGTTAATTCATTGCGAGAGTCTGGAAGAGGCCCTGCCAAAATTAAAAATAAAGGGTGTCACTTGCTGTACACTTTCCTCACATAGCAAGCAATCTCTGAGCGAACTGAAGGTAGAATCACCCATTGTTTATGTACTTGGCAATGAGACAGAAGGTGTATCCAAGAAGGTCAATGATCTCTGCACATCACAGGTTTGCATTCCCATGAGTAACGGCGTTGAGTCACTTAATGTCGCGGTAACAGCGGCATTGCTGGCTTTTCACCATCAACTGTAATATGTCATAGGGAAAGGCATCTGCCGTTCAGAATGCAACCAGCCTGATTACTTGCTAACAGGCCGCCATAAGTCGCTGAATATAATGGCGACAACACCCACCATGATAGTTACACCACCCAATACACCTATCGCAGAAAGAACACCTATAGACGCAATCGTATGGCCACTGATCCAGGCACCGATCGGAGCAGCACCAAACAAAGCCAGCTGATACACAGAAACCACCCTGGCCCGGTAAGCCTGCGGGGACTCCTCATGCGTCATAGACCGGCCCAACATCATGGCCACACCAGATGCAGCCCCCCAGAGCAGCACCAACAAAAACAACAACCAAGAGGGAGGGTGCATAGCAATAGCCATCAAAAGCCCGCCACGGATCAACAGACTGATCAGCAACATCCTCCCTGGCTGCGCAAATCGGCCAACGAACTTAATAATAAATACATTGGAAATAATGACACCAAACATAAAGCTGAACTGTACCCAGGCAAAGAATGCCGCCCCTTGATGGTACACCTCCCGGGTCAAGATGGGCATTGCGACCAAATACAGCCCGAACCCCAAAAATCCTGTAGCGGCAACTATCATCATCAATTGAAGCAAACGGACATCCTGTCTCACCAGCTTTAATCCTGAGAGCATTTCATTCCATGTGGAACGCTTTCTCTTCTTTACCTCAACTGGCACGACACTGACACACCGCCTAAGTAGCCAGCCCGAAGACAACAACAGTATCATTTGCAGAGAAATAAGAATTATTAAACCGATATCATCCAGATAACCCGCCAAAATGACACCAACACTTTGGGCCGAAAACTGGACAAATGAAGCTCTTGCTACCGCTTGCTGCAGCTGGGAATCAGCCACTTGAGACAACAGTGTTTCCCTGGCAGGCTGAACGAATGCAGTGACACAACCGAAGCAAACTCCAAACAACAGCATCAAGCCAAATGACAACCACTCCTGCCAGACTGAAATCAACAGAACAAGGCAAGGAATACTGTATAACAGATATAAACGAAACAGATATTGACCGAGCGGGCGATTATCCGAGACAACGCCGCCAAGTAAAATAAACAGCAGCTGTGGCAACAAGAGTGCCATTTGAGCATAACCTACCCTTTCGGGTGACTCACCCAGAACTCCCACCAATAACCAAGGGAATAAAACAACTTGCAACCCCTGAGCCAGGGAGCTTGAACCAACGCCCTGCAAATAGATCCGAAAACTACCGGCACGATTATTCGATTGCCCCGGATTCACTGATGAAGGCTCACTAATTTCTTTGTCATAAAAAACAATCTGAAAAAATCAAAGAAATGACGGCCTGAATATAATTGAGCAGAATATCTGTTATTCAAATACCCAAGTCTCTTACAACGCTCCATGAGCTACCAGCAATTCAATAAATGCTGCCTCATCCAATACCGCAACACCTAACTCCTTGGCCTTATTTAACTTAGAACCCGCATCGGCCCCAGAGACCACACAGCTGGTTTTAACAGAGACGCTGCCGGCCACCTTCGCACCCAGAAGCTGGAGTTTTTCCTTAGCCTCAGCCCGCCCCATAGTCTCCATTGTTCCTGTTAGCACCCAGGTTTCGCCAGATAATGGCAGCAACTGCTGATCCTGAACCTTAATATCTGGCCAGCTAATCCCAGCTTTCCTCAGTCTATTAATGACCTCTAAATTATTTGGTTGCTGAAAAAACTCATGGACAAAATGGGCCACTACAGGCCCCACATCAGGCACCTCTCGCAACTCCTCCAATGTTGAGGAACACAGTGACTCCAGGCTTCCAAAGTGCTGTGCAAGGGACCGAGCAGTAGCTTCACCAACCTCACGAATACCCAGTGAGTATAAGAAACGAGGCAGCGTCGTTTCTCTGGACTCACTTAGCGCTGACAGTAGATTCTGGGCAGATTTTGGCCCCATCCGCTCAAGTCCTGCCAATTGCTCCAGCTCCAAGTGATAAAGATCATCAACTGAACTAACCAAACCTTGATCCACCAATTGCTCGACCAGCTTGTCCCCCAAGCCCTCTATATCTAAAGCCTTGCGAGAGGCAAAATGCTTGATGGCTTCCTTGCGTTGCGCCGAACAAACTAGACCACCGGAACAGCGAGTAACCGCCTCTCCCTGAACCCTCTCAACGGGTGAATGACAAACCGGGCAATGATCTGGAAATACAATATCTCGAACATCGGCTGGGCGCTTTTCCAGGACGACACTGACCACCTTAGGAATCACATCACCGGCTCTTCGAACAATAACTGTATCGCCAACCTTGATGCCCAGCCTCGTCACTTCATCCTGATTATGTAGCGTCGCATTACTCACTGTGACACCACCCACAAATACTGGAGAAAGTCTGGCCACCGGGGTCACCGCACCTGTACGGCCGACCTGAAACTCCACATCTAGCAACTGGGTCATCTCTTCTTGAGCAGGAAACTTTCTGGCAATCGCCCAGCGCGGCGCGCGAGCGACAAAACCCAGTCGTTGCTGCAAGGCAAGGTCATTCACCTTGTAGACAATTCCATCGATATCACAGGGCAATTGATCACGAATACCAGCCATTTTTGCGTAATATGACAGGCACGACTCAATATTGTCCGCCACTTCGACATGTGGATTGACCAGAAACCCCCAATGCTTCAACAGCATTAATGTTTCAAAGTGAGTTTTCGGCTGCTCGACACCTTTCATTTGTCCTAAGCTATAGGCTGCCATCTCCAACGGTCTAGTCGCAGTAATTTTAGAGTCTAACTGTCGCAGGCTTCCAGCTGCAGCATTACGAGGATTAACAAAAAGCTTCTCCCCCTTCTTTCTCGCTTCGGCATTGAGCTTTTCAAATCCCGCCAGTGGTAAATAAATTTCACCACGAACTTCCAGCAAACTGGGCGGCAAACTGGTTTGTAGCTTTAAGGGTATTGAATGAATGGTTCGAACATTTTCAGTTATATCCTCTCCCGTGGCACCATCACCACGAGTAGCACCTCGCACCAGCAAACCATCCAGATATAACAAACTAACTGCCACACCATCCAGCTTTGGCTCACAGACATAGGTCAGCGGCCCTTTGGAATTAAGCCTATCTGTGATTCGACGATTAAAATCAAGTAGCTCTTCGTCACTAAATGCGTTATCGAGCGATAACATTGGAACTTCATGAACAACCGACTTGAACTCAACAAGTGGTGTACCGCCCACTCTTTGGGTCGGGGAATCTACTGTTTTAAAGCTGGGATACTGTGCTTCAATCTCTTGGAGTCGACGCATCAGCCGATCGTATTCGGCATCTGGAATTACAGGATCATCAAGAACATAATATTGATGGTTGTGATAATTTAGCTGCTCATGAAGAGCCATTACCTCCTCATGGGTCGCCGAACTAACATCTGCCATTATTCAATCCCAGACAATTGAGCTCGGCTAAAGTCGGTAACACGTTGACGATAGTGGTCTTCTGTTTGTTTTGTCAAAGCACTACGGCTTTCATCCTTAAGCTCTCCGCCCAAGTCGGCGGCTATATGCTTTGCAGCAGACAACAAACTTTCTAACGCATCAGCTGGATTATCCACATCTTCCATAGCAAAGAAAAAACTAATCCCCGGTGTGACCAGTTGATCCATACCATTGAGGTCAAAGGTACCCGGGTTCACTGAGTTAGCCACGCTATACATGACGGGGCCAGAACCATCCTCACCAGTATGACGATGGAATATTTTCATCGAGCCATAGCGTAAGTTCTGATTTAACAGTGATTCCAACAATTGATCGCCAGCAAAGTATTCACCCTTTTTTGACATCAGATGAAGTACCACCACACTCGCCACAGGCACTTGGCTGCCAACGGTAGTTTTCTTTACGCCCGCTGACGTTGACGGCCGAGATGAGACAACCACCTCCGGGCCTTCATCATGTTCAGCTTCCGTTGAAGTTGGCTCACCCAAGTTAAGACTGGGTTGTTCTGGCTCTCGAATGGAGATTGACAGCTTTGGCTTGTTTGCTTCAGCGCGCTCTTTAACCGTCTTGCCCAACTCCTCTACATCTGCTTCTCCACGATAACTAATGACTCGAGCGCCACCACTGGGCAGTTCACTGCCATATTCATCGGCATCGTCATCGTCAAAAATCGGCTGTTTGCGCCGAGGCATATGAATTTTTTCATAACGTGCATTGCGGACGCGGCGAATAACATCGAGCATGATTGCCAGCACTAGCAGAACACCCAGAGCAATCATCATTTCGCGAGCACCAAATTCCATTCTTTATCGAACCTATTAGTTAATGTTAGACAAATATTCTTGGTATTTTAAAAGTTATCGGACAGTTCTGATAGCAAAACAAACCGCTTTATTGCTCTATGCTTCAGCCAATTCTACAGCTTGATTCACGTCGACACTCACCAACCTTGAGACACCCGCTTCATGCATAGTTACGCCCATCAGTTGATTTGCCATTTCCATAGCAATTTTATTGTGGGAAATATAAATAAACTGAACCTTTGAGGACATCTCCTCGATTATTCGCGCATAGCGCCCAACGTTGGCATCATCCAGGGGAGCATCAACCTCATCAAGCATACAAAACGGTGCAGGATTTAGGTGGAAGATAGAGAATACCAGAGCAATCGCTGTCAGTGCTTTTTCTCCCCCGGATAATAAATGAACTGTCGTATTTTTCTTGCCAGGTGGTCTCGCCATAATCGTCACACCGGTGTCTAGCAGATCATCTCCAGTTAGCTCAAGATAGGCATGCCCCCCGCCAAATAGCTTGGGGAACAGCTCCTGAAGTGATGTATTAATACGATCAAAGGTCTCTTTAAAGCGAGTCCGAGTTTCCTTATCAATTTTTCGGATAGCATTTTCGAGTGTTTGTAACGCCTCTTCTAACTCGGCATTTTGAGCATCCAGGTATTCTTTGCGCTCGGACTCCACCTTATATTCATCGATTGCCGCCAGATTGATTGGCCCCAATCGCTGAATTCGGTTGCCAAGTCGCTCGAGCGCCTGCTCCCATTCTCCGGGATCGGCTTCCTCGGGCAACAATGCCAACAAAGCCTCAAGCTCAAAGTCATGCTCACTGATATGCTCGACAATCGTTTTACTTCGTGTTGCTAAATCCTGAGCCACGAGGCGCTGCTGCTCCAGCAACGAACGCTGGGCCTGAATATCCTGTTCCAATTGATTGCGACGCTTTTCAGCTTCACGCATCTGATGCTCGACCTCTTCAAAGGCACGACGCGCATCAGCCAATTCCTTTTCAACGCCCAAGCGAACCTCTAACTGTTCAGCCAGCTGCTCTTTAAGCTCCAGTGTTGGGTCTTCATCCTGATTAAACGATTCTCTCAGCTGCTCTCTTCGCTCTTCCAATCTAGCGACCTGAACCTCTAACCGATTAATTCCTTCCAGAATTGATTGCAACTGGGTACTAACCGATTTCTCACGCATAGCTAATTCATGCCTGCGATCCCGATCGTGACGAGCACTTTGTCGCGTTTGGTCTAACACCCCCCGGCACTCATCTCGCTCACGCAGCAAGCTCTCTCTTCGCTGAGTATCCTGCTCCATAACTTCTATGGCATCAGACAAAAGCTGGCGTGCTTCCGCCAGATTTTCTTGCTCCTGACGCTGTTGCTGTTTTGTCTGAGACAGCTCGTTGTCTGCCCTCTCCCTACGCGCGGCAAACTGCTCAACTTGCATCTGACTGGCGCTCAGCTTGGAGCGAAGCTCAGCATATTGACGTTGCTGATCCGCCACACCTCGGCCAATCACTTCGCGCTGAGCTTCCAGATCGCGACTTTCTTCCTCAATGGTAGCCTTTTGCTGTTCCAACTCGGTCACTTTTTCGCGACAGGTGGACAATTCTTCATCCAGTGCTTCAAGCTCTTGTTGTCGTCTCAGGACGCCCACTTTTGCATCCTGATCGCGAGCAACACGCAGCCAATTAGCCCCTAACCAGAGACCATCACGGGTGACAACTGACTCACCGGCATCTAATTTTTCTCGAAGATCCAGTGCAGCCTGGAGATCATCGACAGCGTAAACACCACCCAGCATGGCCGCAGCATAATCACCGTCGACCTTTGCCGAAAGCACGTCAGCTGACACGTCAGAAACCGCTCTGTCGAACGACTTATCAACTAACACCAACTCACCCTGCCCAAAGGTCGCCAGCTGGCTACTAAAACTATCCACACTCTCGACGCAAACAGCCTGGAGGTAACTACCCAGTACAGTTTCAACGGCTGTTTCCCACCCGGGTTGCACCTGGAGTGTCTCTGCCAACCGTGGTTTGTCTGAAAGCTGCTGACTATCTAACCATTGCTGCTGGTCACCTTCGCCACCCAGTGCTGCTTGCTGCAAGGCATCTAATGAAGCCTTTCGCCCCAACATGGTCTGCATAGCAGTTCGAGACTCATTCAATTGAGAAGAAGACTGCTGCCCCTGTTGGCGTAAACTTTCCAGCGTCTCATTAATATGATCGAGGTTGGTTTTCTTTTCCTCTGAGACCAACTCCATTTCGGCCAATTGCTCTTGCAAAAGAGCAATTTCTTCCTGTACAGGACTATCACTCAGCCCCTGATATTCACTTTGGATAGTTTCAAGTCGCTCTGCCAACCGGCGTAAAACCTGCTCAAGATGCTGGATTCGTGACTGCTGAACCTCCGCCTGCTGGCGAGGCTCGGATGCCGTTTGGTTAAAATCGTCCCAAGTGGCCTGCCAAACCTGCATAGCTTCTTCAGCCTGCAACAAAACGGCCTGAGATAACTCCTCTGCCATCTCAATTTTTTCTAATTCGGGGGATATATCTTTTAACTCTGCGGCCCAACTTTCAGCCTTTTGGCGATCCGTGCGCAAATGCTCCTCTGACTCGATAAAGTTACGTTCAGTCTGAGCCAGGTCTTCCTGTAGTTCACGGGCACGGTCTTGTACGTGCTGAATAGCTTGCTCAATTCGGGCCACCTCAGCACCAACGGCATAATAACGCCCCTGAACATCGTTAAAGGTATCGCCCAAGCCAGTATATTCATCTCTATAGCGTTCCAGCGATGTATCGCAACCACTACGCTCAGTGACAAGTGCTTCGACTTTCAATTCATATTCATTAATAGACTTACGTCTTTCTACTGACTGAGACTCCAGCTCTCGCCAGCGCAAAGCTTGCAACTCCGCCTTGCTTTGTCGTTCTTCTTTCTTGAATTCAGCGTATTTTTCCGCTGCTTGAGCTTGGCGCTCCAAACGATTTAATTGACGCCCCAGCTCCTCGCGAATATCGGTCAGACGCTCCAGGTTTTCCTGAGTACGACGCATTCGGTTTTCAGTATCCCTGCGACGCTCCTTGTATTTAGAAATACCTGCGGCCTCTTCGATATAAACCCGAAGCTCATCAGGTTTGGCCTCGATGAGATTGGAGATCATGCCCTGTTCAATAATGGCATAGCTTCTAGGACCCAAACCCGTACCAAGGAAGATATCCGTGATATCACGGCGTCGGCATTTATTACCATTAAGGTAGTAATTTGACTGGCTGTCCCTAGTCACTTTTCGCTTAATGGATATTTCACTCCAAGCAGCGTATTCACCACCAAGGCTTGCATCTGAGTTATCGAAGACCAATTCGATAGAGGCCTGCCCCACAGGCTTTCGGCCACCAGAACCATTAAAAATGACATCAGTCATCGACTCGCCACGCAGGTGTTTGGCTGAACTCTCACCCATAACCCATCGAACCGCATCAATGATGTTCGATTTACCACAGCCATTCGGCCCAACAACTGCACAAAGATTGCTAGGAAAAGATACTGTTGTCGGATCTACGAAAGACTTAAATCCGGCGAGTTTGATACATTTCAGACGCATGAAGATCTCTTTTTTTGGCTTTCCTGCCAGAATTTACGCTATTGGTATAAACGTATCATTCGAGCGTCTTTACTCAAAGATAACGGGTTGATTTTACACGGCTGAGCTACAGCCACAAGCAATGTAAAACGATAAATAAAAACCTATAATTGATGATCGATAACCACTTGAACTGGCACCTTATGGTTACGCATCTCCAGCTCGCCCGTAACACCCTCTAGATCACCCGCTGAAGGAATCGCCGAGCCACTCAAAGATACACGCGCCACCACCTCAACCGAATCAATAGAAGATAACAACTCACCGCCAGGCATCGCCATGGTGTCATCCAGAATGACCGTTGCGGGCAAATCCTCGACCAATAATCTAGCGACAGCCAAAGGCATCGGCTTACCCTGCCATTCCCGGGCAAACACATAGACCACTTGGTCTGACGTTGTCTCTAAGTCTGGAGACAAGGTAACTTTTACAGTTAATGATGGCAGTTCTTCTCCTAGCTGTTTTCTGGCACGTAAAATTCCCGACTGTAGCGCCTGAGCTTGGGGGCTTCCAGGAGGGATTGTCTGTAATGCTAACTGCCAGCTCCGAGCAGCCAACTGATAATCACCAGCTTCAAAAGCACGGATACCCTTAAGCCCTAGGGCAGTGCGATTTCCCTGATCCAAGCCAAGCGCATTATCCAATACCAACCCGGCTTCACCCTCAAATTTACTACCCGCCGCAAAATAGAGCGCTTGTGCATATTCAGCCATAAGCTCTGCATCATTCGAAGCCAAACTAACGGCCTTTTTATATGATGTGGTCGCTGCAGAAAAATCAGCGCCTTCCATCTGCAATCGCGCAAGGGTCACCAAATAAAAAACATTGTCTGCCTCACTCATTAATTTTCTGGATATTCGGTGCTGTATCGTCTTGCTCAGCACAGAATAATCTTCGGCGCCGAGGGAGACAGTCTTGCGAGTCTCCAGCAATTCAGCTATTTCAACATCATCACTGGCACCCAGCATCTGATACAAGCCAAAGGCCAACAGTGGTGCCAATAGTAAACACGCTATGAGTAGCCATGCCCCACGGCCTGTGCTTTGTTTTGCTATTGCACTGGAAAGCGAATCCTGCGAACCCTTGTCTGGTGCATCGCTCAACAGCAGTCGTTTCAGTTCTGACACCAACTCGGAATATTGCGATTCTTCAATATCACCATTTGCCCACTGCTGCTTTAGTTCAGCCAGTTGTTCCTTGAACAACTCGACATTTTTATGCTCAACCAAATCAAACGTATTTTCAGTCTTATCAACAACGGCCCTGGCAGATTTCCTTACCAATGGGTATATAACAAAAGCCGCTGCCAACAACGTTAAAAGAGCGAACACTATCCACATCATTTATCTTTACTACCTTTTTCCGAAATAGATGGGCTATCACCAGTCTCACCCAAAGAGCTTTCACCCAACAATTCATCCAAACGATCTAATTCCTCTGCCTTTAAAATTGGCTTAGCTTTTCTTTCGGGTGATTGGCGCCGCCGGACAGTCAACATAATGATCACTCCGCCGACCAACAACAATCCCGGTGCCAGCCACAACATCAGTGTGGTTTTTTTTACCGGAGGACGATACATCACAAATTCGCCATAACGCGCCACCAGAAAATCTACAATTTCCTGATCACTCTTACCCTCCTCAAGCATACGAAATATTTCTTTGCGCAAGTCAGCAGCAATCGGCGAGTTTGAATCTGCCAAATTTTGGTTTTGACACTTAGGGCAACGCAACTCGTTCACCAAAACTTGGTAGCGATCGCGCTGCTGATCTGAAGAAAATGCCCTAATCTCAACGACCGAAAGTGCTGAACCACTGACAGCCATCAAAACTAAAAACATTGTGTAATTTCGCAAGTACTTAAACACCTGTTTGATTCCTGTATTTTTTCATTGTTGTAACATATTGCCTTATTACCTTGACCCATACTTTTGAATGAGTAGAATACGCACCGCTCCTGGGTGGTTAGCTCAGCTGGTAGAGCGGCGCCCTTACAAGGCGTAGGTCACAGGTTCGACCCCTGTACCACCCACCAGTTTATTCAAAGCATATGCGGACCGGTAGTTCAGCTGGTTAGAATGCCGGCCTGTCACGCCGGAGGTCGCGGGTTCGAGTCCCGTCCGGTCCGCCACTTTGCTTCTAGGCTCTGACAGAGCTCAGCACACCTAATAAAAAAGGCACCCTATTCGGGTGCTTTTTTATGCCTAGAACTTTTTCACCTGCACGAACATCCCTGCCCATCAATTACTCTTCAAGTACTTCCTTTGCCGCCCGAAATGCTTCCTGCAATGCAGGCGCGCCAATATAGGGTGCCGTATGCAACAATACTTCTCGTATCTCCTCGGGTGTACAGCCATTACGAATTGCACCACGCACATGGCCTTTCAGCTCATTGGGCGCTTTAAGGGCGGCCAGTGTAGCAATAGTAATAATACTGCGTGTTTTTAAAGGCAAGGTCTCCCTAGCCCAAACGGAACCCCAGCAATTTTCGTTAATGTAGTCCTGAACCGGTTGAGTAAAATCGGTGACGGCGTCCATTGCTCTATCGACAAATTCGTCACCCATAACTCGACGACGAACTTTCATACCTCGTTGATAATCTTCTTCAGCCATTATTAGTCCTTCGCTTAAATTTTTACCTTTGTATAATATGATTTTTCCGGCACATAGCTTTACTTAATTTGTTGCCAGACAGGCAGTAAGTGTTGCTGCCATACTCGGTCATCTACAACGCCAACATGCTTATATCGAATAGTACCAGTGCTATCTACCACATAGGTTTCAGGTGCACCAAATACGCCGAGATCAAGGCCCATTCGGCCAGTACTGTCAACAATGCTCAAGACATAAGGATTTCCTTTGTCAGACAACCACTTATTGGCCTCGACAACGTCATCCTTATAATTCAGCCCAATAATTCGAATACCCTGTTGCGCTAAATGATTCAGAAAAGGGTGTTCCACACGGCAGGAAATACACCATGTCGCCCACACATTAAGTAATGCTGGCTGCCCCTGAAAAAGTTGTCGGTCAACTTGCTTATTTTCATCGCCAAGCACTGGCAATAAAAACTCAGGTATTGGCCGGTCAATCAATGCCGACGGCATGGCATTAGGATCTCGCTCTAAGCCATTCAGCAGGAACACAGCCAGTACAATAAATATTAGCAAGGGCACAAACAGCTTTATCCTTGCCATACATTCCATCCTCTTAGCGTGGTCATCTTAGTTAGCATCTTTTTCACCGTTAGCCATGAACCAGCAAATCAGATTCAGAATAGGCCGCAGATTTATAGCGCCGATAGCGTTTATCCAAAACAGCAAGTAACCCACCCCCCGCTATGAGCAAGCCACCCAACCAAATCCAGCGCACAAAGGGCTTCACATAAACACGTATGGCCCAGGCGTCACCCTTAAGCGGCTCCCCTAATGCTACGTATAGGTCGCGCATTAGACCGTTATCAATGGCCGCCTCGGTCATCGTTTGACCACTCGCCATATACCGGCGTTTCTCAGGGGTTAACTCAGCAATTAGTCGGCCATTTTTAGTAACGACGATCAATGCCTGATCTGCAATATAATTCGGGCCCTGAACCGGCCGCATACCTCTGAACTCAAACTGATAACCAGCGACATCGGCCTTGTCTGTTGGCTCCATTCGGATATCTCGCTGAATACTGTAAATGCTGGTTAAGCCTGCACCGACAATACATACAGCCACCCCAAGGTGAGCTACCACCATCCCATAATAACTACCCTTAAGTCGGGTCAAACCAAACCAACGGGAGCGTGAATGGCCAGATTTATGCCAGATATCGACCAATGTAACCGTTGCCACCCACATAGCCACCGCCACGGTTACAGCAGCCATAACGCTAAAGTCATCGCTATAAACAAGAGGAAATAGCAGCCCCATCGACAGCGCAAGCAACAGTGGAATATTGAAATAACGCTTGAGATTAGCAGAAGGGTTGCGCTTCCAACGCAATACAGAACCCATTGCCATCAGGACCGCCAGCAACAACATCAGGGGCACAAAAAATAGATTAAAGTAGGGCGGCCCTACTGATATTTTCCCCCAGCCCATCACATCGGCAATTAGAGGGTAAAGTGTTCCTAGAAGGATAATGACCATGATACTGACCAACAAAATATTGTTAATCAGCACAAACATCTCTCTGGATAGTCCAGCAAAGCTAGCGGTACCCTTTATCGCTGGCCCACGCAGAGCATAAAGTAGTAGTGAACCGCCAACCACCACGGCGAGAAAACTAAGAATAAACACACCCCGAGTTGGATCCGAAGCAAAAGCATGAACCGATGTCAGTACACCTGAGCGCACTAAAAAAGTACCCAGTAAACTCAGCGAAAAGGCAAATATAGCCAGAAGCAATGTCCAGCTGCGAAACACCCCTCTTTTTTCAGTAACCGCCAGCGTATGAACTAATGCTGTCCCCACTAACCAAGGCATGAATGAGGCATTTTCTACCGGATCCCAAAACCACCAGCCGCCCCAACCCAGTTCGTAGTAAGCCCACCAACTACCCAGAGCAATACCTAGCGTCAGAAACATCCAGGCTACATTGGTCCAGGGACGAGTCCATCTGGCCCACGCAGCATCCATTCTTCCAGCTAACAATGCCGCAATCGAAAATGCAAAAGCCACTGAAAATCCCACATATCCCATATACAGCATGGGTGGGTGAAAAATTAGCCCGACATCCTGAAGAAGTGGATTTAAGTCAGCACCCTCCATAGGAGAAAAAGGTAAATTTCTCTCAAAGGGATTAGAGGTAAACAATAGAAATAGATAAAAACCGACGCTAATCAGGCCCATAACACTCAGGACGCGGGCAACCAACGGTTGGGGCAATGTTCGACTAAACGATGCTACGGCAAAACTCCAGAGGGCAAGGATTAAAACCCAGAGCAATAATGACCCCTCATGAGCACCCCATACGGCACTAACCTTATATTGATCTGGCAACAAGGTATTAGAATTTGCTGCCACATACTGAACTGTAAAATCGTCATTTAGAAACAAACTTACCAAGCAGCCAAAGCTAAAGGCAACCATCAATGTTTGACCAACAACAAGTGGTCTCGCTGATGCCATCCACAGACGATTTCCGGTCACGGCACCCATCTGCGGGAGTACTGACTGCATTAGCGCCAGAACAAAGGCCAATATCAGTGCAAAATGCCCATATTCAGCAATCATTTATGTATGTCCTATTTGGCGGAATTTATTCAGAGGTAGTGACAACTTTCTCATCAGAACCGCTTGCATTAGCTCTCTGGTGAGCCTGCTCCATCGCATCAGCCACTTCGGGTGGCGTATAGTTTTCATCGTGCTTAGCTAGCACTTCCGAGGCCATAAACACGCCACCTTGGTCAACCTCGCCCATCACTACAGCAGCCTCGCCCTCGGCAAACAAATCGGGAAGAATGCCTGTAAAATGGACATCTACAGTGGCCTCTCCATCGGTAATTTTAAAGCGAGTAAATAGGGAGTCATCGGCTCGTATCATACTATTGGCCACAACCATCCCTCCAGCACGGAGACGTACGCCTTTGGGAGCCTCTCCGGAAACAATACTGGAGGGGGGATAGAATAGATTGATATTTTCTCGTAGCGCAAAACTCAACAACGCTACGGCCACTGAGGCAACAATAACAATAAAAATCACCATAAATAATCGTTGGCGTCGTACTGGATGCATAACTATCTCTTCAATATTGGGATTGTAACGGCAGGAAAGTAATCCTATTTATTACGCTTACCCTTGGGGAATATGTTCAACTGAAACAGCGTTAGATTGACGTGCAGCCTCTCTACACTGCTCTCTAACAACCTCCTGAATAAGCTTTCGCTTACGCAATAGAGGGCTTACTATCAACCACACTAGCACAGCCAGTGAGATCACATAAGAAGCCCATACATAAGGGCCATGACCACCCATTTGTATAAACTCATTTAAACTATCGAACTGGAACATTAACTACTACCCTTTTCTAGAATTTAGCAACATGTCCAGCACCCACCGCGTCCTGCGTTCACGATATAGAATTTCTACTCTGGTGTTAAGAATCAACACCACCGCATAAAAACAGTAGAATCCCAGAATCATCACCAAGAGCGGGTGAAACATATCCGGATGCATAGAGGGTGCTTCAGTGAACTTGATGGTGGCGGGCTGGTGCAATGTATACCACCAATCCACTGATTTGTAGATGATGGGAATATTCACCATTCCTACAAGCGATAGCACCGCACTGGACTTACTGGCAGCATCCTGGCTCGTATAGGAATATTGCAGTGCAATCACCCCTAGGTACAGAAAAAACAAAACCAGCATAGAGGTAATTCGAGCATCCCAAACCCAATAGGTTCCCCACGTTGGCTTGCCCCATATTGAACCTGTCACCAAGGCCACAAAAGTCAGTATTGCACCTATTGGTGCCGCCGACTTCATCACCATATCAGCCAGTTTCATTTTCCAGATAAGTCCAATGGCACCCGCAATAGCCATGACATAATAACCAGCCAAGGCTAGAAAAGAGGCCGGAACATGAATGTAAATGATTCGAAAACTATTGCCCTGCTTGGCATCTTCAGGAGCAAAGCCCAGCCCCCAAACAATACCAGCACTTAATAAAATCGCAGCCAGTAAAGACAACCACGGCAGCCACTTACCACTAGTTTGATAGAACCAGCGCGGCGACCCTAATCTATGAAACCATTGCCACATCTCTGTCTTTAATCCTCACTGCTCAAGAACATATAAACCCTGTTTTTTAACCGTGCATACTAACCCGAAGTGCGCCAACAGTAGCAAAAGGCGAAATCAACAACGAAACAGCCAGCAAAGCACCCATAATGGCCATGGGGCCTGCCACAGAAAACCCGTCCACGGCCCGCTGAACGGTATTGGCCCCGAATATCAAAACTGGCATATAGAGCGGCATCACTATCAACGACAACAGTAATCCACCTTTTCTCAATGCTACCGTCAAAGCAGCACCAATAGCGCCGATCAAACTTAATACTGCGGTACCCATAAGCAAGCTCAAAATAAGAGGCAAATAACCGGCCTTGGGTAAAGACAGCATCATACCTAAAAGTGGTGCCAAAAGAGTGAGAGGAAGCCCAGTGATAAGCCAATGAACCAGCACTTTGGCCAAGACCATAAGATAGAGGGGCTGTGGGGAGATCAATAACTGCTCCAAAGTTCCATCTCGATAGTCGCTTTGAAACAAACCCTCAACTGACAACAACGATGCCAGAAGCGCCATCACCCACAAAATACCCGGTGCAATTTCCGCCAGACGGCTCGCTTCAGGGGTCAAACCCAAGGGTACTAAGGTAACCACGATAAAGAAGAAAATGACGGGGTTGGCTATTTCCCCCCTATGACGAAAAGCCAGTAGTAAATCCCGATAAAAAATCGCAGAAAATCCCGACCCCATGATCAACCGACCTCTGCCAGCAACGGTAGGGATATGCGTCGCACGCCGTCGATTCCCAGATCCTGATGGGTGGACAATACAACCACTCCACCCCGTGCCACATGCCCCGTCAATAACTGTTCGAGTTGAGCAACGCCTTGCTTATCAATGGCTGTAAACGGCTCATCTAACACCCACAAAGGTGCTTTGGTGATGAGCAATCTAGCCAACGCCGCACGGCGTTGCTGTCCAGCCGACAGGGTATAACAAGGCACATCCTCGTAACCACAGAGTCCAATACTGGCGAGCACCTCTCGGTTACTTAACTGGCTGTCATTAATATTCATTCGACGCCACCAATGTAGATTTTCCTCTGGAGAGAGTGACTGCTTAAGTCCCGGCTGGTGCCCCAAAAAAAATAAGTTCTGTAAATATTCCAGGCGACAACGGGTTACTGGCTGGCCATGCCACAGTAGTTCACCAGAAGTTGGATTTAATGCAGTTGAAATAATGCGTAGCAAGGTTGTTTTTCCACAACCGTTAGGCCCTTCAATTTGAACAATTTCACCTGAAGAAATAGCCAGGTTAATATTGGCAAACAACAGTTTGTCATCCCGCTCGAAGGCAAGAGAATCCAATGAAAAAATAACTGTTTGGGGTGACAATGTATAACCCGGCCTTGAACAAAGGCGGTATTATGCCAAAAATTTGAGTACATAAGAGAAAAGATCGTAGTAATTTGCATGACCCAAAATGCAAATAGACCAAACCCTCGGTATTAATCTAGATCAAAATCGAAGTCTTGAATACTTTTCCTCAAACGCCGCTCTTCAAGCTGGTCTTCCAAACGACGCCTGATGTCAGAGTCTGCAGAGTGAGCAATCTTCTTAACACCCGACTCTTCAGTGTCGTCATCCAGGTCAAAATCATCATCTTCTAATGCATCTTCGCCACTCATACCGAAATCCCTCCATCTCGATACCAACCACTTCAGCGACCCAGCAATAGATCACTGGGTATTTTCCGAAAAATAAGCCTAATATTGAATCCCGTCAAGAAAAATAAATCCTTTATAATTATAGGGTTACGAAAACAATGAATGGAGTTTATGAAATTTGGCAAAATTTGACAGTTCCACAAGGTCTTCGGGGCGATCTATATCTGATAATGGAGCTAATTCTTCCCACTGCCAGCCGAGATTTTTCAATCGACTTCGAGTCACATCCATAACGTTTTCAGTACCCCAAGGGACGTCTTCAAAAAGAGTCGGATTAAAGCGGTTCAGCCCTATTAACACATAACCACCATCCTTCGCAGGACCAAAAACGGCAGGCACATCGCCTACCAAGGCATCCAATGCGCGAGCAATGTGTTCCTCTTGAAGGGCTGGACAATCGCTACCAATGATAACAACCCGACTGAATTGCTTTAATCGATCCACAAAGGCATTCGCCATCCGATCCCCAAGCGTAAGCCCCCGTTGTATTTTGATCTGAACATCTGTGTCTTTGGTGAGCCGATTAAAAAAGCTGTGCTCAGCGCTACACCATAACTCAAAGCGTGAGACGGCCGATGCCTGATGGATTAGAAACTGATGCGCCACAAGGGACTCATGCAACCGCAGACACTGACTTTTATTCAGCGACGGTTCGAGTCTGGTTTTCACCGAACCCAATAGAGGCGCTTTTGCAAACTGCAACAAACAACTATCCGGGTACTTAACTACCCTTCTCGGTATCTGTGCCATTAAGGATAATATTGCTTTACAAGGTTGCGGGGTGGAACTCCCAGCAAATAAGCCAATCGCAAACGCCACATTTGCACGACCGTACGGATAATGCCTTTTTGCTCCCAACGACGGCTGGAGGTGGTTACGGGATTGTTCTGTACCACCGGACAACTGTCAGCTTTTAAACGTCGGCATAACTCGACATCTTCCATCAGGGGAATATTGGCAAAACCACCAATAGATTCAAACAAGGTGCGACGAATGAAAAGCGCCTGATCCCCTGTACCAATTCCTGAGAAGCGTGAGCGTATATTGATGGCTCGCTCAACCAAACGAAACGGCCACGCAACCCCGCTCAGCTTTACCGGGAAAAACCCCCACGTCAACCCAGTTAACCACGCCTCAGAAAACCCCGTCGGCAAGGAAGTATCTGAATGTAAAAATAGGAGAAACTCGCCATTAGCCAGCAGCGCACCGGCATTCATTTGCGACGCCCGACCCAGATCAGCCTCAATAACTTTGTCTGCGTACAAGATTGCTAGTTCACGGGTATTATCCGTACTGCCCCCATCGGAGACAATGACCTCTACGCCTTGCTCGCGCAATGGTTGTAAGTTTTTCAGGCAGCACTCTATTCCTAATGCTTCATTCAGTGTCGGAATAATAATACTGACAGCAATCTTCATGAGTCCAATGCACCACCACAGCTACTACCCTGACCTGCAGTACAACCATAGCAGTGATCCGCTGTCACAATGGGTTGATTAAGCAGATCAAGCGCAAGTAAATCTCGCAAATGACGGGTTCTATCCGAGGCTATATGGTTAGTTTTCAGCTGCATAGGGATATTCAACATCTGATTAAAATCACAATCGTAAATATTACCCTGCCAGTCAACGCTGAGCATATTGAGACACATAACCGTGTTTAGGTTTTGATCAACGAAATGATCTTTGAGAAGCCGCATATAGTTTTCATACTCACCTTTGGCCAGCAACACAGCGCCAAAACGACTAATTGGCATGTTGGTAATGGCAAATAGTTGATTAAAGGTAATCCCAAAATCTTTGCCGAGCCTTACTTTATACTCTGTCTCCAATTGCTGCTGATCAGGCGGCAAGAATGCGCCATTGGGGTTATATACTAAGTTGAGGGGTAATGACTCGTCATGACCATAGCCGAGTTTATTGAGCAATTGTAGTGCTTCGATACTCTGCTGAAAAACGCCCTTACCACGCTGTTCAGCGACATTCTTTTCGGTGTAGCAAGGTAATGATGCAACCACTACGACTTTCTGATCCGCAAGAAACTGGGCCAATCCGTTATAATCGGGCTCCAACAAAATGGTTAAGTTGCAACGATCAATAACCTCCACCCCCAGTTTCCTTGCCTCCGTAACCAGATAGCGAAAATGGGGGTTCATCTCTGGGGCTCCCCCAGTGAGATCCAGAGCCGTCAGTTTTTTTTCTCTCAAGACCTCGAGTACCAAATTGATAGTAGTCAGATCCATCAGCTCTGTACGGCTGGGCCCTGCATTCACATGGCAGTGCGTGCAACTGAGATTACAAAGGTAACCCAGATTAACCTGCAAGGTAGTCAACGTAGATCTATGCAGGTGAGGAAAATCGGTGTCTAACAATGTATTGAGTAAAAGGGCACTTGTATCTCTCATAAAAGGATTCTGCCAGAATATGTTTTCTATGTGACCCACTGGCCCAAAAAAAGTTTAGCCTGCCAACCTTTCCACAATGGCTACCTCGACCCACCGAATCGTCTGCTAGAATCTATCTAAAAGTCGATCAATGTGCCACCCTTCTATACAAAGGCAAATCATAATGTCCCGCCAGCCCTATCAATCAATCGTCCTATTAACGGGTGCCGGAATTTCTGCAGAGTCAGGAATACAAACCTTCAGGGCAAGCGACGGGCTATGGGAAAATCACCGTATCGAAGATGTAGCCTCACCTGAAGGTTTTATTCAAGACCCTGACACCGTTCACCACTTCTATAACCAGCGCCGCAACCAGCTGCTTCATGAGCACATCGAACCAAATCAGGCTCATATGGCACTGGCGGACTTTGAGAAAAGATTTTCTGGTGAATTTACCCTCATTACCCAAAATATTGACAATCTACACGAGAGAGCTGGCAGCAATAATCTCTACCATATGCATGGCGAGCTATTAAAAATTCGCTGCAAACAATCTGGTAACACCTATGAATGTAGAGGCGATACATCTCCCCTAACACTATGTGATTGTTGCAATATGCCGGGCAATCTCCGGCCTCATGTTGTGTGGTTCGGAGAGATGCCACTATATATGCGTGAAATTTCTCATGCGCTGAGCCACTGTGATCTATTCATTGCTATTGGCACTTCCGGCAACGTCTACCCGGCAGCCGGTTTTTTTGAAATTGCCCAGGCTGTAGGCGCTCACACGGTTGAACTAAATTTGAAATCTTCAAACAACGGTTCTCGATTTAGAGAACAACACTACGGTCTTGCCTCTGAAGTGGTGCCGAATTATTTGAATCGTTTGATTTAATTGCCCCGGAAATTAAATCACCCCTCAACATGTACTAAATAGAACCTACAGAGCCCCTGCTAGATATCTTGGCTAGGCTGATAAAAACCACTACTTCCAATCGGCGTTATCATCCCCGGTTTCACTCCAGTCATGATCTGTTTCTTTCACGGCATAGAATAGACAGTCACTCACGGCAATCTCTGGGTTGGTGGTGGCCATAAATAACTTAAGGGTTGTTTTGGGATAAAGCCGGGCATCCCTCTCAACAAAGAAATTACTGGTGACGTTATGGCCTAACTCATCAAGTACCTGGAGTTTGGACATACCCTGAGGGCCGAGCCAAGCCAATGAAGTATCTGGTCTGACAACACCAAAATTTCGGCGATCTATGTGCTCAGGTAAAGTGACATCCATACCCGGTTGCGGCTCATCGGCATAACACAGGCGACCTTGTTGATTTAGCTCCAACCGGACGGGGTGGTGATAAACATCCATTTCTTCAATTGCAACTGAAGTATAAAGTTGAACCTGAGTCATAAATCGAATCAGCCCCTGTAGTGCAATATCATCGGATTGCACCTGCCTAGAGCCCCCACATTCCACCGTGAGTACGGGGCAACCCAAGTCAGCCACCTCCATCAATGCACCAAGGCGGTGACCAGTAATAATCAACCTATGCGTAAATAGTGATGCTAGGTCGACATAGCGAGTGTGTGGCTCAACACACACGGCGAAAGCCGGCCCATCCCCCGATGTATTATGAATATCGATGACGGCTTCTGGTTGAGCATCATGAATCCTCTCGAGGAGCTCCTCTGCAATAGAACTCTGAAGATCATCAAAAGGGGGACGAAACAACCGGTTCATATCACGCTGACCCGGCAAAAAACGATGTGAAAATAATGGTTCAGCCAGTGCTGCATCAACAGAAACAACGGCAAACAGAATAGATACTTCCGGTTGAAATCTCGATAGTAATAGTTGATGAAGCGCCTTGAGTCCAGAGGGCTCATTACCATGTAGCAGTGTCACAACAACTCTACAGCGAGCGGTGTCGCGCCCACTAATCTGAAGAATAGTAGGACCTCCTAACTGGGAGAGAAATGCTGGAACAGTGGGTGCAATCTGCTCGGGCAAGGGATTCTCCCAATACCGAAACACCCCTTCATTTGACATCAACACCCCCCTCAACAATCTACTTATCGTGCTAGCTATCTCCCATGATAAGACTAACACTCAACCACAAGCTCTAGTAACCAAGACAACCGTCCTAGGTAATGATATCTAAATATCATCCCACTCTGATACGGGAGTGTTTGTGACTGACCGATCCTTGTAGGCGACCACAAGTCTCCGACAGGCTTCCTGCCTACTGGTGTTACGTTCTAATAAAGATGAATAATTCGTCAATTGCCACATTGCACCATTACGACCACGGCTTAGGCGGCCTTCAATGATTGCGAGAAATCGCTTTGTCTCAGCATCACTAACACCTATTTTTTTTAGACCTTCGGCTGCAAGAGGTAAGTGTTGGTATACAATTTCAGATAGCGATTTTTCCTGCAATCCATTTTGAAAAATATCTGGCCAGAGAATCTTGGCATTTAATCCAAACTGAGAGGCCCGATAAAAATTATACTCTGCATAAGAGAATGGAAGAGCTGAAATAAGCGAGTCAATCCTATCAACTAAGCCTTCTGCCAAGCCAATGAATAGTGCTGCATTTGCCGCCATATCCACAGGTGTTGGACCTGCGGGCAATGCGCGCATTTCAATTCGCAAATGAGCATCGCCCCCGGGATCATAAATTGGCCTATTCCATGACCAAATTGTCCCATCGTGCAAACAAAGTTCCTCCAGACGTGGAACTCCACCTTGCTTAACGAGCTTGACGGGATCCTCTCTCGACATCAATGGAATCATCGGGTGATACAACTGGACCATCTCTCTGAACAAAGCCATGGGGTCACTACCCAGCCACCCTTGACCAAAACTCACTCTGGCGGGGTTCTGCCACTCATACCCCATACTACTGGAACCATCAATCGACTGCCTGAACAAGGGGACTCTAGTTTCATGCCACAAACGGTGACCTAATAGGAGTGGAGAATTGGCTGACACACCAAGTACTAATGGGGTAACCAGCTGGATACAATTCCAAAGAGGAGAAAATCGAGACAAATCCATCCGGTAATGAAGCTGAAAAGAGGTACAAGCACCCTCCAGTGTTACATCACCCTGCACCAAGTGAAGAGCATCCTCCCCATCGATATCAATGCCATATGACTTGTCTCGCATCTGATGAAGTATATTTTTAAGGGCATGATAACGAGGCTCATCCGTCATCGCACTTTCACCATAATCTTCATGCCGGAGCGTTGGAAGGATACCAATTGGCAAGACAAACCCTTGCTGACGAGAAACCAGCGTTTGCAGCCGATCTAATGCATCGAGCATTTGTTGTTCAAGGGCAGAAAAGGGCTCACCCAAAGCCGATACGGGGCTTAGGTTATATTCAAGGTTGTAACGGTTTAATTCGAGCGTCAGGAGAGGGTCTGCATACTGCTTTTGAATGGCCACATTATCAAACAGTGGCGCGCCCTTGCTATCGAGAAGATACAGCTCAAGCTCCGCGCCAATACTCGCTTCACCCTGACCAAAACCCGGCCTTTCAAGTAGCAATTCAAGCGCATTCAAACACCGGTGTAATTTACGCTCAAAAGCCTTGAAATCTCGCTTGCTGAAACTGGTTTTGTATATTGCCTTTCCCATTCCACTCCTTTTAATGGGGGAATTCACCCGAGGCGAAACAGCTTGATCAACTTACATTACAGTTTAGCTCATGATCCTCTTACTGGAGAAATTGTCGGTTCACTCTATATTTATTACTTTTTGACTACCGCCCTCTGCCATTGATGCACGAATCATCGACCCATCTGGCACAGAGGGGTACAGGCTTTCAAGAGTGACGGAGCGACCTGATTGAGTGACGACTCTCGAGTGAATCCGCCTTAATTGACGAGGCTCTAATACGCCACATGAGTGAGCAATCATCCCAACATCATAGGTCATATTAAAAACATAATTGGCTACCCGCTCTGACTTGACCTCGGGATTCAAACCTCGCTGTAACTTAGAGTCGTGTGTAGTCACACCGGTGGGGCAGGTGTTTTTATTACACTGCATCGCCTGAATACAGCCCAGGGAAAACATAAACCCACGCGCACTGACGACAAAATCAGCCCCCATGCAGAGTGCCCAGGCAACACCGGAAGGTACGATCATTTTTCCAGAAACTATCACCTTAATACGATCACGCAACCCGTAGCCTCTCAGTAGATCGACAACCTCAGGCAGGCTCTCAGAAATAGGTAGCCCCATATAATCGAGCAAAGGCTTTGGTGCTGCGCCCGACCCCCCTTCTGCACCGTCTATTGTAATGAAGTCGGGTGCAGCCTCTACACCCCTCTCTACAATCAACTGAAACAATTCTTCCAACCAGAGCGAGTCCCCGATAACACATTTGAAACCCACCGGTTTCCCGGTGATGTCACGCACTCTGGCAATCATTGCCAGCAAGCTTTCAGCATCGACAATTTCAACATGACGATTGGGGCTTATGGCATCTTTACCTATTTCAATTGCCCGGATAGTGGCGATCTCTTCGGTCACTTTTGCACCGGGTAAAATCCCACCTTTTCCAGGCTTAGCCCCCTGACTTAATTTAATCTCGAACATTTTGACCTCAGGGTGCTCTGAGACCTTCCGTAAACGCTCGTCACTCAAGTTGCCATTCCCGTCACACACGCCAAATTTAGCGGTGCCAATTTGAAAGACAAGATCACACCCGCCCTCCAGGTGATAGGGCGAAAGCCCCCCCTCCCCTGTATTCAACCAGCAACCTGATTTGGCAGCACCTTGAGAAAGTGCCCGCACGGCCGGTTTTGATAAGGCACCAAAGCTCATGCCAGAAATATTGATTAGCGAGGCTGTTGTGTAGGGGTGAGCGCAATGAGGGCCAATGGTTACAGGGCTGGGAGCCACAGCATCCTCGCCCCGGGTAGGATAGGCACAGTTGACAAAATAGATGGAGCCTGCCGGACGCAGGTCTCGGGTAGAACCAAAGGCAAGGGTTCTATCAATATTTTTTGCTGCTCGATAAACCCAGGAACGCTCCGCTCTGTTAAATGGTAACTCCTCTCGATCCATCGCAAAAAAATACTGCCGAAAAAATTCTCCCATGTGCTCAAATAAATATCGGAAACGACCAATCACAGGATAATTTCGACGAACAGCCTGCCGAGTTTGGGTTACGTCTATAACGTAGATCACGGCAATCAAAACAAGGCCCAACCCCATTAGCACAACGAAAAATGCGGCTAAAAAATTGAGGATGGTATACACCCAACTGGTCGCTATTGTTTCCATCATGTGCTCCTTCTTCTGGTTTTTCCCACCTATATAAGCCCGTACTAGACCATGGTATACCTGATAAGTTTTTTGCCCTATGTAACAATCACTATGCTACGCCGCAAAAGGCTTTAATCCAATTGACTTAAGCGGTAGTGTCTGCCGATAAAACTGTGCATAATCGCGCCTTAATTTCTTGCTGGCCTCAAGAGAATGCCAAAGAAAATTTTACGTAGTTGGTTGCCCGACCCACACAAGATCGTCGAAAGTCGAGCTATTCGGTGGATGGGTCCGTTATTCAAAGACCCGAACCTATTCCATATCAACCGAGCATCCATCTCAGCATCTTTCTTTATTGGTATATTTTGTGCGTTCCTCCCGATTCCGGGGCAGACCATTGTAGCGGCACTACTGGCACTAATGTTTCGTACCAACTTACCCGTTGCCATGGTATTAATTTGGGTTAGCAACCCGCTAACCTTTACCCCTATCTTCTTGTTCAGCTACGGTGTCGGCGCCTTGCTTCTTGGACAGGAACTAGCCACATTCAGTATGGAGCTGAGCTGGGATTGGGCAATCTCTCAAGGTCAGGCCATCTGGCTACCGCTACTAACCGGAAGCTTGTTATGTGGTCTGGTCAGCGGCGGTATTGCCTATCTGGTTATCCGTTATTTATGGCGCTGGAAAGTCATAAAAAACTGGGAAGCACGCAATAAGAAAAGGCTGGAAAGAAACCAGCCCTAATTAGGCTATTCGTAACGCAACACCTCTGCCGGCCGAGTTCGAGCAGCTCGTATCGCAGGGTACAGCGTAGCAATAAAATTTAACCCTAAAGCCACTATCACAACCAGTAAGACGTCTCCCCAAACCAACTCTGAAGGTAAGTAATCAATGGGATAAACTTCTGAGTTAAGAAAACGCAGCCCCAGCAATTTCTCTACCCCCCCAACTATCGCCGATGCTTTCCAGGCACAGGCAACACCAATTAATGCCCCAAGCAGTGAACCTGCTGCACCAATAAAAAAACCTTGGGTCAAAAAGGTGGCAACAATTTCACCATTTGTTGCACCCTGTGTTTTGAGAATAGCAATGGCCGGACGCTTATCTATGACCGTCATCATTAGCATTGAAATCACATTAAATACGGCAATACCAATAATTAAAAGCACCAAAAGAGAAACCATATTTCGAGACATTTTTATGGCTTGATAAAGATTGCCATGAGATTGAATCCAGTCAGAAAAACGATAGCCTTGAGGAAGTGACCTAAGGATCTTAAACCCGGTTTGTCGTGCCTGAAAAACATCATCCAACTTGACCTGCATTCCCTGAGGAAGACCGTTGGTACTTGCCAATGCACCAACAACATCCAGCCTCGCTATTGCCAGGCGTTGATCCAAAGCAGTGTGAGTCTCGAAAATCCCTGCAATTTTAAAAACTCTCAGCTTTGGTGCCACTGACCGATTATTGTGCTTACCAGTTTGAGGAACTAACAAGGATACTCGATCCCCCACTTCAGCTGAGAGCCTACTGGCCACCCCTTTCGCTAAAAGCAACCTCTTACCCTCTCCATTTAAGGATGAAAGAAGTTTTGGTGACACAAACCCACCGATGAATGGTTGACTCAAGTCTTTAGAAAGCCCAAGTATCTCAACAGGATGAGTGTTACTTTGCTTCGCCAGCAACCCCTCGATTTGGGCAAAGGGCATCGCCGCATGAACATTTTCTATGGACTCCAGTTCTTGCTGCAAAGCGACAACATCGCCAACGCCCTGCTCTTTAAACAGTCGAATGTGAGGAACGGAACCGAGAATTCGAGTCTCCATCTCATGGTCAAAACCATTCATGATGGACATCACCACGACCAATAATGCAACGCCCAGAACCAACCCCAGGATGGCCAGAAAGGAGATAAACGAAACCAGCCGATTAGTGCTACCCGAAGTAAAATGCCTTAGGCCTACAAAAAGAGGAAATGGACTAAACATTTCAACAACCCTGAGCCTGCAACTTCGTCGTGTCTGTCACATCAATCAGTTTTCCACTATCCAGTGACAGCACTCGATCCATTTGTGAAGCCACATGCTGCTCGTGGGTGACAACCACAAAGCTTATCGCCAACTCTCGATTCAACGCTAAAAGTAGAGAAAGCACTGTTTCAGCTGTGGCAGGATCAAGGTTGCCGGTGGGCTCGTCCATTAATACACAGGCCGGGTGCGCAACCAAAGCGCGGGCAATAGCAACACGTTGACGTTCGCCTCCTGATAGTTCTGATGGATTGTGATGGCAGCGATGCGCCAAACCCACCTGATGCAGAATCTCCTCTGCCCTACTTCGGGCTTCTGCCACCGAAACTTTGGCAATCAACAAGGGCATAGCCACATTTTCAAGCGCCGTAAACTCATGGAGCAAATGGTGAAACTGATAGACAAAACCTAAATTTTTATTCCGCCATCTGGCTCGCTGGGATTCATTCATATCAGCCAAATCAGAACCCATGACTTTTACCGTACCGGCAGAAGGATCATCCAACCCGCCCAATAGATTTAACAAGGTGGTCTTTCCTGAACCCGAAGCTCCCACAATAGCGACGCGTTCTCCAGAGCGAACCATCAGAGAAAGCTCTTCAATCACTGCGACTTTATCGGCACCCTGAACATAGGCTTTCGACAATTGCTGACATTGTAATACCCACTGATTATTAACGGTCATAACGTAGCGCCTCCGCAGGCAGAACCTGGCCAGCACGATTGGCAGGGTATAGTGTCGCCAAGAGGCTTAAAACCAACCCAAATGAACACACCAGAGCCACATCCTGCCACAATAGTTTCGAGGGCAGCTGGCTGATGAAGTAAACATTTGGATCAAACACTTTGAAACCCATCATTTGCTCCAACCAACCCACAATATCACCAATAAACAAAGCCAGTAGACAGCCCAACACGCCACCCGCCAACACGCCAAGAAAGCCAATCACACTACCTTGAATCATAAAAATACCTGAAACGGTCCTAGCCGTAGCCCCCAGAGTGCGCAGGACTGCAATATCACGCCGCTTATCAGCAACCACCAAGACGAGACTGGCGATAATGTTAAAAGCCGCCACAGCAATAATTGCGGCTAACAAGGTACCCACAACCTTTTTTTCCATTTTGATGGCCTGAAACAAGCTAGCCAGGTCTTCGGCCCAGGTTCGAACCTTGTATTTCTTACCGGCCTGCCCCTCAAGTACCTTTGTTACCGAATCTATTGCATATGGGTCAGATACGCGTAATTTTATACCGCTGACTTTTTCGCCAAAGCGTAAGAGTTTTTGACCATCCCTGTAGTGGATAAATGCCAGGCCATTATCCACCTGTGCCCCAACCTGAAAGACACCGATAACCTTAAAGCGTTTGTATCGTGGAAAAACACCCGCAGGTGTCACATTGAGCGTTGGAATGGAGAGAATAACTGAATCTCCTATTATGACCCCAAGAGACCGGGCAAGTAGGTTTCCCAGCACAATGCCATATTCTCCGGACTGTAAATTTTTGATATCACCAACCAGCATATGTTGGCTTATGGTGTTAACACCCTCTTCATAGGAAGGATCTACACCCTGTATTAGAACACCCTGGCTCAAACCCGATACTGACAGTAACCCATAGGTCTCCACAAAAGGGGCATAGGCTTCTACATTGCTGGCATTGACAGCCTGGGCCCCCAACTGTTGCCACTTATCAACACCCTGATCACTGGTTAAAGTAATATGGGGCACCACATTGAGGATTCTATTTTTGATCTCATGGTCGAAACCATTCATGACTGAAAGCACAACGATTAATGCCATAACGCCAATTGTCATCGCTATAAAAGACAGTAATGAGATAAAAGAGACGAATCCGTTACGCCGCTTACTGCGGATGTAGCGTAAACCGATAAATAGAGGCAGGTTGGCATTCATGGAAAAGCATTAAAACGGAATCACGCAGGTCAAACAAGCAGCCATTTCTGTGATTGATTAGCTGTTTATTCCATCACTCACAATTTTGCAGTTGCACTTATTACATTTCAGCTTACTATAATGAGAGTACAGATTACGAACGACAGGTAATAAGGGATCCATACCATGAACAAACTTTTGCTACCCATCAGCTTTTTTTGCTGTTTATCTCTGCCGCTGGTAGCCGATGAAATCACCATTCCTGTCGGCCAGCAGGCTGTCGAGAAACAAGGTATCGAACGCCCCACCCAAGGTATCACCAAGGATCAAGTGCAAGCACGTTTTGGTGATCCTCAACAGTTGAATAATCCAGTGGGTGAGCCACCCATATCATCCTGGGAATATGAGAATTTTGTTGTTTATTTTGAATACGACCGAGTGCTTCACTCAGTCCTAAAACGTAATGGCAACACCCCAGAACAATAAGGACGTTATCTGCCAGTATAAAAGCCAGCAAACAAGCAGTTTATGGCTTTTAATGCATGGCAAACACCCTAGACAACCAGCTTTCTAGATTCTCTATTCAACCTATTGATGCCATTAATTGCAGCCAGGCGATAAGCCTCTGCCATAGTGGGATAATTGAAGGTTGTGCGAATAAAATACTCGATAGTATTGGCATCACCAGGCTGATTCATAATTGCCTGGCCGATGTGAATAATCTCGGCAGCCTCAGCACCAAAACAGTGTACACCAAGAATTTGCAGCGTCTCTTGGTGGAAAAGAACCTTTAAAACACCTACTTCCTCACCAGAAATATGTGCTCTGGCAATATTTTTGAAGTAAGCACGACCAATTTCATAGGGTACTTGCTGCTCGGTCAATTCCGACTCAGTCTTACCCACAAAGCTGATTTCCGGAATGGTGTAAATACCTGTTGCAACATCGTCCACATGGTACACCTTAGACAGACCACACATGTGGCCAGCCGCCGATCGACCTTGGTCATAGGCTGCACCGGCGAGAGCAGGCCAACCAATGACATCACCAGCAGCATAGATATTCTCGACGGAGGTTTGGTAATTTTCATTTACAGTTACCTGTCCTCGGGCATCAACATCCAGGCCCATAGCCTCGAGGCCCATATTTCGAGTATTACCACTACGACCATTACACCATAACAGTGCCTCTGCGTGGATGCGCTTCCCAGACTTCAGCTCCATTGTGACGCCATTGTCACGGGTTTCTATACGAGCATATTCCTCTTTATGGCGAACCGTGACATTCAAGTCCCGCAAGTGATAACTCAAAGCATCGGAGATCTCATCATCCAGAAATTCGAGTAAACCATTCCGAGTGTTTACCAGATCAACGCGCGTGTCTAGACCAGCGAAAATTGACGCATATTCACAACCAATAACTCCGGCACCATAGATAATAATATTGCGTGGAGTTCGGTTCAGAGTAAGTATGGAATCGCTGTCAAAAATACAAGGGTGCTTAAAATCTACATCCGATGGATGGTAAGGGCTCGATCCTGTGGCAATGAGGAAATATCGACTCTGGACTTTATCGTAAGTCCCATCACTTTTTTTAAGCTCTAAGTTATGCGCGTCTATAAAATTAGCCCGACCAACGTGGAATTTTATTCTATTTCTGGCGTACTCGCGGGTTCGACCTTCAACCTGCTTTTTAATGACCTGATCTGCAGCCTGCATCACTTCTGCAAAAGAACACCAGCGGGGATCACCCACAGAACGAAACATTGGCATAGTATTAAATTGGACCATCCGGCGCACAGAATGCCTAAGCGCCTTGGAGGGAATCGTTCCAAGATGAGTACAATTACCACCGACCATTGAACGCTCATCAACTACAGCGACTGACCAGCCCTGTTTGACTGCCGACATGGCAGCACCTTCACCAGCTGGCCCACTGCCAATAATTACCAGATCATATTGAAAATCTGCCATCTATCACTACTCCACATGCGCTTTGGCTATCAGAACTATTTTATACGCGTGTATTGTGAACATCCCAACTAGAGATACAACGCCACTTAAGTGTTATTTTAAATATTTTACATCGAGGCTACTGATCCAATAGCGCTTCCATACGTATGGAATTTAGGCCATTAGTAGTTGGATGCAACATCAGCACTTTGTAACAACAACTCTTCATAGGCTTGATATTCCTGACCAGCAGTTACAGCCGCAGTCGAAGATGCCATAGCTCTCTTTTGCCTCAGACTAATAGCACTAAAATCACCTGGCTTAACATTGCTCAACGAAATAAGCACAAGGTCTCCATTTTCCAGAAGCAGACTATCGACTACGGGAGTCTCACCAGGAATTTCCATGGAGAATACTTTTTCTTCAATGCGTCGATCAAGCTTGCTGGTCATACGCTTGGCATCAAGCTGAACCTGCCATTCCAGCCCTTCAGACTTGGCCACAGCCTCAACAGTTTCACCCGCCTTGACACGCTTCTCCAGATTTTCTCCACGAGCTATCAACTGCTCAGAAGCACGCTGTTCTTTCAGCGTAAGCTCAATTTCGTCTTTCACATCATTGAGAGCCTTGAGGTGAGGAGCCATACGTTTTCTAACAGCTAAAACCAGCACTTTCTCATCAGAAAGCTCCAACACCTCACTGGCATAACCTTGCTCCAAGACCGCATCACTAAAGGCGGCATTCACAACGACAGCATTGGAGGCTATTCCGGAGCCACCATTGCGGCCAAATGGTTCTGACACCTGTAAGTCTAACGCTACTTGATCTGCTGTCTCCTGAAGAGAGCTGGCGTTATAAGAAAGGTCTTTTAGCATTTCGATACGCTCTGGCATCAAGTTACGCGCCATCTGTAACTCGAGTTCTCGGCGAATAGCGGGTTCAGATTCTTCTCTGCTTGGGACATCAGCTTCCTTTTCAGCGATAAGCTTGAGAATATGAACACCAGACTCACTCTCTACAATACCAGACAGCTCACCTACAGCCAGTTTATCCAATGCAGCGTCTAGCTCTTCCGGTAAATCGCCCCGCTGGGTGAAACCTAAGTCTCCACCCTGTTCTGCCGTAATATAATCCTCAGAAAATTCTCGTGCCAAACTTGAAAAGTCTTCGTCTTTTTTGAGTTTACTCAGAATCATCTCCATTTTTGGGAGATGATCACCATCATCCTGCTTCTCTAATAGAATATGTGCAGCTCTTCTCGACTGATTTTCAGCTGCGGCATCAACTTTGGCCTGATAAAGCTCTTCAACCATCTGCTCGCCTACAGACACCTCGCCTAGTAAATCAGAGGGTGTTAACTCAAGGTATTCAACAATTAATTGCTCTTCCGTCATAAACAGCTCGGGGTGACTATTGTAATAAGCTTTTACGTCCTCTTCAGATAGAGCGATAGCCTCCACAATTGGCGCAGAGGGGATAGTCAGATAATAAAAATCTCTAGTCTGTTCTGTAATACTTGCTAATAACGACTGCTCTTTCTCAGTGGAAAATCCGGTGACAGCGATACCTTGAAGAAATTGATTTACTAATAATTCTGATACTAATAGCTTGCTGTATGAGGTTGGGGTATAGCCCATTTGACGCAGAACGAAATCATAACGCTCAACATCAAATTTTCCATCTGTTAGAAATTCGGGTACTTCAAGCAGTAAATCGTAAATAGTTCGAGAGGAAATCCCCATACCCTGATCAACAGCAGCTTGCTCAACAACTTTCTTGCGAATTAACTGCTGCATAACCGGTGCACGCAACTGCTCATCAGCTAGCAAGGCAGGGTCGATATCTTTAAAGCGACTAAGAACTTGCTGCTTATGATTGACCACGGCTTGTTGCAGACGAAACTCAGTGATCGACTCACCATTAACATTGGCGGCCTCTTTGACAGCACTGCCACTTAGAAAAATTGCATCGATACCAAATAGTGCAAATGGAATAATGATAATTGCGACCAACACACTCTTGGCGACGCCGTTGAGGTTATCTCGAAAGTTCTGCAGCATGGAATTCTCTTGGCTTAAATATAGAACTGTTTAAATCGGTATATAAAAAAAGGCGCATCGCCGATGCGCCTTTTTTTATTTGAAAACTCAAACAAAAAGCACTTACTCTTAATTAACAGCGTCTTTCAGTGCTTTACCAGCTTTGAAGCTAGGTACGTTGGCAGCTTTGATCTGGATTTCAGCACCAGTCTGTGGATTGCGGCCAGTGCGTGCAGCACGGTGCTTCACCGAAAATGTACCAAAACCTACCAGAGAAACCTGGTCGCCATTACTCAATGCATTAGCTACAGCGTCAACAGCTGCATCCAAAGCACGACCAGCAGAAGCTTTTGATAGATCGGCAGCATCAGCAATAGCATCAACGAGTTCAGATTTATTCACATTAATCCCCTTTTATTATGTTTGATTAAGACTCTCCACCTGCAACACACAACTGAAAGATACTTAAATGCAGCAGATGTATATGCGATGACCGGAACTTTATACCAACCTCCAGAAACCCGGTCAAGCGATTTAGTGAGTATTTATGCGGGCTGCAGCCTTATCGGTTGATTTTTTACTCTCAGTGTCCATTTGTGTGTATTCATCATCGGACAGAGGCTCAGGTTTATGTTGCAAGGCAATCTCCAACACTTCGTCAATCCACTTGACCGGTTTAATATCAAGATCTGCTTTAATATTCTCCGGTATCTCCTTGAGGTCCCGTTCATTTTCATGAGGAATAATGACGGTGCGAATACCACCTCGGTGGGCTGCCAGCAACTTCTCTTTCAGCCCTCCAATCTTGAGAGCCTGGCCACGCAGAGTGATTTCACCGGTCATTGCCACATCAGCACGCACTGGAATGCCTGTGAGCACTGAAACAAAGGCTGTGCACATAGCAATGCCTGCGCTCGGACCATCTTTAGGTGTTGCTCCTTCCGGAACATGAATATGTAAATCAATATTTTGCTGGAAGTCACGCCGGATACCCAGCACTTGAGCCCGGCTCCGCACCACGGTTAACGCAGCTTGAATGGACTCCTGCATAACATCTCCCAGCGAACCAGTTTTCACCACCTGCCCTTTCCCGGGAACAGCCGAAGATTCAATCGTCAGCAACTCACCGCCCACCTGGGTCCAAGCTAAACCCGTCACCTGACCCACCTGGCTCTCTTCTTCAGCTCGACCAAAGTCATACTTACGCACACCCAATAAGTCTTCGAGCTCATCCGGTGTCACCTTATATAGATCCCGATGATTTTCGCGAACATGCTTTGTAACAACCTTGCGGCAAATCTTAGCAAGCTCACGCTCCAGACCTCTCACCCCAGCTTCTCGGGTGTAATATCGAATAACATCCTGTATCGCGACTTCATCAACATCCAGCTCGTTTTCCTTGAGACCATTGGCTTTACATTGCTTGGGCAAAAGGTATTTATGTGCAATGTTAACCTTTTCGTCTTCGGTATAACCCGGGATACGGATAACCTCTAAACGATCCAACAAAGGCCCTGGAATATTCATTGAATTTGAGGTGCAGATGAACATCACCTCAGAAAGGTCATAATCCACTTCAAGGTAATGATCGTTAAAACTATTGTTCTGCTCGGGATCTAGTACCTCCAGCATTGCGGAGGCGGGATCTCCCCGGTGATCCATACCCATCTTATCAATTTCATCGAGGAGGAATAGCGGATTTTTTACCTCCACCTTCGCTAGTTTCTGTATAACTTTACCCGGTAGCGATCCAATATAAGTCCGCCTATGGCCACGAATTTCGGCCTCGTCTCTTACACCACCCAGAGACATTCGAACATATTTCCGTCCTGTCGCCTTAGCGATGGATTCGCCCAGAGAGGTTTTACCGACACCAGGAGGTCCGACCAAGCAAAGCACCGGGCCTTTAAGTTTTTTTACACGCTGCTGAACCGCAAGGAATTCAAGAATACGCTCTTTCACCTCATCCAGGCCGTAGTGGTCTTCATTAAGGACTCGCTCTGCCCGAGCCAGATCGTGCCGTACTCTTGAACGCTTTTTCCAGGGTACGCCAACCAACCAGTCAATGTAGCCCCTAAGCACCGAGGCTTCAGCAGACATTGGCGACATCATCTTGAGCTTATTCAGCTCAGACTTTGCTTTCTCCAGAGCATATTTAGGCATGCCAGCATCATTGATCCTAGCTTCGAGCTGATCAATATCATTGCCCCCTTCCTCTACCTCTCCAAGCTCTTTCTGAATAGCTTTCATCTGCTCGTTGAGGTAGTACTCCTTTTGACTTTTCTCCATCTGTTTTTTTACACGGCCGCGAATTCTCTGCTCGACCTCAAACAGCTCAATTTCTGACTCCATCAATGCCAACAAATGTTCTAAACGACTACGCAGACCAGGGGTTTCCAGAATCTCCTGCTTTTGCTCTACAGTTAACGTCATGTGCGTGGCCAAGGTGTCGGCCAAACGACTTAAATCATCAATACCCGCAACGGTGCTGACAACCTCGGAAGGAATTTTCTTACTTAGATTCACATACTGCTCAAACTGAGCCAGGGCTGATCGCATCAAAGCGTCAGCTTCAACACCCGAAATCATCTCAGTTGGCATAACATCATAGCTAGCTACAAAATAACCCGGAGAATCATCAACGCTATTAATTTTTACGCGCTCTGCCCCTTCAACGAGCACCTTAAGGGTACCATCTGGTAGCTTGAGCATTTGCAGTACTGAGGACAGGGTACCAACCCGGTAGAGATCGTCTTCGTCTGGATCATCAGAAGCAGCTGATCTTTGGGCTACAAGAAGGATCTGTTTATCCTTCGCCATAGCTTCCTCTAATGCCAATATTGATTTTTCACGACCTACAAATAATGGAATCACCATATGCGGGTAAACAACCACATCGCGCAAAGGCAACATAGTTAATTCGTTATATTCTGTGTTCTCACCCATTCTCAGACCTCGTAACGAGAATTTTTAATACTTTAAGCTTACCGCAAATATGGGGTTATACCGGACAAAAACAAGTGGAAGAACGGGGATTATTATTTTATTCCAATAAAAAAGGACCCAGCCGGGCCCTTTTCATCATTCAACATTCATTATTCATCACTGGCAGCTTTCTGTTGCTCGGTATTCTCATAAACCATCATAGGTTCAACTTCGCCACGGATAACAGAACTATCTACCACCACCTTACACACATTCCCCATTGATGGAATGCTATACATAGTATCCAATAACACATTCTCGATGATGGAACGCAAGCCTCTTGCCCCCGTTTTCCTCTCGAGAGCCTTATCAGCTATAGCCTCTAAAGCATCCCGACGGACATCCAACTCGACACCTTCCATTTCAAACAACATGCCATACTGTTTGACTAGAGAGTTTTTCGGCTCGATCAGAATATTTACAAGCGCATCGCGATCCAACTCTTCTAGTGTCGCAATGACGGGTAAACGACCTACAAACTCGGGAATCAACCCGTAGCGAACCAGGTCTTCTGGCTCAAGATCCGCCAATGTCTGGCCTATATTCTTGTCGGTTTCCTTGCTCTTAACTTCAGCACTAAAACCTATACCGCCCTTATCTGAACGATCCTGAATAACCTTTTCCAATCCAGCAAAAGCACCACCACAAATAAAGAGGATATTAGAGGTATCCACCTGAAGGAATTCTTGCTGTGGATGCTTCCGACCTCCTTGAGGCGGAACAGAGGCAACAGTACCTTCAATCAGCTTAAGAAGGGCCTGCTGAACACCTTCACCAGAGACGTCGCGGGTAATTGAGGGGTTATCAGACTTGCGAGAAATCTTATCTATTTCGTCGAGATAAACAATGCCTCTCTGTGCCTTTTCTACATCGTAATCACACTTCTGAAGCAATTTTTGAATAATATTCTCAACATCTTCACCCACATAACCAGCTTCAGTAAGTGTTGTTGCATCGGCAATAGTAAATGGAACATCTAATAAGCGTGCCAACGTTTCCGCCAATAGGGTTTTACCACTACCGGTGGGGCCCACCAACAAAATGTTGCTTTTACCCAATTCGATCTCGCTACCAGCATCACTACCACTGCTCTGAAGGCGCTTATAATGGTTGTACACGGCGACAGATAGAATTTTTTTAGCACGCTCCTGGCCAATGACATACTCGCCAAGAATCTCATTAATCTCTATTGGCTTGGGTAGCTTCTCACCCGCTGATTCCGAATCATCTTCTTGAACTTCTTCAGAGATGATGTCATTACACAGATCAACGCATTCATCACAAATAAATACTGATGGCCCAGCAATTAACTTACGGACATCGTGCTGACTTTTGCCACAGAAGGAGCAATAGAGTAGCTTTCCGTCGTCTTCACCGCTTCCGCTTTTTTCGTCGCTCATAACTCTTTATCTCTGCACCCACCATAACGGCAGATAAAATATCTTTATAAAACAATCAACTACAACGTCTTTATTGCTCTATCTATTAAAAGACTACCCATTCTATGGACGCTTGTCCAGTACCGCATCTATCAGCCCGTAAGCCTTGGATTCTTCGGCGCTCATAAAGTTATCACGCTCGGTATCCTCTGCAATTTTTTCTACTGGTTGGCCAGTATGGTGTGCAAGACACTGATTGAGCCGCTCTCTTATTTTTAAAATTTCCTGAGCGTGTATATGTATATCACTAGCCTGCCCTTGAGCGCCACCACTGGGCTGATGAATCATATTACGCGAATTGGGTAGACAGTACCGTTTACCCGGTGCACCCGCTGCCAACAAAAATGCTCCCATGCTGGCAGCCTGGCCAATACACATTGTGCTCACATCGGGCTTGATAAACTGCATAGTGTCATAGATAGACATTCCAGCAGTTACCGATCCACCAGGGGAGTTAATGTACAAATGAATGTCTTTATCTGGGTTTTCAGACTCCAGGAAGAGCAACTGAGCGACCACCAAGTTTGCCATATAGTCCTCAACTGGACCGACAAGAAAAATTACTCTCTCTTTTAATAAACGAGAATAAATATCGTAGGAGCGCTCACCCCGTGCAGACTGCTCAACCACAATGGGGACCAGGCCACCTGCATTTTGTGCGCCTGGCATGGACGTAGAGAGATCAAATTTCATAGTAGCTCACTTGAATAAACAACGTATCGCAGCATTGTAACCGGGAGGAGAGATAAGGCAAGCTGGAGATTGCTGGGCTAAAGGGCAAACCATTTTACCTGACCATAAAATCATGAGCCAAACAGAAAAAAACCGGTGGCCACCATTTAATTTATTGGTGATCCCACCGGTTTCCGCTCTATCCAGGCGCAACATTCAGTAATGAATCAAGCGCCATCTCTTTTATTAAGAGGGAGCGTTAACTTTCTGCGGCAACCTGCTCCGGGTCAGGGGCAACAGCCTGTTGATAGCCGATCTCTTCTTCTGTGACCTTAGCCAAAGACAACACCAGATCGACAACCTGATCTTGTAAAACGTTCGCTTCAACGCCCTTCAGAAGCTCTGGGCTATTATAGTAGTAGTTAACAACCTCTTCTGATTGCTCGTAGGTAGAGGCCAGTTCCTCAATACGGGCACGGACTTTAGCGCCATCAACATCCATTTTATTGGACTGTACAATTTCATTGACCACCAATCCCACAACAGCACGACGCTTGGCCTGGTCGATAAACATATCATCCGGCAACAGCGAAGGGTCAAACTGATTCTCACCAGCACCAGCCAGCTTATTTGCCATCTGCTGCTTTAGGCCTGTCACCTCATTGGCAACCTGCGTCATCGGCGCTTCAAGATCGCTGTGTAACTGATACAACTGCTCCATCACACGACTCTTGGTTTTACCCTCAAGCGCATTCTTAAGGTCACGCTCCATATTCTGACGAACAGCAGAACGGAAGGCCTCTTCACCACCAGCCTCAAGACCAAAAAGAGCGAAGAATTCATCATCGAGTGCAGGAAGCGTTGGCTCCTTTAGCTCATTTAATTTAATAGTGAACTCAACACTCGCACCGCGGAGTTCTTCAGCATGGTAGCTATCGGGGAAAGTAACAGGGATAACTTTCTCATCCCCTTTAGACATGCCGACAATACCCTCTTCAAACCCAGGAACGGCCTTACCACCACCTAATTCCAGTGGATAACCTTCAGCTTTGCCGCCTTCAAATTCTTCACCGTCTTTTACTCCAGTGTAATCGATATTAGCCTCATCACCCAGTGCCGCAGGACGATCCACTTCGGCCCATGTGGCATGTTGCTTGCGCAACGCATCAATCATTTCAGTGACATCTTCATCTTTCACTTCTGCCACAGGCTTGGCCACTTCGATTGTCGCCATATCCGCCAGGTCGAACTCTGGCAAAACTTCAAACGTAGCAACAAACTCCAGATCCTGACCGGGCTCATCTTTAGTCGGCTCAATCGCAGGCTGGCTAGCAGGAGAAATTTTTTCTTGAGTTACAGCCTCAAAGAAACAGCTTCTTACTACCTCGCCGATAACTTCCTGGCGAATGCCTGCGCCAAAACGCTGCTTCACAACACTAAGCGGTACTTTACCTTTACGAAAACCATCCAGGCGAACTGTTTTGCTCGCCTTTTCCAGGCGCTCACTTACTTCATTTTCAATGCGTTCAGCTGGGACTCCAACGGTCATTTTACGCTCAAGGCCAGAAGTTGCTTCAATGGAAACCTGCATGATGTTCCTCTAAATGATTTACTTGCTTATTAATTAAATGGTGCGGACGGAGAGACTCGAACTCTCACACCTTGCGGCACTGGAACCTAAATCCAGCGTGTCTACCAATTTCACCACGTCCGCTAAAAACCGATAACTGCCGAATCTACGGGGGCAATCAGAGGCCCCATCGGCGAAGGGTGGGCATTTTGCCACAGTGGTAATTCCTGTTCAACAAAAGAAACGTCTATAGTCGGAGCTTCTGGGGACAAGTGTTTTTTTACTGTCAAACAGGAGAGGCGAGTAACAGCGTTGTATCTCTATTCACTTTATTTTCAAGGAGAAGATCTGCTCTGTCAGCGGGCAAGAGCACTGCGCTCTCTTGCTCAACCAATACGCCACCGCAATCAAGCGACCCATCCACCACCACCAACAATTCATAGCGCTGAGCTTTCGGTAACGGGTAATCAGAAAAACTCGCCAGGGTCAGACGTAGCACGCGGAAGTCTTCGAATACGACCACCTCTTCAATGCGGTGATCAGCTTCTTCCTCAAGAATAGTTAACTCCGCTAATGGAGGGCTGCCTGTTGACATAATCTCAACTGCTTTTTCAGTATCCCAGTCATTCTGAGTTAACACTTTTTGTGCAAACGAAAGGATCATTCGTTCGTAAACAGGGGTTTGAAACTCGACCGTACGCACACCATGCTGTAATGCGTGAGGAGTGAGCAATGGCACCTTTATCACATCTCCCAGCTTGAGCGGCAACAGTGCCGTGAATTTATTCATACGTTCTCGAAGCGCCTCTTCTTGCCTAACCTCAGCCGGAGGCAGCTTAGATATCCAGCGCTTCATGGTTTCTGCCGACACAGGCTCAGCGGAAGACAATCCTTCGTCTTGGCGCAACAGCTCAATCTGCTCGTCTATTTGACGCCGAATAAGCTGGTAATTTTTCACGGCCGCCAAATAGTCAGCTCGAAATGCCTCTTCTGAAGAATAGGTTAACTTAACATCCTCATTAAAACCGTAACGAATGGCCCCTTCCCCATCTGGCCAGGCACCTTCATCAACATGGGTCACCACATAGACTTCGCGCTTCTCTTCGTGCAGCTCAAAATATAAATCACCATAAACTGCCTCTGGCAGTGGATCGAGAATTTTCAATAAATTGATTTGTCGCTCTCGATTCGACGTAAGCCGCCTTGGGGCTACCGATAGCACCCATGGCAGAGGAGCACTCGACAATCCATCCGTAACTTTTGAAACCCCTCTTTCTTCAATTCCGGTATACCAAATCTCCTGCCCCCAAGGTTTAGCGATACTGACAGTTTCCAGCATGAGAGGCTTATCCAAAGCTATCACCGGCAGATCGTTTGTCCGAGCAAACTCACGCAAGCCAGACAAACTAGATTCCATGGATTCCAGTTGACGACGCAACAAGGGGGTTAATGCGGCCACAGAGAAATACAATTGCCCCCCCGAGGAGCAATACACAGCTACCAGTTCGATTAATGGTGAAGCAGGTAAGTAGTACTGAGTGTAGTCATATGCCACGGCTAAAACACCGACATTTCCCACACCTGCAGCGTCACCAAGCCATAGATCAAGATCCGCCTCAGGGCTTTCTGTATTCCGTATATTTACCAATGAAAGCTCCTGAAATTAGACACATCGAGTGAAAGGGAGTCTAGCAAAATGAAATAGCTTCGCCGAGATAATCTTCAGTGGAAAAATAGCTCCACACGGACACCAACTCATCTCAGACTAACAAGCCGACCGACACTTATAAAAAAGGCTGGCGATTTGCCAGCCTTTTTTATAAAAGCAACACACCGTTAATTCAATCGCTCAACAATCGTTGCCACACCCTGCCCCAATCCAATGCACATAGTCGACACACCGAATGTAGCATCCCGTTGCTGAAGGATATTTAACAACGTACCAGTAATCCTGGCACCAGAAGCACCCAAAGGGTGCCCCAGAGCAATAGCACCACCATTAACGTTTGCTTTTTGATCCATGCTATCCAACAGACCGAGATCTTTTAAGACGGGCAAAGACTGCGCGGCAAAGGCCTCATTAAGCTCAATGTAATCAACATCACTGGCTGTTAACCCGGCCATTTTTAGTGCTGCTCGTGTAGCAGGTACAGGGCCGTATCCCATAATGGCCGGGTCAACGCCGGCAGCAGCGACAGAAACAATCCTGGCCATAGGCTGAAGCCCCAAAGCATTAGCCCGCTCCGCGGACATAACCAACATGGCAGCTGCACCATCAGTTATCTGGGAGGATGTTCCCGCAGTCACCGTACCATTAACGGGGTCAAATACCGTACGCAACTGCGACAATCCCTCGACGGTAGTTTCGGGTCTAATAGTCTCATCTTCCGTCATCAGATAAAGGCCACCATTTTCGTTATGGCCCTCTATAGGAACAATCTCGTTGCTGAAATGACCAGCACTTCTTGCTTTGGCCGCTAGCCTATGTGAACGAGCGCCAAATTCATCTTGTTGCTGACGGCTGATACCATGAATTCGCGCAAGGTATTCAGCGGTTAACCCCATCATTCCAGAGGCTTGAGCAATGCTCAGGTTCATTGCTGGATTAGGGTTTACATCATGAGTCATAGGCACATGACCAAGATGCTCGACACCACCTACCAAATAGATATCGCCCAACCCCGCCATTACGTTGGCCGTAGCATTATGTAATGCCGACATAGACGAGCCACAGAGTCGATTGACCGTAATCGCCGGCACCTCATGTGGTATCCGAGTGCGCAAGCTGGTCATTCTGGCGACATTAAATGCCTGCTCCCGACCCTGCATCACGCACCCCCAAATAATGTCGTTAATCTCACCGGGGGCTACCCCTGGATTACGATCGAGCAGGCCTTCAATAAGATCAGCGCCAATTTCATCTGCTCGACGATGGCGAAATGATCCATTTTTAGAGCGCGCCATGGGGGTGCGCGCAAAATCAACTATCACTGCATCTCTTGGTTTTAAGCTCAAAACAGCTCTCCTTTAATTCCTACGGCCTTGCTTTCGCGACTAGTCATAATAGGTTTCACCATTCGCGGCCATTTCGCGCATTTTCTGAGTTGGCTCGTATAATTTGCCAAGTTCGCTGTAGTTGTCTGCCATCGCACAGAAATTATCGAGACCGATCTCATCCATCCAACGGAACAAACCCCCTCTGAAAGCGGGGAAACCAAGGCCATACACTACAGCCATATCTGCCTCTGCAGGAGAACCCACTACCCCCTCTTCCAGACAATGGGCCAACTCAATACACATGGGCACCATAAAACGGGACACAATAGCCTCGTCGCTAAAGTCACAAGAGCCTTTGGTTCCGGTGTGTTCTGCAAATAACTCATAAACAGCCGCATCAACCGACTTCTTCGGCTTCCCGCGATTATCCTTTTCATAGAGGTAGTAACCTTTGCCATTTTTCTGGCCAAGACGATTACTCTCAAACAGTAATCTGGTTGGCGATACATCATAAATATCGCTCATGCGCTCCGGGTAACCTTCTAGAATAGAGGGGAAGCAATGCACTGCGGTATCCAGACCAACAACATCCATCAAGTAAGCGGGGCCCATGGGCCAACCCCAAGCTTCCATCACTCGATCCACTTGCTGAAAATCAGCCCCATCCACGACCATCATGTCAAAACCAAATACAGCCGGGAAAAGCACTCGGTTCACTAAAAACCCTGGGCAATCATTCACAACTATCGGCTTTTTACCCAATGCCAGCGCATGAGACACCACCGTTGCCAGTGTTTCCTCAGAGGTTTTTTCCCCTCGAATCACTTCCACCAAAGGCATAGCATGCACTGGGTTAAAAAAGTGCATGCCACAGAAATTTTCCGGGCGCTTTAAATGCGCCGCCAATTGGTCAATAGAAATCGTTGAAGTATTCGAAACCAGCACAGCGTCATCAGAAATTTTTTCTTCCACATCAGCGAGAACAATACTTTTCACTTTGGCATTTTCTACTACCGCTTCAATCACGATATCGGTATTTTCGATACCCTCGTAACTGAGTGACGGAATAATTCGGGAGAGGACATTACCCGCATCCAAGGTAGACATCTGACCACGGTCTACTCGCTTGGCCAGCAATTTATTGGCCTCACTCATACCCAGTGCTAATGAGTCAGTATTGATATCCTTCATCAATACCGGGAAGCCCTTTATCGAATTCTGATAGGCAATCCCGCCACCCATAATGCCCGCGCCTAACGCTGTCGCGTGCTTGACGGTCTTGGTTGCCTTTTTTCCATACTTTTTGGCCACCGAACCGATGTACTGATCATTGACAAACATTCCCACCAATGCGCGACATTGTGGTGTTTGAGTCAGCTCACTAAAAGCCTGAAACTCAATCTCCAGCGCATCGTCGCGTGACATTTTTGCAGCCTTGGCCAGAACGTCTACCGCAGTGACTGGGGCTGGATAATTCGGGCCAGCCTTGGATAAAACCATCGATTTAGACGTGGCAATCGACATACCTAATTCAATATCATTGAGTTGTAGAGGCGACTGCTTTTGTTCCCGCCGACCCCGATAGTCCAGCGACCCCGTTGATGCCCGCTCCAACATTGCCAAAGCCTCATCGCGCAACAAGTCGGGCTCAACAACAGCATCCACGGCACCATCTTTAAGGGCGTCGGCAGCCTTCTTATGGGCACCGGTAGCAATCCACTGCACCGCATTATCAAAACCAATCAATCGAGGCAGGCGCACCGTGCCGCCCCAACCAGGAATAATACCCAGCGTGGTCTCAGGCAAACCCACGCGGGCCTTGCTGGACATCACCCTAAAATCACAAGCCAAACACACCTCAAAACCGCCACCCAAGGCAAAGCCATTAATGGCCACCACCGTCGGATAGGGCAATGATTCAATGTTGTTGAACGCTTCATTTGCAGTACTGAGAAAGACCCGACGCTGCTCATCTGAGCCGTTAAAGACATCACTAAATTCCGTAATATCAGCTCCGGCAACAAAAACACCTTTTCCGCTTGTAAGCAGCAAACCGTTTACATCGGGCTGCTGCGCCAAAACCTTAAGTGCCTGCGCAAGCTCCGCCAACGTGGCTTGATTAAAGACATTTACCGACCCCTTAACGGCATCGAAATGTAATTCCATATAACCATTTTCCAATGGCTGCAGTCTCAGCGTATCACCTTGAAACATATCCTTCTGGGACATGGGCTCTCCTGTGAAATAAAGCGTAATTCCAACTCCTACAGCTCCTAAGGAGCTCCTCACTGGAGTTTATCTGGAGTTAAAACCACGCGTGTTAAAGAAGCGAGTTATCGATAGTAATTACCGCAAGGCTGGCTAAGCAAAGCCCTTTTGTGACCAAATAGTTCTAACAGCCCGAACAGGCGCCTTATTTGTCCACTATTTTACGGATTAAAATGACGTCGTCAGCAGGATATTCAACCTCCGCACCCCATTTTTGGCCGATGTAACCAAATGTTTCTCGGCTATAAAAGCAAATATGGGTTTGATCATTTTTGTAATGCCAACGGGCAAAAGCCGCCTTATCCAAAACCAACTTGGTCATCAAGGCCAAGTAACCGCCGGGCTTAACTTTTACCCAAAGATTGGCCAACACCTTTCCCGGTTCAGACAAATGTTCAACCACCTCTGTAGCAGTAATAAAGCTATAACTCGCCTTTAGTACAGCTGCATCATTTGCGTAAAAAACATCGTAAACCTCGGTACTAAAACCCGATTCTTCAAGCATAACGGATAGTGTTGGCCCAGGCCCCGAACCAAAATCCAGCCCATTATCGCCTTTGCTAAGCTTTTCTAATAGCGGATCGGCCAACCTGCTCAAAAATTTTCGGTAATATTGATCATCCGGACTGTTACAGTGCAGGTCATAGACTGCCTTCTCCTCTTCCCGGGATAGATGCTGCCAGGGAGGCACGAACACTAACCAACATTGATTACATTGATAATAATCACGCTTGGTATCTGAACAATACTCGACGACAGATGCAGTTTCACACAGCGGGCAGCTTGGCAATTGTTCACAGGACATATTTTAAGCTCATTAACAAGTCTGTTTTGAGCAAAGAGTTTCACCCATAATCGCACGCTTTACCTTCACCACTACAGCCCCAACACCTCAACCACGTAACGGAAAAAATGGACAAGATTCAGCACCAGATTGCATCAGAACTCAACGTTAAACCCCAGCAGGTCGCCGCGGCCATTACGTTACTGGATGAGGGTGCGACGGTACCGTTTATCTCCCGGTACCGCAAGGAAGTCACAGGAGCACTGGACGATACCCAGCTTCGCTCGCTGGAAGAACGGCTCGGCTATCTGAGGGAAATGGAAGATCGCCGCCAAACAATACTCGGCAGCATTGAAGAGCAAGGTAAGCTCACCCCGGAGCTCAAGCAAGCCATCCTCGTTGCGGATACCAAGACACGGCTCGAAGACTTATACCTACCCTACAAACCAAAACGCCGCACAAAAGGACAAATTGCCATAGAAGCAGGACTAGAACCTCTCGCTAATACCCTCTATGGCCAACCAGAACTCAATCCAGAACAACAGGCAGAGTCTTATATAAACCCCGACCTGGGTATTGCCGACATCAAAGCAGCGCTTGATGGCGCCAAATATATTTTGATGGAACGCTTCAGCGAAGATCCAGATTTGGTCGGTCAACTACGTCATTATCTTGGCAATGAAGCAACCTTAAACGCCACACTCATCAATGGGAAAGAACAGGATGGTGCAAAATACCGAGACTATTTTGAACACAGTGAACCCTTAAAGACCACTCCATCTCACAGAGCCCTGGCTATGTTCCGTGGTCGCCGCGAAGGTATTTTATCCCTTCGGGTCGATATTCAGACCGACGCCATTGAAAGCCACCCCTGCGAAGTGATGATTGCCAAGCAGGTGAACATTGCAGGTCAAGGCCGGCCAGCCGACAAATGGCTGTCCGAAGTGGTTCGCTGGACCTGGAAAATAAAACTCCACTTACACATTGAAACTGATTTGCTCGCCGAACTTCGCAGCCGGGCTGAAACTGAAGCCATCGCGGTGTTTGCCACCAACCTTAAAGATTTACTCCTCGCCGCTCCCGCTGGGCAGAAGAACACCATTGGACTCGATCCCGGCTTGCGCACTGGCGTCAAACTGGCCGTCGTAGACGATACGGGCAAAGTATTAGACCACGGAGCCATCTTCCCCACGCCACCACAAAACAAATTCCAGCAGGCCGAAGCGACGCTAGTACATCTGTGCAAAAAGCACGATGTGGCGTTAATCGCTATCGGCAATGGTACCGCCAGCCGGGAAACTGAGCGCTTTGTTAAAGAGGTATTAAAAAACCATCCAACACTCACCGCCCAGCCCGTAATCGTCAATGAATCCGGGGCGTCGATCTATTCCGCTTCCGAATTTGCTGCCAGAGAGTATCCAGACCTAGACGTAACCATAAGAGGAGCCATTTCAATCGCTCACCGCCTCCAGGACCCCTTGGCAGAACTGGTTAAAATTGACCCGAAATCCATTGGCGTAGGCCAATATCAGCATGATGTCAGCCAGCTCGAACTCTCTCGAAGTCTGAATAGTGTCGTAGAGGATTGCGTAAACGCCGTGGGTGTAGAGGTCAACACGGCCTCGGCAGCCCTATTAAATCGCGTCGCGGGGCTAAATCAAACCATCGCCGAGAATATTGTGGCGTTTCGCAATGAAAATGGTCCCTTTCGACAACGCAAAGAACTGAAGAAGGTCGCTCGACTCGGGGACAAAACTTTCGAACAAGCCGCAGGCTTCTTACGCATTACCAATGGCGATAATCCACTGGATGCTTCCGCCGTTCACCCCGAAAGTTATTCTGTGGTGTCAAAAATTGCCGGCGATATAGCCAAGCCGGTCACCTCGCTACTGGGTGACAGCGCTTTACTTGGCAGCATCAACCCAAAAGATTATGTAGATGACAAGTTTGGCCTGCCAACAATCACCGATATTCTCAGAGAACTGGACAAACCTGGTCGCGACCCCCGCCCTGAATTTAAAACAGCTACTTTTAAAGAGGGTGTCGAGACGCTCAAGGATCTTGAACCGGGTATGGTACTGGAAGGGACTATCACCAACGTAACCAACTTTGGGGCTTTCGTCGATATCGGAGTTCACCAGGACGGCTTAGTGCATATTTCAGCATTGGCGAACCGCTACATCAAAGACCCTCACGAGGTGGTAAAGGCTGGTGATATCGTTCAGGTCAAAGTGATGCAAGTGGACATACCTCGCAAGCGTATTGGTCTGTCCATGAGACTGACTGATGAACCGGAACCGGAAACGGCACCAAAAGACAGCGGGCACCCAAAACAAGCATCGAAGCACTCTCGAAAGACCAGCAAAACTCAAAACGACAAGCCGGCTAATAGAAAAGATCCAGGACAACAAAAAGTAGGCACATTAGGTGCGCTATTTAATCAAGCACTGAAGAAACACTAACTTGCGCAACTCCCCTTGAAAGGCAAAAAAGGGGGGCATAATGGCCGCACAACAGGGGCTTGAGGTAAAAGCCCCTACTTTCACTTAAACTACTCGCCGCCCTACTGAGCGGCTAAAATGTTCGCTCTCCCCAAAATCTCTACTAGTATCAATTAAAACCAGAATAAATATTAGTCCGATACTAGAAATAAGATGGGGGAGAATTATCATGATGCTTACCATTGTTTTTATTGTCTTTGCGGCGTTCTTATTTTTTAAATTGCCAGTTTTTTCTGGTGGTGCCCAAAGAGCACAAAGCAGAGCGTTGCTCAAGCGAAAGCCCCGAACTTCCACTCAAGGCGAAACACCCCATCATGCTGTATCCATTGAGTGTGGTTTGGATGCGTGCCCATCAGTACAATCGATAGCAAACAATTACTTTCTGGCTAAAGATGCGCCACATCTACCACTACAAGAATGCAGCGCCGAATCTTGCCAATGTAGATATGCCCATCACAAGGGTCGAAGACATAGCCTCCGGAGAAATCAATCTGCCTTGGGCACCGAATCATACAGCTCAAAAGGAAAGGTAGAACGCAGAGAACAACGGGGACGCCGAGCGACAGATTAACAACAGTGATTTAATCATCACGACAACCGATCAAAACATGAAGCAAAAAACCATTGAAAGCCAGCCTGCCTCAAGGCATTACTAGGCGTTTCAAGTATTGCACACCTCAATTTTTCACCTTAATTATCCTGAAAACACGCCCGCAAAAGGGCCTGCATTTTTTCTGGCCCCTGACTGTCCATAAGCGCGATATTACGCTCGGGAATCCCTGCCGGATTGGGGTGACTGGCAACAGCTCTCTCCAGGCTTTCCTCCCGGATCAGATGCAAGATGGGATAGGGCGAGCGATTAGTATAATTCTCAACATCATCGGGTTCAGTGCCACCAAACTGATAATCAGGGTGAAAACTGGCAACCTGATAGACGCCGTCCAAATTCATCTCCACGAGCAGACCATCGACATCGTCCAAGAATTGGTTGAAATCGTAAAAATTCTGAAGTACTTCAGGAACAATCAACAAGGTGGTTTCAATGTCAGGCTCGTGCTCAAGCAGATCCAGCTCCGCCTGAAGATCAATTAAAAGTTGTTCTTCTGTCTTCTCCTCCGACACGGTAAAACGCACTTTACCTGCCAACACTTCACGTCTGGCAAAGGGGCAAAGGTTTAACCCAACAACAAGTGTTTCCACCCATTTTTTGACCGGCTTTATGATATGTTCGTGTTTCAACCGTCAAACCCTCTGAATACTAGACCTTGAAAAAACGGTGAAAACATAAAGCTAGTCAATGCCAAAAATTTTGGCGCCGACAACAATCGCGCCTGAAGTTAACACATCGACTCGCAATCCGCCGCGTTGATGAAATCGTTTCACCACATTTTTTGGTGACAGACTTGAGCTGGAAAGCGCATTACCCAGACTGCTACAGGGCTCACATAACTCAACCCCTTTCAATCTTACCTCCCCAATCATAAATTCTTTTCCCACAAGGTCATTTAACCGCACACCCCTGGTAATGATATTTCTGCGTGTCATTGACAAGTCATATTTCAAATTTTGCTCTTGAATAAACGATTCGATTTCCTCTGCTTCAATCAGCGTCAGATTTTGTCCCGGCCATTTCGATAAACCATAATTTCGGTCGCCAATAATTCCCTGGCCTGCCACTAGTTCAATGTTTTTCTGAATCACTTGATCAGCACCAGATTCAGGGCAAATATAGATGCACTCGACAGTCACGAATGGTTCTCCTCCGGACAGCAGTTAAACTTAACTATTTCTTGCGCAATACATCAAAGCCATCGCCACCACCTGACCCTATTTTATTTTTCATCGGTACTCTCGACTTTTTTGGACGGGACTGAGTTGACTTTGAACTAGCTGATTTTGACTTCACTGCTTTATTTTTTTTGGGGTCGATCTTTTTCTTTTTAGCACCACTGGCCTTACCGGACTTTTTAACCTTTTTAGGGCCGGTATAATTTGCCTTAAGCCCCGCAACAACTCTGCGCTCAAAACGAATTTTCAGATAACGCTCAATGCTCGACATCTGGTTCCACTCATTGGAATCAATCAAGGTGATCGCTTTACCTTCCTGTCCAGCGCGACCAGTACGACCTACTCGATGAACATGATCATCGCCCGACTGTGCAATACTGAAATTGATAACCAGATCCACATCCTCTACATCCAAGCCTCGAGCAGCAAGATCGGTAGCCACCAAGACCTCAAGTTGACCACTCCTGAACTGGTTCATTATCTGCTTGCGTTCACTTTGAGGAATTTCACCATGAATGCAATTTGCTTTTAATTTCTTGTAGCGCAACACATGGCTTAACTGCTGGCACTGAATGCGAGTTTTACAAAATATAAAGACCTTTCTCGCCTGCTCTTCTGCTAATAAAGCAACGACTAAATTTTCTTTGTGTTTTAAATCGTCGGCCAGAATCAACTGCTGGGTTATCTGACTGTGTTGCCGTCTATGTGAGTCCACCTCAATATATTGGGGATCAGCAAAGGTCGCACTAATACGGCCAAGCTCTTTGTGTTTTAACGTCGCTGAAAACAACAAATTCTGCCGCTGCTTATTACAGCTGCTGGCAATGGTATTCATATCTATGGCAAAACCCATATCGAGCATGCGGTCGGCTTCATCCAGCACCAACACTTCTAGATCTTTTAAATCGGGAGTCCCTTTTTCAATATGATCGACCAACCGTCCTGGCGTGGCGATCAATATTTCAGGGTTTTTTCGCAGCGTCGCCACTTGATGTTTAAATGCCTCGCCACCAATGATTAGGCCACTTTTGATAGGGGTAAACGCGGCCAATTGCTCGAAGTGCTTTTGGGTTTGCAGCGCCAACTCTCGCGTTGGCAGAAGTATCAGCGCCCTGGTGCCACTATTCGGCGCCTTATCAACCATCATCCGGTGCAATATCGGCAATAAGAATGCAGCCGTTTTACCGCTGCCCGTTTGCGCAGATACCATCAGATCCCGGCCATCCAGCACGGCAGGTATAGCTTGTTCCTGCACTGCTGTTGCTTCAGTAAATGTCAGCTTTTCAAGGGCTTTTAATAGTTGTTTGTGTATGGGTAGGGCTTGCAACAGTGACAAAAGGATATTCCTGATCAGGGTATTAAAGAGGCGTCACTTTAACAGAATCATCCGGCGCTCTCCGCAATAAACTACATGGCGATGATCGGCCTTAGAGAAACCGAATAGCGAAGAGAACAAATAGGTTGGCCCTGCAAACAGAGCAAAGAAAAAATAAAGCGTCGTGGACAAGAGAAAATGGGGTGGCTGACGGGGATCGAACCCGCGACAACAGGAATCACAATCCTGCACTCTACCAACTGAGCTACAGCCACCATAGATTGCACTGTTTCTTTGCCGGATGGCGCGCCCGGCAGGATTCGAACCTGCGACCCACGGCTTAGAAGGCCGTTGCTCTATCCAGCTGAGCTACGGGCGCTCAACAAGTGCCTCTCGGAATAAATGAGTGGTCGGGGATGAGGGATTCGAACCCCCGACATCCTGCTCCCAAAGCAGGCGCGCTACCAGACTGCGCTAATCCCCGATGTCTTAACGACCCTCATTTCGAGAGGTGCGCATGATACTGTCGCTAATCCGCTTCGTCAATCAAAAAGCGCGTCTAAGTAACGAGAGATTCACTTCACAGGAACTATACGAAGTGAGAAAATGCCGCCTTTAAACCTAATACCCCGGAGCCCCATTACCATGCCAACTATAATTCTCGATGGCAAAGCTGTTGCCCAACAAACAGAAGCAGAACTGACAGAGCGCGTTGCACAGCTAAAATCGAAGAGTGGCGGCCAACCCCCAATACTGGCAACTATTCTGGTGGGTGGCGATCCGGCATCAGCCACCTACGTGAGAATGAAGCAAAATGCCTGCAAACGCGTGGGCATGGAATCCATTGCAGTTGAAATGCCGGAGGAAACAACAACCGAAGAACTCTTGGCTAAGATCGAAACACTGAACAACAACCCTAATTGCCAGGGCATTTTGTTACAGCACCCCGTCCCACCACAAATAGAAGAGCGCGACTGCTTTGACAGCATCGCACTGGAAAAAGATGTCGACGGCGTTACCTGCCTGGGATTTGGCCGGATGGCTATGGGTGAAGAGGCCTACGGCTCTGCCACGCCACAGGGCATCATGCGTCTTTTGTCCGCCTACGATATTCCTCTGGAAGGCAAACACGCTGTGGTTGTGGGCCGCAGCCCGATTCTCGGAAAACCAATGGCAATGATGCTCCTCAATGCCAATGCGACAGTCACTATCTGCCACTCCCGGACTAAAAATCTGGCTGAACTTGTTGGCGATGCCGACATTGTTGTTGGTGCAGTAGGCAAACCCGAATTCATCAAAGCAGACTGGATCAAAGATGGCGCTGTAGTCGTAGATGCCGGTTATCATCCCGGAGGTGTAGGAGATATTGAGCTGGAGCCTCTCCACGGCCGCGTAGCTGCCCTTACTCCCGTCCCCGGCGGCGTAGGCCCGATGACGATAAACACCTTAATTCTTCAATCTGTGGATGCTGGCGAGAAAAAATTAGCCTAGGCATTTATCACCAATAATTTTTCTATTTGATAGATTAAGCAGTTGTTGAGTGGCCCATATCGGGTCTAGGATAAGGGGACATTCAACAACTGGTATTAATCCATGCTAACGGATCGTCTCGTTGGACACAGGGGTTACCCAAAACACTACCCTGAAAACACGCTGTTAGGCATAAGCAAGGCTATTGAGGCTGGTGCGCACTTTATTGAAACCGACATTCTGTTTAGCGCAGACCACCAACCGGTTCTATACCACGACACACTGATGAACCGCATCTCCGGTATAGACAACGCCGCTCATCTGCTTAATCTGTCAGAACTTATTCTCCTTCCAGCCTCAGAGCCTGATCGTTTTGGCGATCAATTTAAGCGTCAGACGATTACCCCCCTGTCAGAACTGGTTGACCTCCTCAGAAAGCACCCAGAAGTTACTGCCTTTATCGAACTCAAACGCACCGGACTCCATATTGAAGGGATTGAACATGCCTATGAGATTATCCTTGAGACACTGAAACCATCGCTGTCTCAATGTGTATTAATCAGCTTTAGCGACGAGTTTATTCACCATGCCTGGAAACAGGGCTACCCTCGATTAGGCTTAGTGCTAAAACAATGGGGTGAGCTTGAAAGTCCATTAATGACCAGCATTCAACCCGAGTTTATCTTTTGTGATGCTGAAATGATTCCAGATGACGTTGCTCTGGATAACATCGAGAGTACGGTAGTGATTTACGAGATAACAGATCCAAACTCGGCGATAGACTGGTTTAACCGGGGAGCAGATATGATAGAAACCTTTGATGTTGGGGGAATGATTGAAAACCTGGCACATCGAGCACTTTAATGAGAGGCACAAGTAAGTTGACTGATAGATAAAAGGCCGCACTAATCATGAACAATAATAATAAAGCCACCTACGATGTAATTGTGATTGGCGGAGGGATACAGGGCGCAGGTGTTGCACAGGCATCTCAGGCTGCGGGCTACTCCACGTTAATTTTGGAAAAAACTGGCTGGGCAGCGGGTACTTCCAGCAAATCCAGCAAACTTATTCACGGTGGACTCCGCTATTTGCAAGGTGGGGAGCTGTCTCTGGTACAGGAAGGACTGAAAGAAAGAGCCTTGCTACTAAAAAATGCGCCGGAACTGGTCCATAGCAACTGGTTTTACCTGCCCATCTACAAACACTCCAATTACCACACATGGCAGATTCATACTGGGCTAAGCCTATACTGGTTACTGTCTGGCTGCCGTGAAGAATCCCAGTTTGAGGTTGTCCCGCCATCAGAGTGGGACAAGTTGGAAGGCCTTAACAAAGACGATCTGCAAAAGGTCTACCGATACCATGATGCCCAAACCGATGACGCCAAACTCACCGCAGCGGTCATCCAGTCTGCAATTGCACTGGGAGCAGAGGCGTGCTGCCCGGCAAACTTCACCCACGCAGAACAAACTGAAGATGGATATCGAGTACATTATGACAACGGCGGTCGCAATGAAACTGCCAACTGCCGGTTTCTAGTCAACGCAGGCGGCCCCTGGATAAACCAGCTCGCAAGCTCAATCTCCCCAGTGCCTCGCACCATTCCGGTGGATTTAGTTCAAGGGACACACTTAATACTCGACAAAAAAATTAGCGACGAATGTTACTACCTAGAATCCCCAGCCGATGGAAGAGCCGTGTTTGTATTACCCTGGTACGATAAAACGCTATTGGGCACCACAGAAACCCTGTTTGAAGGCAATCCGGAAGAGGTTGAACCCACCGAACAGGAGCGACAATACCTACTTGAAGTCCTAACAACTCACTTCCCAGACTACGATGGCAAAGTGTGCGGAGAAATGGCCGGGTTAAGGGTCCTGCCCAGCGGAAGACAAAAACACTACCAGCGCAGCCGAGAAGTTCGGCTCATCACGGACCAGCCGAAAGAACCCCACTACCTGGGCATTTATGGTGGCAAACTCACCGCCTACCGGGCTACTGCTGAAAAAGCCGTAAAAGTGATTGGCTCCACCTTGGGAATACCAGAAAACTGGATCGACACCAAAGCCCTGCCGTTAACACTCTCTGGCATTTAGGCTCTGTTGAGAAAGAACTGGTAGAGAAAGACCTGAAACAGTTATAAACCGCGCTGCCACTCTTGGTATAGATGAATACGGCCGGGATTATGAATAGCGGTCGAACCTGATCTAACAGCCGCTCTTTGTCTCGAGACAGTGTGCCCTTCAACACTAGATGGTTGGAGACAGTGATCTTTGCGAAAGACTGTTTTCTCAAGCTTCAGAGTGTACCTACGTTTGCACCTTAAAAGTATCCCTACTCTGCGACAAGGATAGAGTAGCAATTTCTCTCCCCTTCAGCGCCTATCGCAAAAAACTTTCAGGCTGGAAAATTATGGTGGTAACGTCCCTTAGCACCCCCCTATTAAACAATAGGCGAGCCATTAAAAAGCCCCCCCTATGTTTAATAGGGAGGGCTCTCGATCAAATTCAATCAATTTGACAGGTCTAGGGATCAGCCAACAAGCCTTACAGGCTGGGCAGAAGGCTCTGTGCTAAGCTCGACTGCAGGTGGCTCGAAATCAGTAAGGTGAATGCCGTCAACAGCATTTTTATACTCTTCGAGCGTTGGGAAACGACCAAGAACAGCCGAAAGAACAACAAGAGGCGTTGAACCTAGCAAAGACTCACCTTTCTTGTCTGCAGAGTCACCAACTACACGGCCTTGGAAAAGACGTGTTGAGGTAGCGATAACGGTATCGCCTGGTTCTGCTTTTTCTTGGTTACCCATACACAAGTTACAGCCTGGGCGTTCTAGATAAAGAATATTCTCGTACTTAGTACGCGCTTCGCCTTTTGGATGGTCATCATCAAAAACAAAGCCAGAATATTTCGCAAGAATATCCCAATCGCCCTCGGCTTTTAACTCATCAACAATGTTGTATGTTGGGGGAGCTACGACTAGAGGCGCCTTAAATTCTACCGAACCCTGTTGCTTTTCAATGTTTCGCAACATCTGCGCGATGATTTGCATATCGCCTTTGTGAACCATACAGGAACCAACGAAACCCAAGTCTACCGGCTTGTCTTTGTAGAAAGACACTGGGCGGATCACATCGTGGGTATAACGCTTAGAGATATCATCGTTATTCACGTCGGGATCAGCAATCATAGGCTCTTCGATTGCATCTAGATCAACAACAACCTCAGCAAAGTACTTAGCGTTATTGTCAGGTGCCAAAGCAGGCACTTCTCCAGATCTGACTTCTTCGATGCGCTTGTCAGCCAGCTTGATCAAACCAGCAAGCGTCTGTGCTTTGTTGTCCATGCCTTTGTCGATCATGATCTGGATACGGCTCTTCGCCAGTTCCAATGATCCGATCAAGGTCTCATCTTCAGAAATACAGATAGAAGCCTTAGCTTTCATTTCTGCAGTCCAGTCAGTGAAGGTGAAAGCCTGGTCCGCAAGCAAGGTACCGATGTGAACTTCAATAACACGGCCCTGGAAAACATTGTCGCCGCCGAACTTTTCCAGCATCTGCATTTGTGTTGCATGCACGATGTCGCGGAAGTCCATATGGCTTTTCATGTGGCCCTTGAAAGTCACTTTAACCGACTCAGGAATCACCATAGTCGCTTCACCAGTAGCTAGCGCTAATCCAACGGTACCTGAGTCCGCACCAAAAGCGACGCCTTTAGACATACGCGTGTGCGAGTCACCGCCGATGATAATCGCGCGGTCATCTACAGTAATGTCGTTCAGTACCTTATGAATAACGTCAGTCATTGCTGGATACACGCCTTTAGGGTCGCGTGCAGTGATCAGTCCGAAGTCATTCATGAACTTCATGAGACGCGGAATGTTCGCCTGAGCTTTCTTATCCCACACGGAAGCAGTGTGGCAGCCAGACTGATAAGCACCGTCAACACTTGGAGAGATAACGGTAGCAGCCATCGACTCAAGCTCTTGTGAGGTCATCAGGCCAGTGGTGTCCTGTGAACCAACAATGTTCACCTTAACGCGTACGTTTGAACCGGAGAGTAGTGATTCGTTAGTAGACACACCAACCGCGTTGCGGTTAAAGATTTTTTCAACAGCAGTAAGCCCTTGGCCTTCAGCAAGAATCTCTTGAGATGGCGCGTAAACCTGAGGAGCCTCAACACCTAGAATTTCAGCTGCGCATGTTTGAAGTTTCTTACCAAATACAACCGCGTAAGAACCACCGGCTTTCATGAACTCCACTTTTTGTGGCGTGAAAGCATCAGATACATCAGCCAACTCTTGACCATCGCTGTAGAGCTTTTTCTCTTTGGAATTGATGGTTAACACTGTGCCAGTCGCAACAGAGTAGGCTTCCTCAAGTACAGTATCACCATTTTCGTCAACCACTGTATTACCATCAGCATCAACTTTCTTCACCCAGTTTTTAAGGTCAAGACCGATACCGCCAGTTACACCGACAGTGGTTAAGAAGATAGGTGCAATACCGTTAGTACCAGCAACAACCGGTGCGATGTTCACAAATGGAATATATGGGCTTGCTTGCTTACCAGCCCACAAAGCGACGTTGTTCACACCAGACATACGCGAAGAACCAACACCCATGGTGCCTTTCTCAGCGATCAGCATCACTTTCTTATCAGGGTGCTGTGCCTGCATGTCGCGAATTTCTTGCTGCGCTTCAGGTGTGATCATGCACTGGCCGTGCAACTCACGGTCAGAGCGAGAGTGCGCCTGGTTGCCAGGAGAAAGCAAGTCAGTAGAGATATCACCCACACCGGCAATATAAGTAACAACTTTAATTTCTTCGTCGATATCTGGTAGCTGGGTAAAGAACTCAGCGTTGGCATAGCTTTCAAGAATGTCTTTAGCCAGCGCGTTGCCCGCTTTGTAGGCCGCTTCCAGGCGATCGGTGTCGGCTTCGTAAAGGAAAACCTGAGTCTTCAGTACGTCTGCTGCAGGCTTTGCAACGTCATGGTTGTCATCAAGAGCCAAGTCAAGAAGTACGTCAACAGAAGGGCCACCCTTCATATGTGAAAGCAGTTCGAAGGCAAACTCAGGTGTAATTTCTTCGACGGTTTCTTCGCCAAGGATAATTTGCTTGAGGAATTTAGCCTTCACGCCAGCCGCACTCGTGGTGCCCGGCAGGGTGTTGTAGATAAAAAACTTTAGCGAGTCTGCACGATGCTCATGAGCAGTGTCTTTAATTTGCTCAATGATTTCGGCCAGCAGATCGGCGCTATCGATGGGTTTGGGGTGCAAGCCGAGCTCTTTCTCTCGAAGCTCAATTTCTTTTAAATAGTCCGTATATAAACTCATTTTACTCACAAAACCTCTCTATATCGTGTCGGTGTCTATCGTGCCGGTTCACAGGGAAAAACGCGCGCATTTTACCTGATTTCGGTCTCCGCAGCAGTACTTTGAAGCGAAAGAGGGGCGATTCCGACTATAAATCAAATCTATGGAACTGCGAAGCATAGCATGTTGGGCCGAGAGACTTTCCTGCCCAAACCCCATCATAGCGTACCAATCATGGTATGAAGCCGAAAAAGGCTGTAGCGAACATCAGTGGAACACAGCCCCCAAAAACCGATTGGGTAGCCACCGATTTCGCGCTATACGAGGATGAGGAACCTGAGCACAATCTCGACTAAAGCCCCCGCTGCCACTCCTGGCGTAGATGAATACGGTCGGGATTATGAATAGCGGTCTGAACCTGATCTAACAATCGCTCTTTGTCTCGAGATAGCGTGCCCTTCAACACTAGATAGTTGGAGGCATGATCACTGCGGAAGACGGTTTTATCCAGCCTGAGGGATTGCAATAGAATCTCCATTTCACGGAATAAATCCATTTGCTGCAGCGGCTCAAAGTCGCCGCCAAATCCCGCCTGAAAACGTTCTACACCCGTGGGGAAACTCACCACCAGAGTAGAGAGATATTCCGGTTGGGCCTCATTCATTAACAACGCAGAATTTACCGCATGCTGTTCGGAATAGCGCTGACCACCCAAACCGTTCAAAATCATCACTGAACTTCTCATTCCCGCCAGCTTAATCTTGGTCAATGCACTCAGCGAGGTTTGATAGCTTTCACCCTTGCAGACTTTTTCCAGCACAAGATCATCACCGGATTCACAGCCCACGTACATCAGCGTCAGGCCAAGCTGTTCGAGTTCCGCCAATTCTTCAACCGTTTTATTTTTTAAATTACGGGGGAGACAGTAGGAGGAGACTCGCTGAACATCGGGCAGATAGTGGCGTATTGCTAACAGCAGTTCTTTTAACCGACGAAACGATAGCGTCATCGCATCGCCATCGGCCAGAAAAACCCGGCGTACGGGAAGCCCCGAACCAGCGATCTGCCGAAGCTCGTTAATTAATTGCTCGGTAGTTTTTACACTGAACTTCTTTTGCGCTGCCGTGTACATTTCGCAAAATGTACAGTTATTCCATGAGCAACCATTGGTCACTTGTAAAATCAGTGACCGGGCTTCACTGGGGGGACGAAAAACAGGTTCTGTATAATTGAGCACAATCTGTTAATCCCGGCGCCAAGTTGTTCCCTCACGAGAATCTTCCAGTACAACTCCTTGAGACAGAAGCTCCTCGCGGATACCGTCGGCACGGGCAAAATCACGATTTTTCTTGGCCGCAGCACGCTCTTCAATCATGGCCTCTATACTGTCAGCACTGAGGTCGCCAGAACTCCCAACCAACCCACCGCCCTGCAAAAAGGACTCGGCATCGGCACCCAGAATACCAAACACCTCACCCAGCGCCTTTAACTCGGCAACCAGAGAGCGTGCCTTTGCGGTATCCGTCTTGGCTACAGTATTAATATCGCGCACCAGATCATACATCGCAGCCAAAGCTTCGCGAGTATTAAAATCATCGTTCATGGCATCCACAAAACGCTGGTAAAACTCACTGCCTTTTAACGCAGCCAAGGGAACTGCAGGAACATCGGAAAAAGGCCGCAGTGCGGTATAAAAACGCTCCAAACCACCTTTGGCTTCCAGAAGATTATCCTCTGAGTAGTTAATGGGACTTCGATAATGACTCG
>JBFICW010000002.1:0-146504 GCA_041581635.1 Porticoccus sp. | reverse complement strand
ATACAGAGCACGATCTGCTTGGGCACGTGTAGCTCGAACGGCAGGCCCTTTTCGAGAGTTTAAAACCCTAAACTGAATCCCACCCTTATCTGCGGCATAAGCCATAGCTCCACCCAGAGCATCAATTTCCCTGACCAGATGACTTTTTCCAATACCACCAATAGCTGGATTGCAGGACATTTGCCCCAAAGTATCAACATTGTGTGTCAGTAATAACGTATTACATCCCATGCGGGCCGCAGCCAAGCAAGCCTCTGTACCGGCATGGCCACCGCCAATTACGATTACATCAAAATTATCCGGATAAAGCATTACGACTAACCAGCATAGGAATTCAAAAAAGGGGAAGCATTATAAGGCAAACAGTCCAAGAGTTAATGTCTTTTGAATGTTGATCCAAAATACGCTTTTAACGTTGTTTAAATATATACCTACTTATATATAGGTATATATATGGTTTTTAATATTATGTTTATATATAGACAAGGCAATTTCTGTGGATAGCCGTCTATACTCTATATTAATCAAACAGTTAGACCAATGATAAACTAGCTAACAACCTGCTCCTAAGCTCGGCTTAAGTGATGTTTATGCTGTGGAGAGAATGCATAGTTACCCACAAAACTCCAACGATTGTAGTTATCCCCAAAATAATCCAGAGGTTTTTAAGAGACTTCTACAGGTGATTACCCACAGGTTATTAAGGGTTGTGGATAAAAAGTTAACACTGTGGGTAACCCTGTGTGTAAATTATTCTTAAGTTTATTTGCTTTATGCTTTGATCTTTCATTGATCTGTCGATACTTTTTCTTTAAAATCGCCCGCCCTTTGAGGCTATTAGTCAGTTAACGGAAGTCAGTCATGAAAAGAACATTTCAGCCAAGCGTACTTAAGCGCAAACGTACTCACGGTTTTCGTGCTCGTATGGCAACAAAAAATGGCCGTTTGGTTATCAAGCGTCGTCGAGCTAAAGGGCGCAAGCGTTTAGCGGCATAATTATCAGCCCATCATAAGGGCAGGGCTATGCCCGAATAGAACATGCCCGAAGCCACCTTCAGCAGAAATAAACGCCTATTAACAGCCCGGGCTTACCAGGCTGTTTTTGGTGGCACCCATTTCAAGGTAGCCCACCCTCACCTCTTATTGCTTGCCAGACCAAATGAGCTTTCTCATCCTCGGTTGGGTCTTGTGGTCGCAAAAAAACATATACGACATGCCGTAGACCGCAACCGTGTGAAACGGGTGGTGCGAGAGACCTTTCGTCTTGCGCAATCCCAGTTGAATTCATTGGATGTGGTATTTCTAGCTCGGCCGGGGTTAGATAAACTGCCCCCACACGATCAAATAGCGTTGTTACAAAAAAGTTGGCAGCGATTAACTCGTAAACTAATGGCCGAACAGGAATGAAGAAGCTGGTTATCGCTGGAATCAAAGGGTATCAGTTCTTGGTCAGCCCGCTTTTAGGTTCTAGTTGTCGTTTTTATCCCAGCTGTTCCTGTTATGCGGTGGCATCAGTAGATCAGTATGGCGTGTTGAAAGGGGGTTATCTTACTCTGCGCCGCCTTATAAAATGTCACCCTTATCACTCCGGGGGATTTGACCCGGTTCCGCAACCCGAACAAAAACCTGAGTTGAAATAAATATGGATTGGCAACGCTCTCTACTTATTAGTGCCATGCTGGTGGTGCTTTATATGCTATTTCTGGAATGGAATACGTTTCAGGAGGCAAATGCACCAAAAGTGGATATCGCCACAGCGGAGGCAATGATAACGCCAGAGTTACCAGAGGTTGCTGTTAATACATCGCCTGATATCGGTGAGCTACCGGTTTCCGATGAATTGGCTTCAGAGCAGGCTGTTGAATTAGCCACCAACAAAAACACACGAATGGTTCGTGTATCAACAGATGTTTTGACTGTTCTAATCGACACTCATGGTGGTGATATAGTCAGGGTTGAACTACCCCAACACTTAACAGAGTTAGGTGAAGGCGAGAGTCCCTTTATCCTCCTTAACCGTACAGCGAGTACCACCTATATTGCTCAAAGTGGTTTGATTGGAGCTAATGGGACGGATACCAGTGCTGGTCGCCCCCTCTTTAAAGTGGGAGCTGACCACTATGAAATGTTGGAGGGGCAAGACACATTAGAGGTGAACCTAACCCTTGAGCAGGACGGTGTTTTTATCACCAAGCAATTTAGTTTCAATCGAGGGGATTATTTAGTTGGATTGAACTACCAGATTGAAAATCGGAGTGAGCAGCCATGGAAAGCTGGATTGTTCGGGCAAATAAAGCGCGACAGCCACGACCCAACAGTGGGCGGTGGTATGGGAATGAAACCATTTTTGGGTGCGGCACTGACCAGTAGCGATGAAAACTATAAAAAAATGGATTTTGATGACATTGCTGATGAACCTTTTAAAGAGGCTGTCCCCGGGGGCTGGTTAGCGATGGTTCAGCATTACTTTGTTAGTGCTTGGGTGCCAGACCAAAGTATTACGAATACATTTAACCTACGTAAATTAGGTAATCAAGATTTGTATGTGCTTGGTTTTACCTCGCCTTTAGTCACTGTAGAACCCGGGAGTAAGGGTGAGTTGAAGGCCGCATTTTATGCTGGCCCCAAGGATCAGTATCGCCTGGAAAAAATATCACCTTACCTTGATTTAACCGTCGATTACGGTTGGCTCTGGTGGATCGCCAAACCTTTATTCTGGGTGCTTACCCAGCTTCATAATTTTTTGGGTAATTGGGGTTGGTCGATTATTTTCTTAACGGTGATGCTCAAGGCCGCATTTTTCAGGCTTTCAGCAACCAGTTATAAATCTATGGCGAATATGCGTAAGCTTCAGCCAGAAATGGCTCGCCTGAAGGATTTATATGGCGATGACCGCCAGAAAATGTCCCAAGAAACGATGGGTTTATACAAGCGGGAAAAAGTTAACCCAATGGGTGGCTGCCTTCCAATCCTGGTGCAAATGCCTGTTTTCATCGCACTTTACTGGGTGTTACTTGAAAGTGTTGAGTTGCGACACTCGCCTTGGATTTTATGGATTCAAGATTTGTCGATAAAAGATCCCTACTTTGTACTCCCACTAATTATGGGGGCAAGTATGTTTATTCAGCAGAAGCTGAACCCAACACCTCCCGACCCAACTCAGGCTAAGGTTATGCAGATGATGCCCATTGCCTTTACCTTTTTCTTTATGTTTTTCCCGGCAGGGTTGGTCCTTTACTGGACAGTGAATAATGGGCTGTCCATTGTTCAGCAGTGGTTAATTACTCGCCAAATTGAAGGTGCGTCTAAAAAGTAAGATTAGAGGCTCCCATAGGGAGCCTTTTTTCTGGGATATTAAAATGTTATCTGCCAGTGATCAGGACACCATAGCGGCAATTGCGACCCCACCGGGGCGCGGTGGTGTCGGCATATTACGAATCTCAGGATTAGATCTGACTCTTTTTTTTAAAGAGATACTAGGGTTTGAACCAGAGCCAAGATATGCTCAGTACACAGACTTCTTGGACGCTAGTGGCACTCCAATTGATCAGGGCATTGCACTTTATTTTCCGTCTCCCCATTCGTTTACGGGCGAGCATGTTCTGGAGCTTCAGGGGCATGGTGGTCCAGTCATTATGGATACTTTGTTGCGGCGCGCTTTATCGTTGGGTGCCCGACTTGCAAGACCCGGCGAATTTTCTGAACGAGCCTTTCTTAATAATAAAATTGATCTTACCCAAGCAGAAGCTATAGCCGATCTTATCGATGCCTCATCAGAGCAAGCTGCACGCTGTGCGCTACGTTCGCTTCAGGGTGAGTTTTCTTTCCACGTACATGGCTTGGTTGAGGCTCTCACCGTACTGAGGATTTATGTAGAAGCAGCCATAGATTTTCCTGAGGAAGAAATAGACTTTCTTGCGGATGGCAAGGTGTCATTGGATCTTCAAATGATACGGGAGCAGTTGAAAGCAGTGATTAATCAGGCCTATCAGGGCTCTTTAATCCGGGAGGGTATGACGGTGGTTATTGCCGGAAAACCCAATGCCGGAAAATCAAGCCTTCTAAATGCTCTCTCAGGTCGAGAAAGTGCAATTGTGACACATATAGAAGGCACCACCCGGGATGTACTAAGGGAGCAGATACATATAGACGGTATGCCGCTACATATTATAGATACTGCCGGCTTGAGGGAAACTGGTGATGCGGTTGAGCAGGAGGGTATCAGGCGTGCTTGGCAGGAGATTGATCAGGCCGACCGTATATTATTTGTTATTGATAGCACGAAAGCGTTTTCCTTGGAGCCAAAGGAAAACTGGCCAGAATATTTTGACCGTTACCCCGATCGAAAAAATATCACATTTGTATTGAACAAGGGTGATATTTCAGGGCTCTCTGCTGGGTTATCAAAAAACCAGTACCCCGTCATAACGCTATCAGCAAAATTAAGAACGGGGTTAGATGCCTTAACCGATCACCTCAAAGAATGTATGGGTTATACCGGAAGTGGCGAGGGCAGCTTTACGGCTAGACGCCGCCACACCGAAGCGCTATTAGCAGCGCAACAATTTTTGGATGCTGGCGCTAAACAACTGGATGAGGCCGGTGCCGGAGAGCTGTTGGCTGAGGACTTAAGGCTGGCGCAGAATGCTCTAACAGAGATAACCGGTGAGTTTAGTAGTGATGACCTACTCGGGCGAATCTTCTCCAGCTTTTGTATTGGAAAGTGACCCAGGTTGTATATCTAGTCATCAATAGAGTTTTCTCATTAAAATTTTGACACACAAATTTTTTAGACAGGTAGTCCCCTGCTCACCCACAAACTACTAACAGCTTATCCACAGGTGTTGGTTAAAAAATAACCAATAAGACCTTTGGATACTGTGTAAAACTACAGCCTTTGATATATTTGTAATGCATTGATTTATAACGAATTGTAAAGAATTCAGTCGATATTATTATTTCTATAAAGGTGTGGATAACCCTGCTTATTCTGGATAGACTATGGGCCGAATAATAAGCATCTAGATAAAAGTAATCTGACATTTTATAGGGGTATAACTTGGCTCAAGTCTTATGGGAAAAGTGTCTGGGCTATCTTCAGGAGGAGCTTCCAGCACAGCAATTTAATACCTGGATAAGACCGCTGCAGCTAGATGTAAGCCAAGATGATAAGTCTATACCGTCAAACGAAATTCGATTAGTAGCGCCAAATCGTTTTGTAAAAGATTGGGTGTCGGATAAATTTCTCGAGCGAATAGCAGAGATATACCAGCAGCTCCGCGGAGAGCATTGCGCTATTATCGTAGAGTCCAGCAATGGCCAACAATCCATCCCCCAGGTTATAAAGCAACCAGCGGCTCCAGTGATTCTGGAAAAGCCTTCATTTCCGGCAACAACTCATATACACGTACAGCCAGAGATACGAAAACCAGATGTTGAGGGTGGCTTGAACCACCGAAGTAATGTTAATGAGACGTTTACCTTTGGGTCATTTGTTGAGGGTAAATCAAACCAGTTAGCATTAGCAGCATCGCGCCAGGTTGCAGAAAATCCTGGAGGCTCTTATAACCCACTTTTTATCTATGGTGGTGTTGGTCTGGGCAAAACACATTTAATGCACGCTGTAGGCAATGCGCTGCGGCAACAAAAACCAAACGCTAAAATTATTTACTTACATTCTGAACGGTTTGTAGCCGACATGGTTAAGGCTTTACAGCTAAATGCCATTAATGATTTCAAACGATTTTACCGTTCAGTTGATGCACTACTTATCGACGACATACAGTTTTTTGCCGGAAAGGAGCGATCTCAAGAGGAATTTTTTCATACCTTTAATGCCTTGCTTGAAGGTGGGCAGCAAATGATTCTTACCTGTGATCGCTATCCAAAGGAAATTATCGGCCTCGAAGAGCGCCTAAAATCACGTTTTGGCTGGGGGCTTACCGTTGCCGTTGAGCCACCTGAGCTAGAAACTCGGGTCGCTATTTTGATCAAAAAAGCGCAGCAGGCAAGAGTGGATCTGCCAAATGATGCGGCGTTCTTCATTGCGCAACGTATCCGCTCAAATGTACGAGAGTTAGAGGGCGCACTAAAAAGAGTGATAGCAAGTGCTCACTTCACAGGAAACCCTATTAATATTGAGCTGATACGAGAATCCTTAAAGGATCTGCTAGCCCTTCAAGACAAGCTGGTGACAATCGACAATATCCAGCGTGTGGTATCAGAGTACTATAAGGTTAAAATGTCGGAGCTGCTTTCCAAGCGCCGAAGTCGTTCTGTGGCTCGTCCCAGGCAGGTGGCAATGGCCTTGGCCAAGGAGCTAACAAATCACAGCTTACCTGAGATCGGTGAGGCTTTTGGTGGTCGTGACCACACGACAGTTCTGCATGCTTGCAGAAAGGTCAAGGAGCTGCAAGAAACCAGTCGGGATATCAGTGATGATGTAAAACAGTTGATGAGGACCTTAACTACCTGATTCTTGTGAGCGATTGCATTACTATAGAACACTTTAAACCAGGCTAACTTGGAAGAAATTTACAGATGAAGTTCACCGTTTCCCGCGAAGATTTTCTGAAGCCTCTGCAGCTGGTTGTTGGGGTAGTAGAGCGGCGCCAGACATTACCTATTTTGTCTAATGTGCTTATTAACCTAAATGAAGGTTGTTTGTCTCTGACAGGAACAGACCTGGAGGTGGAAATTGTTGGCCACCTATCACTGGATGCGCCGTCAGAACATGGAGAGATAACGGTACCGGCTCGCAAGTTGATGGATATTTGCCGGTCCCTCCCCGATAACGCCGATATTATCTTCTCTGAAGAGGTTGGACGTGTTCTGGTTACTAGTGGTCGAAGCCGGTTCACGCTTTCCTCTCTTCCTGCTAATGAGTTCCCCAGTGTCGATGATGGACCGGGAAAATGTGAGTTTTCTATCGAACAGAACGCCCTAAAACAGCTTATCGATCATACCGCCTTTGCCATGGCGCAACAGGATGTCAGATACTACCTTAATGGTATGTTGCTTGAGGTGGGTGATGGTCGAGTGCGTGCGGTAGCCACCGACGGGCACAGGCTCGCAATGATGGATCAAGACGTCGATGGCCTCTCTCAGGAGTTAACCCAGGCCATTCTACCTCGCAAGGGTGTTATTGAGCTGTCTCGTTTGTTGTCTGACGAGGGGGCGGTTTCGGTGGTGGTGGGTAATAATCATATTCGCATTGCTACAGCAGATTTTCGTTTCACATCAAAATTGGTAGATGGCGCATATCCAGACTACGATCGCGTCTTGCCAAAAGGTGGCGATAAGCAGGTGGTCGGCAGTCGAGAAGAGTTACGGAATGCCTTTAGCCGCACGGCCATTCTCTCCAATGAGAAATATCGGGGAGTTCGGTTATTACTGAGTGATGGTTTATTAACACTGGTTGCCAATAATCCCGAACAGGAAGAAGCGCAGGAAGATGTAACGGTAAATTACTCTTCTGGCGATTTGGAGGTAGGCTTTAATGTTAGCTATATCATTGATGTACTTAATGTTTTTCGTGGTAGTGAAGCCCGATTTACCTTGTCCGATGCAAACAGCAGTGCGCTAATAGAAGATCCTGCCAATAGTAGTGCTGTATATGTTGTTATGCCCATGCGGCTGTAACTGACGTCCACAATACGCCTCACATGTATCTTGCCCGTCTGGATATTCACGGGTTGCGAAACCTTAGGGAAATTCAGATTTCTCTAACACCGGGTGCCAACTTGTTTTATGGTGAGAATGGCAGCGGTAAGACAAGTCTTCTCGAGGCGCTTTTTCTGTTAGGTCGTGGGCGCTCCTTTCGAACTCGAACACTGGATCCGGTTATTAACCAAGGAGTTGATGATTGCACGGTCTTTGGCTTGCTAAAAAAGGAAGCTTCAGAACTTCCTTTGGGGGTCTCCCGGTCGAGGAGGGGCGGCTTCCAGTTTAAGGTTAATGGCCAATCAGTCAGTAATACCTCGAGCCTAGCTGAGGCAATGCCTCTGCTTCTCTTGAATGCAGATAGCTTTCACCTCTTGGATGGAGGCCCTCAGTTTCGTAGGCAGTATGTTGATTGGGGTGTGTTCCACGTGGAACATAGCTACCGGTTCATTTGGCAGCAATTCCGTAAGGCTTTGAAACAGCGCAATTCTTTGTTGCGGCATGATAGAATAGACGAAGATGTTATGTCAGTTTGGGATGCCGAATTTGTGCGTATGGCAGATCAAATAAATCACCATCGTAAAAAATATCTAACTGACCTAATACCCAGAATTAAAAGTGTCCTGTCTGAGCTCTCTATCCTTCAGGATATTGAATTCAAGTATTATCCAGGCTGGGATGCGTCACACAAATTAAGTGATGTATTACTTACTACAAGACAGAGAGATCTACAGGCCAGGGTAACAAACCAGGGACCACATCGGGCAGACCTAAAGGTACGATTTAACAACAAAACAGCCAATGATGTACTGTCCCGGGGACAAATTAAAATATTAGTCACAGCAATGCAGATAGCCCAAGGCTTTCTTTTCCACGAGCGAACCGGTGGTCAGTGCCTGTATTTACTGGACGACCTACCTGCAGAACTTGATTTAACGCATCGTAGAAAAGTTGGTGCGCTACTACACCGTTTAGGTGCACAGGTTTTTATAACTGGGGTTGTAAGAGACGACTTAAGGCTGTCATGGCCGGAGAGTTCCAAAAATATCAGGATGTTCCACGTGGAACATGGGTGTATTACACAGGAGTAGCTGTTAATACAAAAATGTAGAAATTCAGGTTTCTTTTATGAGTGAAGAGCAAAGCTACGATTCGTCGAGCATTAAGGTTTTAAAGGGCCTAGATGCCGTTCGAAAACGTCCCGGTATGTATATCGGTGATACGGATGATGGTACAGGGTTGCACCATATGGTGTTTGAAATCGTCGATAATTCTATTGATGAGGCTTTGGCGGGTCATTGCTCAGAAATAAGAGTAACTATTCATCCAGATGAATCTATCAGTGTGTCCGATAATGGACGAGGTATTCCCACCGAAATCCACGAAGAGGGTGTATCTGCAGCCGAGGTGATAATGACGGTGCTGCATGCGGGTGGAAAATTTGATGAAAATAGCTACAAGGTATCTGGCGGGCTTCACGGCGTAGGTGTTTCGGTGGTTAACGCGCTCTCCAAAGAGTTGCGTCTAACAGTCAGGCGTGAAGGTAAGGTCCATGAACAGCTGTATGCCCATGGTGTACCTCAGGCGCCACTTGCTATTGTGGGTGAAACAACCAACACCGGTACCGCTGTACACTTTGTACCCTCAGATAAAACCTTTAGTAATATTAGTTTTCACTATGAAATATTGGCGAAAAGGCTTCGTGAGCTTTCATTTCTAAACTCTGGGGTTCGAATCGTTTTGAAGGATGAGCGCTCTGGAAAAGAAGAGATTTTTCAATATGATGGTGGTTTGAAAGCTTTTGTTGAGTATCTGAATACAAATAAAACAACAATTAATCAGGTCATGCACTTTAATGTGCAACGCGATGATGGCATCGGTGTCGAGGTGGCGCTGCAATGGAATGATAGTTATCAGGAGAACATCTTCTGTTATACCAATAATATTCCTCAGCGTGATGGCGGTACCCACTTGGCTGGTTTTAGGTCGGCGCTAACCAGAAGCCTAAATACTTATATAGAAAAAGAAGGATTGGGTAAAAATAATAAGGTAAACACCACGGGAGATGATGCCAGAGAAGGCTTAACCGCTATTATTTCAGTGAAAGTACCCGATCCCAAGTTTTCTTCCCAAACCAAGGATAAATTGGTTAGCTCTGAGGTGAAAACTGCCGTCGAGCAGGAAATGGGCAGTAACTTCACCGACTATTTGTTAGAAAATCCACAAGAAGCTAAAAGTGTTGTAGTGAAAATGGTCGATGCGGCGAGAGCACGTGAAGCTGCTCGAAAGGCCCGCGAAATGACTCGACGTAAGGGCGCTCTGGATATTGCCGGTTTACCGGGTAAGCTGGCGGATTGCCAAGAGAAGGATCCTGCGCTTTCGGAGTTATACCTAGTGGAGGGTGATTCAGCGGGCGGATCTGCAAAACAGGGGCGCGACCGCCGCACACAGGCGATTTTACCGCTTAAGGGTAAAATTCTTAATGTCGAGAAAGCCCGTTTTGACAAGATGCTATCAAGTGCTGAAGTAGGAACACTTATTACGGCGTTAGGTTGTGGGATTGGTACAGAGGAATTTAATCCAGATAAGTTGCGATATCATACAATTCTGATCATGACGGATGCAGATGTCGATGGATCACACATCCGAACGTTGCTGCTCACGTTCTTCTTCCGTCAAATGCGGGAGCTGGTAGAGCGTGGCAATATTTACATTGCACAGCCACCACTATACAAAATTAGTAAGGGTAAGCAGGAGCAATATCTTAAGGATGATCAAGCACTTACCGCATTTTTGACGCAGTCAGCACTGGAGGGTTCCAGCCTTCACGTCAATCCTGATGCCCCGAGAATCAATGGGGGCGCACTGGAAACGCTGGTGACCGACTATCGCCGAGCAATGGCTATCATTGATCGGGTGTCTCGTGCTTATCCTGAGGATGTACTACAAAAATTGGTCTACATGCCCGCACTTGATAGAGAGAAACTGGCGGATAAAAGCTATTTAGACGGCTGGTGTGAAGAGTTATCAAGCTCCCTTGAGCAGGAAAATATAGCTGGGAGCCACCGTTACAAGATGCTAGTTGAAGAAGATGCCGAGCATCAAGTTTATCTCCCATGTGTGGAAATAACCGCACACGGTGTGCCAACACACTATCGCTTCAATTATGATTTTTTCAGTTCAGGCGAATACGCAGCCATTGTGTCTCTTGGTAACCAGCTGCAGGGGTTGATTGAAGAGGGCGCCTACATCCAGCGTGGAGAGCGATTTAAGCCGGTTGAGAGCTTTAGTATGGCGCTCGAGTGGCTGATGAATGAATCCCGCCGAGGTTACAATATACAGCGTTATAAGGGGCTGGGCGAAATGAATCCCGAGCAATTGTGGGATACGACAATGAACCCGGAAACACGGCGGATGCTGAAGGTGACGATTGAGGATGCCATTGCCGCCGACCAGATGTTTAATACCCTGATGGGTGATCAGGTAGAGCCGCGTAGAGAGTTTATCGAGAAAAATGCGTTAGCAGTTACCAACCTGGATATCTAAGGTCTGCTACATAGGCACCCGTAAAAGCTGGCTTCAAAAAGCCAGCTTTTTTGTACCTGTTTTTATTCCTCGTGTTGGCGCCAGAGGTCTCCATCAGTACTCCGTCTCCCGGAACCTTTCCTACGATCATCTTTTCCTGGTTCAAAGCGAATATCTTCCCTGCGGTCGGAGTTTTTTCGGCGTTGTTCTTTGCGTTGTTCTGGGCCGTTATAGGTCCCGTTATCAAAAGTGCTCATAGCGTCCATTCAATTGTAAAGAGTTAGGCTGAGTAAAATAGTTTAGGCGACTCCAAATAGGAAAGCCAGAACCTGTGTTCATAGTCGTATTCAAGTATGTGACAGTGTCTGCTGAGTGGTTTCAATCCAGTTTTTTACTTGCTCGGTTAGCTGACGACTATCGGTGTCGGTGGTATCAATGGGTTTGCCAATAACGACATGAATGCGGCCCGGCCATTTAATAAATTTGTGGGCGGGCCAGCAATATCCAGCATTCTGAGCAACGGGTAATATGGGCACACCCGCAGCAATAGCTAGAGCGGCACCACTTCGGCCATAGTTTCCAATTTTTCCTACTGGGGTACGAGTGCCCTCTGGATATATCAGAACATTATTCCCTTGGGCCAGACGGTGCTTACCTTGGCTTAAAATCTGTTTCATCGCCCCTCTGGGATTACTTCGATCGATAGCAATTGGGTGCATGAAATACAGCCCCCAGCCAAAGAATGGTATCCAGAACAATTCTTTTTTGAGGATAGTGCTGACGGGGCGCAACAGCCGTTGAAGGTAGAACGTTTCCCAGCCCGATTGGTGTTTGCTAAGGACAACACAGGGGGAACTGGGAACATTTTCCAGTCCGTCTACTTGAAGGGTTATTCCGCAGCTGATGTTTAGCCATTTGATAATAATGGCATTAGCCCAGGTAACAATATTCTGGCGTCTTTTATAAGGAAGTAAAATGCCGATTGTGCAAGAAAAAGTGCCGAAAACTACCATAACTAGCATATAAATTAAGTAAAATAGCACTGATCGTGTAAAGGCAATAGCTGTTTTCATTGTAGCTTTTCAGTCTGTTGGGCAGTTAACAGATAATCTACTGCCTGTGATAAATCGTCAAATACCTGAGCTTGTCTTAAAGCGAGTTCATCTTGTTCGGGTAGCTTGGCTTCAGTGGTAGCGCCCTTACCCGTACGAACCAAAATGGGTGTACATTGATGGGTGAGACCCGCCTGTAGATCGCGCAGGCTGTCACCCACAATGGGTACCCCGGCTAGTGATAGATTAAACTCCTCGGCGATTGCATCTAATAAACCGGGGGCCGGTTTTCGGCAGTTACAATTATCGCCAGGCTTATGGGGGCAATAAAAAATACCCGATAATTCGGCACCGGCATCCAAAAGGAGGTCAGACAATTTCGAATGCATCGCCTCAAGTTCATCTAGGTCAAACAAGCCTCGCCCTATACCGGATTGGTTTGTTGCCACGACAATGGTGTAGCCCGCTTTATAGAGCCGGGCTATCGCTTCAATGCTACCGGCCAGAGGTATCCACTCATCTGCTGTTTTAACGTAGCTATCCGAGTCTTCATTAATTACGCCATCGCGATCAAGGATAACGAGCTTAGTCATAGTTTGGCGTTATCCCCTTAGTTATTTTCAGCAGAGCTCGCATACACTATCGTATTACTTCGCTGGTGCTAGCAATGAAATATCGGCTACTTCCAGGAACAGATTACGTAGCTGCTGAAGCAGGGCAAGGCGGTTATTGCGTACACTTTCATCATCCACCATCACCATTACATCATCGAAGAATTGGTCAACAGGCTGGCGTAATTTTGCCAGTTGTTTTAGCACGTCGGCATAGTCGCGGTCTTGTTGAAGGGGTTTTACCTCGCTGGCAAGCTGTGCCAATGACAGCGCTAGGTTCTTCTCCGCACTATCAGCTAACAGCTTGTTATCCACCTTTGCAGGTATGGTATTTCTCTCCTGCTTAGCAAGGATATTTGAAACACGCTTATTAGCTGCGGCCAATGCCGAGGATTCTGCTAGCTGGTTAAAAGCATGAACCGCTTGGACTCTCTGGTGGATGTCCAATGGGTTGCTGAGTTGTTTTGCGGCAACAGCTTGGAAGACTTCTGTCGGGATATTTTCATCTTCATACCAAGATCTGAAGCGGTCTATCATGTAAGTGAGTACTTGCTTTGATATGCTCTCAGTCGAGCACGACTTAGTTTCTAACCCCGTATACTGCGAGGCTGCAGCTGTCAGTGCTTCATAGAGATCCAGATCTATCCCTCTCTCAACGATAATTCTCAATACACCTAAACTCGCACGTCGAAGTGCAAAAGGATCCTTGGAGCCCGTAGGTGGCTGGCCAATACCAAAAATTCCCACCAGAGTGTCCAGTCGGTCAGCCAGTGCCAATGTGGCACCAGTGGCGGTGGCGGGAATTGAATCACCGGCAAAGCGTGGCAAGTATTGTTCAAACAACGCCTCGGCTATCTCTGGGTGCTCACCATCATGAGCGGCATAATAGCGGCCCATGATCCCTTGCAGGTCATCAAACTCACCGACCATTTCACTGACCAAATCGGATTTGCTGAGTTCAGCAGCCCTTTTTGATAGGTGTGGTTCGGCTCCAGTCATCGGGGCTAAAATTTCGGCTAATTTTGCAACACGTTCAGTCTTGTCGAAAATGGAACCTAGCTTAGCCTGGAACACAATACTCTTTAGAGATTCGCGGCGTGCTTCAAGCGTAGTTTTTTGGTCTGTCTCATAAAAGAAGGCCGCATCGGCTAACCGAGGACGAATGACACGTTCATTGCCATTGATGACTTGTGCAGGATCCTTGCTTTCGATATTGGCCACAGTGACAAACATAGGAAGCAGTTGACCGGTACTACCCACCACGTGGAAATACTTCTGGTGCTCGGCCATGGAGGAAATCAAGGCTTCAGCCGGTACGGTTAAAAACCGTTCTTCAAAATGACCAAGTAGTGGCACCGGCCATTCGTTAAGTGCTGTTACTTCGTCCAGCAGGGCATCACTGATAACGGCGATGCCGCCAGATTCTTTGGCCGCGGCAATAACACCTTGACGAATTAATTCCCGGCGCTCAGAAAAATCAGCGATGACATGAGCGGAGCGGAGGTCTTCTTGATAGCTTGTCGGTGATTGGATAACAATATCACCGTTGCTGTGAAAGCGATGTCCCCGGCTAGTATTACCTGCCGTAAGTCCCATGATCCGCGTATTGACCACATGATCACCAAGCAGCATCACCACCCAGTGAACCGGGCGAACAAATTCTTCACGGCGTGCACCCCAGCGCATTCTTTTAGGGATAGGAAGTGCTGCTAAAGCAGATTCAATCATTGGGCCGATTAGGTCTGCAGTCTCGTGGCCGGTCTCTGTGGCGCGATGACAGAGTTTGTCTTGTTTGCCATCACTCTCGATCTTATTGGCTAGTTGGTCCAGAGATAGGCCATTTTTCTTGGCAAAGGCTTCTGCAGCCCGAGTGGGGTTGCCATCAACATCCATGGCAACCTTCACGGGTGGTCCCCAGGCAACAACTTCTTTAGTGGGCGTTTGTTCATCTAGGGCTTTGATGATAACGGCCAGACGGCGGGGAGCAGCAAACGTTAATACTTCGCCAAATATAAGCTGTGCGGCGTTTAACCGAGAGAGAATTTCATCGCGGAAAGCGTTAGACAGCGTCAGTAGTGCTTTTGGAGGAAGCTCTTCCGTGCCAATTTCGACTAAAAAATCAGTACTCATTGTTCAGTCTCCACGGCCTGTTGTATGACTTCATCTGCAAGCGTTTTGGGTGCTAGCGGGAATCCCAGCGCCAGCCGAGAGTCAAAATAGGCTTTAGCCACCGCTCTGGCCAAAGTACGGACACGCAAAATAAATCGTTGGCGCTCTGTGACAGAAATCGCATGGCGAGCATCCAGCAGATTAAAGGCATGGGAGGCCTTCATTACCATTTCGTAGGCAGGTAAAGGTAGTCCCTGTTCGATCAGGCGTTGGCTTTCGCGCTCGTAGGTATCGAAACTCTGGAACATAAATGCCACATCTGCTTGTTCAAAGTTAAAAGCAGACATTTCCACTTCATTTTGGTGAAACACGTCGCCGTAGGTAACTTTGCCTCCGGGGCCCTCGGTCCATACCAGGTCATAAATGCTGTCTACCCCTTGAAGGTACATCGCAATTCGCTCAAGCCCATAGGTAATTTCACCGGTCACAGGAAAGCACTCTAATCCTCCAACCTGTTGGAAGTAGGTGAACTGAGTTACCTCCATACCGTTCAACCAGATTTCCCAACCGAGGCCCCAGGCGCCCAGCGTGGGAGATTCCCAGTTATCTTCGACAAAACGAATATCGTGTACCGTAGGGTCAATGCCCAGTTCTCGGAGAGAATCCAGATACAAATCCTGAATATTATCCGGCGAGGGCTTTAACACGACCTGGAATTGATAATAGTGTTGCAGTCGGTTGGGGTTTTCGCCATAGCGGCCATCGGTAGGACGACGGCAGGGTTGTACATAGGCGCTGTTCCACGTTTCTGGACCAATGGCGCGTAAAAAAGTGGCTGGGTGAAATGTCCCTGCGCCCACTTCCATATCCAAGGGTTGCAAAATAACGCAGCCCTGACGAGACCAAAACTGTTGTAAGGCTAAGATTAGCCCCTGGAATGTTGAAACATCCGGTGTAGTCTGTGACACCTAGGTTCCCCTGTAGCATGCAAAGCCGACAATTATAAGGCTGCAACCCCTGAATAGTAAGGGCTTTCCTCCAGTTGTGGCCGTTTCAAATGCATTGCAAGCGTTTCAGTCCTTTGGCTAGATATATTATTTGACTGATGGGTTTGATAAGGTGGATCAACACGCTGAATTATTGGTTGTACGCAACAGCAAATTAAGCTGTGTTTATCGTTAATTCGACAGCAATAAGGGTTAAATGAAGTATCGAACCGTAAAATTACACCCGTATAGAAAGGAAAGTTGTGGCATGGGAAAAATAGTTTTAGTCGCACTGCTACTAATTTTAGTTGGCTGTGAAACAGCTTATTACAATGCCTGGGAAAAAGTGGGTATCCACAAGCGTGATATCTTGGTCGATCGAATTGAAGATACACAAGAAGCTCAGGAAGAAACGCAAGAGCAGTTTAAAGATGCTTTGGCGCAATACCGAGCCGTCGTAAACTTCGAAGGCGGCGACCTGGAAAAAATCTATAACAAGCTCAATGCTGAATATGAAGATAGTGTACAGGCCGCTGAAGCCATCAGTGTTCATATAGATAGTGTTGAAGATGTGGCAGAAGATTTGTTTGAAGAGTGGGAAGATGAGCTTGCCCAAATTAAGAGTCGGACGCTTCGAGAGGACAGTGCCAGAAAACTCCACGATACGCGTTACAAGTACCAGCAGATGGTCAAATCCATGCGCAAGGCAGAAAAAAGCGTTCACCCGGTGCTCAGTACATTGCGCGATCAGGTTTTATATCTGAAGCACAACCTTAATGCTAGGGCAATCTCGGCGCTTAAGGGCGAACTAACTACGATTAACAGTGATGTGAATCGGCTCATTCTAGAAATGCAAAAATCAATAGATGAAGCTAATCTATTTATAGATCGAATAAAGAACTGAATAAGTAACGAATAGTTGAGGCTGCAACATGAAGTACAACAATATTCTCGAAACCATTGGCGATACACCACACATTCGTCTCAATAAATTATTCCCGGGGGATGTAGAGGTCTGGATGAAAGCCGAGCGTTTCAACCCTGGCGCAAGCATCAAAGATAGAATCGGGTTGGCAATGATAGAGGATGCTGAAGCCAGGGGCCTCATCGACAAAAACACGCTTATTATCGAACCTACCTCGGGTAATACAGGTATCGGGTTGGCAATGGTTTGCGCGGTTAAAGGTTATCGGTTGGTACTTACCATGCCGGAATCTATGTCTATCGAACGCCGCCGCTACCTTAAAGCTTTGGGTGCCGAGCTAGTGCTGACGCCAAAAGAGTTGGGGATGGGTGGTTGTATCGAAAAGGCCAACCAGCTGCTTGCTGAAAATGAGAATGCCTGGATGCCGCAACAATTTGATAACCCGGCCAATGTTCAAGTGCACCGAGAGACAACAGCAAGAGAAATATTGGCAGATTTCCCCGAGGGCATTGACTACCTGATTACTGGGGTTGGGACCGGAGGGCACATCACCGGATGCGCAGAAGTGTTAAAGGATAAATTCCCAAATACAAAAGTATTGGCTGTGGAGCCCACTAAATCACCCGTTATTAGTGGTGGAGAGAAAGGCTTGCATCGCCTTCAGGGCATTGGCGCAGGGTTTATCCCCAGCGTATTAAATACCGATATACTGGACGGAACCGTCTTGGTCAATGAAGAAGATGCATTTGAAATGACACGACGTTGCGCAAAGGAAGAAGGTATTTTTGTCGGTATTTCATCAGGTGCCAGCCTCGCCGCAGTGCAGCAGAAAATAACTGAAATACCAGCTGGCAGTACCGTTCTTGTCTTTAGTTATGATACGGGCGAGCGGTATCTTTCAATAGAAGATTTATTTTAAGCATTGATGAAGCTGTGAAATAAAAATCTGTGGTATTCATTAAGATTTTGTAAAAAAATAACTTATTGGATGAACAAATGAAAACTATTAAAAATATTTTATTATTTATTGCGGTATTAATAGTTTCCGAAATTTCGTTCGCAGATCATCACTGGAAAAACGTTCAATATCAAACCATTCAAGTTAGAGAAAATATTTATGCCATGATGGCAGAGGGTGGAAATCTGGCAGTATTTATTGGTGAGGAGGGAACGTTTTTAATTGACGATCAATTTGCGCCACTAACAGAAAAAATATTATTTGAAATAAAAAAAATTGGTGGGGATACACCAAGATTTTTAGTAAATACACATTGGCATTTTGATCACACTGGTGGCAATCAAAACTTAGGTAGAGCGGGCACGCTCATCTTTGCGCATGACAATGTGAGAGCACTACTCTCGGAAGACAATAGGATTCAAGCGTTTAACAAAGAAATACCCGCGTCGCCACGCGAGGCATTACCCGTTATCACCTTTAGTACAGACACCAGTTTTCATATCAATAATGAAACTGTACGCGCATTTCATGTCCACAATGCCCACACGAATGGTGACAGTGTGGTTCATTTTCAAAAAGCTAACGTAATACATGCGGGAGATGTTTGGTTTAATGGGTTTTATCCATTTATTGATGTGGAGCACGGGGGCAGTTTAATGGGCATTATTGCCGCAGCTACCACAGTGATAAATATGGCAGACAGTGAGACAGTTATTATTCCTGGCCATGGCCCTGTGGGTGACAAGGCGGCGCTGGTCGAATATAGAGACATGTTAGTGTTGGTGTTAGACAAACTTCGTATCTATAAGTCTCAAGGTAAATCTGTTGAAGAAGTAGTCGAGGCTAAGCCAACAGAAGAATTAGATGTCACTTGGGGCGATGGATTTTTAAAGCCAGACCAGTGGATAAGAATAGTATATAGCGGATTGGAGATGCCAAAAAAATGATTTCATTTCGCGCGGCAAGAAGGGAAGACTGTCGCTCTATAGCGGCCTTGTACAGTATTTCCTCAGATGGCGTGGCTGACTATATATGGGCAAAATCGGTTAAACCTGGTGAAGAAATACTGGATGTGGGCGAGCGACGCTATGAAAGAGAAGACAGCGTTTTCAGTTACCAGAATTGTACAATTGTCGAGGTGGGTGGCGAAGTGGCGGGTATGATGGTGGCATTCCCCATGATATCGAGCGATGAAGTTGATGAGGATCCAGTGCTGGCGCCATACAGCCGATTAGAAGAAGACAACAGTTACTATATTTGTGGCATGGCGCTCTTTCCCGAGCACCGGGGAAAAGGCATTGGTCACCAGTTTTTAGCAATGGCTAAACAACAGGCTAAAATAAGAGGCTTTGATAAGTTAAGCCTTATTGTCTTTGAACAAAATGCAGAGGCAAAACGTCTTTACGAGAAAGTTGGTTATAAAGAAGTTGATCGTGAAAAGATCGTTCCCCACCCGTTAATCCCCCATACGGGATATGCCTTATTAATGGTCTGTAATTTAGACGAGTAAGACGTAAATAAAAACGACATAGTTACTCTTTTTGTCACTATAACCGTGAGTAGTATTTTATCTGTTTAATCCTATAGTTTCTTTTTTGAAAACCGTTTTTATTTTTATTGATAACACACTAAATAAAATTATTTGACTAGGTATCCTTAGTTGAACTAAATCGTTTTTTTTAGCTAAAAATAAATAAGGCATAGAGAAGTAATTTTTGTTGTATCGATGAACATTATTAATTCCCGATGATAAGTTCTACTGTTAAGTGACAAGTAGTAAATCGCCTTATACACGAACAGAAGATTTACCGAATGAATTGTCAATAGCTATCATAGGAATAGAAAGAATTAAGTAGAACTATTTGCCTGCCGGAGTTTATAGTTAATACCAATAGATAAACATATTAGTTGAGTAACACGGGAGCTTCTTTATGAAGAACTACACGATTTTTGGACATCAAGCTTGTGGGTTTTGTCGCCAGGCTAAGGCTTTACTCGAATCTAAAGCGTTTTCGTTTCGTTTTGTGGATATTCATGAAGAAGGTATCAGCCCCGCTGATTTAGAGAAAACCGTGGGTAGGCCTGTAAATACTGTACCTCAAATATTTTATGGTAAGGACTATGTTGGTGGTTATCAGGAACTGACAAAACACCTGGAGACAGTAGAAACCACTTAACTCGTTATTATTCGTTAAGGGCATACTGAGCCTATGAAAATAGGCTCAGTTTTTTATCTTTGGTTCGACCGTAGAAACTATTCGTTAATGCCAAGTAACTCTACATCAAAGATTAATGTAGAGCCCGGCCCAATTGCCCCCATACCACGGTTTCCATAGGCAAGATTTCCGGGAATAAATAAACGAGCCTTTTCACCAACTACCATCAACTGTAAGCCTTCGGTCCATCCAGGTATTACTTGGTGTAGTCCAAACTCAATGGGCGCACCACGGTCTACCGAGCTGTCGAATACAGTGCCATTGATCAATGTGCCGTGGTAATGAACTTTTACATGATCGGTTGGGCCTGGGTGTTCTGTGCCTGTCCCTTTGTTCAATACCAAGTATTGCAATCCAGAGGCAGTAGTTTGAACGCCGTCTTTGGTTTTATTTTCAGCGAGAAACTCCATACCCTTTGAACGATTTTCTGAAGCAATCTTTTTATTAGATAGTGTTCGTTGCACAAAGAATGCAATCAGGGCAATGGCAATGATGATAAAGATAATTTTTAACATAGATAATCTCTGGGGGGCGTTTACATTAAAGTAGGAACAAAATTTTAAGCAGAGTAAATTGATAGTTCGGTATGGTCAACAAGCTAATTAGCAGACTTTTTTATCTAAAGGGACTTAGCTTGTCACCTCGCCACCGATGTAAAGCCAGCGACCAGAAACCCGTTGAAAGACAGAAATTTCATGCATGACTCGTACATTTGACTGGTCTGGCTCACGATACCAGGCATTAAATTCTACCGTGGCTTTATCGCCCTTTTGCTGGCTGGAGAGCACCTCTAGCTGCAACCACTCTACGGTTTTTGTCGACAGAGATTCTGCAGTAAGCCCGACAGCTGTGGCTGAAAACCAGGTGGCTAATAAATAATCTCCATACCCACCCAGTGCATAAGCAGTATATCGGGAGCGCATAAGTTGTTCTGGTGTTTTGGCGAGTTGATTTCCGGTAAGAAAACGACCACAGCAATTATCAAAAGATTTGTTGTGGCCACAGATACACATATCCGACATTACAAGGCCTTGTTCAGTTTGGCCGGTGCCTTCGTAGTATTTTTAATACCAACAGAACGCTTTGGATTATTAGAACGTTTTGATTCTAGAGTTTGGGATGAATTGCGTGAAATGACGTCTATCATTCTCATAATAAATCTTTTTTGCATGGCCTTATCAGTGTCACCTAATTCTTCTATTTGTTTTTTGTAACTATTATATGATCTGGCCAGCGCTTCTTTGTGGGCATACTCTTGTTGTAATCGTTGATATTCACTACGTCTTTTCGTGGCGTAAAAAGCTAACCATAAAATAGGAATGTAGAATGGTGCTTTATAAACCAAGCTCCTTAAAACATCATTCCAGTCAGATAGTGTTACAAAAGAAATAAGGCTGTCACCGCCGATAGTGTCCATGGAAAGAACAGTGGATATTGCGACCAGCAACCCTACAGATAAATAAAATAGTTTCCCAAAATTTTTGATGGGTTCATTAAATGACGTTTTCATTTCACAGTATGCTGAAGCAAGGCCGACATTTGTTGCACCCTCTAGTAATTCTTCGATTTCAGCATTGAGGGCCTTGTACTTATCATGCTGTTCTGTTTCAAATTCCTTTAATTTTTTTATTAGCGTATCAAGCTCATCCGTCAATGCGAGATTAGTATTATTTTTATCTGATTGGTCGCCAAACACCTGTGTATGAAATTCTTCAAGATCACTGACGGACGTTGTTATGTCATCTAAAATTGAATAAATTTTTTGTTTTTCACCAGCAATAACGGCGGCAGCTTCAGTAATAGATTGTTTTGTCGAAATGGTATTTTCATCGCTAATTAATGTTTCTTTGTAGTAGTCGTTGATTTCGCGATATTGACGACCAAAATCTTTTACCAAGTTATTGATAATTTCTACAGTACCACCAGGTTTATCGTTGGTGCCAAACAATTCATTTTTAAAGCCATCTATGGCTTTTTTAGTAGCGGTGATCAGAGAAAACACAGTCTCACTTTTGATCTTATAATCATTAATTTCGTGCAACAGCCTATTTGATTTATCACTAAAGCTATTACTATAGCTATCAATTGTCATGGCGTATTTTGCGACAGAAGCCTGTAACGCACGGCCAGCTTCTCCGGGTACAACCATATAAGGGCGAATATAAGCCAGAAGGCTATCGGCATGTTCATTTGCCTGTGAAATACGGGCAATATTTTTATTCGTGTTGTAATTCGTAATTTCGTGAGAGCAATGGGACGCCTTTGAGTTAAAGCTATCCCATGTGTTCATTGGCACGAGTTCGGGGTCTAGGCAATTAAGCAGCTCATCAAGAAATGAAATGACTTTTTTTAGCCGGGCTAATTCCTTGACAGCAGAAAGCGCGGTTTCATCATCAACGGTCGATTCTTCAAGATTATTTTTTAAGTTAGACCATGTGCCTTGAAAAGCATGGGTTTCATATTGCTCTATCCACCTAGACATAAGGCAATCTCCTGATTAAATATGGCGCTTATTTTTGATCAGCGCACCTGCTAATAGTAAATTTTCTGATACTTTATTGATGCTGTTATGAGGAGGTTTCTGTCTGTAGGGGTACTTTCCTAGTGTTTCCCTTGTTATCAATTGCGACGAACACAAACTGCCCTTCGGTTACCTTGGCGGGCTTGTTAGTAGACTCGATATTGATCCAGACTTCCACATTGATCGTCATTGAGCTACTGCCAACCTCTATCAGCTCGCAGTAACAGCTGACAATCGCACCTACGGGTACAGACCGAAGAAAGGCCATTTCGCTGATGGCTACAGTGGCGACGCGCCCTTTTGCAATACGCTGTGCAAGGATGGCGCTGCCAAGATCCATTTGTGACAGCATCCAGCCGCCAAAAATATCGCCATTGGCATTGGTGTCCTTTGGCATAGCGATGGTTTGTAGGGTGAGGTCACCTCTAGGCTGCGGCGGTTTATTGATGGCAATCATGAATGGTTCCTTACGATTATTTTAATAGCAGTTTTTTGCTTAGGAAATTATAGAGGGTAGCCAGGTAGCAAGCGATGGACAGAGAGTCAGCATCAACATCAATACGACCTGGATACCAATAAAGGGGATCACACCGCGGTATATATCACCCGTTCGAACGCTATCCGGTGCTACACCCCTTAAATAAAACAGTGCGAAGCCAAAGGGCGGGGTCAAAAAAGAGGTTTGTAGGTTGATAGCAATCATGATGCCTAGCCAGATGGGGTCTAATCCCATGGCGAGCAATACGGGGCCGACGATTGGCACCACGACAAAGGTGATTTCAATAAAATCGAGAATAAACCCAAGTAGAAAAATGACCACCATGACCACAAGGGTGGCAGTAATGACGCCTCCTGGCATGTCACGAAACAACTCCTCAACTAACGTTTCTCCCCCAAAACCACGGAATACGAGTGAAAACACAGCCGCACCGATAAGAATGAGAAACACCATAGAGGTTACTTCTGTCGTAGAGCGAGCCACATCCCTCAGTCGTTCCACCGAGAGCTGGCCGCGTGACAGGGCCAGCAACGTAGCACCAAGTGCCCCTACTCCAGCCGCTTCGGTCGGTGTCGCAATACCGGTGAGAATTGATCCCAGAACAGCGACGATTAATATCACGGGTGGCAATAGACTTTGAACTAATCGAAGGGTGCTTAGGGTGTTCTCACTGTCGGGCTCAGCAACGGGGGCACTTTCGGGTTTAAGACGAGAAATGATGACTAAATAGCCGATATACATCACCACCAACAATAAGCCGGGAATAATAGCCCCAACAAACAAATCGCCAATGGACATGGTCTTGGGGGTAAAAATACCCATCGATAGCTGGGCCTGTTGATAGGCGCTGGAGAGAATGTCTCCCAGTAATACCAGTGCAATCGAGGGTGGAATAATTTGTCCCAGCGTGCCGGTGGCACAAATTGAACCGGTAGCCAGTGAGGGCGAATAGCCGCGTTTCAGCATGGTTGGAAGTGACATCAACCCCATGGTTACTACAGTGGCGCCGACGATACCAGTGCTGGCCGCCAGCAACATGCCTACAACCACAACGGATATACCCAAGCCCCCTTTAAATTTGCCAAACAGCAACGACATGCTGTCGAGTAAATCTTCAGCCAGTTTGGACTTTTCCAGCATCACCCCCATCAGGACAAATAAAGGTACTGCAATTAAAGTGGTGTTATCGATGGTGCCGTAGAGCCGATTGGGTAAGGCATGAAGAAACGCCATGTCAAAATGGCCTGTCATGTTGCCCACCAGAGCAAACAATAATGCGGTGCCTGCCAGTGAAAATGCTACGGGGTAACCGGCCATCAGTACTAGGCAGACCACGACAAACATTAGCAAGGGAATATATTCAACCATCAGAGTATCCCCTCTTGCTGTTCGCCGGTGTGTTCACCGCCGAGCCTAAAAAAGAACAGCAGGTTTTTGATAATTTCTGCCACACCTTGTAGCAGCATTGTCACAGGCATAATCAACAACAGTGTTTTTAGCAGATAAACCCAGGGTAACCCCTGGGTCTCTTTGGAAGTTTCACTGACCGCCCAGCTATTCAGGACGTAATCCCAGCTGAAAATAAGAATAAGAAGACTGACCGGAATAAGGAATAGCAGTGCGCCAACAGCATCTATCAATGCCTGACTGCGAGGGGTAAGTTTTTGGTAGAGAATATCTACCCGTACATGCCCTCCTCGCTTCAGGGTATAGGCCGCACCGAGAAGAAAAACCAGTGCGTGCATGTAGGTCACAGATTCCTGCAACGCAATGGATCCGGTTTCAAGAAAGTAGCGCATTACTACTACGGTACAGGTCACCGCCATCATTGCCAGAGTCAACCAGGCAATAATTTGCCCCGTCCATTCAGTAAACCAATCAATGCCTCGGGCTAGCTGATCCAGGGTGCGTGTAAAAGTACGGTAAGTCACGGGCAGTTTTCTTATTTTTTTGATAAAAGGGCTGCTTATTATACGTTCAATACGGGGATGGCTCATATAGCCACCTGCCTCTTGCCATTAAGGGTTCTTTGGGGAATCGCCAAGTCTGTTGCTTTTGTCATATTACTGTCACAGAGCGTTCATATAGTTGTCATCATCGAAAACTAAGATGTCGTTCGATGATTAACGACAAGGCCCTGGAGGCAAACGTGAAAAAGACTCATAAATTAGCAATTGCTGGCGCTGCTATGGCGCTGACTGTAGCAAGCGGCACTGTATTAGCTGCTGCTCGCGACTATGTAAGTATTGTAGGTTCTTCAACAGTTTATCCATTTGCTACTGTAGTAGCAGAGCGCTTTGGTAAGTCAACGGGCAACCCAACCCCAAAAGTTGAATCAACCGGTTCTGGTGGTGGTATGAAGTTGTTTTGCTCCGGTGTCGGTACCCAGCATCCCGATATCACCAATGCTTCTCGCCGGATGAAAGCGTCTGAATATCAGCTGTGCCAGAAAAACGGGGTAACGGATGTCGTCGAGGTGTTAATCGGTTATGACGGCATTGTTGTGGCTAACGCTAAAACCAAAGAGCCTATGCAGTTGACTCGCAAGGATCTCTTCCTCGCGTTGGCCTCTCAGGTTCCTGGCCCAGATGGCAAGCTGATTGAAAACCCTTACAAAACCTGGAAAGACGTTAACCCAGCGTTGCCCGGCACTAAAATTGAAGTGCTTGGCCCACCCCCTACCTCTGGAACTCGCGATGCATTCGTTGAGCTGGCAATGGAGGGTGGTGCTAAGGAATTTGTCGATCTTAAAACCCTTCGCGGTTCAAAAGATGCCGATGAAATAAAAGCACTGATGGCAAAACTTGGCATCCCCGCGAGTGTCTTTAACGCGAAAGGCAAAAAAGTATTCAAAGTGGTTGCCCACGCTATTCGTGAAGATGGCCACTACATTGAGGCAGGTGAGAACGACAATCTGATTGTTCAGAAATTGGAGGCAAACCCCAATGCATTGGGCATTTTCGGCTTTTCATTCCTGGATCAAAACAGTGATAAAGTACAGGGCTCAATCATTGAGGGCGTCGAGCCTGAGTTTGATACCATTGCCAATAAGTCTTACCCTATCTCCCGCCCACTGTTCTTCTATGTTAAGAAGGCCCACATTGGTGTCGTGCCCGGTATTGATGGCTACTTGTCTGAGTTCAGCAGTGAAAAAGCTTGGGGCGAAGATGGTTACTTGGGTGAAAAGGGTATGATCCCCATGCCAATAGAACTTCGTGCTCAGTACGCCGCTTCGATTAAGAACCAGAAGACAATGACAGGTGAAGAGCTCAAGTAATTACGTTTCGACCATAACGGTTTCCCCCACTTACCGTTATAAACCAAAGCCTGGCAACTGCCAGGCTTTCCCATTTTCAGGGAAAGGTTAGGCAAACCAAGCCGGGTAGAAGAAACTGGACCAGTGAAACAGTTATGCAAACAGCCAACATACTCATCGTTCTGCTTATATTAAGTGCCGCGGCCTACTATATGGCTCGGGGACGCTCCGTTTCCATGGCGCAATCCCTGGGTGGAATCCGTCATTTGCACTCACTACCCTTTTTCTACGGTATGCGGGCGGTTATCTGGTGTGCCCTGCCTTCGATTGCATTGTTATTTTTGTGGTTGATGTTTGATGAACCGATTATCAGTTCATTGCTTCTCAGTGGGTTGCCCGAAAGTTTGCAGCCAACCTCTGATGCAGAACACAATCTCTTGCTAAACAGTATTGAAAATATTGCCAGCGGAGCACTGAGTGCAGAAACAGCAGATGCGGCATTGGTTTCCGCTGCGGAGTCCCTAACTCGCTTGCGGGAGATAGGGCGCAGCTTGCTCACTGCGGCTGTGCTTTCTACAGCGGTGCTGGGTATGGGTTGGGGTTGGGTAAAGGTTTCACCAAAACTCCGAGCTCGACAGCAGGTGGAGCGGGTATTCAGGGGTATATTGTTGTCGTGTGCTTGCGTGGCAATTTTTACCACCCTGGGCATTTTACTTTCTGTACTGTTTGAATCGTTGCGCTTTTTCCAGGCGGTGCCTTTGAGTGAATTCCTGTTCAGTACGGAATGGAGCCCGCAAATGGCCATTCGAAGTGATCAGGTGGGTTCTTCTGGAAGCTTTGGTGCCATCCCGCTCTTTGTGGGCACGTTACTTATTTCTTTTATTGCCATGTTTGTGGCCGTGCCGGTTGGCTTGATGTCCGCCATTTATCTGGCGGAATACGCCAGCCCAAGAGTTCGTGGCTTGGCCAAGCCAGCACTGGAAGTGTTAGCGGGTATCCCCACTGTGGTTTATGGCTTTTTTGCCGCGCTGACCGTGGCCCCCTTTCTTCGCCAAACCGGTGAAAGCATCGGTTTGGAAGTGTCGTCAGAGAGTGCGCTCGCAGCTGGGTTGGTGATGGGCGTAATGATTATCCCCTTCATTTCATCATTAGCTGACGATGTGATCAATGCGGTGCCACAGAGCCTGAGAGATGGTTCATTAGGTTTGGGTGCGACACGTTCGGAAACGATTAAGCAGGTGATTTTCCCAGCGGCGCTGCCCGGCATTGTAGGTGGTGTTTTATTGGCTGTTTCCCGGGCAATAGGAGAAACCATGATTGTGGTGATGGCGGCTGGTCTGGCTGCAAAGTTGACGGCCAATCCACTGGAAACTGTGACCACCGTCACTGTGCAAATTGTCACGTTGTTGGTGGGTGACCAAGAGTTTGATAGCCCCAAAACCCTTGCAGCCTTTGCTTTAGGCTTGATGCTTTTTGTTGTCACGTTGGCACTTAACTTTATTGCCCTTAGTGTGGTGAAGAAATATCGGGAACAATATGACTGATCTCAACCAATCTCGGACAGAGCAGATTCAGCGCAGTCTGGCCAAACGCTATCGTGCAGAAAAGCGCTTTAGGCTGTATGGCACTATGGCGATCGCCTTTGGATTGTTGTGTGTGTTGTTGTTATTTAGCGACATTATCAGTAAGGGCTACAGGGCTTTTCAGCAAACCTATGTTCAGCTTGAAATTACTTATGATGCCAATGTGTTGGGGGTCACTGATCTCAGCGACTCCCGGCAGGTGGCACTGGGTGATTTCCAGGGCATTGTTAAACAGGCACTTAAGGCACGTTTTAGCGAGGTGACTGGTCGCAAGGCAAAGCGCGATTTGTATGGTTTGATCAGTAATGGTGCAGGGTATACGTTGCGCGACAGGCTCGTGGCAAACCCCGAACTATTAAATCAGACAGAAACCCTGTGGTTAGTGGCCGACGATGACATCGACACCTACTACAAAAGCGTCGGTAGTAAAGCCGGAGCGTTTATTGGCCGGATGAGTGATGCTCGACAGGGCTGGGTTACTCAATTGGTTGACTCGGGTGATATGGAGATGCGCTTTAACCGCAACTTCTTTACCCAGGGCGATTCTCGTGAGCCCGAGCTGGCGGGTATCCGTGGTGCCGCCATGGGCTCATTATTTACCCTGGCCGTTACTATCATGTTGTCCTTTCCCATTGGTGTGGCAGCAGCGGTTTATCTTGAAGAATTTGCACCACGCAACCGCTGGACTGATTTAATCGAAGTTAATATCAACAACCTGGCCGCAGTGCCGTCCATTATTTTTGGATTACTGGGACTGGCCATTTTTATCAATTTTTTCCATGTGCCCAGGTCAGTACCCTTGGTGGGTGGTTTAGTGTTAACGCTAATGACCTTGCCGACGATTATTATTTCCAGTCGTGCAGCGATTAAGGCCGTGCCCCCGTCTATTCGCGATGCCGCCATCGGTGTGGGAGCCTCCCCGATGCAGGTGGTTCTGCACCACGTATTGCCATTGGCAATGCCCGGAATGTTAACGGGTGCCATCATTGGTATGGCCCAAGCATTGGGAGAAACTGCTCCCTTGCTGATGATTGGTATGGTGGCATTTATTGTGGATGTGCCGGGTGGATTTACAGATCCATCTACGGTCTTACCTGTACAAATATTTCTTTGGGCCGACAGTCCGGAAAGAGCTTTTGTAGAGAAAACCTCGGCAGCCATCATGGTCTTGCTGGCCTTTCTGATAGTAATGAATACCTTGGCGGTAGTGCTACGGAAGCGACTTGAGCGTCGTTGGTAGTTCTGACTTAAAAGAGGAATAATGGTGAACAGAATGGTAACAAATATAGCGACAGATATACCCGCAGGATTACTGGAAACCGAAAACGAAAAAAATATGTCTGTTTATCCTGAGGTTAGTGTAGGGGTTCCCCTGGTGACTGCGCCCAAAATGTCGATGCGCAATGTCGATGTTTTTTATGGCGAGAAGCAGGCTATCTACAATGTGAATGTAGATATTGGCCAGAACGAAGTTATTGCCATGATTGGCCCTTCGGGCTGTGGTAAATCTACATTCCTTCGTAGCATCAATCGCATGAATGATACGGTCGAGAGCTGTAGAGTCACTGGTCAGCTAACACTCGATGGTGAAGATATTTACGCTGCCAAAATGGACCCGGTAGCTCTGCGGGCTAGAGTGGGAATGGTGTTTCAGAAACCCAACCCGTTTCCCAAAACTATCTACGATAACGTAGCTTATGGCCCCCGCTTACATGGTCTGGCGAGCCGTCGTGCAGAATTGGATGAAATTGTCGAAATCAGTCTGACTCGCGCTGGCTTGTGGTCAGAGGTCAGAGACCGCCTGGATCAACCGGGCACTGGGCTCTCGGGTGGTCAGCAACAACGGCTGTGTATTGCCCGTGCCATTGCTATTAGCCCAGAAGTTATTTTGATGGATGAACCCTGTTCAGCGCTCGACCCCATAGCGACAGCAAAAATTGAAGAATTGATCGCTGAACTGTCAAAGAATTACACCATCGCCATTGTGACCCACTCCATGCAGCAGGCTGCACGGGTTTCTCACCGCACGGCCTATTTCCACTTGGGGCATCTGGTTGAGGTCAATGAAACGGAAAAAGTGTTTACCGCACCGGAGCATCAACTCACTGAAGCCTATATTACCGGTCGCTTTGGTTAATGCGTATTATTCGCAGAATTTTTAGTAGGAGTGGTCAATGGACAAGTTAAATCTGGATCAACACATCTCAAAGCAATTCAATGACGACCTTGAAGAGATTAAAACCAGCATGCTGGAAATGGGTGGGTTGGTTGAAAAGCAGGTAGCTGATGCGGTTAAGGCGTTGGAAGATGCCGATAGTGCGTTGGCCGAGCGGGTCATTGAAGTTGAATCGCAGATCGATGAAATGGAAATGGACATCGATGAAACCAGCATCACATTGATTGCCCGGCGGCAGCCAGCGGCCAGTGATTTACGCTTGGTTATTGCTGTCACCAAAACCATTCGTGATTTGGAGCGGATTGGTGATGAAGCCCAGAAGATTGCCAAAATGGCCATCAAGCTGTCTGAGGAAGGTGTTGCGCCTCGCGGCTATACTGAAGTTCGCCATATAGGTAACTGTGTGCGCAAGATGCTCAATGATTCGCTGGATGCCTTCTCTCGGTTTGATGCGGTGTCGGCCATTGCCACTATGCATGAAGACAAACAAGTGGACATGGATTACAAAACAGCGCTGCGGGAAATGATCACCTATATGATGGAAGACCCTCGCAGTATTTCTCGCTCCATGAATATTCTTTGGGCACTTAAGTCATTAGAGCGGGTGGGCGACCACGCTAAAAATATCTGTGAACAGGTTGTTTATCTGGTGCAAGGACGGGATATTCGGTACAAAAAACTGGATTAGTTTGAGTGGAACATAATGAAATTTCCGGTTTTTTTATGCCTGAATTGCCCTTAAACTGAATCCACTAACCCGACAAGCTGGAGTATTTGAGTGAAGGAATTGTTCGAAAAAAATGTTGCCTGGGCTCAGGCCGTTAAAGAGAGTGACCCCAGTTTTTTCGAGCAGCTTTCCAAGCAGCAGGCACCGGAGTTTCTATGGATTGGCTGCTCTGATAGCCGAGTTCCCGCTAATGAAATTGTTGGGCTGATGCCGGGGGAGTTATTTGTTCATCGCAATGTAGCCAACATGGTGGTACATACCGACCTTAATTGCCTGTCCGTAATACAGTACGCCGTTGAATATCTTAAAGTGAAACATGTGATTGTCTGTGGCCACTACGGCTGCGGTGGGGTGAGAGCATCTGTAGAGAGAAAGCGGCTAGGTCTTATCGATAACTGGCTGCTCAATGTTCAAGACGTGCAATATATTCATAAAGCTTACCTGACAGAGGGCAGTGATAAGACGGAGGTGGTTAATCAGGTCTGCGAGTTAAATGTTGCAGAGCAGGTGGTTAATGTCTGCAAGACTAACATTATTAAAGATGCCTGGTTGCGGGGGCAGAACCTGACCGTTCATGGCTGGATCTACAGCATTGCCGATGGGCTGCTAAAGGATTTAGGGGTGAACATCACAAAGATAGAAGAAATACGTCCCAAATATGATGCGGCAGTTGAAGGTATAAAGAAGCGCTACGCTTAATACCCAGGTTTTTAAGGCTCTAATTCATGACCGTTTCTCAAGGCGTGGTGCAGTTAGCGATTAAAGGGCGCGTAGCCTGGATCACTCTGAACAACCCCTCAAAACACAACACCCTGCCGGCTGCAGACATTGCACTTTTTATTTCTCACTTGGTCTCTTTGAACTCTCGCCCAGAAGTGCGCGTGCTGGTTATTACCGGCAATGGCGACAAAACTTTCTGTGCCGGGGCATCACTCTCGCAACTCTCCACGGGTGACCTGAGTGGCGAAAAATTCCAAGTGCTGACTGACCAGCTTGCCGCCGTGCCCATCCCCACCATCTGCGCATTGAATGGCAGTGCCTACGGTGGGGGTGCTGAAATTGGTCTCTGTTGTGATTTTCGAATCGGCGTAACGGGTATGACACTCTTTGTACCCGCCGCGCGTTTTGGACTTTGTTACCCCCTTAACGGTATCCAGCGCTATGTTCAACGCTTGGGTATCAATACGGCTAAACGGTTGCTTATAGCCGCTGAAACATTGGGTGCAGAAGAGCTGCTGTCACTGGGTTATCTAACGCACTTGGTGGCTCCGGATGAATTAATAAAGACAACGGAACAAATGGCGGACTCCATCAGCAAGCTTGCCCCGCTTGCTGTAATGGCTATGAAGAACCTCTGTGATCAGGCGGCCGAGGGATTGCTTTGTGATCAAGAGGCTCAGATGCTGATTAATGAATGCAATTCTTCCGAAGATTTAAAGGAAGGATTGAAGGCCGTGCAAGAGGGGCGTGAGCCCTCGTTTACTGGTATGAAATACTCTGCCAACGATAAAAATCCTGAATAATTCGGGCTTGCCTCAGGTGTTTATTCTTCGGTTAATCCAAACAGCACCGTATTGCCGCCCCTTGCGGTAAGATTTTCCGTGCGGGTTTTTTCCGTGGCAAAACGAAACAGGTAGTGGGGGCCTCCCGCTTTTGGACCCGTACCTGAGAGCCCGCAACCACCAAAAGGGTTGGTGCCAACCACGGCACCTACCATATTGCGATTGATATAAGTATTGCCCACCTGGGTGTGTTGGAAGATGTATTCCGCAAAGGCCTGAATGCGACTGTGAATGCCTAGCGTTAACCCAAAACCGCTGTCGTTGATTTGTTGTATAACATCATCCAGCTCATCCGCAGAATATCTAATCACATGCAAAATAGGGCCAAACACTTCCTCGGGTAGCTGTGTCAGCGAATCAATTTCAAAAATATGGGGCGCGATAAAGCAGCCTTTTTGATGTTCTTCTGTTAGGGCCAATGAGCGGATTAAAGCGTTTTCTTTTGTCATTGTTTGAACATGGTGCAGTAATTTCTGCCGGGCGTGTTCATCGATGACTGGGCCAATATCTGTCTCCAGTTTTGACGGATCGCCCACAGTATAAGTTTGGAGCGCATTGGCTAGCATGGTCAAAATATCATCGGCGATTTCCTCTTGAAGATAGAGAACCCTGAGCGCCGAACAGCGTTGACCAGCACTGAGAAACGCTGATCGAATCACGTCGTCTACCAGTTGTTCCGGTTGCGCCGTGGAGTCCACCAGCATCACATTTTGTCCACCGGTTTCTGCAATCAGCGGAACAATAGGACCTGATCGATCGGCTAATTGTTTCAGTATTAAATGGGCAGTGTCTGTAGAGCCGGTCAATACCACGCCGGACACATTTTTGTCAGTAAGTACTAACTTTCCTACATCGTCACCTTTTCCGGTGATGAGGTGGAGGACGTTAGGTGGTAGTCCCGATTGATGAAACAATTGTACCGCCAGGGTGGCAACCAGAGGGGTGCTCTCTGCGGGCTTGGCTATCACGGTATTTCCTGCTGCGAGTGCCGCTGCAATTTGTCCGGTAAAAATGGCTAAAGGAAAATTCCAGGGGCTAATACAGAAAAACACGCCTCGACCCTGAAGGCTTAATTGGTTCTGTTCTCCTGTTGGCCCGGGGAGCGTTTGCGCAGTGGAAAAATGCTGGCGAGCCTGTATCGCGTAGTATCGACAAAAATCGATGGCCTCGCGAACTTCTGATAGCGCATCTGCAATTGTTCGTCCGGCTTCGAGTGTGATCAGTGCCAGCAGTTTTGGCAGCTTATGCTCCAGAGCCTTGGCCATATCCTCCAATATGTCAGCCCGTTTATCCCCGCCAAGAAGGTTCCAGTCAGGTTGAGTCGCTTTGGCAAGGGACAGGGCGCGTTGAATGTCTGCCTTGCTCGCGGGTGAAGAGTCACCAACGATCGTGTTGTTACATGCCGGTGAGGTGACTGGCCGAAGCCTGGTAGATGATTGTATGAGTTGCCCTGCCACAATGGGGCCACCTAAGTGGTGTTCTTTCCGTGCGTTCTCTATCTCGGCCAACAGCGGCTTAACTGATTGGGGGTTAGCCAGGTCAATACCGGGAGAGTTTAGCCGTGGTTCTCCTGCATGAAGGTACAAATCTGGTGGCGCGGGGATATTCTTGTGGCGATAGGGTGTTACCGCCATTACTTGTGGCTCTATATTTTGTACCAGCGCATCAATGGGTAATTGTTGGTCGAGAAAACGGTTAACAAATGAGCTGTTGGCACCATTTTCAAGTAGCCGTCGAACCAGGTAGGGTAACAATTCTCGGTGTTCCCCTACCGGTGCATAAATCCGAATACTGGGTTTTGAACCTTGTTGTGGACGCAGTTGTTTGTCGAGCTGCTGATAAAGCAGTTCACCCATACCGTGAAGGCGTTGAAATTCGTAGGTGTTATCTTCGGCAAGTGCCAAAACCAGGGCCAGGGTATAGGCATTGTGAGTCGCAAATTGGGGGTAAATAGCTAGTGGCGCAGAAAGTAACAATTGTGCGCAGTGTTGGTAACAGAGGTCGGTGTTCACTTTTCGGGTGAAAACCGGGTAATCCGCTAGCCCTTGTTCCTGGGCATGCTTAATCTCCGCGTCCCAATAGGCACCTTTTACCAGGCGAACCATCATGCGGTGTCCCGTTTCTTCCGCCAGCGTAATTAACCATTGGGCGACAAGTGGCGCGCATTTTTGGTAGGCCTGTAAAACAAAGCCTAACCCCTGCCAATCGGATAATTTTGGGTCACGCGCCAAGCATTCAAAAATATCCAGCGACAGGTCTAGCCTGCGGGCTTCCTCAGCATCAATACTCAAGCTAATGTTATGGGACTTGGCGGCCAATGCCAGTTGTTGTATGCGCGGCAGTAATACAGACATTACCCCTGTTCGGTGGGCGTATTCATAGCGCGAATACAGCGCTGAAAGCTTAATGGATATGCCATTGGCGGTGTATATATCCCCTGCTTCATTGTGCTCACCAATGTATTCGATAGCATGGGCATAGGCATTAAAATAGCGCTGGGCATCCTGTTCTGTTCGTGCGCCCTCCCCCAGCATGTCAAAGGAAAACAGGTTCGAGGGAGAGCAATATCTGTTATTGCTTTCCGTTTGTTCTCTCTTGGTGTGCTTTGGAGCTTTAGATCGACAGACTTCTTCAATAGAGCTGCCCAGCACGTATTGATTGCCCATAATACGCATGGCTTGGAGCATGGCTGTTCGGACAACGGGTTCGCTCAATCGGGACGAGAGTTTTTTTAGCCAATGCCCGGTGTTGTGGGTAATGTCGGGTGCCAAAGGGAGAACCTTCCCGGTGAGCATCAGTCCCCAAATGGATGCATTAACAAACAGTGAATCTGAGTGCCCAAGGTGGCTGCCCCAGTCTCCACTTTGGATTTTTTCGGTGATCAGTTTGTTGGCCGTAGCTTCGTCGGGTATCCGCAGTAGTGACTCAGCCAGGCACATGAGTGCAATACCTTCGTCATTAGAGAGCCCAAACTCCTGTAGAAAGATATCCAGAGACCCAGCTTGATGGTGCCGCTGTCGGCATTGATGAACCAGGTCTCGGGCAAGTTCTAGGGCTTGTTGGCGCTGGGTATCGGTGACCGTATTGCCCCTCAACAACTGATCTACACAGTCGTGCTCACCACCATGGGAGGTCTCCCTAATTTGAGCTCTCAGCTGAGCCAGCGGCATCATCGCTTAGTCCTTATTCGTGACGAATACTTAAAAACACCTCCTTTAGTATGGTCTGATATAGGTAAAAGTGACCAATTTAGATATGGCGCCGGTTAAACCAGCACACAAGCCTGATCAAAGCTGAGTCGTTTGCCCCGTTCATGGAGTTTTTCCTTGACCCCATAGCCAATATTCACCAGAAAATTTGATTGCCAGCCATTTTCAGCAAAGAATATTTCATCGGTTTTAGCATTGTCGAAGCCGGACATAGGGCCACAATCCAGACCGAGAGCACGTGCGGCCATGATCAGCCAGGCACCCTGTAATGTGCCATTTCTGAAAGCGGTTTCACTGGATAGTGCCTCATTATTGGCAAACATCTGCTCAGCCTGTGGCATATGTGGAAACAGCTCCGGTAAATGTGTGAAGAATCTGGGATCATGAGCCACGATCACCGTAACCGGAGCACTAAGCGTCTTTTCGTGATTACCTTCTGCCAGAGCCGGCAACAGTTTTTGTTTGCCACAAGGTGTGGTGATGAATACAAATCTGGCCGGTAGGGTGTTCATACTGGTAGGCCCCTTTACGGCTATGTCATAGAGCTCGCGAAGCCTGTCCGCTGCAACACCTCGATCCTGCCAGTGGCCATGGGTGCGTGCCTCGGCGAATAATTGTTTGATGGCTCGATTGTCTATGGCGTTCATATTGTTATCTCCGTGGCTTTAAATACCCTGTGAATTATTTGCGCTGCAGTGCAAAAGAGCCATTACCCTGAAAGACTATCGTTGCAAGAGTGGCAGTGAGAAACAGCGGGTATTCCCATCCGCCTCCGGTATTGCTGAACACCCAGCCGGCATCAGTGTGTGCCCAGGTTGCACCCAGTGCAAAAGGAATGAGTGCCAGGGCGGCCCAGCGAGCTTGATAGCCGACGAGAAGTGCAAGCCCCCCAACGGCTTCTGCCGCAAAAGTAATATAGGCCAGTGTGGCGGGTAGCCCGATGCTTTCAAAAAACCCCGCGGTACCGGGTAGAGTAAATACCACGAGTTTAAGATAGAGGCTGTGGGCAATAAAGATGGCCCCCAGGCTGATTCGTAGTAGCGCTGTGCCGTGATCAGAAGAGTTGTTCATGGTGTTTCCTCCAGTAGGTTAATCCGATGTCAGGCAGTATGTTGTTTGCAATGGCGAAATAAAATCATCAATTTTGGAAAGCAGTATTTGCATTTTTGCAAGCGATGCTTATAAAGTGATGGGAATAACCGGCAAATGGCGGTGGAGAGGCGAGTCAGGCCTCTGAGGAAAAGGTGTTATTTTTGGATAACTGGGACGATTTGAGATACTTCCACGCCGTGGCCGAAGCGGGTAGCTTGAACGGTGCCTGTAAAAGATTGGGAGTCAATCACTCAACCGTGTTCCGGCGTATTAATTCGTTGGAGGGCAAGCTGGGTGTTCGTCTATTTGAGCGCAGGGATGCACGGTATATTCTGACGGGATCAGGGGAAGCACTACTCGGACGCACCTCACAAATTGCTGATGCCATCGACGACGTTGATCGACAGATCGTAGGTGGCGACCAAACACTTGAAGGCTCGATTCGTATTACCGCCCCTGATGGATTTGCTTACTACAGTCTCCCCCCGTTGATTGCCGAATTTTCGGCATTGTACCCGGGGATCACAATCCAACTGCTAGCGAGCAGTGATGATTTCAACCTCTCGAGATTAGAGGCCGATATCGCATTGAGGTCTACCTCGACACCTCCCGAGCACCTCGTGGGTAGAAAATTATTTTCCATGCCATGGAACCTGTATGGAAGCCCGAGATTTTTTAGTAAACCTGTTGGCCGTTTCGGCATTCGCCAGTTGGCCAACTATCCATTAATTGGCCCCGAGCGAGGACTACTCCGGCTGAAGCCGATGCAGTGGCTGGAAAAAAACGAGGATAGACTCAATTTTTCGGCACGAGCAAACACGTTTTTGGGTATGGCTGCATTGGCTAGGGAAGGGCTGGGATTAGCCCTATTACCCGCCGACGTAGCCGAGGGACTACAGCAGGTGGGGCAAGTGGAGCGTGAATTTGAGTCGGATATATGGCTGCTCACTCACCCGGATTTAAGGGGGAATGCCCGGGTTCGAGCCTGTATGCAGTTTTTGACAGACCGGCTCGAACCCTACTAACCGCTTTTATTCAGGAACCTGTACTTTCACCACCTTGATACGGTATTTGGCGATTTCGGCAGTCTCATTAAATGGACCTATGCGAGTATTGATAGTGCTCTGAGCGCCCGGATTAAGTTGTTGGGGGCCATTTAAACTAGAGCTGCCGGCGACCATAAAGGCATTTGCCATTTCCGACAGTTGGAGCTGAACATTGGTCACAGTAACGGGGCTGTTATTTTTCACCACAATTCTCAGGTATCCGTCATCGCCAAGCAGCACCTTGCTGAGAATATATTTGTGGGGTTCTGTAGCCAGCTCCAGTACAGCCAGGCGAGCCTGAGCTTTTTTGGCCAAATCACTACTGCCTTGAGCGGCCTCTTGAAAATATTGAATGGCTTTCTGCTTGTGGCCTTCCCCTAATGCAATTTCACCGAGGTAGTAGCTGGCGGGTGGGGTGGCAAGTAATCGATAGCTTTTTTCCAGATCAGCTTTTGCCGCCAGGTGATTATTTTGCTCAAAGCGAACGATCCCGCGGTACAGGTAATGGCTAAATAAATCCGGATTTTTGCTAATGGCGGTGGAAAAGGCTTTTTCCGCATTGGCTACATTGTCTTTCATTTTCCAGGCATGTCCGCGCAGTTCCCAAAAGGAACTTTCATCGGGTTGAATTTTGATAGCCTTGTCCAATTGAGCTAAAGCTATTGTTGCATCTTTGGCATTCAGCGCCTTGATTGCGGCCATTTCTGCATCGTAGGCGGGCTTATCTCGCTTCAGCTTTGAAATCTTACGCTGGTAGCGATCCCGGTTTGTAATGCCTTTGGGTAAGCTGGCGGCCTTGATGCGATTGGTGTCGACACGCTCCTGTGACGGTGGGTGACTGGCAAAAAGAGCACTAAAAAAATCTTGCTGATGACCCTTGCTGAGCTTCACAAAGGTTTCTTGTACTTTAACCCCACCGTAGGGGTCGTATCCGGCTTTGGCAAGATATTCCATACCGTAGGCATCGGCCTCCAGTTCATCATCTCTACCATATTTTGCCATCCAGGCGGCGGCTCCCATTTGGGCAAACTGAGCACCCGTTTGCCCCAACCCATAGCTTTCACCAACAACACCAAGGGCTGCGGTGCCAAGGCCAATAAAAGTGCCACGTGTCATTTGCGCAGCACTGTGGCGGGCTGCGGCGTGAACAATTTCATGGCCGAGTACTGCGGCGAGTTCTGATTCATCGTCCAAATGGAGTAACAGTCCGCGATTGACGGCAATTTTGCCGCCGGGCAGTGCCCAGGCATTGGGGGTCGAGTTATTAAGCACCACAAATTCGTAGGGTAGATTAGGACGGTCGCTGACGGCGGCAAGCTTTCTGCCCACTTCGCTTATATAGAGCTGTAGGTCGGGATCGATATAGTAGCGACCACCTTGAGACTGTTGTGATGGGGCATAATTATTAGATCCTATGGCCACTTCTTGTTCTGCGGAGACCAGTGAAAACTCAGTCGCGCCCGTGACGGGGTTCACTGAACAGCCAGTGATTGTCGAGGCTAGTGCGATGATAGCGACGGAAAGTTTTAGAATCCGGTTCATGAAAAATCCCTTCGGGCTGGAAAAGTTGAAATGAGTATAATGAACAGCACACCAGTGTAAATGGTTTATCTTTAACCCCAATACTGAATGAGTTAATAGCAACATTATTACGCCATAAAGTCATATAAGGTACAGCAATGTTAGTGGTAATTTCTCCTGCGAAAACATTGGATTATGAAACACCAGCTTCGACCACATTCTTCAGTGTGCCGGAGTATTTGGATGACTCCGCTGAATTAATCGCCCAGCTTAGACAGTTATCTCCGCCAGAAGTCTCCGACTTGATGGGTATTAGTGCCAAGTTGGGTGATCTGAACTTTGGTCGTTATCTCAATTGGCAGCCAGAGTTTACTCCGGACAATGCCAAGCAATCCGTGTTGGCCTTCAAGGGTGATGTATATACTGGGTTGGATGCTGAGACTTTGTCTGAAAATCAGCTGCAATGGGCACAAGATCACCTGCGTATTTTGTCTGGTCTCTACGGTTTGTTGCGCCCTCTGGATTTGATGCAGCCCTACCGCCTGGAAATGGGCACAAAGTTTGTGAATTCCCGCGGTAAAAACCTCTATGAATTCTGGGGTGACAAGATTACCGAGGGGTTAAATCAAACGCTCAATATAGAAAAGAGCCAGGTGCTCATCAATTTGGCCTCCAATGAATACTTCAAATCGGTTAAACCTAGTCACCTGAACGCCGAAGTGATTACCCCTGTGTTTAAGGATTGGAAAAATGATAAATACAAAATTATCAGTTTCTACGCCAAAAAGGCACGAGGTTTAATGAGCCGGTATATCATCGAAAACCAGATTGAAGACCCCGAGCAGGTTAAACAATTCGATGTGGCCGGTTACCACTATAACCCCGCCATGTCATCGGCACGTGAATGGGTCTTTACCAGAGATCTGGCGGACTAGCGCAAAATGATACAAAAACCCTTTTCCCAAGCGTGTCAAAATAACCAGCAGCCGATTTTAGAGGTGTTACTTCGGGTGCTTGCCGACCGCAAGCAGCTATTGGAAATTGGTAGTGGCACGGGCCAGCATGCAGTGTACTGTGCGCCCCGATTGCCCCACTTGATATGGCAAACCGCCGATCTCGAGGTTAATCACCCGGGAATCAATGCCTGGCTGGATGAGTCCCCGGCCCCGAATCTTCGTCGCCCCCTCTCCCTCAATGCCGACAATGCACCTTGGCCTCTGGCCTCTGTAGATGCGGTGTTCACGGCTAACACTTGTCATATTATGGCGTGGGATTCCGTGGTTAATTTATTTGTTGGGTTGGAGTCATTGCTGGAGCCAAAGGCGATATTGGCGATCTACGGACCCTTTAACTACAACGGCCAGTTCACCAGTGACAGCAATGCGCGTTTTGATCAATGGTTGAAGCAGCAAGCGCCACATCAGGGCATTCGTGATTTTGAAGCGGTGAATGGGTTAGCCGAAAAGGCTGGCCTATTTCTTATTGAGGACAATGAAATGCCCGCGAACAACAGGCTATTGGTGTGGCAAAGAGATTGAAGCTCATAATACCAAAACTCGCATTAAAAATTCCGCCTCTGGCATTGTTGTTGCTCGTTGCTGTTTTCATGTGGGCAATTGCCCGCTGGCTGGATACCGGGGAAACCTATTCAACTTGGCAGGGGTTACTGCTGATGCTATTTGTTGCTGCCGGATTAACCGTTATCAGCGTGGCGGTCTTCACCCTCTATAAGTTGGAGACAACAGTTGATCCAAGGGATCCGGGTCTATCCACCAAATTAGTTACCGTAGGTTTATACAATTATTCCCGAAACCCTATGTATTTGGGCTTGATCCTGCTATTGGTTGCCTGGAATATTCATCTGTCTAGTTTGTATGCTTGTGCCGGATTACCCCTGTTTATCTGGGCAATCACTCAGCTTCAGATTGCCCCCGAAGAGCAGCAGCTGAGTGCCAAATTTGGCACCGATTACGTCGATTATTGTGCATCGGTACGGCGCTGGTTGTAATCGAGCTGCAGCATTGTTTTAAAGTAATAGGCAGAAGGCTAATAGATGAAAACACTCCTTATTTTCTTTGCCGCAGGTTGCCTGGGTGCACTGGCCAACAGCCTTGTTGTTTGGCAGTTTGGCCAGCTGGGGTTTAATTCCTTATTGGGTGTTTCGATTATGCCCGGTTTAACGCCAAGCTGGCTGTATCCACGACTCGTTTGGGGTGGGCTATGGGGGCTGCTGTTTATCCTTCCAATGATGCCGTCAAGATTGCTGTTAAAAGGTTCAATCCTGAGCTTGTTTCCGACGGTAGTTCAGTTGTTTGTGGTTTTTCCTTTGAAGGCGCATAAGGGGATAGCGGGGCTAGAGCTGGGGATGTTTACGCCGGTAGTTGTCTTGTTTTTCAACTGGGTTTGGGGTGTTGTGACGGCAATGACTATAAAGCTTTCAAAATAACAGTGCTGTTAAGTGTGTTGTGGCTACGCAAACAACGCTGTGCTTAAGTCTCATCGGTTCATGGGCGCTACCGGAGTGGGCCAACCATAGTGGTCAGCCCATCTTGGTGAGTTGTAGAACAATTAACGAACAATCGGAGTAATTTTTGTTCCTTCGAGATTCAAGTTAAACATTAGCCCTTTGTTGGAAAAAATAAATCCGATAATGGATTGCTGTGCCGTATGGGTGTCGATTTCTCCACCAGCGCCAATCGTGGCAATGGCTACGCTACCATCGACGCCAGCTTCCCAGCCCTCACTGTTACGAAACTTATTCAGTGCGGCATCTGTCATAAATAAAATAATTTGTGACTTCATTTGTGCGCCCATCTGAAAGCCAATAGAGGCGGCGGCAGTGCTGTAGTAGCCAACCGTTGTCCCCTTTATTTTTAAAACCCCCTCACCATACTCACCACCTATACCGAAACCGGCTTTATAGACCTTGGGGAAAATCAAAATACCCTTGGCTCTCGCGGCGAGCTGTACGCCAGCGCTGGTTTGTTTCTGAAACTGCTTCATGGCTTCTTCGGCATAGAGGTCAATTTCTACTTTGCTGGCAGCATGGGTTGAGGTGGCTAACAGAAATTGGGCTGTGAGCGCTAGTGCTATGAGTTTGAATGTGGCGAGCCATACCGGCTTTTTCATGAACGTCTTCCTAGTGTTTAGTTTGTGAAGGTACTTGCTTAAAGAATAGCAGGATAAATTATTACTTATAATATTTTGTATGGGAGTTGTTGTCTGGCGTCTAACATATAGTGCGTTATATGATTTTTTTCCTGAGCGAGATAACGGCCAATAGCATGTGAAAACCCTGGGTGCTTGATCCAGTGAAAAGAGCGGGTCTCAACGGGCTCAAAACCACGTTTGATTTTGTGTTCTCCCTGGGCCCCGGCATCAAAGCGTGAAATCCCCTGTTCGATAGCAAATTCAATACCCTGGTAGTAACAGAGCTCAAAGTGCAGGGAATCACACTCTTGAATACATCCCCAATACCGCCCGTAGAGCGTGTTGCTGTCGTAAAAAAACAGGGCGGCAGCTACTTTGTTGCCACGGTTGTCCTCGGCAACGGCCATCATCAGTTGCTCGTCTATTAATTCGCCCAGTTGGAGGAAGAATGCCTTGGTAAGATAGCCGCCGCTGCCGTTGCGTTTTAAGTAAGTGCGTTGATACATCAGGTAAAAAAATTCCCACCAGTCCGGGGTGATTTGTGCTCCTTTTAGGCGCTGTACGCTGAGCTGTTGCTGGGCGACAGAGCGGCGTTCACGATTAAGGTTTTTACGCTTTCTTGAAGTGAATGTGCCGATAAATTCATCAAAGTGGCTGTAATTGTGGTTGATCCAGTGATACTGAGCTCCCACGCGCTTCATCAATTCCATCCCTTTCAAGCCAGCGGCAAGAGTTTGGTCTGGAAATAGCAGGTGCCAGCTCGAAGCATTGTGCTGGTCGGCAATATTATGGATGGCATTCAGCATACAGGGCATAACGTCGGTTAAGTTGACGCCTGGAGCCAGGCCAATCCGGGGGCCTGTGGCGGGGGTGAAGGGTATGGCGGTGAGTAGTTTGGGATAGTAGTCGATGTGGTGTTCTTGGTAGGCCTCAGCCCAGGACCAGTCAAACACATATTCGCCCCACGAATGACTTTTTAAGTAGAGAGGCAGTGCTGCAACCAGAGCTCCATTCTCTTCCAGCAGTAGATGTTTAGGCTCCCACCCCGTTTCAGTGCAAGCACTACCAGAGGATTCTAATAGCGACAAAAAGCCGTGCTGTAGAAATGGATAATCGTTGGCAAAAAGCCCATTCCACTGCGTTGGTGAGCACTGCTCAATAGACGATAGAGTCCGATATTTTATAGTCATGCCTTGTTCTTGGGGTATCTGGCGTCGGTGGTTGCCATAGGGCCGGCAGCGGTAACTTTATGCTACTGATCGAGTTTGGGAAAGCGACACTGGAAACAGCTGCCTTTGCTCAGCGTTGCTGTAATGTTGAGACGGCCTCCATGGCGCATCAGTACGTGCTTGACGATGGCCAGCCCCAAGCCGGTGCCGCCAGTACTGGAGGCGCGGCTTTGATCAACTCGGTAAAAGCGTTCGGTAAGGCGAGAGATGTGTTTCGGGTCAATACCATTACCATCATCGGCAACTTCGATGATATTCGCATCGTCGGTGGCATAGCCCTTGATCGCTACACTGGTGCCCTGTGGGTTGTGCTTAATCGCATTGAATACCAGATTTGAAAAAGCACTGTAGAGTTCTTTTGACTCGCCATTCAAGAACATGTCTGCATTGCAATTCAGTGTGATTTTGGTGTTATCAGCAGCAATCATGCTGGCATCATCGGCAATTTGTTGCAGTAACGGAAGGACTTTTACGGGTGTGCTTGAGGGTGATTCGCGAGTCGATTCAAGCTGTGACAACATGACCAGATCATTGGCTAGCGCATTCATGCGGTCAGTTTGTTGTTGCATGTGTGCCAGCGCTTTTTTCCAGTTGTCTGGAAGCTGATCCGCATTGTCCTGCAGGGTTTCGATATAGCCCGACAGAACCGTTAGAGGTGTGCGCAGCTCGTGAGATATGTTGGCGACAAAGTCCTGGCGCATTTGTTCTAGGTTGCTGATGCGAGTGATGTCTTGAACTACGAGTATCACATTGCCATCTCCGAACTCGGCGGCAGTAAATAACAGGGTTCTGCTGGGGTCTTCGGGCGAGGTTAGTTCCAGTGGTGAGTCTAGCGTCTTTTTTTGAATAAAAGCCACAAACCGAGGGTCGCGCACCAGATTAATAATAGATTGGCCGCGATCACTTTTTTTCAGGCCCAATAATTTTTTGGCGGCGGGATTCCACCATTCGAGTACGCGGTCAGAGGTAAGTGTGAGTGTGCCATCGGCCAGCGCATCGGTAATGTTGCGTACTCGCTCTGAAAGCCCCTTTCGGCTTTGCTTGGCTCGCTCATTACGTTTTTGCATGCGATACAGGTAATCAGCCATATCGCCCCAAACACCACTGGCCTCTGGAGGTAGCCCAGAGCAGCCCTTGTCCAACCAGTCGTAAAGTTTGGAAATGTGGAAAAAGGTCCACAACATGTAGAGGCCACCGCCAACGAGTAACGTAAGTAGCAGGTAGCCATTTATAAACCCAAAAATTAACAGAAATAGGCTGAGCAGCAAGATCCGCTGTATTTCTGTTTGAAGCCCTCTATGCAAGTGGCTGATTCCTATTCTTCAACAACCTTGGTGGAGAAGCGGTAGCCCGCGCCCCGCACAGTCTGAATGAAGCGGTCATGGCCTTCAAGTGATATTGCCTTGCGCAGACGACGAATATGAACATCAACGGTGCGCTCATCCATGTAGACGTTACCGCCCCACACATGATCGAGGATTTGATCGCGAGAATAGACGCGTTCTTGGTGAGTAAGGAAAAAACTCAGGAGCTTGAATTCAGTAGGCCCCATGGTGACGGCATGGCCGGAAATGGTGACCCTATGGCTGATCGGGTCAAAGAGCAGCTGATCCACTTCTATTGGTTCTTGTGGTAGCTCTGATTCGGCGCGTCTTAGTACAGCATTAATGCGGGCGACGAGCGCTCTGGGGGAAAATGGTTTGGTGATGTAATCATCTGCACCTACCTCCAATCCCTGAACCATATTATCTTCGGCCGCCTTTGCGGTAAGCATGATGACCGGGACATTGTTGGTCAGCTCATCCCGCTGTAACCTGCGGATTAATTCTATGCCACTGGTTCCAGGCATCATCCAGTCCAGCAGAACCAGATCGGGCTTATCATCGATAATCATGCCGTGAGCCTGCTGGGCATTTTCTGCCTGTAGACAATCATAGCCTGCCACATCGAGCGCTGTGCTGATCATGTCGCGAATGGCGGGTTCATCATCCACGACCAGTATGGTTTTTTTGCTCATAATCTTGTCATCAGTGAAATTAACAAGCCTATTACATGACATGGTTATGACAATGAGATGACACAACCCTGGGGTATGCGTTTCCTAGCCAGGCGCAATCTGGTAGTCCAGCGCCAGCCCAATAAATATGATTGCGCCCACAAGGTGGTTGTTGAGGAATGCTTGAAAGCATTTGTCTCGTTCTCGGTGGCGAATTAAAAATTGCTGGTAAAGGAACAATAGCCCCGCTGCTACAAGGGAGAGAAAAAACCATAGCCCTCGGCCAAAATTTGCACCGGTCATGGCAAGTGCTATCAGCACCAGTATCTGTAAGGTGGCGGTGATCGGTATATCCATGTCGCCAAACAAGATGGCAGTGGATTTGACCCCAATTTTTAAATCGTCATCGCGATCAACCATGGCATAAAACGTATCGTAGGCCACAGTCCAGAGTATGACAGCGGCATAAAGTGCCCAAAGTTCGGTGGGTAACTGATTAGTTTGGGCGGAGAATGCCATGGGAATACTCCAGGCAAAAGCGGCGCCGAGGACCAGCTGGGGCAAATGGGTATAACGTTTCATGAATGGGTAGCAGGCGGCAAGTGCCACACCTAAAAACGAGAGCTTGATGGTTAATGGGTTGGTGAGCAGAACCAGCCCAAATGCACTGAGGCATAGAAAGCTAAATAGTAATAATGCTTCCTTGGAGGATATGGTCCCACGTGGAAGGGGCCGGTTTTGCGTGCGCTCCACATGGCCATCCACACGTCGATCAGCAAAATCGTTGATCACGCAGCCGGCGGCACGCATCAAAATGACACCGGGGATAAAAATCAGCAGGTTTTTTATATCGGGTATACCACCTGCGGCAAGCCATAGGGCCCAGAGTGTAGGCCAAAGTAACAGCATGGTGCCGATGGGCTTATCAAAGCGCATTAACCGGAAAAAATCTGGTAGGCGTTGTTTGAAATGACTCATACAGTGGCTAGCGATAAAAGTGTGGTGTCAGCGGTCTATTGTACGGTTTAAATCCGGGTAAAAACATCTCGCTCACTAATAGTGGTTTTTGATCCAGGTAGAAGACGGAACGACGCCCCCATACCTTGCCCCGAAAATCACCTGGCAGAGCCGGTAGTGCCAATGTGTCAGTATTTGTGCAGGTGATCTCGATTTGGCTACGCTGCATGGAGACATCATTAAATAACAATGCGCCCAGGGGACGATTATCCAGCTTGCTCAAACTACGAAGGCGCCCTGTCAGCGTTTTTACTGGAATGATACTTCGAGCGTAGACCCACGGTTGATTATTACCGTAGAGCACAACCTCCCGAACCAGCGCCCGCTGTCGTGATGGCACGCCCAGGGCGTGGCATTCAGATAAGTGAGGGAGCGCCATGTGCTGCCGGAGTACCTCGACTCGGAACTGACCCTGACTGGCCTTAATCAATCGCTCGGTCAGTGAACCGCGATCGAGCAGCCAGCTTCTCAGTGGCATCGGTACGGCGGCACCCGGTACGCGCCTATAGCTATGCCAGGTTGGTTCAAGGTGAAACTTGCGGTTGGGGAAGCGTAAAGCGGGCAAGGTTGTGGCCTGTACATCGTTGATCGCGGAGTATTCTAACCTAGAACGACGCTAGTCTTTAGCGTTTGGTTGCACAACTACCAAGAATAGGAGATCGCTAAAGAGCCATATTCATGGGAATGTTCTTGCTCCTCAAATTCGCGGGTACGGAAAACTTTGGCGTAGGAGACTTTCCAGCCGTGAACCAAAAAACTGAAGCCCACAGAGGCATCGGCAACCGCGGGTCGGCGATCAACACTATGGCTGTCTTCAAAGGTGTTGCCATCTAGAAAAATATCTCGTGCGACCAGTCGGGTATCAATGGAGATAAAGGCGTGTAACCCACAGATTGGAAGACTACAGTGGCGAATATCTCCTTTGCCAGGGGCACTATTATCTCCCCCTGGTCTGACCGCGGCGGTACCGAAGTCTTCCGGTAGTTGCCAGCCAATGCGGTACTCGCCACCCATATTGAGGTAAGTGGCTACATTGCCAAGGCTGATACCACTATGGGCGATAAAGTCTTGATGGGGCCAGCGATTGGTTAATTTGAAGCGATGCTTGTGTTCGTAAACAAATTGCAGGCCCAGCTCATTGTCCAGTTGGTTATCCCAGCCCTGAAATTTATCGATAGCACGAAGGTCGTGAATAAAATCCTGCGACTCTTCTGCCAGCGAAGCTGGGCCAATCATGCCCACATTGACTTCAAGAGTATCCAGTTGTTCTGCATCGCGAGTGTGGTAGGCAAAGCCCATATAGAGGTAGCCGGCATAGGGACGGTCGTCCTTGATGATCTCTTTTTGGTCGTTGTCTGATGGGGTAAACATCAGCTGCCCAAGGCTAACAACTAAGTTGCGCTGAAGTTTGGGGTCATCAGCTTTTTTGAGTCCATGAAAAAAACGCAGTTTGTTATTGACCTTCCTAACCCAGGGGGGAAGCTGTTTGTCTTCGAGGTAAGAACTGAGATCGGGCGATACACATGAAAAACGAATACCGTTGGTATAGTGGAGATCGGTTTCGCCAAATAGGTCATTTTCCAGGTAAAAGTTTAGAGTGTCGCAATAGCGAGAGTCCTGTGCTGACGCCAGACTACTAAGAAAAAACAACGTTAATAAGGCGTATCTCATTGGCCCATCCTGATATGGCTGCCTCTATTATGGCTAGGGTTTGTAGCGGTGCAAGTCGCCCGTGAGCGATCGTGGATTGAATATCTATAGGTAGACCGGCAAGATGTCCGCTTGTTACAGGCAAACGCAAGGGATTAGGGTGAGTAGTAAAGGACAGTTTCAACTGTTGAAGACCCGTCGGTTTTGGCCGCTTTTTCTGACCCAGTTTTTTGGGGCGCTAAACGATAACCTTTTTAAGAATGCACTGCTGGTTATGATTGTCAGTGCTTCTATCTCTGGCGTAGCCGCGGGCAACATCAACACCAATGCGCTAGTCAATCTTGCGGCGGGGTTGTTTGTTCTGCCGTTCTTCCTGTTTTCGGCGATTTCTGGTCAGCTTGCCGATAAGTATGAAAAATCACGCATTATTCGACAGATTAAATTGGCAGAAATTCTGATTATGCTCACTGGTTTTGCGGCATTTTGGTTTGATGCGCTGTGGCTGTTGATGGCGGTGCTATTCCTGATGGGTGTCCAGTCGACCTTTTTTGGCCCAGTAAAATATTCGATTCTACCCCAGCACCTGCGTGAAGATGAGTTAGTGGCAGGTAATGCCCAGATAGGCATGGGTACGTTTGTTGCTATTTTAATCGGGACGATTGCCGGAAGTTTGCTGGGGGGTACCGAGAATGCTACATGGCTGGTGGGTACAGCCGTTGTGACAGTGGCGGTCATTGGCTGGGTGAGTAGTCGGAAGATCCCGGTAGCTGAGCCCAAAGCATCTGACTTAAAAATTGACTGGAACGTACCGCGAATTAGCTGGCACTTGATCAAGCTGGCATCAGAAAAACGAACGGTGTTTCTGGCCATTCTGGGTATCTCCTGGTTTTGGATGCTGGGTGCCAGCTATCTCACCCAGATGCCGAACTTTACGGTCACGGTCTTACACGGTAGCCCTGGTGTCATTGCCTTGATTCTTTCGGCCTTTACTGTGGGGGTGGCGATGGGGTCATTACTTTGTGATCGGTTGAGTGGGCATAAAGTAGAAATTGGCCTAGTGCCCTTGGGGGCGATAGGTCTAAGCCTTTTCGGGATAGACCTCTATTTTGCCTCTCATGGATATAGCGGTGTGGAGGGTGTTGGGCCATTCCGTTTTTTTGTCCAGCCGGGAGGCCTGCGTGTTCTCCTTGATATTGCCCTGATAGGCTTATTTGGTGGGCTGTATATCGTGCCCTTGTATGCCATGGTTCAGGCTCGCACCGATGATGAAAAACGTGCCCGAATTATTGGTTGCAACAATATTCTCAACGCATTGTTCATGGTTTTTTCCAGCTTGCTGGGGATTCTCTTTTTGGGCGTTGCCGGGTTCAGTATCCCCGACTTATTTCTGACGGTGGCCTTGATGAATATCGCTATTGCGGTATTTATTTTTCAGCAGGTACCGGAATTTACCATGCGTTTTTTGGTTTGGTTGCTGAGTCATACGATTTATCGGGTGAAGCACCAGGGTTTGGAGCAAATCCCTACCCGTGGCGCAGCGATGATTGTCTGCAATCACGTCAGTTATGTAGATGCGTTGTTGTTGGCTGGCGCAGTTCGTAGGCCTATACGTTTTATTATGTACAAGCCTATTTATGAGCTACCGATACTTAATTTTATCTTCCGAACAGGCGGTGCGATTCCCATTTGTTCTCGACAGCAGAACGAGCAGGCCTATTTGAAGGCGATGGACGATATTGCCGAGGCGCTGAGTCAGGGACATTTACTCTGCATCTTTCCTGAAGGGAAGTTGACGCAGGATGGTGAAATTAATGAGTTTAAGGCAGGCATAGAGCGTATTTTAGCGCGGACGCCGGTACCGGTTGTACCAATGGCACTGCAGGGATTGTGGGGCAGCTTTTTCAGCCATAGTCACGGTGGTGTTTTTAAGCAGCCTTTCCGTCCACAATGGCGACACATCAAAGTGTTGGCAAATAGGCCCATTCCTCCGCAACAGGTGAGCGCTCTATGCTTGCAGGAGCAGGTGGCCTCTCTTCGAGGAAGTTATCGCTAGTATTGTTAGCATGGGGCAGAGAGTAGGAAAACATGGGTAAATTAAAATTACATTGGCAGATGCTCATAGCGATTATTGCAGCGACCATGGTGGGGCTTTGGTCGGGGGTGGACAGTGAGCTATTGGGCGTTGGTCTCTACGATATTTTTAATTTCATTGGAACACTGTTTCTTAATGCCCTGAAAATGATCATTGTGCCATTGGTCATGTCATCCATTATTGTCGGTGTGGCGGGTTTGGGCCACAGTGATAATTTGGGTCGGCTCAGCGCCAAAACGATAACGTTTTATATGTTGACCAGCCTGTTGTCTATTACGGTGGGCTTGATACTGGTTAATTTGTTGGTTCCCGGTGTCATTGATGGCGAAGCGGCGGGTACGCGTTTGAATTTGAGTTCGCCGGATGCGATTTCAGAGCAGCTATCTCGGGTCGAAGGGCGCAGTGCGGGCGATATCACCGCCGTTTTCTTGCGAATGGTTCCACCGAATATTGTGAAGGCAGCCTCCGATGGGCAAATGCTGGGGTTGATTTTTTTCAGCCTGTTGTTCGGTGTATTTATGACCCGAATCACGAAGGAATACAGCCGCACCATGCTGAGCTTTTGGACGGGTGTTTACGAAACTATGATGGCTGTTACGATGTTCATCATGAAGTTTGCGCCTATTGGTGTGTTTGGATTGGTGGCCAAAACTGTGGCGGTTACCGGTTTTGATGCGTTTCAGCCATTATTGATCTTTTTTATCACGGTGGTTTTGGCCTTGGCTTTCCATGTGTTTGTTTCGTTGAGTTTGATGCTCAGGTTATCGGGTGTGAGCCCACTGAAACATTACCGGGCTATGTTGCCGGCACTGTTAACAGCTTTTTCAACGGCATCGTCCTCTGGTACGTTACCGGTAACTATTGAGTGTGTGGAGAAAAATGCTGGCGTCTCTAATCGAACGACCTCCTTCGTGTTGCCGTTGGGCGCGACCATTAATATGGATGGTACCGCTCTGTATGAATGTGTTGCGGCAATGTTTATTGCTCAAGCCTATGGGCTGGATTTAAGTTTCGTTACACAGTTCATCATTGTGCTGGTGGCACTGCTGACGTCCATTGGCGTTGCAGGTATTCCTGCGGCCAGCTTGGTGGCGATCACTGTTATTCTTGGGGTGGTCGGTCTGCCCTTGGAGGGCATTGGTATGCTGCTGGTGACGGATCGTATTCTCGATATGCTGAGAACCTCCGTAAATGTTTTTAGTGATTCCTGTGGTGCGGTCATCATTGCCAAAACTGAGGGAGAGACAGATGTTTTGGTGGGGTAGAAAGCTAATAGGGTAAGCGAAAAATCCCGACACTCCAGTCGGGATTTTTTATTCTGCACTTTGTTGGGGGATTGGTAATTAACTAAAAATCCCTTTGAAGAAGAAGAAAAAGACAATGGCCAAACCAGCCCCAGCCGGTAGCGTTACCAGCCAGGACATAAAGATAGTACCAATGACGCGAATATTCAGAGCAGCGATGCCTCGGGCCAGACCTACACCCAGTACAGCGCCGACCAATGTGTGAGTTGTTGATATGGGTAGCCCCGTGGCGGAAGCTAGTACTACAGTGGCAGCAGCACCGAGTTCAGCTGCAAAGCCGCGGCTGGGGGTGAGCTCGGTAATTTTACGTCCAATAGTACCCATGACCTTAAACCCGTAAGTGGCGAGCCCCAACATAATACCGACACCGCCTAACAGCAGAATCCAGCTGGGCATGACACTTTTAGCCTCAACCGTGCCAGATTTCACCACGCTCACTACAGCTGCCAATGGGCCGACAGCGTTGGCTACATCGTTTGAGCCATGAGCAAAGGCCATTGCACAGGCAGTGAAGACCATCAATACCGCAAAAACTTTTTCTACGCTGGCAAAGCGATTGTCTTTTTCCGCTTCCTTATCGCGCTCCACTCGTTTGAGCAGTATTGAGCCAAGTAACGAAACAAGAATACCAACACCCACAGCTATCAGTGCACATTCGCCAAAGCTCATGGAGATACCGGCATCTTTGAAGATGTGTTTGAGGCCCTTGAGCATGGTGACCATGGCGATTAGGAAGCCTACGGCAAACATATAGAAAGGGATGATTTTCTTGGCCCGCGTGAAGGGATCATTACGAGTGAGAATCAGAGTTTGCACGCTTCGGAATAGCATGTACGAGATAGAACCCGCCAAGACAGGCGATACCACCCAGCTGGCAACGATTTTTCCAACCTTTCCCCAGTTTACGGCATCGGGGGAGATTCCCACCGCGGCAAAGCCAACAATAGCACCAACAATAGAGTGGGTGGTGGACACCGGCCAACCCATCATGCTGGCAATCAGCAGCCATGTGCCAGCGGCGAGCAGTGCCGAAAGCATCCCGTATACCAGAAGTTCCGGTGTTTCCGTCATAACCCCGGGGTCTATGATGCCCTTCCGTATGGTTGAAGTTACCTCGCCCCCGGCTAAATAGGCACCGGCAAACTCAAAAACCATGGCGATAAGGATGGCTTGCTTAACGGTGAGCGCCCTAGAACCCACGGAGGTACCCATGGCATTGGCAACATCGTTGGCACCTACACCCCAGGCCATAAAGAGGCCGAAGACACAGGCAAGGATGATCAGTATTTGGCCGTATTCAGCAAATAGGGTCATGTCTGGGTTTCCTAAGAATTATTATTAGTCCGGTTACCGGGCAAGCAAGAGTTGTAGGCGCCCACCGACACCTTCGGCTAAATCGGCTAATTCACCAATCATGTCTATGATTTGATAGAGGAATATCGCATCAATTGGAGGGAGATCCTGCTCCAGCTCAAATAACTGATGGCGAATCTCCTGTTCAAACTGGTCAGTCTTATCTTCCAGGTGATCCAATTCGCCAATCATTTTTTCGACAAAGTCGACTTCCTTACCACTAAACCCAACTTCCAGAAGTTCATCCAGCTCATTGATCGCTTTTAGAGCCTGTCTGCCAGCCTCAATTGACGATGCGACAAAGCCCATCATTTGTTGGTGAAGTGGCTCAGGAATGGACATTTTTCTGCCCAGCATCAGACCGGCAATATCTTTGGTGCGATTAGCAATACGATCCTGAAGACTTAGAAGGTCTAGCAAGTCGCCTCGGTCGAGAGGCATGAATAGACTCTTGGGGAGCTGAAGGCGAAGCTGTCGCTTCATCTCATCCGCTTTGTCTTCCTTTTTGGATATAGCAGAAAATATTTCTTCGGCTTTTTCCCAGTCGTTGGCAATGGAGGCATCAAGAAAGTCCGGCAATTTTTCTTCGCAGGCTATCACCAGAGACATATGTGTCTGCAATGGACTAATGGGGGATTTACCGAAAAGATTAAAAATAGTCTTACCAAAAGCCATGGTGTGGGCTCCTATAGTGATAGGCCGCGAGTATATGAAGCTGCAACAAAAATGTCACATATTCGTGACAATTAACCAAAAAAATTGAATAGAGCGCTTTGATTCATTTATTAACCTTATCACTGGTGCTGTAAAAATAATCGGTTTCAGACTTGGCCATAGCGCTCACTGCCGCCTAGCCACCGATTGATAATCGCGTCGGCTTGTAGTGGATGCTCAGCCAGCATTACCTCAGCTGATTTTTTAATCTCTGGCAGCAGGTGTGCGTCCCGTTGCAGATCTGCAATACGCAGCGCCATGTCACCAGTTTGCCGAGTTCCAAGTACTTCTCCGGGGCCGCGTAGCTTAAGATCCATTTCGGCAATTTTGAAACCATCCGTTGTTTGGCGCATGATTTTGAGGCGCTCAGTCCCCTGTTGTGACAACGGTGTACTGTAGAGAAGCACGCAGTGGCTCTCTTCTTTGCCCCGGCCTACCCGGCCTCGGAGTTGATGAAGCTGAGCTAGACCCAGGCGTTCGGGGTTCTCTATTACCATAAGACTGGCATTGGGCACATCGACGCCAACCTCAATGACCGTGGTTGCCACCAGCAGGTGAATATCACCATTTTTGAAGGCGTTCATCGTAGCGGCTTTTTCGGCGGGTTTTAGTCGCCCGTGAATCAGTCCAATATGAAGTTCAGGTAATAACAGATGTAGTTCATCTGCCGTCGCTTCTGCAGCCTGTGCTTCAAGTGCATCTGATTCTTCGATGAGCGTACATACCCAGTAGGCCTGGCGTCCAGTGGCACAGGCCGAACGTACGTGCTCTATGATTTCCTGACGACGCTGGTTGGCGATGACCACCGTATTGACGGGGGATCGGCCCGGTGGAAGCTCATCAATAATGGAGCAGTCCAGATCGGCATAAGCACTCATTGCCAGGGTTCTCGGGATGGGTGTTGCTGTCATGATGAGTTGGTGAGGAACGTAACCCTGTGTTAACCCTTTTTCTTTCAGTGCCAGACGTTGATGAACGCCGAAGCGATGTTGTTCGTCAATAACGGTGAGTCCCAAGTCGTTAAAGATTACTTCATCCTGAAATAATGCATGGGTACCAACAATGATTTGGGCTGAGCCATCACTGATCGCTTGTAATTGCCGCTCTCGGGCCTTGCCTTTAACTTTTCCTGTCAGCCATGCCATGCGAACGCCTAGCGGTTTGAACCATATCTCAAAGTTATTGCGGTGTTGCTCTGCCAGGATTTCTGTGGGCGCCATAATGGCAGCTTGTTTTCCATTGGCAATACATTGAAGTGCCGCTAGCGCTGCCACAATAGTTTTTCCCGAGCCCACATCACCTTGTATGAGTCGCAGCATGGGAAAGGGGTTTGCCATGTCGCGCTGTATTTCATGGCTAACACGTTGTTGCGCCAAGGTTAACTGGAATGGAAGGGCGTCGCAAAATTGCTGCTCTAATATCTCATTCTTATTTAGAGCTGGCGCAGGTTGTTGCTGAAAAGTTTGGCGGAGATGGCGCAGACTAAGGTGATGAGCCAGAAGCTCTTCAAAAGCGAGACGCTGTTGGGCTGGGTGATCACCATTGGACAGCAGGTCTAGAGAAGCCGATTGGGGTGGCTGGTGGATAAAAGCTAATGCCTCTGTTAGAGAGGTTTTGTGGAATGCCTCCGGGAGCAGTTCGGTAATGGAGTCATCGTTGATTAATGCCATTGCCTGACCGGCAATAGTGCGTAGACGCTGTTGACTAAGCCCTTCGGAAGCGGGGTATACCGCAGTCAGGTGCTGCTGAAGTGGTGGCGGCTGATTCTGATCGAGAAACTGGTACTCGGGATGGTAGATTTCCCGCCCAGAACTGCCATGTTTAACCTCTCCGAAGCAGCGAAGACGGCTACCGGTTTTCAAGTTCTCCCGCTGTGCATTGCTGAAATGAAAAAACCGTAGAGTGATGATGCCGGTGTTGTCTTGCAGGCGACACATGAGGCTGCGACGCCGACCATATACCAAGTCGCAACCGCGAACTTCTCCCTCTATCACCACGTCGGTATTGGGTTGTACGCTGCCTATGGGTGTGATTCTGGTTCTATCCAGGTATCTGAGTGGCAGATGAAACAGAATATCCTGAATGGTATTGATGCCCAGCTTGGCCAGCTTTCCAGCAAGCTGGGTTCCAACGCCCTTGAGCTGAGTGACAGGTATTTGATCCAGCGTTTTTTCGGTCATTCTACTGCCGGGCAACTTGGGAGAGGGTGATGCTTGATGGCGTTTCGTAACGCGTCAATAGCCTTGTGTCTTGGAAAGCTTGCGCGCCATGCCAGGGCCGAGGTTCGGCAGGGAACGGGGTCGGCAAAAGAGCGCGTAACCAGCAGCCCATCCCGATAGCCCGAGTCGACGGCTGCAGACAATGGAAGGATAGTTATGCCGAGCCCCGATGCCACCATGTGACGAAGTGTTTCGAGGGAGCTACCCTCACTATGAGTGCTGATTTGTCCTAGATGCTCTTCATGGTGTTTGTTTAGATTGGGGAGTGCTTCGCGCACCTGATCGCCAAAGCAGTGTCCCTCACCCAGCAATAAAACATTTTCCCATTCAAGGTCATTCGGCGTGATCTGCTTCTTTTTGGCCAGCGGGTGGTTTGCTGGCAGCAGCACTACAAACGGTTCTGAATAAAGGGGCTGGGTGACCACATCGGGTTCATTGAAAGGTAAGGCAACAATTATGACATCCAGTTCGCCTTTGCGAAGCCGTTCTCTGAGGGTGGCAGTGAAGCCCTCTTCGACGACCAGCGGCATTTGCGGGACAGCTTTTTGTAGTTCGGGAATAAAGTGTGGGAACAAATAGGGACCGATTGTAAAAATGGCGCCTACATAGAGAGGGGCTTTAAGCTGATCCTTGCCCGCAGATGCAATGTCTCTGATAGCGGCACTCTCTTCTAACACTCGTTGTGCCTGAGCCACGACTTGTTCGCCAATGGGTGTGGGGCGGACACTATTTTTCGAGCGCTCAAATAAGTCAACACCGAGTTCTTGTTCAAGTTTTTTGACGGCAATGCTAAGCGTTGGCTGGCTAACATGACAAAGTTTGGCTGCTTTTCCAAAATGTTGTTGTTGCGCTAGTGTGACGATGTAGCGTAATTCAGTTAAGGTCATAGCAAAATCCTCTATGCAGAAAATAATAGCTAAAATAAATCAATAAAGGAAAGCTCATTGAAAGGATCGTGCATGAAAGTTTTATTTATTGGTTGTGGTGACATAGGCGTTCGCACTATTCGCCAGCTGGAGTGTTCTGGTCTCAACTCGGTCTGGCAGGCAGTTGCCATGCGTCGTCACCCAGAAGTGCTGCCGCCGGATATTCATGCTGTGGCCGGGGATATTAAGGATGTAGCGACTCTGACAAGGTTGCTGGAAAGTAGTAGTTTTGACGCCATTGTGGTGACACTGACGCCTGACAAGGTAACAGACGAGGGTTATTTGGGCGCATATGTGGCGGGTGCGAAGTCATTGAAAGCGGCGCTTGTGAATAGCAGTAGTGAGACTCCAGGTATCTTATTTTGGGCATCAAGCACGGGGGCTTATGGTCAGGTCAAGGGAGAGTGGGTGGATGAACTCTCGGAAACTAACCCCTCATCATTTCGGGGAAAACGGTTGCTTGAGGCCGAGCAGCTGATACAGCAACTGCCCCTGCCAACGGTGGTGTTAAGGTTTTCTGGGATCTATGGCCCGGGAAGAAATCGCTTAATCAAACAGGTTCGCGAGGGTGTCATTGCCCCGGTGGCCCCCGTTCAGTGGACTAACAGAATTCATTCAGAGGACTGCGCTGGGGTATTTTCGCATTTGTTGAACAGGTTTAGCCTGGGACTGCCGTTAAATAACCTGTATCTCGGTTCAGACAATGAGCCTGTATCGGCCCATACGATACAGCTTTGGTTGGCTGAGGAGCTGGGGGTGACGGCGCAGGAGGGTAACGAAACACGCCGAGAGGGAGGGCGTCGGTGTTGCAACAAGCGATTAAAGAGCAGTGGTTATCAGTTTCGTTACCCAACCTATCGGGAAGGCTACAGTGCATTGTTGGCCGCTGATCCGGGTGCCTAAGCTCTTCCTGTTCGGCGTCAACATTTTTGTTAGATGACCATAATGCCATCCATTTCTACCCCGACGCCTTTTGGCAGTTCGTTGATTCCAATAGCTGCCCGGGCGGGATAGGGCTCTGTAAAATAGCGTGCCATGACTTCATTCACCGTAGCAAAGTTACCGAGGTCGGTGAGGTAAATGTTCAGTTTGACAATATCTTTTAAATTGCCGCCGGCAGCTTCGCAAACTGCGGTCAGGTTTTTAAATACCTGTTCAATTTCGGCCTCAATATTTTCATCTACAACGGTCATTGTTTTTGGGTCAAGGGGGATTTGCCCGGAGAGATAAACGGTATTGTTCACTTTAATCGCTTGCGAATAGGTGCCAATGGCAGCGGGTGCTTCTTCCGTACTGATGACGGCTTTATTGATCATACGAATGTCCTCGATTGTCAGCTTTTGATGCGGTAGACCCGCTGCACCTGCTTCAGGTTGCGGATTCGGCGCATTACTTGTGCGAGATGAATACGGCCCTTCACGTCAATGACAAGATCGACAATGCCTGAGTGGGGGTCGCGCTCTTTAATACTTATTTGATGAATGGTTGCTTCGCACTCGGAGATACGCGAGGCAAGGGTGGCGATAATGCCTCTCTCGGAAATGAGTTCAACCTTGAACTCCACTGGGAAGTCGCCCTTCACCTTCGGAGACCAGTTCAATGGTATGCACTTTTCAGTATTTGTACGAATCTCATTGAGGTTGTTGCAGGACTCTCTGTGCACCACCAACCCCTTCCCCGGGCTTAGGTGGCCAAGAATGGGGTCGCCGGGAATGGGGTGGCAACAGCGGGCATAGTTAATGACCAGGCCGTCACTGGTATCGATCATGATGGGTGACTTGAATTCTTTCGGTGTTGTTTCTTTGCGCATTGATGGCGGAGCCATCAGGTTGGCCACCGCATAGGCCAAGCGATTTCCCAGGCCGATTTGTTGCAAGACATCTTCAAATGTGGCGGCGCCAGTCTCTACCAGTATCCGTTTAATCCAGGATTTCCTGATACTTTTATAGTTGGTGCCAAAATTTTCCAGCGCTCGATCCAATAGCCTTTTGCCCAGCTCCACGGACTCGTCATGTTGCTGGTGTTTGAGGAAATGACGAATGGCGCTACGGGCTTTAGCCGTCATCACAAAGTTCAGCCAGGAGGGGTTTGGTTGAGCATCTTTTGCGGTGACAATTTTTACTTTGCTTCCACTTTGAAGAGGTTCGGAAAGTGACGTTAGCTGGCCGTTAATCTTACAGGCAACACAGGAATTGCCGACATCGGTATGAACTGCATAGGCAAAGTCGACGGGGGTGGCTCCAGAGGGTAGTGAAATAATTTCGCCCTTTGAGGTAAACACGTAGACTTCATCGGGAAACAGGTCGGTTTTTACATGCTCGATAAATTCGAGAGAGTTACCAGCCTGTTGCTGAATTTCCAATAGGCCTTGAACCCAGCGGTTGGTTCTCGGTGAGCCTTCTTCCCGTGATTTGTACAGCCAATGTGAGGCAATGCCAAAGTTTGCCATGGCGTTCATGTCGCGAGTTCTTATCTGAACTTCGATGGGAACGCCGTGCATGCCGACCAAAATGTTGTGTAGAGATTGGTAGCCGTTCACTTTCGGTATGGCGATATAGTCTTTGAATTCCCCTGGTACGGGTTTAAACAGGTTGTGAATAATTCCCAGCGTTCGGTAACAGTCGTCTACCGATTCAACTACGATGCGAAAAGCAAAGACATCCATAATTTCTCGGAATGATTTTTTCTTGCTCTTCATTTTCTGGTAGATGCTCCAGAGATGTTTTTCGCGTCCGGTTACCTCTGCAGAGATCGATTCTTTATTCAGACGAATTTCAATGCTGTCTTTGATTTCATCAACAATTTCTTTACGGTGCCCTCTGGCCGCCTTTCTTGCCTCGCGCATCCTGGCGTATCTCACCGGATACATGGCAGCAAAACCTAATTCCTCGAACTCGATTTTGATGTCGTTAATACCTAATCTCTGAGCAATGGGCGCATAAATTTCCAGTGTTTCACGGGCTATTCTGCGTCGTTTTGCCGGACTGAGTACTTGCAGGGTGCGCATGTTGTGTAGCCGGTCCGCCAGTTTTACCAGCATCACGCGAATATCCTTAGCCATGGCCAAGGTCATTTTCTGGAAATTTTCGGCTTGTTGCTCAGCTCTGGAGGTGAACTCAATCTCACTAAGCTTGCTGACCCCATCAACCAGATCAGCCACTGTGGGGCTAAAGCGTTGGGCGAGCTCTTCCTTACTGGCGTCCGTATCTTCAATGACGTCGTGCAACAGTGCGGCCATCAGGCTTTCATGGTCGAGATGCATATCGGCCAGAATGTTGGCGACAGCTAAGGGGTGTGTAATGTAGGGCTCACCACTTTGGCGGTACTGGCCCTCGTGGCATTTGAAGGCGAAGTGGTAGGCGCTGATAATATCCTGGACTTGGACGGGGTCGAGGTAGGAGGAAAGCTTGTGGCTAAGTGCGTCTATAGCGTCCAAGTCATTTCCTCCCCCTAAACGAGGGTTATTCAGCTTCAGGAGTAGCGGGTAGCTCGGAAGCGGTGGTGCTCTCTTCTTCGCCTATAGACTCCATCAAAAACTCTTCTGGCTCTTCTTTCTCGTCGAGGATGCTGGCATCTACTAGGCCGGCTTCGATTTCACGTAATGCCATAACAGTAGGTTTGTCGTTTTCCCAGGGTAGCAGGGGTTCTTTTCCGCCAACGGCCAGTTGTCGTGCGCGTTTAGAGCTTACCATGACAAGCTCAAAACGGTTATCCACGTGGTCGAGGCAGTCTTCAACAGTAATACGGGCCATATGCTGTTCCGTTCATTATTCGATTGTGTGATTGCTTGCATCTCGATAAGTAAAAAGTGACAAGCAAAGAAAAAACACCGCGGTTGACCGCGGAACCTATCATTTTACAAAATTGCGGGTTTCAGGACAACAAATCCCTGAGTAACTTGCCATTTCTTTGCTGTTGATTGCCCCTTTTTAAGCGTTGGCTGACGACAATGGACTCCAGTTGTGCCAGCGCCGTATCGAATTGGTCATTAATCACCAGATAATCGGCTTCCACATGATGGGACATTTCTTCCTGTGCTTCAGCCAGGCGGTGGCGGATAACATCGGGGTCGTCCTGTCCGCGACCGTTGAGTCGTTCTTCTAATGTCTTGAGTGATGGGGGAAGTATAAAGATGCCGACACAATCGGGAAGTAATCGACGAATTTGTGCGGCACCTTGCCAGTCGATTTCGAGGATGACGTCTTTTCCCTGCTCTAAAACCTGCTCTACCCAGCTTCGCGAGGTGCCATAGTAATTGTTAAATACTTGGGCGTGCTCCAAAAAGGCGTTCTTGTTGAGCATGTCAATGAAGGTGTTCTCATTGACGAAATGATAGTTGATGCCATCTTGCTCCCCGGGCCGCATAGGTCGCGTAGTATGAGAAACCGAGACGCAAATATCATCGCAGCGTTTAATCAGGGCGTTGACCAGGCTGGTTTTTCCTGCGCCCGACGGTGCAGAGATGGTGTATAGGGTGCCTCTACTGGACATAGTTCGTGGATACTCCGCCTATTCTATATTCTGGATCTGTTCCCGCATTTGCTCGATGAGTACTTTGAGCTCGACGGAAGATTGTGTAGTGTCGCTGGCGATGGATTTTGAGGCAAGGGTGTTGGCCTCACGATTGAGCTCCTGCATCAAAAAGTCCAGGCGCCTGCCAATGGGTTCACTACGTTTTAGTACCCTGCGAATTTCACTCAGATGGGTGTCGATTCGATCGAGTTCTTCGTCCACATCGGCTTTTTGGGCAAGAAAAACCAATTCTTGTTCTAGTCGATCGCTATCGAGGTCGGCGGTGACTTCTTGCAGGCGGTTAATAATTTTTTGCTTTTGGGCTTCTAGCAGTTGTGGGAGTTTGACTCGAACGGCCTCGACCTCAGAGGTAATGGCGTCAAGCCGTTTCTCAATCAGTGCTTTGAGTTTTTCTCCCTCCCGGCTTCGGCCCTCCTCAAGTTGAATTAAGGTGCCTTCAAACAGTGTGGTAAGTGCTTGCTTGAGGGCATCCCTATCCACTTCGGGTTCTTTTAATGCCCCGGGCCAGCGGAGAATTTCCAGGGGTGAGACCTTCGCGGGGTTGTCCATTTGAGCAGCTAGTTGTTCGCATGCAGCAATATACTGTGTGGTGAGTTCGTAATTGACTGCAACCTTTCCCGAGCCCAAGGCAATGTTGAGCTGTAAAGAGCAGTCTACCTTGCCCCGTTGTAAGTGTTTTCGGGCAAGTTCTCGCAGTACCATTTCAATTTCACGCACGGTTTCGGGCATTCGAAAATTGGTTTCGAGATAGCGATGGTTGACTGATCGAATTTCCCAGGCAGCGGTTCCCCAGTCACATTCGATAGTCTGGCGGGCAAAGGCGGTCATACTGCTGGGCATCTGGAGCTCCGTGGGTGAAAAAAATAGGCGCACATGGTAACACGGCGCAACATGAGCGAAATAATTCCGCTAAAATAACGACCCTTTTTACAGTTGACAGGAAATACCAATGTCTCGACCCAGTGGCCGCCGCCCAGAACAACTTCGTACGATAAAAATTACCCGGAATTACACCAAGCACGCCGAAGGTTCGGTGTTGGTTGAATTTGGTGAAACAAAGGTGATCTGTACTGCCAGTGTCGAAAATTCAGTTCCCCGTTTTCTGCGTGGCAAGGGGCAGGGTTGGGTGACAGCCGAGTACGGTATGCTGCCTCGCTCTACGGGTTCACGTATGGCGCGGGAAGCCTCTCGCGGCAAGCAGGGTGGGAGAACGATGGAAATCCAGCGATTAATTGGGCGGTCTCTACGCGCCGCAGTGAATCTCGAGGCTTTGGGCGAAAATACGATCACCGTGGATTGTGATGTGATTCAGGCTGATGGTGGAACGCGTACTGCCTCTATCACCGGTGCCTGTGTGGCCTTGACTGATGCGATCACTCATTTGCGCGAAGCGGGTAAAGTTAAGGAAAATCCACTGAACAACATGGTGGCTTCGGTGTCGGTGGGTATTTATAAAGGTACGCCAATATTGGATCTGGATTATGCCGAAGATTCCAATGCCGAAACGGACATGAATGTTGTGATGAATAGTACCGGTGGTTTTATTGAGGTTCAGGGAACCGCTGAAGAAGCACCGTTTTCGGAAGATGAGTTCCAGCAGATGATGGGGTTGGCAAAAAAAGGCATTGCCGACCTGGTCAAGGTGCAACAGATGGCACTATCGCAATAAAGCGTCACAATCCGTCGATCGTGATCAATGGCCCTGTAATTAGAGCTGCGATTTAGGGTGTGCAATGCTGGCCTCCTCTGGGAGTCGGCATGGGCTTTTAATCAGAAGGGTTTTTTGACGGCCGGTTTCGCCTCTTACAATTGAAATTTCCCCCCTGGGTGTGCCAAACCACTTGCTTGCCAGGCCAATCAAATGCTGATTGGCCTTCCCGTCTACCGGTGGCGCCGTGATGCGAATTTTGAGCCGGCTGTCATGAATCCCGACAATCTCGTTTTTGGATGCGCGGGGCTGGAGCTGGCAGTGCAGTAACAAATCATCTCCCTGCCACTGATAATGATCGCTCATTGAGTGTCAGTGATGTCGCTGAGGTCGTTGCGTTTAATTGAGTCTGGCATCGAGTTATCTTGCTAGGGCCGCTAGATGCCCGGCACGATCTGGGGCGGCAGCTGCAAGTAGCCCGCGATCCCACGCACAAATATCTGTAGCATATTGATGACCAGGAACATAAAGATTGGCGATAGGTCGAGCCCTCCCAGTGGGGGGATAATTCGTCGAAAAGGTGCCATAGCGGGGCCAATCAGTTGATTCAGCAGCAGAAGCACGGGGTGTTGGCTCTGCGGTGCAACCCAGCTAACAATAATAATGACGAGAAGGCCGTAGAGGTATAGATTCAGAATGAGTGATAGTACGCCAACGGCACCCCAGGATAATGCTATAAATACGTTAACTATCCCAGCACCGTTGATGGTGGCGGTGAGCTGAATGACCAGCCACTGGACTAATATCGCCAGTACCAAGCTGGCCATGTCAAAAGAACGATACGTTGGTAATAGCTTTCTCAGCGGTTGGCTGGGCAGATGTGTGGCTTTGACCAGAAATCGTGAAATCGGATTGTAAAAATCTGCTCGAACCAGTTGTAATAAAAACCGCAAAATTACTACCGCTAGGTAGATGCTGCCGAGGGACTGAACCAGGAAAGTACCTGCCTGGACGAATGTATTCATAGTTTGCCTTCTGGTGTTGTCTGTGTGGTTGTTGAGGTTCTGGCGGTGTTAATCGGCCATTTCCTTTGCCATTTCTTGGGCGCGTTCAACAGCGCCTGTCATCGCTTTGCTGAATAGTCCCGGAAGGTCTCCATCCAAAAACGTTTCAATAGCACGTTGTGTTGTTCCCCCTGGTGAGGTAACGCGACGACGCAACTCGGCGGAATCCACATCACTTTCAATGGCCATTTTTGCCGCCCCTAACGCAGTTTGCAAGGTAAGCTTGCGAGCGATCTCTGGTGAAAGCCCGAGTTCGGTGCCGGCTTTTTCCATGGCTTCCATAACCAGGAAGAAGTAGGCCGGGCCGCTACCAGATACGGCTGTTACGACATCAATTTCATCTTCTTTTTCCAGCCAGCAAGAAATACCAACCGCATCGAGTATCTCTCCAGCCAGCTTTTGCTGTGCTTCGGTGACCTGTGAGTTGGCGAATAAGCCCGCAGCGCCGGTTTGAACCAGGGCGGGTGTGTTGGGCATGCAGCGCACGACGGGTGTTTGCTGGCCAAGCCACCCTTCTAGGGATGACATGGGAATGCCGGCAGCAATAGAAATAATAAGGGGGTGGTGTGCCAGTGCTGGTCGGAGGCCTTGGGCAACCTGTTTCATAACCTGAGGCTTGATGGCCAGCACGATGATATCGGCAAGGGCGGCTTTGTTATTGTCATCGGTGGTGTTGATGCCGAATTGCTGGCTGAGTCGATCACGGTTTTCTTTCATTGGGTCACTGGCGGTTATATTGCCTGCCGGGAAGTCTTTTTCCAGCAGCCCCCCAATCAAACTGGTTGCCATGTTGCCGCCGCCAATAAATGCCAGTGTTGGTTTGTTCACATTACTTTCCTTAATGTCTGTTGGCCTTAAACGTATACTTGGTTTTTATGTATTCTTGGGATACTGTCGGGGGCCAAAGATGGCGGTTCCGATTCTAAGAATGGTTGAACCCTCAATGATAGCGGCTTCCATATCTCCAGACATCCCCATTGAGAGTGTATCCAATGTTGCTAACTGAGGGGAGCAACTTTGGAGTTCTAACAAAAGGTGCCTCAATGTTGCAAAGGGTTGCTGCTGTTCGTACACCGTCGGCCGCCCCTGTGGAATGGCCATTAAGCCTCTGAGTTTCAGTTTTGGCAGATCGGCGATGGCAAGAGCCAGATGTTTAACCTGATCTATAGCTATCCCGGCCTTGTTTTCCTCGTGATCTATGTTTACTTGCAAGCAAACATTTATGGGTGGGTATTCTTCTGGTCTGTTGGCATTAAGTCGCTCTGCAATTTTTTTTCGGTCAACACTGTGAACCCAGTCAAAATTTTCAGCGACTTTCCGTGTTTTATTGGCCTGAATGGAACCGATAAAATGCCACTGAATACCCTCGAGGTCAGAAAGTTGCTGCTGCTTCTCCAGAGCCTCTTGCAGGTAGTTCTCACCAAAGTGACGCTGGCCTGATTCATAAGCTTGCCGAATAGCCGTTGCCGGCTGACCCTTGCTAACGGCAAGTACGGTAATTTCGTTTTGATGGCGACCAATGTTTTTAGTGAGGTTTTCAATCTGCTGGTGAATGTGGGCGAGATTGTCAGTTATATTAGGCATATACTTGGCTTAAATGCATTGTGTTGCTAGGCTTTTTAGGGAAGCGGTAGATTAACCCAGAATAACAGGAATAACTCATGGATATTACGGAACTGTTAGCCTTTAGTGTCAAACAGGGCTCATCGGATTTACACCTTTCATCCGGATTGCCGCCGATGATTCGTATTGATGGCGACATGAGGCGGGTCAACCTGCCTCCTATGGAGCACAAGGAAGTTCATAGTTTGATTTATGAAATTATGAACGATAAACAGCGTCGGGATTATGAGGAGTTTCTGGAAACAGACTTTTCCTTTGAAGTGCCGGGTGTCGCGCGTTTTCGAGTTAATGCTTTTAATCAGAATCGGGGCGCAGCGGCGGTATTCAGAACGATTCCATCTCGGGTGCTGACGTTGGAAGATCTTGGTTTTGGGCAGGTATTCCGCGATCTTTCGATGCTTCCAAGAGGTTTGGTGTTGGTGACGGGGCCCACGGGGTCCGGTAAGTCGACGACCCTTGCTGGAATGGTTGATTACGTAAACGAGAATCGCTATCAGCATATCCTCACCATTGAAGATCCTATCGAATTTGTCCATGAAAGTAAGAAGTGCTTGGTCAACCAGCGTGAAGTTCACCGAGATACACATGGGTTTAGTGAGGCGCTACGTTCGGCTCTTCGGGAAGATCCCGATATTATTTTAGTCGGTGAAATGCGTGACCTTGAAACGATCCGTTTGGCGTTGACCGCGGCAGAAACGGGCCACTTGGTGTTTGGTACCTTGCACACAACCTCGGCGGCAAAAACCATCGACCGTATTGTCGATGTATTCCCTGGGGCAGAAAAGTCGATGGTGCGGGCTATGTTGTCTGAGTCTCTCCAAGCGGTAATTTCACAGACACTAATGAAAAAAATTGGTGGTGGTCGAATTGCAGCCCACGAAATTATGATTGGCACTTCAGCCATTCGTAATTTGATCAGAGAGGATAAAATCGCACAAATGTACTCTGCGATCCAAACGGGTGCATCTCGTGGCATGCAGACAATGGATCAGAACTTGCTTCGTCTGGTTCAACAGAAGGTGATCACCAGAGAAACAGCACAGGAAAAAGCAAAAATACCCGAAGACTTCTAGTTTGTCGTGGTGAGTTTGCAGCAGGTGGGCTGGCACTACTTGCCCGGTGGTATGTTGGAAGGCCTATACTAGAAAAAATGCTAGTGGCTAATGAGTAAAGTATTTGTGTTCGGGAGAAAATAATGGATTTTGATGTACTGTTGAAGCTTATGGTCGAAAAGGAAGCCTCTGACCTTTTTATCACTACGGGCGTTGCCCCGAGCATCAAGGTTAATGGCACCATAGTGCCTGTGGGTAAAACACCACTGTCACCTGAAAAGGCGCGTCAGGTGGTGGAAAGTATTATGGATGAGGAGCAGCAGCAGGAATTTCGCCATAAGAAAGAGCTTAATTTTGCAATTGGTCGAGCTGGTGTGGGTCGTTTCCGTGTTAGTGCTTTTTACCAGCGCAATGAAGCCGGCATGGTACTGCGTCGAATTGAAACCATTATCCCAACCGTTGAGGAGTTACTGCTTCCTCCAATTCTCAATGACTTGGTCATGACCAAGCGAGGTATTATTATCTTTGTTGGTGCGACGGGTACGGGTAAATCGACCTCTCTGGCAGCGATGGTTGGTCACCGAAATAGAAATTCCAAGGGCCACATTATTACTGTTGAAGATCCCATCGAATTTGTCCATCAACACGCAAATTGCATCGTTACCCAGCGAGAGGTGGGTGTCGATACTGAATCATTTGAGGTCGCACTCCGAAATACGCTGCGGCAGGCACCGGATGTTATTTTGATCGGTGAGATTCGTACCCCTGAGACCATGGAGCATGCAATCACCTTTGCTGAAACAGGCCACTTGGTGTTGGCTACACTGCACGCCAACAATGCCAACCAGGCATTGGATCGTATCCAGCACTTTTTCCCAGCCGAGCGGCATGGCCAGCTGTGGATGGATTTATCTTTGAACCTCAAGGCTATGGTAGCGCAGCAGCTGATTCCATTGGCTGATGGTAGTGGCCGTCGAGCGGCCATTGAGATTCTTATTAACACGCCACTGGCGGGGGACTTGATTCGCAAGGGTGAGGTGCACAAGCTCAAGGAGCTGATGGCCCGCTCAAATGAACATGGTATGAGGACCTTCGATCAGGCGTTGTTTGAGCTCTATGAGGAGGGGTTGATTACTTACGAAGATGCGATGCTCTATGCGGACTCTAAAAACGATCTTCGGCTGCTTATTAAGCTGCAATCAGAAACTGATCCTGATTATTTGTCACACGCGGCTGATGAGCTGCAGGTGGAAGAGGATCGGGATGATCGAATCAATCGTTTTTAAACAGCGTGAATGGGTGGCGCTCCTGTTATCGTCATAGATCAATGCTTACGGTGCTGTTGCCCCACTCGGATCTGATAACCAACTTTTTAAGATCATTACCGCGGCCAAGTCATCTATGGGCTGGTCGCGGTAACTGCCTTGCCGTTTGCCTTGTTCTCGAATGATCTGTTTTGCTTCAAAGGTCGACAGGCGTTCATCGACCATGCTGACTTGTAGTCCAAATCTGCCGTGAAGGCGCCGAGCAAACTTTCTTGTTCGGGCGCAAAACTCACTTTCGCTGTCATCCATGTTTAGTGGCAGGCCAACCAGTAGTTGGTCTGGCTGCCATTTTTTCAGTAGATCCTCTATTTGTGACCAGTTAGGGACACCATCGCGTGCTTTCAGCACTGTCAGTGGGTTGGCGCTACCTAATAAAGTCTGGCCAATGGCCACGCCAATTTGTCGTGTCCCGAAGTCGAAGGCAAGCAGGGTGAGGGGCTTGTTTGAGTCGTTGTCAGGGTTGATGGGGGAAGCCTTATGCGTGTCCAGCATTGATGCTGAGTTGGTTCAGGTCTACGCCAATTTTAGCAGCGGCAGCCCCTGCACGTTGTTCGAATGGCACATTAAAAACAATATTCGCATCAGCGGGGACGGTGAGCCAAGCATTGTTGACCAGCTCCTCTTCCAGTTGCCCTGGGCCCCACCCAGAATAACCTAGGGTGATGATTAAATCGTTTGGCCCTCGCTCTTGGGCTATATCAGAAATGATGTCTTTGGAGGCGGTTAGACATATGTCACTTGAAATAGCGAGTGTCGACTCCCATTTCCGTTCTGCCGGCCGGTGAAGAACAAACCCTCGGTCTGTTTGAACCGGTCCCCCGGACAACAGCGCTTGATCACCAATTTTCGAAGAAGAGCTAATTTCTAATTGTTCAAAAACCTGACTAAGGGGAATGTCTAGTGGGCTGTTAACGACAAGTCCCATTGCGCCCTCTGTAGAATGCTCGCAAATATAGATCACAGAATGTGAGAAATTGGGGTCAATTAGCCCTGGCATGGCAATCAGGAAATGATTGCTGAGGCATTGAAAGGGGCTTTGGCTTGATGATTGAGTCATATCTATGAGTATGGGTTCCCTGTGTAGGAAAACAAGTGCCAAAATCGGTGTCTGGAAGATTTTTAGTTCTCAGTATTTAGACGGTTTCCAGGTACAAATCGCCAAGTACGAATGATTTCCAGTTTGTCCCACTGTTTCATTTTGGCGGAAAATGGGGCGAATGGTGAGGCAAGCCGAACCGTTCTTATTGCGGCTTGATCTAACACTCGTTGCCCTGAACTCAGGAGAATTTCAACACTATCTACGGTGCCATCGGGTAATAGGGTTACCGCTAGACGTAAATCACCGTAGACAGACTTGCGTCTTGCTTCCTCGGGGTAATTGCTGTTTCCGACCTTTTCAATACGATCAATCCAGTAGCGTAGATAAGCAGCATGTTCTGCGGACTTGGTGCTTGCTGAAGTAATTCTCAGTACACGTGGTAATTTACTGTACTCCTGCTGTTTTTGATCCAGCTTTGCCCTCAGGCTGGCCACTTCAAAAGATGTGGCTGGCGGTAAAGGAGTTGCGATGCCCCGTTGAGTTTCACTGGGCGCTGGGTTGTTGGTGGTGTTTAAACGACTCTCTGATATGGTCGATAAGGTTGGTGTGTCACCCTCTATGGCCTGCTGCAGGGGCGGCTGTTGTTGCGCGCCGACTTTTCTTAGCCGGACATCACTAATTTCAGGTTGGCGATCCGTTGTCAGCTCTTTGGTTTCACTTTGGTCGCCACTCCCCTGCTGATTGTGTTGTGCTAAGAAGTCTATCTCGTCAGGCGCTTTTTCAATGCTATGTTGAGCAAGGGTGACATCCAGTGTGGGGGCCGCCTGTCGCTGCTGATGTAATTTGAAACCCAGGCCAAAAATAATCAATGCATGTACGGCAATCGCTAGAAACAGCGAAAAGCCGAATCGATCGGAGTCATTTACCGGTCTGGTTTCGGGAATAACGATATTTATCAACGGAGTCGTTTCTCTATGGCGTCCATCAGGTTGCCGCCAATATTGATGGATTCTGCCCGGTCAATTTCTCGCGCACAGGTGGGGCTGGTGACATTGATCTCAGTAAGATAATCGCCAATGACATCCAGGCCAGCAAACAGGATTCCTTTTTCTTTCAGAGTGGGGCCGACTTGACTAGCAATCCATTGATCCCGTTCGGTTAATGGTCGAACTACGCCCGTACCACCTACAGCGAGATTACCTCGAATATCCCCTTCGGGCGGGATTCGTGCAAGGCAATAGGGTATGGGTTCACCATCCACCATGAGAATTCGCTTATCGCCATTAGAAATATCGGGAATAAACTTTTGTGCCATGATTGTCCGAGAGCCATGAATCGTGAGAGTTTCGATAATAACGTTCAAATTGGGGTCGTCCTCTCGAACCTGAAAGACGGCGGTGCCTCCCATGCCATCGAGCGGTTTGAATACAACATTGCCGTGAGTTTTGTGGAACTGTTTTAACCGTTGCGCGTCGCGGCTGACCAATAGTGGTGGAGAGCATTGAGGGAACAATGTGGCAAATACTTTTTCGTTGCAGTCTCTAAGGCTTTGGGGTTTGTTGACGACCAGGACTCCCTGCTTCTCTGCAGCCTCCAATGTGTATGTGGAGTAGATATACTCGCTATCAAAGGGTGGGTCTTTACGCATCAGTATCACATCCAGGTCAGACAGTGATTGCCAGCGTGGTTCACCGAGAGAGAACCAATCCTCGGTATCATCTTTGACCTGAAGAGGGGTGAGCTTGGCGACAGGTTCGCCATTTTCCAGTGCGAGATCAGTTTGTTCCGTGTACATCAATTGCCAGCCCCTCTCCTGAGCGGCAAGCAGCAGGGCTAGTGTTGTATCTTTTTTAACATTGATACCGCCAATTGGGTCCATAACGACCCCGAGAGTTCTCGTCATAACTGTTACCTGCATCACGCCACGGAGGGCGACTTGTTACTTATGATTGTATATCGAGTGTTTGTGGTTAATGTTTGTAACTTACGGGGAGTCGCATTAGATGACAACTGGTAAAGGGAAAACAGTCCGAAGCTTTCAAGGTTAATAGGCATTTATAGATTAAACTTGACGGTTGTGTTAAATAAGGTTTTGCGGGAAATAATCGGTTAGACATAATGACAAGGCGGGGCATGCAAGAATGGAAGAACACCTGAAAGATCTCAGGGTAATGATCATTGATGATAGTAATACTATTCGGCGAACGGCGGAGACGTTGTTGACGAAGGTAGGTTGTGAGGTGATTACGGCCATAGATGGTTTTGATTCGCTTTCCAAGATTGCAGATAAAACTCCCGATGTGATTTTTGTGGATATTATGATGCCTCGTCTCGATGGTTATCAGACCTGCGCCTTAATTAAAAATAACAGCCAGTTTAAGCACACCCCAGTGATTATGTTGTCCAGTAAGGATGGGCTTTTCGATAAGGCGAAGGGGCGAATAGTCGGTGCCGACGACTACCTGACAAAACCGTTTAGTAAGGCAGAACTGTTTGCTGCACTGGAAAGGTTCTCATCTAGCGCGACTGCTAGTGCGACCACGGACACTCAAACCTAACATTATCCATAACCCGCATGGGGGAGAGTATGACAACAATACTGATAGTCGATGATTCACCAACTGAGTTGCTAGCGCTGGCCAACATGTTGAAAAAAAATGGCTATAGCGTGCTGGAGGCCGAAAGTGGTGAGAGTGGGGTAGAGATAGCCAGTAGGGAGCATCCGGACATTATTCTTATGGATATTGTCTTGCCGGGATTGAATGGCTTTCAGGCTACACGTCAGTTAAATAAGGCCAGGGAAACAGAACATATTCCTGTGGTTATGGTAACGTCTAAAGATCAGGAGACTGATAAGGTTTGGGGGATGCGCCAAGGTGCAAAGGCCTATCTGACCAAGCCGGTCAGCGAAGAAAGTCTGATTGATGTGCTGAAGGAGGTGGTCGGCTAATAGCTGATTGTGAATAGACCATGGCTGCTCAAGGCTCAGCATTTAATATCCTTTCTTCCCTGTCTCACCAGTTTATAACAACGGCCAGAGGCTTGCCGGCTCAGGAAAGTCTTGCACCTACAAGAAAGGTCGTTTGTTTTTCGCTGCTGGGTACTTATCTGGCAATGGCGCTTGAAGAGCTGACGGAAATTATAGAGCTACCCCAGTGCACCCGTCTCCCTCGAGTTAATGGCTGGGTTTTAGGGGTGGCAAATTTGCGTGGCCGATTATTGCCCATTGTTAACTTGGCTGAATTTCTTGGTGGCGAGTTGTCGGCACCGTCTAGATCTCAGCGCGTGTTGGTTATCGACATGATGGGCATATTTGTTGGGTTAGTCGTAGATCAGGTTTTTGATATGCGCCATTTTGGAGTGGATACGTTTCAGCCAAATCTTGACGGGGTGCCAGATGTGCTTGTGCCCTATGTGGGCGGTGGTTTTGCCCAAGACGATAAAAATTGGGCCTTGCTGCGCCCAGGTCAGTTGCTTAGTGACCAATGTTTTATGGCGGTGGCCGTTTAATCGGTTTGCCAAAGAGAAATTTTCTAGATTTGCTGGGGTGTACCAGCACCACTGGTTCGGAGTGAGATTGAGATGAATAACGGAACCCGGAAACCAAAAACTAATACATTGACGGTAGTGTTGTCGGTGATGTTGGTTATCGTCATTGTTTTTCTTGGCTTCAACCTGCTGACAGTTTTCAAACAGACCTCCATGGATCAGGAAAATCTACAGCGTGCTTCGGAGATGAGAGCGCAATCTTACCGGTTGGTCAGCTTGTCGCGCGAGGCGACAGCAGGTCAGGAGAATGCCTTTGCCGAGCTGCAAAGCGTGGTAGATCAAATGCAGCAAAGCTGGAGTAAATTAAATGCGAACCTTTCCTCTGCAACGCCTTCATCTCAACTCAGTGGTTTGGAAGCGGCTTGGTTAAAGGCTCGCGAAAACGCTCAGACCATTATCGACAACAAAGATACGGTCATTTTCCTGAATCAGGTTGCTGAAACACTGAACGACACGCTCCCTGAGCTACAGCAGGAGCACACTCAGGTTGTCGAAATATTATTGGCAAGTAGGGCACCCGCAGAGCAGGTGGCAGTGGCTCAGGCACAATCTTGGCGAGCGGAAAGAATTGGGCGAAATGTAGATAAAATGTTGGCTGGTGGCGCGGATGCTGAAATTTCGGCAGAGCAATTTACCAGTGATGCGAACCTGTTTGGCCGTGTCTTGGAAGGGATGAAAACCGGTAATGCTGAGTTGGGTATTAGTGGTGTCACAGGGCAAAAAGCCAAAGCCAGTTTAGATAGTATTACCAAGCGTTTTGCCTTTGTCAGTAGTTCTATTCAGGAAATTTTTGAGGCGACACCGGCACTCTTCAGTGCTCGTCAGGCTAATGATGCCATTCTTGATGAATCTCCTGTCTTGCAAGAGCAGATCAGCCAGTTGTCAGATTTAATTGAAGCCACGCCTGAGAGCTTTGGGCTTTCTTATCAGACTGCGTTTTATGCGGGCGTTTTGTGTGTGATTTTGATGGCTGTGATGGGTGTGCTCATTTCAGCTGAAACCCGTAGAAGCCTGCGTGAAACGGCAACGGCTAATGAACACAACCAGCGGGCCATTCTGCGGTTACTGGATGAAATCGCCGGTCTTGGTGAAGGTGACCTTACTAACCACGCAACCGTGACAGAAGATTTTACGGGTGCGATTGCCGACTCCATCAACTACACCATCGATCAGCTACGGATTTTGGTCGCTCAAATACAGGATACTTCCGAGAACGTCTCGGCTGCGGCAAATGAAACTCGTGCTACCGCGCTACAATTGGCAGAAGCCTCTGAGCATCAAGCGGAAGAGATTGCCGGAGCCTCTGCGGCAACCAATGAAATGGCCATTGCCATCGATCAAGTTTCCGCGAATTCTTCCGAGTCGGCCATGGTGGCAGAAAAGTCAGTATCTATTGCCAAAAAAGGTGCTGAAGTTGTACAGAATACCATTGCCGGCATGGATACGATCCGCGAACAAATCCAGGATACCTCCAAACGCATCAAGCGGCTGGGTGAAAGTTCTCAGGAGATCGGGGATATCGTATCGTTGATCAACGATATTGCTGATCAAACCAATATTCTGGCGCTCAATGCGGCGATTCAGGCGTCGATGGCTGGCGATGCTGGTCGTGGCTTTGCTGTAGTAGCAGATGAAGTTCAGCGTCTTGCAGAGCGCTCTGCCGGGGCAACTAAACAGATAGCCTCTCTGGTGAAAACCATTCAGACAGACACGAATGAAGCGGTGAGCTCCATGGAGCAAACCACGTCAGAAGTGGTGAAGGGGGCTGAGCGTGCACATGCGGCGGGTGGCGCACTGGAAGAGATCGAAACGGTATCTGCAGACCTTGCCGAGTTGATTCAGGATATTTCGACTACAGCGAGCAACCAGTCCAAAACTGCTGGCCATATCTCTAGCACAATGAATGTTATTCAAGACATTACTTCTCAAACCTTGTCGGGCACAAATAATACCGCGAACTCTATTGGTGAGTTGGCAGAATTAGCCATCGAGCTGAGAAATTCCGTTTCTGGTTTCAAACTGCCCGATTCTATGGCGAGAGAGGACGCTGAAAGCGAAGAAGAAGGTTTCGTCTACGATGAGTTTATGGGGGCTGTAGAAAGTGACGTCGTTGAAGAGATACCGGATGAAGTGGAGAGTGAGGTTGTCGACCAAGAGATTTCTTACGATGAGGGAGTAGATTTCCCCAATGCGGAGGAGTCCCGTAAGGCAATACCAGTATCTGTGCCGGTACCAGTGAAAAATCATGTCGCCTCTGAAGACGAGGCGGCCATGGTTGATGATGCATTGCACCCAAAAGATAAAGCTATAGAAGACGCCGAAAAAATTAATAGCGCGCTGAAAGAGGCCGAGGCAGCCCATGCCGCTCTCGAGTCAGATCTTGGTTTTGGTGAAGATGATACATCTATAGAAGATGAGCTAATGGAGCAACTCCTGTCAGATGACGATGTTGAGGAAGACTGGAGTTTTGATGATGAAATCGATCAGAGACTTAATGAGCTAGAGTCCCGGTCTACACCAACAAGTGATGAGCCAAGTGTTGAAGGTCTGGAGTTTGAAAGCCTTGAGAGTGACAAGAAAAAAGGTTTGGTAACAGACGAATAAGTGCGGTGTTGTTAAGTGTGGGCCAAAACACTGTCAGTCTAAGCTCGTTGGTTTGGGGCTGTTTAACGATAGGCTTTGCTATCTGTGGGTTCAATAAATACGCAAGGGGCGGTTGATGGCGCTAAGAGGAAAACTGCAAGGCCTTGAATGGCTGATTGATGAGGTTGAGGCGACGCTGCATCAGTCCTATGAGGCGCTGGAAACCTATCTTGACGACCCGTCTGATGAGACCCAAATTCATTTTTGTCTCAGTCTACTTCACCAAGTTCACGGCTCGCTTAAAATTGCAGAATGTCATGGCCCAATTCTTTTATCTGAAGAAATGGAAGCGTTGGCCGAAAGCATGCTTGCCGGGCGTGTTCAAAACCTTACCGATGCATGCGATGTAATGGTGCAGGCAATTCTCAAATTGCCTGCTTACCTGAGACAGGTAATGAGTAACCGTCGAGATCAGCCTGAAACGTTATTGCTGTTGCTGAATGAATTGCGGGCAGTGCGCGGCGAGCCTTTCGTCTCCGAGACGTCGTTCTTTACACCTCAGATGCAGGCTGCACAGAAACTGAGTAAGCCTTATAACCGGCAGCCAGACGCCACCTCTATGGCCAACTTGCTGCGTAAGCTGAGGCAAATGTATCAATATGCATTACTTGGTGTGGTGAAAGGCGAAAAGATAGAAGAAAATTTTGGCTATCTCGACAAGGTTTTTTCTCGCCTAAAAGAGCTGAGCAAAGGGTTCCCTCGTGAGCCTTTATGGACGGCGGTATTGGCTCTGTTAGAAGGTATTTCGGCAAAGCAAATACCCCTTGGCTATGCGGTCAAGATGTTACTAAAAGACCTGGATGGAGAGATTCGCCAGCTAGCGACGGATGGCCTTGACGGCATGACCAAGCCGCTACCTGAAACGCTACTAAAAAATATCCTCTTCTACATTGCCTATGCCCACAGTGATGCTCCTCGTGCTGCTCAGGTGCGAGAGGATTATTGTTTGAACGAATCGCTTCCGGAAGCGTTACTGAAAGACAGTGAAGATGGCTTATCGCCAGTCTTCCATCCGGATACTGCCCAGGCGGTTGTGGCTGCTCTGGATGAAGAGTTTGCCCAGGTTAAGGAGGCGCTGGATCGCTATACCGTTGAAGGTGGTGATAATGAGCAGTTGCTGGATGATGCCGCCAGTGGCATGAAGCGAATCAGTGACTCCCTTGCCGTGTTGGGGCGCAATGAACTTCGCGAGTCTCTGGAAAATGCCCGAAAGCAGGTACTGGCGTACAGAGACAACCCCTCTGCTGCGGCCAGCGGGTCTTTGCTGTTAGTGGCAACACAGTTAGTGGAAGGAGAAGCTGGCCTGCATGGCTGGCTGAGTAATAATCGTCAGCTGGTTGGCGAATCATCCCTGTCTGGTGAAATGCTGGTTGAGGTGAATCGTGCCCAGGCATCTTTGCTGGATGAAGCTGGGAAGGGGCTCACTTCGGTCAAAGAGGCTATCGTTGAATTTATCGCCTCTCAGTGGCAACGGGAACAGCTTGATGGTGTGCCCGAATTGCTGCTTGATATTCGCGGTGCCTTGGCGATGGTGGGTTTAGATCGCAGTGCAGCAGTGCTGGATGTTTGCCGCAAGTTTTTGGTAGCAGAGGTTCTTGGGCGAGATAGCGTGCCTAGCTGGGATTCACTTGACGCCTTGGCAGATGCCGTCACCAGCATTGAATGCTATCTGGAGTATGTCGGTCAACAGGATGAGCAGGCAGAGCAAACGATTCTTGGTTTGGCTGAACAAGGCGTCGCCAAGCTGGAATTCTCAGATTCTGAAGGTCATGCGTCGGAATCGGTCGTTGTTGAGCCTCAAGAGGCGCTGACATCTACAGAGCCACCCACAGGGACTGAACCACCGGCAGATGAGGATGACTTTGCCGACCAAGAAATTGTCGATATTTTCATCGAAGAAGTGGCCGAGGTGATCGAGTCGATAGAGGTGGCCTATCTCCAGTGGGTCGACAGCCCGTCAGCACAGGAGCCGCTGGCAGACATTCGGCGTGGTTTCCATACGCTGAAGGGTAGCAGTCGCATGCTCGGGGCAGAAACTCTGGGAGAGTTGGCTTGGGCAGTTGAAAACCTGCTTAACAAGGTGATTGAAAAGCGAGTCACGATTACACCGACATTAATCGCTTTTGTGGATTTGGCTCGCGAAGTTATACCGGGATTGGCCGAGGCCTTCCACAGCAAGAGTATTTATGATCGAGAGGCCTATGTGGGGCAGTTGGTGGTTGCTGCCGATGCATTAGCCAAGGGAGAAGAAACCGAACTTCCAGAAGGTTCAGATTTAGAACCCGTCAGCGACCCTCAGGTGGTTGTCGAGGAGCCTGTGCTTGAAGAGAGTTCAGTGCCTGAGCCTGAGCCTGAGCCTGAGCCTGAGCCTGAGTCCGGTGTGGATCATGAGGCTTTCATTGACCCCGAGTTGTTGGCCATTTTTGCCTCTGAAACAGAAGAATACCTGAGTATTGTGCAGGATTTCGTCGATGCACAACGAAGAGAAGCGCCGGTCTATTCACCACCGTCCAGTACTCTTCAGCGCGCGCTACACACCTTGAAGGGCAGTGCGCGTATGGCGGAGATCAATGTCATCGGTGATCTTGTCGCACCCCTTGAGCAATATGTTCTAGGTCTCTACACCCATCAGCTTAATATAGACAACGATATTGTTGAGCTGTTATCCGATGCCGTTGAGTACTGCCGGACATCGATTGCTTCGGTGCATAACGAGTCCAGAATCGCTGGTATCCCCGAGCTTGAGCAATTTTTGACGCGCCTTGAATCCCTCAAAGAGCAATCATTTGGTGCAATAAACACCAGTGAGCAACAGCCCTCTTCCGTAGACCCGAATGGGCTTAACGTGCTTATGATGCAGGGGATTCACAACCTGCTGGATGCTGAAAGCAGCCTGTATAACTGGCAGCTTAATCCTCAGGATGAATCGCTGCCAGCGCAGTTGCGCGATGAACTTGACCAGCTGGTCGTGGCGGCTGACCAAGCGGGTGCCGAGCCCCTAAGTCAGTTATCAGTGCTCTTAAGCCAGGTCTACAAGAAAATACTGCAACAGCAATTGGCACCTATTGATGCCCTGTTGCAGTCAATGATCAAAGCCCATGAAGTACTGCTTGGTATGATCGATTGCGTGGCGGCTAATCAAGAACTGCTACCAATCACTGATGCTTTGAAAGGGGAGTTAGAAGCCCTGATCGCCGACGTTGCTGAATCCGATGAACCTGAGCTGACTAATATAGACGCTCTCAATACGGCATTACCTTCGAGACAACCACTGGGTGAGTCAGAATCTGAGCCGGCTGGTTTAGATATTGCACAATCGAATCCTGAGGTTGAGTCGGCACTGCTCGATCCATTGCCTGAGGTGATTGTTCAGCCGCTCAATCGCGATGATATAGATTTGGATATATTAGAAATCTTTATTGCTGAAGCCGATGAGTTGCTGGAGGAGATTGATCAGGCGCTGCAGGGTTGGCAGAGTGACTGGGCAAGTGTCGAGAGTGTAGATAACCTAAAGCGCTTGCTGCATACCTTAAAAGGTGGTGCTCGAATGGCGGGGCTTGAGCAGCTGGGCACTCTTAGCCACGCTATGGAGAACGATATCCTTGTTCTGGAAAACAACCGTAGCGAATTGAACGCCAATATATTCAGCCGGTTGCTAAGACAACAGGACTTCTTGACGGCAAGCTTGTCTATCGCTCGTCAATTATTTGACTCTGGCGAAACAGTACCCGCTGGTGAACCCGAGATAGAGTCGGGAGGCATCACAACACCAATACCCCCGGTGTCGCCAGATATTGGTGAAATCCGAGTGGAGGCATCGTATAAGCCCGACATGATAGAGGCTGTGATTCCTCAGATTGAGCGCCAGACCAAACCTCAGGAAATGGTGAAGGTGTCGGCACCGCTATTGGAAAGCTTGGTAAATTTGGCTGGTGAAACCAGTATTTCTCGTGGGCGTATTGAGCAGCAGGTCAGTGAGTTTGCATTGACGCTCGACGAAATGGAGTCGACGATTTTCCGACTCAAGGATCAGGTACGTCGTTTGGGGATGGAGACGGATGCTCAAGTTATGTTCCGCCAGGAGCAAATTGACGCCATGTCGTCATCTGAGGTCGAGGGCTTCGATCCTCTGGAAATGGATCGTTATTCCCAGTTACAACAGTTATCGCGTGGCCTGCTTGAATCTGCCTCCGATCTAAAAGATTTGAAAAGCACGCTGGTTGAAAAGGCAAGGGGTGCTGAGGCGCAGTTATTATCGCAAGCTCGAATCAACACCGACCTTCAAGAGCGCTTGATGCGAACTCGGATGGTGCCATTTTCCCGCATGGTGCCCAGATTACGGCGTATGGTTCGGCAGCTCAGCGACGAACTGGATAAAAAGGTAGAGCTGCAATTAACCAATGTGGATGGTGAAATGGATCGCTCGATGATGGAGCAGATGCTGCCACCCCTTGAGCATATGATCAGGAATTCCATCGATCACGGAATAGAATCTTCGGAAGAGCGACTCCAGCTAGGTAAGCCCGAGGTGGGTGTTATCTCTGTTGGGTTTGTTAGAGAAGGCGGGGATATCCTTTTAATGTTGGCTGATGACGGTCGTGGTCTCAATATTGATGCGATACGTCAGCGAGCATTGGAGCGTGGTCTGATAACATCTGAAGCTGCCCTGGGTGATCAGGATTTAATCCAGTTTATCTTCCACTCCGGTTTTTCTACGTCACAACAGGTTACCCAGGTTTCAGGGCGAGGCGTGGGTATGGACGTGGTTAACAACCAGGTCCGTGAATTGGGAGGCTCCGTTCAGATAGCGACAAAGAAAGGTGAGGGGGCGCAGTTCACGGTTCGCTTGCCATTTACTGTATCGGTGAACCGGGCTTTGATGATTGAGCTGGGCGACGATTTATTTGCACTGCCTTTAAGTAGTGTGGATGGGGTGGTGCGCCTCAGCTCCTCGGAACTGGAGCATTACTATCGTTTCCCTGATGCGCGCTTGGAATATGCCGGTGGTCAGTATGAAGTGCGATATCTCGGTAGCTTGTTAAGTGATGACTTGGCGCCGAAAATCGATAGGTCGGCAGAATCTGCCCTCATGGTCTTGGTGCATTCAGAAACCCGGATGTTCGCTGTTCAGGTCGATGGTCTAACCGGCAGTAGTGAAATTGTCGTGAAAAGCCTGGGTCCACAGTTCAGTAATGTGCCGGGCCTTTCAGGTGCGACATTGCTGGGCGATGGTCGAGTCGTCGTCATTCTTGATTTGTTGGCGCTGCTACGCGGCCAGACTAATAGTCGCGCTGGTATTGAACTACGTAATGAACCGGCGCCTCCTGTTCAGTCAGCAGTGTCGACGGTTATGGTCGTTGATGATTCTGTCACCGTTCGTAAAGTTGCTGGTCGTTTTCTGGAGCGGCAAGGCTTTAATGTGATCACGGCCCGAGATGGTGTTGAAGCCATGGAACTTCTCCAGGATCAGCGTCCTGACGTTATGCTGTTGGACATAGAAATGCCACGTATGGATGGGTTCGAAGTCGCCAGACGGATCAAGGGCAGCGAGGATTTAAACCATATCCCGATTATCATGATCACATCGAGAACGGGTGAAAAGCATCGAGAAAGGGCGATGGCGCTAGGTGTAGAGCAATATCTGGGTAAGCCTTACCAAGAAGATGTCTTGTTGGAAAGTATTACAGAACTTATCGGCATGGCGGTGGAGCAGTAGCACATGGGACAGCTGATCGCGGAACAAAAAAAATTACTGGATGATGTTGATAGCCTGTTTATTTCCCTGAGTAGTGAAACCTGGCTTATACCTATGTCATCCGTAGCTGAGGTTGTCCATTTTGTTGATTATGAGGAGCAGCAACAAGACCCTGTCTGGTTGAAGGGCTGGATGGAGTGGCGCGAGCAGCGAATACCCTTGATTGTCTTTGAAGCCATTGCCAGTGGCAGCGATCAATGTGATACGGAAGGTTCATTGGTGCTGGTAATGAATACGTTGCGCTCAGAGAGTAAGTTTAATTTTTATGCGGTATTTATAAGAGACTTCCCTCATTCGGTAAGAATATCGGAAGAGGATTTGTTACAGGAAATTGCCGGTGAGCCAGATCTTCCCTTTGCGCTGATGCAGGTTGGGTTGGATGAGCGGGTGGCATTGATCCCCGATTTGGAAAAACTAGAAACATATCTATCCGAACATCTCTAGCCAGAGGAAGGTTTAAGTGCGGTCTTTCTCTCATTTATCTATAGTTAAAAATGTGTCCCCGTTTGTTTTAGTGAGACTTTCCGCTCTGTTGTGCGGGTGATAGAGTGGGGCTGGGAAAATAGTTTATAGGGAAAGGTTATGTCCAAAGAGAGTAAGGAATCTTCGAAACAGGATAATGAAGATTTGCTGTCAAAAGCATATGAGGATTCTCTTATTGAGGGCATTGTGGCTTTAAGTCCGTTAGTTGGTGTGAGTGCAGAGGAATTGAAGTCCTCGGTAAAAAAAACGATTAAGCATGCGATTACCCAGCCATCCAAAATGGCTAATAATAGTAAGCAGTTTGTGGGTAAGGTTGCCGATATTATCAAGGGAACGGATAAGTACGAGGGGCGAAAAAACGATCGTCGGTTCGATGATCCCTCGTGGGAGGAAAACGCGCTCTATCATAAGTTGAAACAGGCCTATTTTGCTTGGGATGAATCTCTGGGGGAATTGGTAGATGAGCTAGAGCTTGACACCCTTGACAGGCTTCGAGCTCGATTTGTTAAAGACATGATCACTACCTCCATGGCGCCCACTAACTTTTTGTTGAGTAATCCAAAAGCACTGAGACGAGTTGTCGAGAGTCGAGGTTCCAGCCTTGTGAAAGGGTTGCGGAACTACATCGACGACCTGAAAAATAATAATGGTATGCCCTCTCAGGTCGATAAAAGCCAATTCAAGGTGGGTGGGAATTTGGCGATATCCAAAGGTGCTGTGGTTTTTCGTAATGAGCTTTTGGAGCTCATCCAGTACACACCACTGACGGCCAAAGTGTATCGGCGGCCTTTATTGATTATACCGCCCCAGATTAACAAGTTTTATATCTACGACCTGACCGAAGAAAAGAGTTTCTTCCGCTTCTGCCTTGAGGAAGGTTTTCAGGTTTTTGCTGTCAGTTGGTGGAACCCCACCAAAGAGCAGCGTCACTGGGGTGTGGATCAGTATGTTTTGGCGGTTGCCGAGGCAATAGACGCAATACAGCAGATAACAAAAAGTAAAAAACTCAATGTGGTGGGTGCCTGCGCCGGCGGTGTAACGGCATCTATTCTCTCCTCCTACTTAAAGCAGACGGGTTCTGATCTAGTGAACAGCCTCAGTTTGTCCGTGTGTATGCTGAATATGGCATCAGAAGAGATGGAGCTGGGTGTTTATAGCTCCCCTGAGACGATCAGGGCCGCACGGGCCAAGTCTCAGGAAAAAGGTGTTCTGGAAGGGGCCGAGTTAGCCAAAGTATTTAGTTGGATGCGTCCCAATGACCTGGTTTGGAATTATCATGTCAACAATTACCTGATGGGCGAGCCGCCACCAGCGTTTGATCTACTTTATTGGAACAGCGACTCAACTAATTTGCCAGCTCAATTGCACGCTGACTTTTTGGATATGTTCGAGAACAACACATTATATAAAGGTGCAATGAAAGTGCAGGGTGTCGAGATAGACTTAGCTGCACTGGATTGTGACAAATACATCACCGCGGGGTTGTCAGACCATATCACGCCTTGGAAAACTTGCTATAAGACCACCCAATTTATCGGTGGCGATGTTACCTTTGTGTTGAGTTCCAGTGGCCATATTCAGAGTTTGGTCAATCCCCCTACGAATAAAAAAGCCAAGTATTTTGTTAATCCAGATCTACCGGAGTCAGCCGATAATTGGCTGGAAGGTGCAGAGCAGTGTTCAGGTTCCTGGTGGGAACACTGGTCTGCCTGGTTGTCTGGTCGCTCTGGCGGTCAAAAAATTGCCCCCAAGTCGTTGGGGAATCCGACGTTCAAACCCCAGGAGGCTGCACCAGGAACCTATGTATTTGGCTAGGTAGCTTCTGGTGGCGTTAGAATTGCCTCTCTTGGGCTCGATTAAAATATAAAAGAGCTTATAAATATGAGTGAACAACGTAGTGGTCAGTCAGAGTGGTTTGCTATAAGCCAAGAGCAGGTTGACCAATTTGCCGATGTCACATGCGATCATCAGTATCTTCATGTGGATCCTGAACGGGCCGCCAAGACGCCTTTGGGTGGCACTATTGTTCATGGGTTTTTCTATCTATCACTACTGCCCCACTTAATGTTGGATGAGTTATTTGAAAAGTTGGGAGAGATGACCGTATTGAATTACGGCGTGAATCGGTTGCGTTTTTTGTCTCCAGTCCCTGTGGGGAGCGAGATTCGGCTCAATTGGAAAGTGGTGTCAGAAGAAAATAAAGGTGATGGGCGGTTGCTGGTTGTCGATGTCGTTATGGATATCAAGGGTTGCGATAAGCCCGCGTTAGTGGCCGAGTGGCTTCTCTTTGTCGTATAAAAGTTTGCTTTCCCTGTCTGATTAATGCCTATTTGGCAATTTTATGATCGGGTGCTAAATAATTTTGCGCGCACAGTTTCGCGATATTTTGTTGGCGAAGTGCCAAAGTGCTTGCTAAAAACTTTGCTGAAGGCCGCAGTATCCTGATAGCCGCAATGAGCGGCAACTTCGGACACCAGCAGGTCGGATTTTTGTAGAAGTTCCCGCGCATTATTTAGGCGGGTCTTTTGTAAGTATTGCAAAGGGGTGGTCCCGAGCGCGCGCTTAAATCGACGATCAAAGGTACGCATACTAAAGCCAAATTGTTTGGCGACGTCTGCTATCTTGATTGGTTTGCCGAAGTTATCTTCGAACCAAATCTGTGATTGCACGACCTGCTCATCTGGGTGTTGCTGAACATCATCAGAAAAGTAGCTGGTGGGTTCAAAAGAGCTTCGAATCTCATGAAAAAAATTCCTTTCAACCTGAGTGGCAGCCTGGCGTCCAAAGAGTCGTGCTACCAGATGCACCATCAGCTCGGCCATAGCATTAACACTCGCTGCACAATAAAGGTTTCCCGCCTGAGTAATGAAATACTGACGCTTTAGTTCAACTTTTGGGTAGTCCCGCTGAAAGCGATCGAAATAGTGCCAGTGCGTGGTTGCCGGTTGATTGTCTAGTAATCCGGCTTCAGCGAGGAAGCATACGCCAGTACCAACGGCAATAATTGTGGCGCCTTGCTGCGCTTGTCGTTGAAGCCAGGGTAGGTACTCGCGGTATTTGTGCAGCGCCGGTCTTGGGTTTCGCCACAGGGCTGGAAGGCTGATGATGTCGCAATGGTCAACGTCAGCAATAGTGGCCGACGGGCTGATATCAAAGCCTGAGGGCGAGCTCACCGGCCGAGAGTCGATAGATAGGGTCATTGCTTCAATTCGTCGCGTATCGGGGTTGGTGGCTCGGGCTGATGCCTGGGCCGTGCGCAACATTTCTACCGGAAGGGTAGCGCTGGTTCCGAGCAAGTTGTCGTAAAGCAGGGTGCCTATTCTCAGGGGGGGGGCATTTAAATATGATTGATTGGCCATAATGACAAAATGTATGTCTGATTTGGACAAAAAGCAACAGCTTATGCCTGATAGACTGCTCTGCATTAAGCCAAAAGGATGCAGATTCAATGCAAGCACTGCCCGTAATCGTAGGTTTTGGGGGTTATAACGCCGCTGGACGAAGCTCTTCGCACCAGGCCTTTCGCCGTATGGTGTTGGAGTCACTTCCACAAGAAGAGCAGCAAAAGACAATTGTGGGTTTGGCTTGCCTGATGGCATTGGTAACTTGGGATGGTGAAGGTTATCGAGATGCGGATAACAATGCCATGGAACCAGAGCAGGTAGTGGAAACCTTTGGTCAGCGTGTGTTGGAAGGCACGCTGATTCGCCGATTGGAAGATACCCTGTTTGACCCGACAAAAATTTATGGTCACAAGCGAGTTCAGGTTCAGGCTAAAGAAGGTGAAGATGTCGTCTTCAAGCTGGGGCGCCGTGATATGCCGTCGTCAATTCCCGGTCACTGGGATGTGAGAAAGCTTGACGGGGGTTCGTTTGAAGTACATATCCGTGGCGCTGGGGAATTTCTGGTGCCAACGTATTCCGAGCAAGAGGCCAAAGCAGCGGGACAACTGCCTTCCGGATTTGACCCGGCAGCTAAGTACAACTCACGTTTTCATCCCAAAGGTTTGCAGCTGGCACTGCTGGGTGCGAGCGATGCCATAAATTCTATCGGTATACCCTGGGATGAGATCGCTGCCAGTGTTCGCCCAGATGAAGTGGGTGTTTATGGTACTAGCTTGATGGGGCAGCTAACTCAGGAGGGTTTTGGTGGCCTATTGCAGGCGCGACTAAAAGGAGAGCGAACCACCTCCAAACAGTATGCTCTTGGGCTCAATAGCATGCCGGCAGACTTCGTGAACGCCTATGTGTTGGGAAGTGTTGGCCATACAGAGGCAATTACTGGTGCCTGTGCATCCTTTCTCTATGTATTACAAGCAGCAGTTCGTGATATCCGCAATGGCCGTCGCAGAGTTGCCGTGGTAGGCAGCGCCGATGCGGGGCTGACGCCGGAGATTATCGAAGGGTTTACCAATATGGGGGCACTCGGCACGGATGATAATTTATGTAAGCTTGATGGATCCGATACCCCGGACTGGCGACGTGCCAGCAGGCCTTTTGGTGAAAACTGCGGCTTTACTATTGCCGAAGGTACGCAATACATCGTGTTAATGGATGATGCCCTTGCGATCGAGCTGGGTGCGGATATTCACGGGGCTGTACCAGACGTGTTTATCAATGCCGATGGAGTGAAAAAGTCTATCTCAGCGCCGGGCGCCGGTAATTACGTGTCTTTTGCCAAGGCGGTAGCAACTGCGATGACAATTGTCGGTGAAGAGACGGTGCGTCATCACAGTTTTATTCATGCTCACGGTTCCAGTACACCGGCAAATCGAGTAACCGAATCCGAGATTTTTGATCGAATCGCCGAGGCCTTTGATATACATGATTGGCCTGTTGCCGCAGTGAAGGCCTATGTGGGCCACTCTTTATCCGGTGCCAGTGGCGACCAGTTGGTCTCGGCCTTGGGTACGTTTAAATACAAAATTCTCCCGGGGATAAAAACCATTACACAGGTGGCATCGGATGTTCGCCAGAACCACGTGTTATTTCCCTTGAAAGATATGGACGTATCAGAGAAGCCAATGGATGTGGCATTTATCAATTCAAAGGGTTTTGGTGGAAACAATGCAACGGCTATTTTGTTGTCTCCCAACAAAACGGAACAGATGCTGTCGAGCCGTTACGGCTCAGCAATGAAGGATTACCAGCAGCGTCGAGAGCAAACCAGAAAATCCGTGGAAGACTATGCAATTCGCTCTGATCATGGACAGGTAGAAGTTATTTATCGGTTTGGTGAATCGATGATAGATGAGCGCGGGATACAAATTTCCTGTGATAGGCTGCATGTTCCCGGTTATGAGCACGATGTGGTATTCGACAAGGCCAACCCTTGGGAAGATATGAGTAGATAAGGATATTCAGGCCACCCGGTTTAATTGATAAGCCGGGCTGATTAGAATGTGACCAAAAATTCCTGATCGGTCACCACTTGCTGGTTAACGGGGTAAATTCTGCTTTTCAGCAAGCAATTTTTTTGTGAGAGTTGCGCCCCCTTATAGTGACCCCTTCACTTGTGGGTAAATTTACGAAACCTTGGTATAAGGGTTCGTGGGTTCGGAGGCCTGGCTCCTCCGGTTGTTAGTACTGCTCTTTTGTCTATCAGGGAGTACTGATGATGACCTTGGTTAATCACAGTTTTCAAATACGCATATCTTTTGACGGTTGTTTCTACCAGAGGTGGCCGTTTTGACGTCTGTTCGAAAGCCCGACTGGTCTATTGAGCAATCCGCAAGCCTATACGGTATCAACGACTGGGGCGCGGGTTATTTCGGCCTGTCCGATAATGGTGAGATGACGGCTATCGCTACCCAAAATGGTCAGCCAGTTAAGCTTTCTCTCATGGATATTGTTGCGGGTCTCGAACAGCGTGGCCATGCCATGCCGGTATTGCTTCGAATCGAAAATCTGCTGGATGAGCGGATCACCCTACTGAATAAATCCTTTGCGGCAGCGATCAACGAGTTTGATTATCAGGGCGAGTATCGGGGTGTCTTTCCCATCAAGGTTAACCAGCAATGCCATGTGATCGAAGAAATCACCAAATTTGGTGGGCAGTATCACCATGGGTTAGAGGCGGGCAGTAAAGCTGAGCTTATTATTGCCATGTCACACTTGCGCGATAGTGAAGCCTGCATTATTTGTAATGGCTACAAAGATGCCGAGTTTGTGGAGCTGGGCTTGTACGCCCGCAAACTGGGCTTGAAATGCTTTTTTGTTATTGAAACGCCCTCTGAACTCAGCATTATTTTGGAGCAATCCCGTCGATTGGGTGTGGAGCCTTTGATCGGTGTGCGCGTAAAACTGGCAGCGGAAGTCGAGGGCCACTGGTTTGGCGATGGCGGCGATCGATCGTTGTTTGGGCTATCTATCACGCAGTTGATGGATGTCGTCGATCAATTGCGTGATGCGGACATGCTTCACTGTCTGGAGCTAATGCACTATCACATCGGTTCTCAAATACCCAATATCAGAAACATTCGTGATGGCTTGCAGGAAGCCTGTCGCTATTACGTCGATCTGGTTAAGGAAGGCGCACCTCTTGGTTATATCGATCTTGGTGGTGGGTTGGCCGTGGATTACACCGGGGCCAGAACCAATGAAACCCACAGTAAAAACTACTCGATCGAAGAATACTGTGTGGATATTGTTGAGACCATCACGGAATCCCTTAATAGCAGTGGTACGCCTCATCCAACCATTATTACTGAATCTGGTCGTGCTACCGTAGCTTATTCATCGGTACTGTTATTTAACATTCTCGATGTCAGCCATTTCAAACCTCGTCCTCTGCCCGATCAGTTGCCGGAGCAGAGCAATGACTTTTTGCACAACCTCTGGGCCGTGCTTAAAAGCCTGTCTGAAGACAGCGTGCAAGAGTGCTTTAATGATGCGGCACACTACCGAGAAGAAGTTCGCCGTATGTTCCGTCAAGACCAGCTCCAGTTGAGAGAGCTGGCTCTGGCCGAAGATATGTATCTGGAAATCTTACAGCGTACTCGAGAATTGCTGCCATCACTTAAACGGGTGCCGCCTGAGCTGCAAAATCTGGATGAGGCACTTGCGGATATTTACTACGGCAATTTCAGTCTATTTCAATCGTTGCCTGATGCCTGGGCCATTGATCAAATCTTCCCGGTGATGCCCATACATCGCCTGGATGAGCGGCCTGTAAACAAAGCGGTTATCGGTGACTTAACCTGTGATTCTGACGGCAAGCTGGATCTATTTTCCAACGCAGATGGAGATATACGTACCTTGCCACTGCACGATTTAAGACCCGGAGAGGAATACTACTTAGGTGTGTTTTTGGTGGGTGCCTATCAGGAAACTCTGGGTGATTTGCACAACCTGTTTGGCGATACCCATGTTGCCAGCGTACGTATTGATGACGATGGTCAATTTGAATTTGTGGAAGAAATTCAGGGCGACACCATTGGCGATGTGTTGAGTTATGTGGAGTACAACCCGAAAGAACTCTACGAGCAATTGAGGATAACTGCAGAGGCCTCGGTAAAATCTGGCCGTATTACTGCGGTAGAGCGGCGGCAAATGTTGCAGACGTTCACCAACAGCCTGAATGGCTATACCTATTTTGAACGTGATTAATCCGCAAGGGAAAAAGTTATGTCAAAAGTACTGATTATTGGTGCCGGCGGTGTCGGCGGCGTGGTAACCCACAAATGCGCCCAGTTAGCGGATGTGTTTAACGAGATCGTGCTGGCCAGCCGCAACGAAGACAAGTGCAAAGCCATTGCCGCCCAGCTCGATCGTCCCATCGAAACCGCCCAGGTGGATGCGGATAACGTTCCTGAACTGGTCGAGCTGATCAACCGCATTAAACCGGATCTGGTGATTAATGTGGCGTTGCCCTATCAGGACCTCACTATCATGGATGCCTGTCTGGAAACCGGCGTGCACTACCTGGATACAGCCAACTACGAGCCGCTGGATACCGCCAAATTCGAATACAGCTGGCAGTGGGCCTATCAGGAAAAGTTCAAGCAAGCCGGCCTAATGGCCCTGCTCGGTTCCGGTTTTGATCCCGGCGCCACCAACATGTTTACCGCCTATATCGCCAAGCACTATTTCGATGAAATTCACACCCTGGATATTATCGACGTCAACGGCGGCGATCACGGCTACCCCTTTGCCACCAACTTCAACCCGGAAATCAATATCCGCGAAGTCACCGCAGCATGTCGCCACTGGGAAGACGGCCAGTTTGTAGAAACCCCCGCCATGTCCACCAAGCAGAGCTTTACCTGTCCGGAAGGCGTGGGTACCTACAATATCTACCGCATGTACCACGAAGAGCTGGAGAGCCTCACCAAACACTTCCCCACCCTGAAAAAAGCCCAATTTTGGATGAGCTTCGGCGACGCCTACCTGAAACACCTGGAAGTGCTGGGCAATGTGGGTATGACCGGCATTGAGCCAGTGGAATTCAACGGCCAGCAAATTGTGCCCATCCAGTTTCTAAAAGCTCTGCTGCCAGACCCCGCCAGCCTCGGCCCCCGTACCAAAGGTAAAACCTGTATCGGTTGCGTGGTAACGGGCATCAAAGACGGCAAACAGAAAACCGTTTACCTCTATAACATTTGCGACCATCAGGAATGCTATGCCGAGGTGCAGTCCCAAGCCATCTCCTATACTACCGGGGTGCCCGCCATGATCGGTGCCAAAATGATGCTGGAAGGTAAATGGATGAAACCCGGCGTGTGGAATATGGAGCAACTGGACCCGGACTCCTTTATGGAAGATATGAATAAGTACGGGTTGCCGTGGGTTGTGATCGAAGATTCAGAGTTTGAGCTGGCTTGATGACAGCTTGTAGTAATCCTTCTGTGGATTTCGATGCTAGTCGAGTGCCTTCACCCTGTTTTGTGGTGGATGAGGTGGCGGTTGAGCGCAATCTGAAAATTCTCAACCGGGTACAGGAGGAGAGCGGTGCCAGGGTGTTGGCCGCGCTGAAAGCCTTTTCCATGTGGAGTCTGGCCCCGTTAGTCTCGAAGTATCTTTCCGGTACCTGTGCCAGCGGCTTGCATGAGGCGCGACTGGGGCGGGAGGAATACGGTGGTGAGGTGCATGTGTTTTCTGCCGCCTATACCGAAGCTGATTTGCGGGAGATTCTCGAGATTGCCGATCATGTGGTGTTTAACTCCTTCGGTCAGTGGCAGCGGTTTCAGCCGCTGTTAAAAGCGGCCAAGGAGGCTCGCCCTCAGTTGCAATTCGGGCTTCGCATTAACCCGCAGCATTCCGAAGGGGATGTGGAGATCTACGACCCCTGCGCCCCTTGTTCGCGATTGGGCATTCCCCTGAGTCAGTTTGAGGGGCAATCATTGGCGGGCATAACGGGTCTACATTTTCATACCCTGTGTGAGCAGGATGTAGAGCCGCTTAAACGCACCCTTGCCGCGGTGGAAACACAGTTTGACGATTTATTACATCAAATGCAGTGGGTCAATTTTGGCGGCGGGCACCATATTACCCGGCCCGGCTATCAGGTGGATGAGCTGATCGAGTTGGTCAAAGCCTTTAGCCAGAAATATAACGTACAGGTGTTTCTGGAACCCGGTGAAGCGGTGGCTATTCATACTGGCGTGCTGGTGGCGGAGGTGCTGGACCTCACCTGGAACGATATGAATCTGGCCATTCTCGATACCTCGGCCACCTGCCATATGCCCGATACCCTGGAGATGCCCTATCGCGCGGATATTCTAAGTGCCGGTTTGCCAGAGCAGTATCCTCATACCTATCGTTTGGGCGGGATGACCTGCCTCGCCGGTGATGTGATTGGTGATTACAGTTTTAATCAGCCGCTTGAAATAGGCCAGCGATTGATCTTCGATGATATGAGCCATTACACCATGGTGAAAACCACCACCTTTAATGGTATCAACCTGCCATCGATTGCCATTTGGAATCCGCAAACCGATGAGATTCGCATGGTAAAAGAATTTGGGTATACAGATTTCAAACAGCGCTTAAGCTGACGGCACCTCTAAGACTGGCGTGAATGGTGAATAAAGCGATGACAAAATACCCACATTTTCTCGGCTCCGAAATCGCGCAGGGCGACCCCGCGACTTCACTGTTTCATGTGATTCCGGTGCCTTATGAGCGCACCGTGAGCTATGGCGGTGGAACTGATAAAGGCCCGTCGGCGATTCTCGATGCCTCCTGGCAACTGGAAACCTGGGATGGCAAAAGTAGCCCCTGTGAACTGGGCATTTATACCCGCGAAGCGGTTGATTGTGGGGGTGAGGAAGCCGCAGTGATTGAACGTATCGCTGCGGCGACTAAGGCCATTGTGGTCTTGGGCAAAATGCCCGTAGCCATTGGTGGAGAACATACAGTCACCGGTGGTGTTATTAAGGGCTTGCTCGATGCGGGACTCACCGATGTTGGTGTGGTGCAGATCGATGCCCATGCGGATTTGCGCGATGCCTACGAGGGCAACTCCCTAAGCCATGCCTCGGTGATGAAGCGGGTGGTGGATTTGGGGATTCCGCTGTACCAGTTGGGTGTCCGAGCCTACTGCGAAGAAGAAATGGCTGTCCGAGAAAAACATGGGGTGCTTTTTCAGGATGCCGATCAACTGGTGCCCGACAATATCACCGAGATTACCCTGCCCGACGATTTCCCGAAAAAGGTCTTTTTTACGCTGGATATCGACGGTATGGACCCATCGGTCTTTCCCTCTACAGGAACGCCTGTTCCCGGTGGCTTGGGTTGGTATCAAACCCTTAGCTTATTTGAGTCTGTCGCGCGGCAGCGAGAGATTATTGGTTTTGATGTAATGGAGTTTGCGCCAATTCAGGGCTTCCATGCCTATGAATTCGCTGCCGCGCAGCTAATCTACAAGATGATGGGGATTGTTGAGCGAAACCGATAGCTCGGGGGCGCTATTTATTGATACCCAGCGAATCCCAAAGCCCATCAATTTTCTCTTTTACGGCGGCATCCATCTCAATCGGTTCGCCCCATTCCCGATTGGTTTCTCCGGGGAATTTATTTGTCGCATCGAAGCCAATTTTTGAACCGAGCCCGGAAACCGGCGAGGCGAAATCCAGATAGTCGATGGGGGTGTTCTCAATCATCACCATATCCCGTTTGGGATCCATCCGGGTGGTGATGGCCCAGATCACGTCGTTCCAGTCGCGGGCATTGATATCATCGTCGGTAACAATCACAAACTTGGTGTACATAAACTGACGGAGGAAAGACCATACCCCCATCATCACCCGTTTGGCGTGACCGGGATATTGCTTCTTCATGGTCACCACCGCCATGCGGTAAGAGCAGCCTTCGGGGGGCAGGTAAAAATCGGTAATTTCCGGGAACTGCTTTTGCAATATGGGCACAAACACTTCGTTCAGCGCCACCCCCAAAATAGCCGGTTCATCCGGTGGTCTGCCGGTATAGGTACTGTGGTAGATCGGGTCTTTACGGTGGGTGATACGCTCTACGGTGAATACCGGGAACTGGTCCACTTCATTGTAGTATCCGGTGTGATCGCCGAATGGCCCTTCGTCGGCCATCTCGTCCGGGTAAATAAACCCTTCTAAAATAAACTCGGCGCTGGCGGGCACCTGCAAATCGCTGCCCATGCACTTAACGACTTCAGTTTTCTCACCGCGCAATAATCCGGCAAAAGCATATTCCGACAGGCTATCCGGTACCGGTGTCACGGCGCCCAAAATCGTAGCCGGGTCTGCACCCAGCGCCACAGCAATGGGAAACGGTTCGCCGGGATGGGCCAATTGCCAATCGCGGAAATCCAGTGCCCCGCCGCGGTGGGATAGCCAGCGCATAATCAGTTTGTTTTTGCCGATAACCTGCTGGCGGTAGATGCCCAGGTTTTGTCTTTCTTTCTCTGGTCCACGAGTGATTACCAGCGGCCAGGTAATCAGTGGCCCCGCATCACCGGGCCAGCAGGTTTGAATGGGCAGTTTGCCCAGATCTACGTCATCACCCTCAATGATCACAGCCTGACAGAGCGCTTTTTTCACCACCTTGGCGGGCATATTCAAAATGGGTTTAAATTGATGGCGCTTTTCCCACAGGTCTTTCATGCCCTTGGGGGGCTCGGGTTCTTTCAAAAATGCCAGTAACTCACCCACTTCGCGCATGGCCGACAGGCTTTCCTGTCCCATACCCATGGCAACCCGCTCCGGGGTGCCAAATAGATTGCCCAGTACTGGAATATCGAACCCCTTGGGGTTTTCAAACAATAGCGCCGGACCACCGGCACGAAGGGTGCGGTCACAGATTTCCGTCATTTCCAGATTGGGATCAACTTCCACGGTGATGCGCTTGAGTTCACCGCGCTGTTCCAGAAAATCAATAAATTCCCGCAGGTCAGAATGCTTGATGGTCATATTGGGTAAGGGCCATGGATACAAGTGTGCAAAGTGTTACGGCAATGGGATGGGATTGCAACAACAACAGTGGTGGTTGGGGCGTAGTCATTATTGTTTGGGGGGGGGCTTACCGGGCAGTAATGCAAATCGTGTTCAAAGAGGGTACATTTGGCAAAGTCGCATCGAGTTGGCTTTAAGAATAATGGTGTGACGGTTGTAAATAATTAATGGTGTTGATGGGGTAGCGTTTTGGACGGATTGGCCGCAGTGTTTGTTTTCAATGGCGTTGTTATCTGCATTGCTGTGTTGGTGCACTACGAGGTACTTTATCGTCTTGGGTTACTTTTGCCTTTATTAAAAATTCCACCCCGCTTTCGGGTTTTGGTAGGCGTCGCCGGCGCTTTTTTTGCCCACGTGGTTGAGGTGTGGATTTTTGCCGTGGGTTACTACCTGATACTGAAATGGGACAAGGGAAGTGAACTGGGTGGCAACTTTGATGGCTCGTTGCTCGATTGCAGTTATTTCTCGTTTGCCAACTATACCTCTCTGGGGTTTGGCGATATTGAGCCCTTCGGCCATGTGCGTTTTCTGTCCGGGCTAGAGGCGCTTACGGGCTTGATCCTGATTGCCTGGACGGCCTCATTTATGTATATCGAGATGCAGAAGTTCTGGGAGTCTGGCCGGGCCAGGTATCGGTAGGTTCTGGGGCGGTTGTCTCTGTATTATCGCTATCGAGGTGACTATAGGGTGAAAGACAGGCCGCTCGGCAACGTTGTCTTGATCACCGCAATCTTTGTCTTATTTCTGAAGAAAATCTTCAAAAAACCACGCGGCAAAGTCATGGCGTCCGGTGACGCCGGCCTTGGTGTAGATAACGGAGGCTTGTTGCCGAACAGTTTTCTCCCTTGTATGTCTTAATGCGGCAATTTCTTTAAAGCTCAAGCCCTTCAACAGAAAAATTGCAATTTCCTGCTCGCTGTCGCTCAGTTTCCAGCCCTCGAACTGCTCTTGAATCACTTTGCTGTACTGGCTTCGAGCCGCCTTCATTTGCCGCCCAAGTCTCTCCAACGTTAATTGGCTTTCATCCAGTTCTGACTTTAGGCCCATTAGATGGTTGTGTTGATTTTTGACCTTAATGATCAGATAGATGATCGCACCAATGGATAGCGTGATGACAACGCCCTCTTCCAGAAGGTGCCAGATAGCGGCATCCATCATGGTGTCGTAAATAAGGTCCGCCAGGTTGGCGACGACAATAATTAACAGGATCGCGATAAAAAGAAGTTCTTTGGTTCGAACCATTTGAGAGCTCTCTGATAATAGCTAGAGTCGAACAAATGCCCGCTATGGGACATATGTTCGATGGTCAATTGGGTGGTGTTCTACATACTACCAGTATCTGGCGTAGTTAAAGGAGTCTATACCCATGAAAGATAAGCAGGTCAAAGTGTGGGATATCATTGTTCGGTTGTTTCACTGGTCTTTGGTGGTTGCATTTATCACCGCCTACATCTCTGGTGAAGATGAGGGTGCCGTGCATGTTTATGCGGGTTATATCGTAATTGGTTTGATTGCGTTGCGTATTTTGTGGGGCTATATCGGAAGTACCCATGCCCGGTTCAAGGACTTTATCTATGGGCCCGGGGAGGTAAAGGATTATCTACACAGTTTGCTAGCGAGGAAGCCCAAGCACTATCTTGGCCATAATCCGGCAGGGGGCTGGATGGTATTGATGTTGTTAGTCAGTTTGTTGATAACCGGTTATACGGGCCTTGAGGTCTATGGGGCAGAGGGATACGGACCTTTGGCCAGTTCTGAGTCTGTGGTCGTTACCCCAGCAGATTCTATGGACGATCACGAGAGACACGAAAGTGATGCCGAGGAGTTCTGGGAAGAAGTCCATGAAGTGGCGGCTAATTTCACGTTGTTTTTAGTGCTGGTTCATGTGGCTGGCGTATTGGTGTCCAGCCGGCTGCACCGGGAAAACCTAGTGAAGGCCATGATTAATGGCAAAAAGACGGATCGCGGGTGAGCAGATTTCGCGTGTGCCATTATTCAAAAACAATGGTTTTGTTGCCGTGTAGCAGGACGCGATCTTCCAGATGGTTGCGCAGGCCTCTGGCCAGAACAGTTTTCTCCACATCTTTCCCTTTGCGCACGAGGTCGGGAATGCTGTCGTGGTGGCTGATTCGCACCACATCCTGCTCAATAATGGGGCCGGCATCCAGGTCGCTGGTGACATAGTGGCAGGTAGCGCCAATCAGCTTAACGCCGCGTTCTGCCGCCTGGTGGTAGGGGCGAGCGCCGACAAACGCAGGTAGGAAGCTGTGGTGAATATTAATAATTTTTCCTGGGTATTTTTCGCACAACGCGGGCGGCAGTATCTGCATATAACGGGCGAGGACGATGATGTCGGCGTTGCTGTCGTCAATCAGTTGCTCCACCTTGGCGAAGTGTTCAGCTTTGTTTGTGGTGTCCACCGGTGTGTGATGATAGTCAATCTTGTGCCATTCGACATAGCTGCGAAGATCATCGTGGTTGGATATCACACAGGGAATATCAAAAGCCATTTCATCGCTGCGCCAGCGGTAGAGCAAATCAGACAGGCAGTGGGCCTGCTTGCTGGCCATCAGCACCACCCGTTTAGGCACATTGGTGTCCGCTAATCGCCATTCCATATCAAATGACTTGGCCAGTGGAGAAAAGCGTTGTTTGAGTTCTTCCGGGCCGTAGGGCAGAGAGTCAGCGTCAATCACCTGGCGCATAAAAAACCAGTTTGATTCCGGATCGCGATAGTAGTTAGCCTCTGTAAGCAGGCCACCCTCTGAGGCAAGAAATGAACTAACAGCTGCAACCAGGCCAACACGATCTGGGCAGGAAATAATCAGGCGGTAACTATGTGTGCTCATGGGCATTGATACTTCTACTTTGAGGAAGAAACTGTCGCATATTTGGGGTTGGATTTCATTAAAAGAGGCACTAATTTTATGAGCCCTGTTTTCTGTATACTCCAAGCCTAAACTGATATCGGGAAGAGATAGGCAGATTATGGCTCTATATAGGTTATGGATAACGGTCGTGATAAGCATAGGAATGCTGGCTCCAGCTGCCCATGGCGAAATTTATAAGTGGGTCGATGAACACGGAAAGGTGCATTTCGGCGATCAAAAACCTGACCGGGGTCCCGCTGAACAGGTGGAGGTGCGAGTCAATACGATCACCACACCGACTATTCTGGACAGTGACTTTCTTGAGGCGCGCGAGCGTAAGCGGGTGGTAATGTATAGCGCTGTTTGGTGTGGTGTCTGTAAAAAAGCTCGCCGTTACTTTCAGCAGAAAGGCATTGCCTTCAAAGAATACGATATTGAAACATCCCGCAAGGGTCGGCAGGATTTTGCCAAACTCAATGGCCGTGGTGTGCCCATTATTCTGGTGGGGAAAAAACGGATGAGTGGCTTTAGTGCCGATCGCTTTCAGCACATGTATGACCAAGCGCGTCGCTAGGGGCTGTAGTGGGCGGATTGCAGCAGGCTACGTTCTCCGGCATAGTACGCCGAAATTGACTGGAGTATGGGAAGCCCTATGGCTGATTACCTGATAGCACCTTCGATTCTCTCCGCAGACTTCGCCCGTTTGGGGGAAGAGGTCGATGCGGTTCTCAATGCAGGTGCCGATGTCGTGCATTTTGATGTGATGGATAATCACTACGTGCCTAATCTGACAATTGGCCCAATGGTTTGCACGGCTTTGCGTAATTATGGTATTTCCGCACCTATTGATGTGCACCTGATGGTAGATCCGGTGGACCAGTTGATTGGTGATTTTGCCGCAGCAGGTGCAAGTTGGATCACGTTTCATCCCGAAGCTTCGCGGCATGTGGATCGCTCCTTGCAGTTGATTCGCGATGCGGGCTGTAAAAGCGGCTTGGTGCTAAACCCTGCGGTTGGCTTGGAGCCGGTAAAATATGTGCTCGACAAGGTGGATATGATTTTGCTGATGTCGGTCAATCCGGGCTTTGGTGGCCAGAAGTTTATTCCATCGACACTGGAAAAGCTGCGTGAGGCGCGGGCGCTCATCGACGATAGTGGTCTTGATATCCGTCTTGAAATTGATGGTGGTGTGACGATTAACAATATTCGTGATATTGCCGAGGCGGGGGCCGACACCTTTGTGGCGGGTTCCGCTATTTACGGCGCAGAGAACTACTCTCAAGCGATTGATGCAATGCGCAAAGAGTTAAGTCAGGTTGCCTGACTTTCCTGTTTTGAATGAATGAATTAGAATGCCTCCTCAAGTTTTGGAGACACCCGTGATTTTCACTAAGTGCCAACATCTTTACTCTGCCCAACAGGGCTGGCGATGGCGTAGCCAGTGACCTTGGTGTGCGTGCGCCTTAATTTGGCCGCTCGCAATGTGCACCCCCCTTTTCTATTTATTGTCTGATCATTCTGCGCTGGTATGCGCAAGGGAATAACCATGACCCCTGAACAATTTGCCGAATTGGCTGAGCAGAACTACAACCGAATTCCAGTTGTCCGTGAGGTGTTGGCAGACCTCGAAACGCCGTTGTCCTGTTACTTGAAATTGGCCCGCGGGCCCTATTCCTATTTATTTGAGTCTGTGCACGGTGGTGAAAAATGGGGGCGCTACTCCCTGATCGGTTTGCCTTCAAGTACCATTCTCAAGGTTTACGGCGATCAGCTGCTTATTGAGCGAAATGGCGAGGCCATTGTGTCTCGCACCACGGATGATCCCCTGAAGGACGTCGAAGACTTTCATGCCGAGTTCAATATGCCAGAGCTTCCGCAGTTACCTCGTTTCACGGGTGGCCTGGTGGGTTATTTTGGCTACGATACGGTGCGTTATGTGGAGCCAAGATTAAAAGCTTCTGTGCCCAATGATGATTTAGGTAATCCCGATATTTTATTAATGGCCTCTGACGAGGTCATTATCTTTGATAATTTGTTGGGTAAGTTGATATTCGTGGTGCATGAAGATGCTGCTGAGCCGGATGCCTGGAGCAAAGCTCAGCATCGGTTGGATGAGCTTGAGGCCAAATTGAAGCGTTCGTTACCGGAGCTTCCCCCGGTTAACCTAGAAGGTGGCGGCCTGGATGAATCAGCCTTTGTATCCAGCTTTGGAGAAGAGAACTTTAAGGCGGCGGTCAATAAGGTAAAAGATTACGTCTTGGCGGGCGATGTGATGCAAGTGGTGCCATCTCAGCGCATGTCCATGGACTTTGATACCGAGCCGTTGAACCTGTACCGGGCGTTGCGTTGTCTCAACCCATCGCCCTATATGTACTTCCTCGATCTGGATGATTTTCATATTGCGGGCTCTTCACCGGAAATTCTGGCGCGCCTAGAAGATGGCGAAGTCACGGTTCGCCCGATTGCCGGAACACGTCGCCGTGGCCACACCCCCGAGGAAGATAAAGCCCTCGAAGACGATATGATGAGCGACCCGAAAGAAATTGCAGAGCACTTGATGCTGATTGATTTGGGTCGTAACGATGCTGGCAGGGTGTCACAAATTGGAACGGTCAAAGTGACGGAACAAATGGTAGTTGAGCGTTACTCTCACGTGATGCACATCACCTCCAATGTCACTGGGCAGGTGGAGCCAGGCACCAGTGCTATCGATGTTCTGCGAGCTACGCTGCCCGCGGGCACACTGAGTGGAGCCCCTAAAATTAGGGCCATGGAAATTATTGATGAGTTGGAGCCGGTAAAGCGAGGTGTTTATGGTGGTGCGGTGGGCTATATCGCCTGGAATGGCAATATGGATACGGCGATTGCCATTCGCACGGCAGTGATTAAAAACGGCAAGCTTTATGTGCAGGCAGGTGCAGGGATCGTCGCAGATTCTGTGCCCGAGTTGGAGTGGAAAGAAACCATGAACAAGGCGCGTGCCATTTTCCGCGCTGCTGACCTGGTGGTTTGAGGAGTCCTGGCACCATGATATTAATGATCGATAACTACGATTCGTTTACCTACAACGTGGTTCAGTACCTCGGAGAGCTGAAGGCTGATGTAAAAGTTGTTCGCAACGATGAGATCACGCTGGATGAAATAGCCGCATTGGCTCCAGAAAAAATTGTGATTTCCCCCGGGCCATGTACACCCAATGAGGCCGGTATTTCTGTGGCAACCATCGAACGTTTTGCGGGGCAGATTCCCATTCTGGGTATTTGTCTGGGGCATCAGAGTATTGGACAGGCCTTTGGTGGCAAGGTGGTGAGAGCCAGAGAGGTGATGCACGGCAAGATCTCTCCTATTTATCACAATAACACCGGCGTTTTTCAGGGTTTGCCCAATCCGTTTGATGCCACTCGTTATCATTCCTTGGTGGTTGAGCGCGACAGCCTTCCTGGTTGTTTGGAGGTCACGGCCTGGACTCAGACCGAAGCAGGTGAAATGGATGAAATTATGGGTTTTCGCCATCGCGAGCTAGCGGTGGAAGGTGTTCAGTTTCACCCGGAATCAATTCTCACAGAAAACGGGCACGATATGCTCGAAAATTTTTTGAAGAGCTAAAGGCGAATCATGGATATTCAACAGGCAATAGCCAGATTTCTGGATAACCAAAATCTTGATACGAATGAGATGCGTGACGTGATGACGCAAATCATGACTGGCAATGCCACAGATGCTCAAATAGGCGCTTTTCTCGTAGCCCTTCGTATGAAAGGTGAGAGCGTGGCAGAAATTACCGGTGCTGCACAGGTGATGCGGGAGTTGGCTACGCCGGTGGCGGTAAGCGGTGATCACCTCGTGGACATCGTCGGTACCGGGGGGGACAGTGCCGGTATTTTCAACGTCTCCACCGCCAGCACCTTTGTGGCCGCGGCTGCGGGTGCCAGTGTGGCCAAGCACGGCAACCGTTCGGTTAGCAGCAAGAGTGGCAGTGCCGATTTGCTGGAGTGTGCGGGCGTCAAACTGGATTTAACCCCAGAGCAGGTGGCGCTTTGTGTCGAAGAGGTCGGTGTTGGCTTTATGTTTGCCGTCAACCACCACAGCGCCATGAGGCATGCCATTGGCCCTCGAAAAGAATTGGGGGTTCGCACGCTGTTTAATTTGCTTGGGCCATTAACCAACCCTGCCGGAGTGCCCAATATGCTGCTTGGCGTCTTTGATCGACAGTGGCTTCGCCCGGTGGCGGAAGTGATGAAACAGTTGGGTGGTGAGCATGTCTTGGTGGTGCATTCAGCCGATGGCCTGGATGAAATCAGTATTGCTGCTGAAACCTGGGTGGCGGAGCTAAAAGATGGCGGTATCACTGAATACTCGGTGGTGCCGGAGGATTTTGGCATCTCCCGGGGTCATCTCGATGATTTGAAGGTTGCAGATGCACAAGAGAGTCTGGATATGATCAAACAGGCGCTTTCTAAAGGTGTTGGTTCTGCTTCTGATATGGTGGCGCTCAATGCCGGCGCGGCACTTTATGCAGCCGGCGTGGCGGACGATTTGGCCGAGGGGGTCAGTTTGGCCCAGGATGCTATAGGTAGTGGTTTGGCAAAAGCGAAGATGACAGATCTGGCGGCCTTTACTCATTGTTTAAAATAAATGGACGTTTGAAAGAAACTAAAAAACTTATGAATACAGCATTAAATACCCCAACTGTTTTAAAGAAAATTTTGGCACGCAAAGCCGAGGATGTGGCCGAACGCAGAGCCCTGGTCTCATTGGCGCAATTACAGCGTGATTGTCAGAAAGATAGGGATATTCGCGGTTTTACCGATGCCCTGATTGCCAAGGTAGACCAAGGTTTGGCCGCGGTCATTGCCGAAGTAAAAAAAGCCTCGCCAAGCAAGGGCGTGATTCGAGAAGACTTTGATCCCGTGAGCATTGCCAGAAGTTATGAAAAGGGCGGTGCAGCTTGTTTGTCGGTGCTTACCGAGCGAGATTTTTTTCAGGGCGATGATGAATACTTGAGAATGGCGAGAGAGGCGACCCGCCTGCCTGTTCTGCGAAAGGATTTTGTTTTCGACCCCTATCAGGTGTACGAATCCTATGTCTTGGGTGCGGATTGTATTTTGTTGATCGTTGCAGCATTGAGCCAAAGCCAGATGGAAGAGTTGCACAGTATCGCGGTGGGTTTGGGTATCGACGTGCTGATTGAGGTGCATAATGAGGCTGAGCTGGATCGGGCATTGCTGATAGAGAATCGAATGATCGGTATCAATAATAGAGATCTACATACATTTAATACCACTCTCGACACGACATTTGGCCTGCTGGATAAAATCCCGGATGACCGTATTGTGGTCACTGAAAGTGGCATTCTCACCATCGATGATGTAGCAGCGATGCGCGGCCACAACGTAAACACGTTTCTGGTGGGTGAGACATTTATGCGTGCTGATGAGCCAGGACGGAAGCTCATAGAAATGTTTAATTGATACCGCTAACAATAAAAAGGCCCCTTCGGGGCCTTTTTATTGTTCATACCTGTTAGATATAGCGGCGCTGACTATCTGGTTCCAAATACCACCATAGTCTTTCCTTTAACGGAGACCAGCTCCTGATCCTCGAGTGTTTTAAGCACCCGTCCGACCATTTCTCTCGAACAGCCCACAATCCGTCCGATTTCTTGACGGGTGATTTTGATTTGCATGCCATCCGGGTGGGTCATTGCATCTGGCTCGTTGCATAAGTCCAGCAAGGTACGAGCAACGCGGCCGGTGACATCCAAAAAGGCAAGATCGCCCACTTTTCGCGTGGTATCCCTGAGTCGCTTGGACATTTGTACGCCAATGGCAAATAGAAATTCAGGGTGATCTTTGGAGAGCTCTTGAAATTTTGTATAGCTGATTTCGCCTACTTCACATTCAGTTTTTGCTCGAATCCAGGCGCTTCGGTCAGTTTGTCCAAACAGACCCATTTCACCAAAAAAATCGCCCTCATTGAGGTAGGCCACGATCATTTCTCTGCCATCGTCATCCTCAAGGAGAACGCTGACGGATCCCCTAATGATGTATGAAAGGGTATCGCCCTGATCCCCCGCATAAATGATCGTGCTTTTTGCAGGATATTTCCTGCGGTGACAGTGAACGAGGAACTCTTCGACATTCGGAATGTGAGGTGTTATTGGTGCTGGTGCCAACTCGGATTCTCCCCGTGTGTGATCTCTAGCGTATAAAGAATCCATTATGGGCACAAAATCATCATTGGCCAAGCTCGATTTTATCATTGTGATGCGGCTCCTTATGACAAAAAGTGTCTGCCGAGCGGTCAATTCTAAGGCTTAATGCACATCAATTATGTTAGGCTTTCGACACTTTTGAGAACTACTTTTAGAATTTAGGGTGCCATGAAAGCAAAAATTACTTGGGGCGGCGACGCCAAATTTATCGCTGAGTCTGAAACCGGCCACACCATTGTTATGGATGGCCCGGCAGATCACGGCGGAAAGAATCAGGGCGCTCGCCCGATGGAAATGATGTTGATTGGCATGGGGGGCTGTTCATCATTTGACGTGATACATATCCTTAAAAAAAGTCGGCAGGATGTCAGCGATTGTATTGCAGAGATAGAAGCTGAGCGCGCAGATGCCGTGCCTTCAGTGTTTTCCAAGATACACCTTCACTTTGTCGTTACTGGCCATAATCTGAAAGACAGCATGGTTCGCAATGCAGTGAAGTTGTCTGCAGAAAAGTACTGTTCAGCCTCTATTATGTTGGCAAAAGGTGGTGTTGATATTACTCACAGCTACGAAGTGAGAGACGCCGCGTCATCCTAGAAAAGAATGACGATTTTGTTGTTGGGGCCAATTCAGGCTTTTTGTCGTATTTATTCCAATATTGCTACCAACTATTTTTTTGCTTGTTGGCCATAAACTGGCAGGCAAAAAAAAGGCAGCTAGCGCTGCCTAAAAGGATACTGAGGGAGTATAGAGGTGTAAACTTGGTACTGAGAGTTTGCTGAAAATATGGTGAGAGTCAGCACGCTCTGTCTTCCTAGCTTCGCTAATCTGGTACATAGGTTGATGGCTATGTCTGATCAGTTCCACTTGTATGGTCTTAATATATTGGGTGGTCTACCATGATTCAAATGTATTAATATAATAATATTCATAACTTTTGGGCATGTATCGTGGACGCAAAGCTTTTATCGAGAATTGATCTGAATTTGTTAGTGGCTCTTCAGGCCTTACTGGAAGAGCAAAGTGTTACCAAAGCCGCAGAACGATTGTTTATTACGCAGCCGGCTATGAGTAAGACACTCCAGCGTCTGCGAGAGCTGTTTGACGATCCCTTGTTTATTCGCAGTGGTCGTGGGCTGGTGCCCACGCCCAGGGCGGTAGGATTGGAAAAGCAGTTACCTTTGGTGCTGTCTTCAGTGGTTGACTTGGTCATGCAGAGTCAATTTGACCCGCTGACCTATGAAGGTGAGATCTGTATCATGACGGCGGAGTTCATCGCCGTTCAGGTCATGCCGTCACTGACTCAGCGCTTTATCGAAAATGCCCCTTTTATGTCTCTCAGGGTGAGGGGTGAATCTGATGGAAAGGCGCGCTCACTGGAAGATGGCACGCTAGACTTCGCGATTGAAATTTCTCGTCCCTATAGCGATGAATATCACGTCACCCCGTTGGGCTATTTTACGCCTGCCGTGTGGATGCGGGCGGTGCATCCCCTGGCAGATAAGGAAAAGCTGACATTGCAAGAAATGCTGGAATATCCCTTTATCCAGTATTCGCTGCTTCGTTCCGGTTCGTCGTCGGCTGCCGAAACGCGTTTTGATCGTCAGTTGAGGAAGCACGGCTTGAAACGTAAAAAAGCACTGGTGACAGCTCAGCTAATGACGGCGATGGATGCGCTATGGCAGACAGATTGCCTGATGATGGCAACGATGCACGATTTAAAGATAGAGGGCGAAACTTACGGGATTGTCCGAAAGCCTTACCCCGAGGAGTTGGAGTTCGACAGCACCGTTCCTGTGGTATTGGTTCAGCATGCCAGGACCATTAAATCCCCAGCACACCAATGGGTTAAGCAGCAGATTATAGGGATTGTCAGGGAGCTTCAGCAAAAGGCCAAACAGGCTGCTCGTTCCCACTAGTTAAATGCGATAACTGGTCTTAGTCATGGCCTTTGATACAAGCGACATCAGCCCCTTGACGGGAGCCGGGAATTTCACGCCACCAGCCTCCAGTGCTGCATCGGCATGTTTTGCTTCGTCCTCCAGCATTTGCGTCACAATCGCGCGACTTTTTTCATCGTCGGTGGGCAACTTTTTCAGGTGGCTTTCCAGGTGCTTGCAGACCTGGTTTTCAGTGGCCGCCACAAAACCCAGGCTGAGTTTGTCGCTAATCAATCCCGTGGTTGCACCAATACCAAAGGAAAGCCCATACCATAGCGGATTTAGCAGGCTGGTGTGGCTGCCCAGTTGCTTGACGCGCTCCTGGCACCAAGCCAGATGATCGATTTCTTCGTCGGCGGCATGCTCCATTTCGCTGCGAACGGTAGTCAGTTTCGCCGTTAATGCCTGACCTTGGTAGAGTGCCTGGGCACAAACTTCACCGGTATGATTAACACGCATGAGGCCCGCAGCGTGGTGTTTTTCTGTCTCAGACAGCTCATGCTCGGAGGCATCCTTAGCCGGAGATGGTCGCTCATGTGCAGGCGAGGCTACAGCAAGCGTGCGCAGCGCGTGATCGAGTTGAAGTAATAATCCGTCGAGGGGTGAAAAGCGCCTTAAACTCATGAGTTGAACCATTTGGGTGTTTAATCGTGGGCCATTGTAGCAAAATCAATGGTCATATTGTGCGGAGGTCATATGAAAGATAGTCCTGTGGAAGATTTAGGCGAAGGAATCTATTGTGTCGATGCTTGCTATATCCACTCTGGCGTAGCCTGTTGCTATCTGGTTATAGAGGGTGGTGAGGTCGCTATTATTGAAACAGGCACAGCCCATTCCGCAGACGGTATTGCTGACGCGTTGGCGTATCTGGCGATGCCCAATGATGCTGTTCGCTATATCATTCCAACGCATGTGCACCTTGATCACGCGGGGGGTGCCGGGGTGCTGATGCAGCGCTACCCCGATGCAGAGCTGGTCGTCCATCCTCGGGGTGCTCGCCATATGATCGATCCAACAAAACTGGTTGCCGGGTCCAAAGCTGTCTATGGGGAGCAAAAGTTTGCCGAACTCTATGGCGAGATTACGCCCGTTCCCGAGGCTCGGGTGGTGGTTGCCGAGGATGGCTATAGGCTGAATCTGGCGGGGAGGTCATTGGAAATCCGGCATACGCCGGGACATGCAGAGCACCATTTTTGTCTTTGGGATCATCGCAGTCGAGGGTGGTTTTCTGGCGATACATTTGGTATTTCTTATCGAGAGATGGTGTTTGGCGACAAGCGATTTATTATACCTACCACGACCCCGGTGCAATTTGACCCTGATAAATTGCTACAGTCAGTTGAGCTGATGATGAGTAGCGATCCCAGGCGAATGTATCTGACCCATTACAGCGTGCTTGAGCGGCCCGACCGTGTGCGCGAGTTGCTTTGTCGTCAGATTGAGGCGTATCGACAAATTGCCTTGAGCGCCAAAGACAGCGCTAATCGTCAAGAGGTGATTGCCCGAAAAATAGAGACGATGACATTGACGCTGATCGCAGAGATGGCTCCTGAGGTAGACTTGGATGCAATCTCAACGGTGTTGGCGATGGACTTCAAACTCAATGCACAGGGGCTGGATGTCTGGCTCAGCAAACAATAAATCTAGTGGCAGGAGTTATTACCTATGCAGGATGCACATGACCTCGGGATTGTTCTTGATTGTCGAATACCTATTATCGTATTGGAGAGCCATGAAGAGCGAAAAGCCCTCGATCTATTTATACGGGTGGGTCGCAAGCGGGATAAGCCGGTATATCAGTGGACATTGACCGATGGCCTACAAAAAGTCAGTTTTGGTCTACAGCTGGTTAAAGATACTCAGTACAACGAACCAGAAGAAGTCTTGCAACGTATTAAAAGCAGTGCAGAACCCGGTTTCTATGTGCTCTGTGATTTTCACCATTGGCTCGATGAGCACCCAAAAAATATTCGTCTGTTAAAAGATATTGCCCAGAAAAATACCTCGGGTGATATCATCGTTGTGCTTCTTAGCCACGCACTAGATTTACCGCCAGAACTGTCCCGGTTAAGTGCTCGCTTTAAAATGTCTCTGCCCAACGATAAACAAATACTGTCCATTATTCGTGAAGAAGCGAAACAGTGGGGGCAGCGCCATGGTGATCAAAGGGTAAAAACCGACAATGAAACCCTGCAAAAACTGGTGAGTAACCTCAAAGGTTTGCCGCAGGGCGATATTCGGCATTTAGTGCGTGGTGCCATAGTGGATGATGGCGCGATTACAGAATCGGATATCCCGGAAGTGAACCAAGCCAAGTTTAAACTGATGGAGCTGGATGGCATTCTCAGTTACGAATACGACACCGAGCAATTTGCCGCAGTGGGTGGCATGGAAAACCTTAAAAACTGGCTGGGTATCAGACACAGCGCCTTCAATGGTCATGGTGATGTGGCAAGAATCGACGCTCCCAAAGGTATTTTGCTATTGGGTGTGCAGGGTGGCGGAAAAAGCCTGGCGGCAAAGTCCGTAGCAGGTATGTGGAAAGTGCCGTTGCTGAGATTGGATATCGGCGCGCTGTACAACAAATTTCACGGCGAGACAGAGCGAAACCTGCGGGAATCCCTGGCCATGGCCGAAAAAATGTCCCCCTGCGTGCTGTGGATGGACGAAATCGAAAAAGGCCTGAGTACCGATACCTCCGATTCTGGCACCTCTCAAAGAGTATTGGGAACACTGCTCACTTGGCTGGCGGAGAAACAATCGCCCGTGTTTGTGGTGGCAACATCTAATGATATTTCAAAATTGCCGCCAGAATTAATTCGTAAAGGTCGGCTGGACGAATTATTTTTTGTCGACCTACCCGATGAAAAAACCCGTGAAATTATTTTTAAAATTCATCTGGAAAAACGCGAGCTGGATATAAGTCACTTCGACCTTGCTGAATTAGTGCAGGTGGCAGATGGCTTCACCGGTGCTGAAATTGAGCAGGCCATTGTGTCCGCAGTTTACAGTGGTTTATCGGATGACAGTTATTCTGAAGAGTCATCGGCTCAGAAGGCGGTAACCCAGGCGTTACTGTTTCAGGAGTTGCGCTCCACTGCCCCCTTGTCCGTGGTAATGGCTGAGAGATTATCCGCGCTCCGTCAGTGGGCGGATGAGCGGAATATGGTGAGAGTCTAAGCTGTGTTAGCTCGGGCTGAACCGGACAGTTTTGGCGTCGGGTTGCTATATGTTCTTACCATCTGTTGTCGACCCAAAGCGGATATTTTAACTTAGTAATCGTTTATAACGTGGTGGAGGCGAGGGGAAACGTTTACACCTACATTGCCAGCAATTATAAACTCTTAACTCATTGTTTTTAAGGGGTTAATTTAAAATACGGGTTTGGATGTTGGTCATACATTGTACGAGCAGAATGTACTAGAAATGTATGAGTTAGGCTTGTTGTTGCGCATTACCCAGTGATGGTTGAAATGGTAGAGATCAAGGCTATGGTTTAGATTGGGTTCAATTGTGAAAGAGGGAGTTTAATTGGTTGGTTTTGTCAGACCTTGATAGTTATAAGGCGTCTAGGAGAGGACTGTACACTATTTAAATATAACCTAGTGATTCAATGACCTATTTTTTCATGAAAAGTAATACTAATGGGCATTCTAATGGGTTGTAAAGCATGTATTAGCTCTTACAGCTTTTGCTGTATGCACGCCTGTCAAATTCCTTTTTTCAGAAGCCAAGGGCTTTATAACATCGTTGCGATTATTCTAACCCTTTGATTTTTAAACTATATGGATTATATTTAATGGGCCAAAGGATTTGTCTTTCAATACAGGAGACGGCTTGTTTTGTCCCCACTGGAAACTCCATCAAAACCCCTTAAACCTCTCGTAACTAAAGGCTTTCAGCTGAATCGTGGAGTTGAATATTTCTGTGTTATAAGGCCAAAGTGTTATAAAGCCATAGTCTTTTGAATTTACTGTTAGGCATATGCATTAAGTTAAAGGATTACTAAATGACTGACTGCGAATTAACCATAAAAGATCTATCAAACGCCATAAAAAACGATGAATTCCTGTTTTTTTATCAGCCTATTCTCTCATTGGGTACCGGTAAAATTGATTCGGCCGAGGCTCTTATCCGCTGGAAGAAAGACAATGGCGAACTAGTACTACCCGGCAACTTCATACCTTATGCAGAGCAGACCGGTTTTATAACCGAGATAACAAAATCCATGATACACCGTTTTCTGGAGGACCTGAAAAAGATACATCAGGAGGATAATACGATGGTTGCATCATTAAATATATCCTCCAACGACATGGTCCAGAAAGAGTTTGTTCCTGCATTTTTGAAGCTTGTTAAGGATTCTGGTGTCGATTATTCTAAAATAAAAATCGAATTAACCGAGAGTTCTGCCTTGGCTCTAAGCAATGATCGTCTATTAGATATAGCCGAGCTAAAAGCAAATGGCATTGAGCTCGCTATTGATGACTTTGGTACGGGGTATGCTACATTTGAAAAATTAAAGAATTTACCATTTAAGACATTAAAAATAGACCAGACGATGACGAGTCAAGCAATGTCCACACCTGATGGTCTTACGCTACTGGATCACAGTATAAATCTTGCACACCAGCTCAAGATGAATTCTATTGCAGAAGGCGTAGAAACAGAATCTCTCATGAAGTATTTGATGGGTGTCGGTTGCGAACATATTCAGGGCTATTACATCAGCAAGCCATTGGAGCTTTCATCTTTCATTGAGTTTATAAATAAAAAACCTGTCTGGAACGTCATGAAACATGGTCAAATTTACAAGACAATAATCGATTTTACCGATTGGGTACGTCAAATATATTCATCCCTATATATGGATGATGATAATGTGAGAATCGTGGCATTTGAAGCAGAAGATAGCCCAGTGGGAGAGTTTCTATTTGAGGTTTCAGATAGTGTCGATATTGAGTTGTATAATGAACTTTGTACATCATATAAGATGAGCTATGAAATTTCCAAGATCCTGCTTAATGCAAAAAGTTCTGGAGACAAAAATCTGATTAAAAAACTATTACCTGATTATTTTGAAGCATGTGGAAAAGTCAGTGCCTTACTTCAAATAGCATACTCTAAAGAATGTCAGCATGGCCTCTTGAAAAACACTTCCTTTCGAAAATGAAGAGTGGGAGATAGGGCCAAACCATGAATAGTTGAATGGCATGGGTCTCATTTTGCACAAAGCAGGCAAAATAAAAGGTTGCCTAACAAGGCACTCGTACGGACGCAACCTATACTGCTTTTCGGTTGCCCCTTAGCTAGGCGTTAAGAAAACTACAGTTTTTAAGACACCCAACAATTGGTGTTTTTAACTGTCTTAAAAATTATCTAAAAATAGTGGTATCGAAAGCATAGACGGTATGGGGGCATAAAAAGGGAGCTTTATAATGTCCGCATGCAGACCGTTAGGTACGATTACAACCGTTACCTACAAATGCTAATTTAAGTCTGCATTTCTACATCAAAGGTTACCTCTAATATAAATTTTTAAAGGTAACCTCACTTGGAACTATTTCTCCCTCGCCACCGCTCGATAACCAATATCAGTACGGTAATAAACCTTATCCCAGGAGATTTGTTGGGTCAGTTCATAAGCGCGTTGCTGTGCGTCGCTGACAGACTCTCCCAGGCCGACGGCACAAAGTACTCGCCCACCATTAGTGGTGACTTGTCCATCGATGTCTTTGGTGCCGGCATGAAAAACTTTTCCATTACTTGAGTCGGCATCGGCTGTGGGGAGCCCGGAAATTACATCGCCCTTGTTGTAGCTGGCGGGATAGCCACCGGCGGCCAGTACGACGCCAAGTGCGGCTCTTGGATCCCAGTCCACGGTGCATTGATCCAACTTTTTGTCTAATGCCGCATTACAGAGTGCCACTATGTCTGACTTCAGTCGCATCATAATTGGTTGGGTTTCTGGGTCGCCAAAGCGGCAGTTGTATTCGATCACCTTGGGGGTGCCATCGGGCATGATCATCAGCCCCGCATAGAGGAAGCCGGTGTAGTCATTGCCTTCAGCCGCCATACCTTCGACGGTGGGATGAATCACTTCTGCCATAACGCGGTTGTGAATGTCTGGTGTGACCACTGGCGCGGGTGAGTAGGCACCCATGCCGCCGGTATTGGGGCCTTTGTCGCCATTGTCGCGGGCTTTGTGATCTTGCGAGGTGGCCATGGGCAAAATATTCTTGCCATCGACCATGACGATAAAGCTGGCTTCTTCACCGGCTAAAAACTCTTCGATGACCACGCGGTGACCGGCTTCGCCAAAGGCATTGCCCGCCAGCATATCTTTGACTGCTGTTTCCGCTTCTTCCAAGGTCATGGCGACGATCACGCCTTTGCCTGCGGCGAGGCCATCGGCTTTCACCACAATGGGTGCGCCTTTTTCACGGAGGTAGGCAAGAGCTGGTTCTATTTCAGTAAAGTTCTGGTATTCCGCGGTGGGAATTTGGTGGCGGGCCAGGAAGTCTTTAGTGAAGGCTTTGGAGCCTTCCAGTTGTGCGGCACCTTTGCTGGGGCCAAAGGCTCTCAGGCCGCGAGCGGCAAAAAAGTCCACGATGCCATCGACGAGCGGCTGTTCGGGGCCAACAATGGTCAGCGCTATCTTGTGTTGTTCGGCAAAATCGGCCAGTTCTTCAAAATTACCGGGGTCGATGGACAGGTTTTCCAGTTTAGGTTCCAGTGCGGTACCGGCATTGCCGGGTGCCACATAAACGGTTTCAACGTCTTTTCCCTGGGCGGCTTTCCACGCCAAGGCATGTTCGCGGCCACCTGAGCCAATCACCAGAATATTCATGGAAGTTTTTCCTGTCGCTAGAACTTAAAAATAGTCGTGCTTAAAATGAAAGCGGCGATTGTACCGGGAAGGTGCAATCGCCGCAAAAGAAGAGAATGGTTAGCCTCTTCCGTTCCTATTTTTCTATATGAGTGCGCCTGAAAATAGTGATTTTTCCGTGAGTGCAAGAAAGCGCCGCACGGAGAACCACAGTGTATAACTCATACATGAGGATTCGAGTACGGAGCTGACGCAGCAATCGCGGAAAAAGTGCATTTTCAGATGTGCTCACTAGTGGCGGAAGTGTCTCATTCCGGTGAATACCATGGTCATGCCGTGTTCGTCCGCTGCGGCAATCACTTCGTCATCGCGAATCGAGCCGCCGGGTTGAATCACGCAGCTGATGCCAACGCTGGCGGCATTGTCGATGCCATCGCGGAAGGGGAAGAAAGCGTCGGATGACATGACTGCACCTTTCACTTCCAGTCCGGCGTGCTCTGCTTTGATAGCGGCAATGCGAGCGGAGTTTATTCTGCTCATTTGGCCCGCACCCACGCCGATAGTCCGATTGTTTTTGGTGTAGACAATCGCATTGGATTTGACCATTTTGGCCACTTTCCAGGCGAACATCATGTCGGCAAATTCGTCTTCTGTCGGCTGTCGCTTGGTGACGACCTTCAGGTCGCCAATTGACACCATACCGTTGTCGCGATCCTGAATTAACAATCCGCCATTAACCCGCTTACAGTCAAAGTCTTGTGGTCGTTGGTCGCCCCATTGACCGCTTTCCAGCAGTCGTACGTTTTTCTTGGTGCTGACGGCTTCCCTGGCAGCATCGGAGACTGTGGGCGCAATAATCACTTCTACAAATTGGCGTTCACAAATGGCGGCGGCGGTGTCGGCATCTAATTCACGGTTGAACGCAATAATGCCGCCAAAGGCCGACTCGGGGTCTGTGGCAAAGGCCAGATCGTAGGCGGTTTTAATGTCGGTAGAAGCAGCGACACCACACGGGTTGGCATGTTTAACAATCACGCAGGTCGGCTGGTCAAACTGCTTCACACATTCCAGTGCGGAATCGGTATCGGCGATATTGTTGTAAGACAGTTCTTTGCCCTGGAGTTGTCGGGCAGTGGCGATACTTGCTTCAGCGGGCTTCGCCTCAACATAGAAGGCCGCTTTTTGATGTGGGTTTTCTCCGTAACGCATTTCCTGTGCTTTGAGGTATTGCGTGTTAAAGGTGTTGGGGAAATCACGTTTTTCGTTGACCCCTGGCTGAAAATTAAAGGGGCGGGCACCAAAGTGATTGGCGATCATGCCATCGTAGGCCGCTGTGTGCTCAAATGCTTTTACCATCAGGTCGTAACGGGTTTCATAGCCCAACTGGCCATCTTGACTCTGTAGTTCTTCGAGGACTGCATCGTAGTCGCCGGCATTCACGACAATCGCAACGTCTTTGTGGTTTTTAGCGGCAGAGCGAACCATGGTCGGGCCGCCGATATCGATGTTTTCGATAGCCGTGGGCAGGTCGCAATTCGGGTCGGCAACCGTCGCGGCAAAGGGGTAGAGGTTAACCACAACCATATCGATGCCAAGAATGCCGTGCTCCGCCATGACGTCATCGTCGATGCCACGTCGGCCGAGAATTCCGCCATGAACTTTTGGGTGGAGAGTCTTGACTCGTCCATCCATCATTTCCGGAAAGCCTGTGTAGTCAGAGACTTCTCTCACTTGGATGCCGTTTTCGTTGAGTAGGCGGTGAGTGCCTCCGGTAGAGAGAAGTTCTACACCCTGGGCGCTCAGTCCTCGGGCAAATTCAACAATACCAGTTTTGTCAGATACGCTGATCAGGGCGCGGGAAACTTTACGCAGGTTGCTCATGGTGTCCTCGTTAATAGTTTTTTAGCTTGAAGTTTTAAAGTAAGTCGTATTGTTTTAGTTTCTTGCGCAATGTGCCTCTGTTGAGGCCAAGCATTTGCGCTGTTTTACTTTGGTTGTTGCGGGTATAGCTTAGTACGGCTTCCAGTAAGGGCGCCTCTACTTCGCTAAGTACCAGCTGATAGAGGTCGTTGGCAGGTTGGCCGTCCAGATGGAGAAAATATTGTTGCAGGGCATTCTCGACACACAGCCGTAGTGATTCGTGCTGGTGAGTTACCGAAGCTGGTTCGGCGTCCGTTTCTGCCTGTATGGTAAAAGTATCAATGGCGCTCATGCGGCTTCGTCCCAATTATTATTCGGCGCTGTCAAAAAATCGTGCAGGCCTTGTATTTGTTGATAAGGGTTTTCTAGTTGGTTGAAATATTTTCGAAATTCATCGCCGTTTGGCAGGGTGTCAACGTACCAGCCAACATGCTTTCGGGCAATTCGAATTCCAAGAAATTCACCATAATATTGATGGATGGCTCTAATATGGTGACTGACAGTGCTTATAAGTTCTTCCTTGGAGGGCGTTGGAGGCAACGTCCCGTGTTCAAGATAGTGGTTTATTTCACGAAAGATCCAGGGGTTTCCTTGTGCTCCACGGCCAATCATGACGGCGGCTGCACCGGTGTAATCGAGTATTTCTTTGGCTCTCTGTGGTGTGGTGATATCTCCGTTAGCAAAAACGGGTATGTGGGTAGCTTCAACAACAGCGGCAATGGTGTCGTATTCTGCGTGGCCATTAAACCGGCAGGCTCGGGTGCGCCCGTGTACGGCCAGGGCGCTAATACCGCAGTCTTCTGCGATCTTGGCAATGGTTATAGCATTTCGGTTCTGGTTATCCCAGCCGGTACGAATTTTCAGTGTGACGGGGATGTCTACTGCGGTCACCACCGCGCTGAGGATGTCTTTTACCAGGGGTTCATCCTGTAGCAAGGCAGAGCCGGCGGCTTTTTTACAGACTTTTTTAGCCGGGCAGCCCATATTGATATCAATAATTTCTGCACCGAGATCAACATTCCTTGAGGCCGCCTCGGCCATCATCGAGGGAACGCTGCCTGCAATTTGAACGGATCGAGGGGATGTCTCATCACGGTGCACGAGTCTTTGCTGGCTTTTCCTGCTCTTCCAGAGGCGGCTGTCTGCGGTGATCATTTCTGATACGGCGAGTCCAGCACCAAGCTGGCGGCAGAGTTGGCGGAAAGGCAAATCAGTAACGCCGGCCATTGGGGCCAGAATCGTCTGGTTTTTCAGCACATGATTGCCTATTGTTACCAAGTTGTTATGCCTCAATTGCCAGCCAGTAAACCCGAAAGGGGCGTTATGATACTCGTAGTTGGCTTCGTGAAAAAGATCATTCAGATATGAACATTGAATAGTTTACAGCGTTTGGACCGGGATCAATAAGTTCAAGAGTAAGCCTTACAGATTGGCCCGTTGGCATGTTGGCTGTTGATAAGAGATCACCCCTTAGGTATTCGCTCGGTTTAAATTGGCGGTGGGCGATAGTCGCGCCCTGTAGGTCTTCGAAGCTGAGAGATAGTGTGGGGAATGGTTGGGCGAAGCTTGCCTCATTGATAATTACGGCATCTACGATCAGGGCCCCCGGAGATTCGGGGTGGCTGTGAATAAACAACCGGCTACTGCGAATTTTTGTGGTGTCTTTCAAAATGGGAAGATGGCACCTGGTGATACTGCAAAAAACGGTAAGCCAGGGGCGGTAGGCTGGTTTGGTGCCCAGAATATCTGCGTGAAAATGTATGTACTGAAAGGCCATTAAGATGAGAGCCAGTGCCGAAAGTATGAACCAGACAGTCGTTTTAGGACGACAGGGTTGGGTTAGTTCAGATTGTGTTAATAGAAACTTTGGCGCTTCTGTTAATTGGTCTGGAGCTAATTGATCTGGGGTTAATAAATCGGTTTCGGTTGCTATCGGTTGTTCATCGGTGCTTGGATCTTTTTTGTTATAGGTGTCGACAGTCGGTTGTTCTTGGGGTGGCTGTTTGGGTAGGGATATGTCTGTGCCAACAAGTTCTTGGGCTATTTCGAGCGGCTGGTCTTGGTCCTGAATGCCGAGCATGCCGATGTCCATGTCGTCGTGTATTAGTAAGTCATCACTATCAATAGAGGCTTGGCTTTCTAACGGGGTTTCTTTTTTCTGCTGGTCTTCTATTTGGTGAGATCGGGCATCAAAATTGAGGTGACAGGAGCCACACCGTACCTGGCCGTCGGCAGCTTCAAGTTGCGCGGGCTTTGCATGAAATAAAACTGAGCAGGCGGGACAGCGGGTAATAATTTCAGCCATGATATGCGAACAGAACCGTTACCTAACCTCAGTCATTCTACTGGGATGTGCTAGCGCTTGACAGCAGTTAGTCGTATCCACTGGTCATTGCTGGCTGGAGGATCAAAGTCAAACCAGGGGCGGTAGCTCTCCATGACTTCTTCCGCCTGGCTTTCAATTATTCCTGAAAGGCATAGGTGCCCACCGGGTTTTGTGAGCGAGGCTAGCTTTGGGGCAAGCGCAACTAATGGCCCGGCCAGGATGTTGGCGATGACTATGTCGGTGGGTGTTTCCGGGGCGTTGTCGGGCAGGTATACCGGTGTCTGGTCGGGCTGTAACCCATTGCGTTCGGCGTTGTCAGTAGTGGCTTTAAGGGCCTGTGGGTCTATATCGACACAAATAGATGATTTGGCGCCGAGCAGTAGTGATGCAATGGCCAAAATGCCAGAGCCGCAGCCGTAGTCCGTGACGGTTTTATTGATGAGGGGAAGTTTGTCTAACCATTGTAGGCAAAGAAAGGTGGTTGGGTGGGTTCCCGTGCCGAAAGCGAGCCCGGGATCGAGTAGCAAGTTGACGCTTTCTGGTTGTGGTGGGGCTAGCCAGCTGGGGCATATCCATAGTCGTTCGCCACACTGGATAGGTTGGTAGTGTTTCATCCACTCCCGTTCCCAATCCTTATCTTCCAGTATCTCCCAGCTATGGCCTGGCAATGATTGCCCCAGAGCATTTTTCAAAATTTGGGTTGTGGCGGCAGTGTCAGTTTCGGCATCAAACAATCCTGTGATGCGCGTTTCTCCCCATAAAGGTGTTTCACCTAGCGCGGGTTCTAGAATGGGTTCGTCGGCATTGTCCTCAAAAGTGACAGAGACGGCACCAGCTTCCAGTAAGGTGTTTTCAATTTCTTCAGCATCTGATCTAGCGCTGTTTATTCTGAGTTGAAGCCAGGGCATTTATTTTCCTATCGGTAAAAAGCCCCGCATACCGGGGCTTTTTTGTACCATCTAGTCTAAGTATTTTGGGATGACTTGATTAAAGGCCCAGTTTCTTTTCCAGATAGTGAATGTTGACACAGCCTTTCTTAAACCCGCTGTCGGAGACGAGGTCTCTTTGTAGTGCGGTGTTGGTCTTGATGCCTTCGATGTGCAATTCATCCAGGGCGTGGGCCATGCGTGAAAGGGCTGCGGGGCGATCTATTCCATAGGTGATAATTTTTCCCACCAGGGAATCGTAGTAGGGCGGGACGGTGTAGCCAGCATAGATATGTGAGTCAACTCGCACGCCATTGCCGCCAGGGGCATGGTAGGCCGTGATTGTTCCCGGGCTGGGCATAAAGGTTTTTGGGTCCTCGGCATTAATGCGGCACTCAAAGGCATGCCCGCGGAAGATAATATCCTCTTGGCGAAAGCTGAGTTTTTCTCCGCTGGCGATTAATAACTGTTCTTTGACGATGTCGACGCCAGTGATCATCTCGGTTACTGGGTGCTCCACTTGTACGCGGGTATTCATCTCGATAAAGAAGAATTTGCCATTTTCGTAGAGAAACTCAAAAGTGCCAGCGCCTCGATAGCCAATTTCAATGCAGGCATTCACGCAGGCTTGAAGTACATCATTGCGAATGTCGTCGGGAATGCCGGGTGCTGGCGCTTCCTCAAGAACTTTTTGGTGACGGCGTTGGAGGGAGCAGTCTCTATCACCTAGATGAATGGCATTGCCTTGTCCGTCAGCAAGAACCTGTACTTCAACATGGCGTGGATTCTCCAGGAACTTCTCCATGTAGACCGTGCCGTCACCAAACGCAGCTTGTGCTTCAGCTTTGGTGACCTGGATAGCATTGATGAGTTCTTCTTCGCTGCGAACCACTCGCATGCCACGGCCGCCGCCGCCGGCAGCAGCTTTGATAATGACGGGATAACCTACCTCCAGTCCTATTCTTTTGCTGCGTTCGGCGTCATCGGTTAGTGGGCCGTTTGAGCCGGGCACCGTAGGTACGCCTGATTTTATCATGGCTTCGATGGCGGCCACTTTGTCGCCCATGATTCGAATCACATCGGCAGTTGGTCCAATAAAGGTAAAGCCAGATTTTTCTACCTGTTCGGCAAAGTCTGCATTTTCTGCAAGGAATCCATAGCCGGGATGAACGGCCTGGGCGTTAGAGATTTCCATGGCGCTGATGATGGCGGGTACGTTGAGATAGCTTTGCGTCGATGGATTGGGTCCAATGCAGATGGTTTCATCTGCGAGTAAAACGTGTTTCAGGTTGGCGTCGGCCTTAGAGTGGGCCGCCACGGTTTTAATGCCTAGTTCTTTGCAGGCACGCAGAATCCGCAAGGCGATTTCGCCGCGGTTGGCAATAAGCACTTTGTCCAGCATAGCTGTTGCTCCTGTCTTCTGCGGTTTAAATAATGGTGATCATAGGTTGATCAAATTCAACCGGTTCGGCGTCTGCTACCAAAATGGCACCAACGGTGCCTGATTTGTCCGCTTCGATTTGATTCATCATTTTCATAGCTTCAACAATACAGAGTACATCGCCAGCATTGACGTGCTGACCTTCTTCTACAAAGGCTTTGGCCCCCGGTGCAGATGAGCGGTAGAAAGTGCCAACCATTGGTGATCTGACTGCATGAACATTGGGTTCGGCGGGAGCTGGTGCGTCAGTAGTTGGCTGTAATGCTGCAGCTGGTGTTGCGGCCACTGGAGCTGGTGCCATCATAGGTGCTGCGGTAATGACGGTGCTGCCGCGACTAATGCGTACAGATTCTTCTCCCTCTTTGATTTCCAGTTCGTTAATGTCTGATTCTTCGATCAATTCGATCAGTTTTTTAATCTTGCGAATATCCATCTGTGGGTGCTCCAAATGGTGAAAAGTATTGTTAGGAATCAAGCTGGTCCAATGCTGCCAGCAGTGCTAATTCATAGCTCAGTTTGCCAAAGCCGCATATCACGCCGCTGGCAACATCTGAAAAATAAGAGTGGTGTCTGAATGCCTCTCTTGCATGAACGTTAGATAAGTGAACTTCTATAAAGGGTATGTCCACTGCCAGCAGCGCATCGCGTAGTGCAATACTGGTATGGGTAAAGGCTGCGGGGTTGATGATAATAAAATTTACCCCTTCCTTTTTCGCATCGTGAATTCGATCCACAAGCTCGTATTCAGCATTGCTTTGCAGTGCGAGCAGGTGGTGACCCTTTTTGACGCATATATCCGTTAAGTTCTGATTAATGCTGTCGAGATTTTCGCTGCCATAGACATTGGGTTCTCGAGAGCCAAGTAAATTCAGGTTGGGGCCGTGTAGTACCAGAATGGTCGCCATAGTCTCCCTGCCAGATTTAAGTGATGTTAAGTGTCAGGCCCTCAAAGTGGCCGATAAAAGGAGTCTGCATTAAAAATATTACGCTGTCCAATTTTTTATGTTTTTTGGATTTTTGACGATATTCGCTGCAAGTTTAGGTGGAAATTATGATTTTTCGTATCCCTGCTTGGGCTGGCTTGTCGAGCGTTGTCGTGTTTTTTGTGGGGTTTTGCCGAGGATGGCAGCACAATACTTAGAATATTTGCGAATTTGTTAAATATTGGCGTTAAATGCAGAGTTCTTTAGTTGATTGTCGTAGAAATAGCGTTTAGGACGATATTTTCTGTCAAAAGCTGAGGCAAAATCTGTGGATTGCCTGTCCCTTTGGGGTAAAACAGGTAAAGGGGCACGCCACTCCGGTGGTGTTGATTCAGCAACCTAGTAATTTCAGGGTTGTAATTGGTCCAGTCGCCCTTCAAATAGGTGATCTGCCGTTCTTGTAAGGTGCTCAAAAATTTTTCAGAGCTCAGTGCAAACTTTTCGTTGGCCAAACAGGTTATACACCAGTCAGCTGTTAAGTTGACAAAAACTGGAGCGCCTTTTTCGCGTAGTTGTATCAGCTTGGCTTCGCTGTAGGGTTCCCAGGCGGTGTTGTTGTGAAGGTTATTGGTATGAGCTTGCCAGGGTAGAGCCAAAGAGAGCGCGATGGCTGTAGTGGCGCAGATAATTGTCAGTGCACCTTTGCGACGCTTAAGCAGCCAAATAGCAAAAATGATCAGAACAATGCCGCTGATCATGGCAACGACCGTGTCGCTGCCGGTTTGTCGTCCCAATACCCACAATAACCATGCCGCGGTTAAATAAAGAGGAAATGCCAGAAATTCTTTAAATGTTTCCATCCATATTCCGGGGCGTGGCATCTTGTTTGCCATACCGGGCCACCACGATAAGAGGAGTAGTGGTAACGCCATGCCTATCCCTAGAGCTATAAATATGGACAGGGCTAGCCAGGTCGGTTGTGCGAGTGCAAATCCTAACGCGGTACCCATAAACGGTGCGGTACAGGGACTGGCCACTAGTGTTGCCAGTAAGCCGGTCATAAAAGAAGCGGTGAGACTATGGCCTTGCGTGGTCGATTGCCCAATGCTCATTAGGCGGGTTCCTATGGTGAGCAGACCCGAGAAGCTCAACCCCATTACTACGAAAAGGTAGACCAGTAGCCCGACAAATATCGGTGACTGCAGTTGGAACCCCCAGCCAACGGCCTCCCCTGCGCGGCGTAGCATCATCAGCAAGGCGGCAATCGTGATAAAGCTCAAAACGATGCCGAGGGTGTAGGCAAGCCCATGAAGGTGTTTGTTGTGTTTGTTGAGGTGGGCCGTCGTTAAGCTCAAAGCTTTAATGGACAGTACAGGAAATACACAGGGCATTAGGTTAAGGATCATGCCACCCAGTAAGGCAAATAGCAGCATGAGCGGAAGGCTTGTCGTCGATGATTGTGTCTGAGTGCTGTTGGCATCGCCCGAAGTGTGAGTGGCGGCTTCTGTAAGAGTGGTAATACCGCTGGAGAAATCAATCAGAATTTTTTGGCTGCGTGGCGGATAGCAAAGTCCTGCATCCGCACAACCCTGAGATTCCACAATGAGTTCGGTGTGCTTCTCATTCAGTGGCAGGCTGATGAGCGTGTTGTGATAGTAGACCTCAAGTTCTTTTTCGTAATAGTCGTCATAGACAAGTTTGCCGGGTGCAAAATTGGGTGTGGTCTCCAGTGGTTTAAGTTCATTGGTTAAAAACTTGAATCGATGTTTGTAGAGATAGTAGCCGGGCTGAATCGTCCAGTTGAGCAGCAATTGCTCTTTGTCCAGAGAGGGGTTTAGCTGATAGGCTTCCTCGACAGGAAGAAATTGAACTGTTTGCTCTAGTGGGTTGCCACTATAGGATTTGGTAAAGAGGTCCTCTGCACTTGCGGGGGTAACCAGCAGTAGTGCGAAGTAGAACAAAATGTTGATCAGTCGATGGACCATTGTGCCTCTCTTGGATGCTCTTTGTTGGGTTTGCATTGTGTTGGACAGCACCAATCAAACGCCAGTTCGTTATTGTACGGAGGAGCGCCGTGGGGTGCGAGAGGCATTTTACGTGATGGGGTGCAGTGTTATAGTCGTGGCATTAAAATAAAAGGAATCATTACGTTGTCTTTCAGTAAATATTCAGGAATTTTGTTGGTGTTGGTGGCTATGACAGCTTGCGGCGATAGTTTGACGGTAACGGATGCCTATATCCGGGGATTGCCGCCAGGGCAGACGGTGACGGCCGCATTTATGACGTTACATAATGGTTCGACAGAGGATTGTCGTTTGGTTGGTGCGGCATCACCTATAGCCAGTAGTGCAGAGATTCATGCCCATACTCATCACAATGGCACTATGTCCATGCGCCCAGTGGATGGCGTGGCGCTACCGAGCGGGAAAAGTGTCAGTTTTAAGCCTGGAGGCTATCACTTAATGTTGTTTGGTTTGAAAGATAGCTGGTCAGAAGTGTCGCAGCATAAGGTGACACTTTTTTTTGAGGGGTGTCCAGAGATGACCATCGTTTTACCGGTACGTAGTGTCCTGCACGAGAAAGAAGGCTAGATGATGGAGGCTTTCAGTATCGCGGGTAAGTGGGTAAAAAAATTGGGAGAGGGCTGCACTGCACTGTTAAAAGCGTGTGTGGGGCAGGAGCGTATGGATGGCGAGGGTCTGCCATGGTTGCGTATAAGCCTGGTGGGTGCGACAGTTTATCTGTTGTTGGTCGTTTTACTTGGCTGGTTTTGGAATGAAGAGCCAGAGCTGTTTGATGTTGAGGTCTATGCCGCAACACAAACCGAAACGGTTGTTGCCGGCACCACGTCGACCGCCGCATTGATTGGTGTGATGGAGACGTTGCTAACAAAGCGTGGCGGTTATCTCAGTAATGATATTGCACCTCCAGGCGCTTGGCTCGACAACCTGCCCAATTGGGAGTACGGAGCCCTTATTCAGGTACGTGATTTCAGTAAAGCCCTGCGGGAAGCGTTTAGTCGCTCCCAATCACAATCTGCTGAAGACCCCGATTTGGCTCTGGCAGAATCTCGGTTTAATTTTGATCATAATAGCTGGATGGTGCCCGCCACAGAATCAGAATATAAACAAGGTGTTGGTTATCTCAAAGGGTACCTGTTGAGGTTGAGCGATGAGGGTGAATACAGTGCTCAATTTTACGCTCGAGCAGACAATCTACGATACTGGCTAAGCACGCTGGAAACTCGCCTTGGAAGTTTGTCTCAAAGATTGGGCGCCAGTGTTGGGCAGCGACGAGTTAATACAGATTTAGCAGGGGATAGTGCTGGGAAGCAGTCCACAGTTACACCCGGCGAATTTGTGGTTAAAACACCCTGGTTGGAAATTGACGATGTTTTTTATGAGGCGCGGGGGAGCACTTGGGTGATGATCCAGCTTCTGAAAGCAATTGAAGTGGATTTTGAGCAAGTGTTGGCGAAGAAAAATGCCAAGGCGAGTTTGCAGCAGATTATTCGTGAGTTAGAGGCTACTCAGGGCTCTGTATACAGCCCCGTGGTTCTCAATGGTGGTGGTTTTGGTTTCCTTGCCAACCACTCCTTGGTGATGGCTTCTTATATCAGCCGTGCTAACGCAGCCTTAATCAACTTGAGAGAGCTGTTAGAGCAAGGTTAAGGGTGACTTTTAGTTAACCCCCTCACAAAGCATTATAAAGATAACGTTTAATGGTTCTGAAAGAAGGCTGTTTATACTGAACCAATGCATAATCGCCAAACGGGCTTTTAGGGTTGTGACGCCAGAGTTTTAAGGGAATTGGACAGTTGGCCTATGAATACTGATTTTCATCCCAGTGCAAATGCGGCATCTGCGATTGATGGCCAATTGGCGATGGCTGTTCTGGATGGCCAGGATTTGGGCATTATCGTGCTTGATGCTCGGCTGAGAATAAGATGTTGGAATAAGTGGTTGGCAGAATGGTCTGGCATTGATGCTGGCGATGTTTGTGGGCGGTCATTTGATACACTTTTTGCAAGTTTAGTGGGGTCGGATTTTGCTCAGGCCATAGATTATGCATTGTTTCAAAATCGCTTCACCTGTTGGACTCAGCAGGTAGACCCGGCCCGGCTTGACCAGATTGAGTCGATCATGGCTGGCGCGCATCGTGAACTGCCCTTGCATCGGGTCAGTTTTACGCCAATTGAATTACCTGAGATGGGTGATTGTTGTCTGGTGCAAATAGCCGAAGCGCCGTATGACCCGATTGCAGCTAAAGAGAGAAAAGTCCAGTCACCAGAGGCTTTGGTTGCCCGTCAGGGTCAGTTTCCGGCATACCTAGAGTCTTCGCGTATCCCCCTTCTGCTGTTAGACAACCAATATCTTATTCTTGAGGCTAATAAGGCGCTTCAAACCCTGTTTGGCTACAGCTTGGAGCAGCTCAGGCAAAAGCCAGTTCGCGTGCTATTGCCGGAGATCAGTACCGATCTGGGTGCTGATTTAAACGTTGCCCTAGAGAACATTGCCAGGGATGACGGCGCCAGTGTCGTTGACGGGGCGACCGCTTCGGGGGAGAGCTTGCGTTTATTAGCCGACTGTTTTCGTTCCGTGGCCAATTCGAGCCAATATGTTTTGTCGTTCCAAGATATTACTCTTCAGTCCGTCAATCTTGAGGCTCTATTTCATCAGCGTAAATTACTGAGTACCGTTTTTAGCCAGGTTGTTGATGGTATTTTAATGGTTGATAAGCATGGGGTTGTTGAGCATATCAATCGGATTGCGATGGAATTGCTGGGGGTCAATGATTCAAGGCCAAACCTGTACATTGATGATTTGATGGAGCTGGTGGACGAGGGTGGAGATGTGGTGGCATCGCCTTGTTTGGCCGCCTTGGTTCGGGGGCGGGAAGTTTCTGTTGCCGAGAATACACTATTAAAAGTCGGTGGCCAGCAACCTATCCAAGTCGTGGCAACAGCGACACCCTTGCGCAACAGAGTAAATGAAATTACTGGGGCTGTGTTGGTGTTTCGTTCAGTGAGTGAGGCGCGCAGGATTTCGACAAAATTGACCTGGCAGGCGACCCATGACCCTTTGACCCAACTGGGCAACCGTCGATATCTTGAGAATGAAATCCTTCGATCAATTGATGCTGCACATCTTGATGATAGCACCCACACATTACTCTATATTGATCTCTACAATTTCTCGGTGGTAAATGACTCCTGTGGGCACAATGCCGGCGATGAGTTACTGTGCCAGTTTGCTCGGATGCTCGAAAAGCAGGCTGGCCCAAAAGATGTAGTGGCCAGAATTGGTAATGATGAATTTGCCATGTTGCTTAATGACCGTAGCGTTGATGAGAGTCGTGAGTTGGCCGAGCAGTTGCTGTGGCAGATCAAACAATTTAGTTTCCCCTGGGGTGAGCGTCGCCTGAAAGTCGGTGCCAGTATTGGCGCCAAGGTCATTGATCGAAGCACCACATCAGAGATTGATGTGTTGGTTGCTGCCGGTACCTCTTGTGTCTCGGCAAAAGATTCGGGACGCAATCGCATCCATTTTCAATATCGCAGCGTCGAAGTGGCTGAGCGACAGAGTGTCGCTCAGTGGATACCCATTATTTCTGAGGCGCTGGAAGAAGATCGCTTCGTGCTGTATTGCCAGCCCATTGTTCCAGTTGACAATAATGGACCCCACGGTCAAGGGCATTTTGAAATCCTGGTAAGGATGGTTGATCGCGATGGGAATATCGTACCACCGGGTAAATTCATCCCTGCTGCTGAGCACTACGGGTTAGTGGAGGATATTGATCGTTGGGTTCTGGATAAGATCTTTGCCCATCTACAGCAGCACCCAGACAGCGGGCACCGTTTTGCGGTTAACCTGTCGGGTAATACCGTGTGTGATGAAGATCTGAAAGATTACATTATCGGCCAATTTGATAGTACAGGTGTGAATCCTCAGCGCCTCCAATTTGAAGTCACTGAAACTGCGGCAATCAGACATTTTGACCGAGCCATGAGTTTGATTCATGCGTTGAAGGACAAAGGCTGTTTCTTTTCGCTGGATGATTTCGGTAGTGGGCTTTCCTCTTTGGGTTATCTCAAGGAGTTGCCTGTAGACTACCTTAAAATTGATGGCAGCTTTATTCGAAATATGGAGCTGAATGAAGTGGACTATTCTATGGTGAGTACCATTAACCACTTGGGGCACATCATGGGGATAGCTACTGTGGCTGAGTGTGTGGAGAACCCCACCCAGCTTTCTATGTTGCAGGAAATTGGCATCGATTACGCGCAGGGGTATCTCATTGCGAAACCAATGCCGTTGGCCGATTTGGTTTAGGTTCGGCCGCTATTCATCTTGCTGGTCACGTTGTCAAAGCAAGTGACTGTAAAATTTCAGGGTACTGGTCAGAATTTAGTCTTGGTCCAAATTGGCTCACTACGTTTGCTGCAGCTAAACTGGCAAAATTACCCGCTTCGCTGTAATTGTAGCCATGGGTAATGGCATACAGGAACGCTCCTGCAAACATGTCGCCAGCGCCATTGGTATCTACAGCTGTGATGGTGTGTGGTGGGATGTTGTGGAGCCTGTCTCCATCAAACACCAGTGCACCTTTGCTGCCTAGAGTAACGGCAAACGTGTCGGCGGAATCTTTGAGCAGTTCTACAGCCTGTCCCAGATTATCTGTGTCGGTCCACCCCAATGCTTCAGCTTCATTGCAAAAGAGCAGGTTTACCTTATTGCCCATCATCTGTTTTAGGCCTGACTTAAAGAATGTGACCATGCCGGGGTCGGATAAACTCAACACAGTTTTTACATTGTGCTTCTCTGCAATTTCGCGGGCATGGATTGCGGCCGCCCGGCCACTGTCAGAAGTGACCAGGTAACCTTCCACGTAAAGGTAGTCCGATTGACTGATGGCTTCAGTGTTGAGGTTGGCAGTTGAAACAGTTTCGCTGACGCCAAGAAAAGTATTCATGGAGCGTTCCGCGTCGGGGGTGATCAATACCAGGCACTTTCCAGTAATCCCTTCAACGGTTTCGCCATTTTGGTGGTAGCTTACTCCTGCCTCCGCTAAGTCGTTGAGGTAAAACTGACCGTTATCGTCATTGGCCACTTTGCAGGAATAGAATGTCTTGCCCCCAAAGCAACTGACAGCGATGATGGTGTTAGCTGCAGAACCACCACTGGCACGCCGTGAGGCCGTGAGGTGTTGGTCTAGATGGCCTACTAGCTGATTTTGGCGAGCCTCGTCCACTAAGGTCATTAGGCCCTTTTCAACGTGTAGTTGTTGCAGGTCGTTATCGGTTACTTCAATTTCTGTATCCACCAGCGCTGCGCCAATGCCATAAACGTGATATTTGGCCATGATCAATAATATTATGGTTGTTAATTTGGTCGCTATTATCCCTGTGTGAGGGAATGAGTAAAGTAGAGAAAAGGTTAGTGGCTTCGATTAGGCCGGTCTGGCTGGCAAACAGGAGGAAATCCTTGGCACGAACTAAGGGAAAGAAAAGAAAACAAGGCAAGCGTAAGGTCAATCCGCGGCGGCGTTGGGTTAAGCGACTGTTTTGGATGTCGACAGTTCTGGGCCTGTTGTTTCTTGTTGGGCTCGATGTGGTGGTGTATCAAAAGTTCACGGGGAAAAAGTGGTCGCTACCCTCTCATGTATACAGTCGTGCGCTGGAGCTTTATCCGGGTTTGTCTCTGAGCAAAGAACAGCTGAAGTGGGAATTAAGCAGTCTCGGGTATAAGCGTGTGGATGCCGCTAAGTCTCCCGGTCAATACAGTGTTTCAAGTCGCCGAGTGGAAGTTTTTTCTCGGGGTTTTGCCTTTTGGGATGGAGAAGAACCTTCCAGATTGATGACGCTGACGTTTGCCGGTGACCGCGTGTCAGAATTGGTCGACGCTAAAAAGGCTGATGTGCCGCTGGTGAGGTTGGAGCCAGTGATTATTGGCGGTATTTACCCCGCGCTTAAAGAAGACCGGGAACTGGTGCGGTTGGAGCAGTTGCCACCAGCTCTTGTGGCGGCATTAGTCGCCGTGGAGGACCAAGCTTTTTATCAGCATCACGGCGTGTCAATTCGTGGGATTACCCGTGCTTTTTTGGCCAATGTAAAGCAGGGGCGAATGGCCCAAGGTGGCAGTACGCTGACCCAGCAATTGGTTAAAAATTTCTATCTGGATCAAAAGCGAACGCTGACGCGTAAAGCACTTGAGGCCATGATGGCCGTTTTGTTAGAAGTGCACTTCAGTAAAAATGAAATTCTTGAAACGTATATCAATGAGATTTATCTGGGGCAGGCTGGGGATCATGCTATCCATGGTTTTGGACTGGCGAGTCGTCATTATTTTCACAGCCCGGTAGAGGCGTTGGAGCTGCACCAGATAGCGTTATTGGCCGGTCTGGTGAAGGGGGCTTCTTACTATAACCCCTGGCGTCATCCCGACAGGGCGACACAGCGTCGCAACCTGGTACTTGATGTGATGGCGGGTCAAGGGGTTATTGATACCAGCCAGGCAGATGCAGCCAAGCGTAAACCGTTGGCTATCGTGTCATCTAAGCCTGGTGGAGGTCGCTGGCAATACCCTGCCTATCTGGATCTGGTAAAGCGGCAGTTACGCGAGGACTACAAGTCATCAGATTTGGAAACAGAAGGGTTGAGAATTTTTACCAATTTTGATCCTCAGGTACAGCGCAAGCTTGAACGTCGGATGGTAAGTCGCATTGAGAACCTGGAAGCCGGTTATCGGATTGCTTCCGGCAGTTTACAGGGGGCTGCGGTCGTCGTCCGTGTGGGTGCTGGCGAAGTGCTGGCGGTAGCTGGTGATCGTCAGCCGGGCTATTCAGGGTTTAACCGAGCTCTCGATGCGCGCCGGCCCATGGGGTCGACAATCAAGCCAGCCGTCTATATGACAGCCCTTGAGCACCCCGATGCCTATACCCTTGCTAGTCAAATAGAAGATGAGCCTATCTCGGTGACAACGGACAATGGTGATGTCTGGCAGCCGCGCAATTTCGAACGCGAGAGTCATGGGCTTGTGCCGCTCTATGAGGGATTGGGTCAATCCTATAATCAGGCTACGGCGAGACTGGGCATGGAAGTGGGTTTGCCAGCCATTATCGATACGGTGAAGCGATTGGGTTATCGAGGTAGCCTCCCGGAAGTGCCTTCCTTGATGCTCGGTGCGGTTGGAATGTCGCCATTAGAGGTCTCTCAGTTGTACCACACGATAGCCGCTAACGGTTTTTACTCTCCCTTGCGAGCAATTGACTCGGTGTTTACAGCTGAAAACGTGCCTCTCAAGCACTATCCATACTCGGGAGAGCAACGATTTGACCCGGCAGCCATGCATTTGCTCCACTATGCCTTGCAAGTGGTGTTGCGTGAGGGCACCGGTAAAAGCGCCTACAAGCGGCTGCCTCAGGATCTTGTTTTGGCTGGAAAAACAGGTACAACCAATGATCAGCGCGATAGCTGGTTTGCCGGATTCAGCGGTAATTACCTGAGTGTTGTTTGGATGGGAAAGGACGACAATGGTAAGACCCCTCTTACTGGCGGGACAGGCGCTTTGCAGCTATGGACAGACATTATGTCGGAACTCGATAATCGTTCGTTGATATTTAATAAACCCGAGGGCGTCAGTTATCACTGGGTAGATACTGATTCAGGGCTGCTGAGCCGTGAAGGGTGCGAGGGGGCAAGGTATTTGCCATTTATTAATGGTAGTGAGCCGATCAATTATGGTCGTTGTGCTCCGGCTGCGCTTGATAATGTTGTCGATTGGCTGAAGAGCAAACTGGGATGGTAATCATGAAATACGTATTGGCCCTACTAGTGTTGGTGGCAATGGCAGGTTGTGCGCCGATAATGGTGCCGGTGGGTGGGGCTTCATCTGGGCCGCAGTCTCAACCGCCATCTATTCCCCCGTCAGAATCTCAGCCCCGGGGTGACATTATTGTCCCGAGCAGTCCTGCTACAGAAAGGGCTTCAGGCGGTGCGGTGGACAGCCTGCTGGCGGATGCCTGGCATTATAATCGGCTGGGCGAGTATGACCGGTCTAATGCCGTGGTAGAGCGGGCATTGCGGATCAACCATGCTGAACCAGAAATCTATTTGATTATGGCATCTAATTACTTTGCCATGGCCCAGTTGCAATTGGCAGAACAGCTTGCTCGACAGGGGCTTCCGCTCGCCTCGGGCAATGCTGGAGTTAAAAGGGACCTGCAGCAGCTGTTAAGCCAAATTATCTCTACAAAATAAGTGTGGGTTTTAGGTTAAAAAACAGTAGGATTGTGTTTCAATCGATTTCAGAACAGTATGTCAAATTTAGTGAGCAGGGGCTCCACGTGTAAATAAATGAGCAGCGGCGGACTGACTAAAAACTGGCAAGAGTTGACGGGCAGGGGAGTAGCCTCTGTCCGTGAAGTTGTGCTTGATATGTCTGGCACCATGTTTAATGCTTTTCTTCAAGATGTTAATGACCGGCTTCTGGACTACTCCCAAAAACCCAATGACGATAAGAAGAATTTTGAGTTTCTTCTTGCCCGCTCCCTGATTAAAGCCAAACACAACGAAATTTTGCGTATTTTTCTGAAGGAAATTAATCGCTATTTTGATCAGTTTGCCTTGAAAGATTTTAGTTCGGTAGACGATATCGAGGGTGACTCTGAAGGCGGGCTAGCCTTGCTGGATCACGATGCACTCGAGGAAAATATTGCCCTGATTGCGATTCGCAAGCGGGCAGAGGCAGACTATCTAGAGTCTTTATGGGCTCTGGGTCAGCGTATGTCGCTGCTCCATGGGGGAAAGCCAATCCCTGAAAATCAGTTGCCGCTGGCACCAGGACGTTTCTGTAGCGCTATCAAACGAGCCCTCACCGCTGTTGAGGTGCCATTATTGGCCAGATTGCTGGTCTGTAAGCTATTTGATCGCCAATTCATTTCTCAGTTGGGTGTTGTTTACGGAAAAGCAAATGAAGTGCTGAAGACGTTGGGCGTTCTGCCGAACTTGAATTATCAGGTGGAAAAATCCAAGTCCTCTGATTCAGCGCGTTTCACTGGCGCAGAACCTCGTAAGCGTTCGCCGGCCCAGGCCCAGCCTGGTCAGGATTCATCGATGCTGTCGATGCCTGTAATGACTCAACCGCTTTCATTGCCCGCCCAAGAGCTACCGCCATCTGAATATCAGCATCAACTGGTCGACAGTATCACGTTCTTGCATCAGCGATTGGTGGCCAATGCTCCGCCAGAGGAGGTTGCTAGACCGGGTCAACCACTTCAGTATGCCGGACATCAATTAGTTGAGGCGGCAGTGCAGCTTCAGCAGCTTGACCAAGTGCTGGCGGCAGAGATCCTTTCTGCGTCTCAGGAAATCAAACCACTGGATATTGCCAAGGCGCGTCGTCGCCTGGTCAGCCAGCTGCAAGAAATTACAGATTCGGAAGAAGCTCCGCCTCTCAGTGGCGATGATGTGCGTACTATCGATTTGGTGGGGATGTTGTTCGAGTATGTGTTGAATGACGAGCAGCTACCTGATTGCATAAAAGCACTTTTGAGTTATTTGCATACGCCATTTCTCAAGCTGGCTTTTTCTGAGGCAGATTTTTTTAGGCAGCAGGAGCATCCATCGCGACTGTTATTGAATGCACTTGCCGAAGCCGGTTCTCGTTGGGTGGAAAACGATGGCTCCTGTCAGTTCGATATGTTGGAGCAGATTCGTCAGACCGTGCGAACGATATTGGATGAGGACGAGGTTAATTCCAAGCTGTTTGCTGGATTGTTAGTGACGTTTAGCAGCTTTGTGCAGAAGGTGGAGTTGCGGATTCAGTTACTGGAGCGGCGGGCCACTGAAAAAGCCCGTGGTGAAGATAAGTTGTGCGGGGTCAAGCGGCGAGTTAACAAAGAAATCCATCAGCGCATTGCCAACAGGGATATTCCCTCCGCCATCCTGCTATTCTTGTTGCAGCCCTGGTCTGACCATATGTCCTTTGTACTGCTGCGCTATGGCGATAGCTCAGATTCCTGGAAGCATGCATTGGAGCTGGTTGACGATATGTTGTGGGGGTTGGAGCTGAGCGGCTCAGAGGATGAGTGGTTGCGTTGGCGGCAGCACTACCCCTGGATGGAATCGATCATTCAGCAAGGTTTTGACATGATTGGCTATGAAACCGGCAAGGCGTTGAAGTTAAAACGCTCGATTGACCGTATCTACCAGTTGCGCGAGAAAAATCTGCAACCCGAAGCTGCGCCAGTGGCTATTCGAGACAAGCTGGTTCACATGGCTGAAATGCGAGCGGGTGAAAAAGTAGACCTGTCGCGAATGAGTGAAAAGGAACAGGAGGTTCTTGAAAAGCTGCGGTTAATAGAGTTTGGCACCTGGTTTGAGCACCGAGATGGCAAGCGAGAAAAAGTGGCTTGGTTTAATTCCGAGACGTTACATTTTCTGTTTGTGGATCAAAGCGGTAAGCGCTCGGGAATGCGTACCGGTGAAGAGCTTGCCCAGAAGATCATTTCCGGTGAGTTACGAATGATTGTTGGCGGTACGAAGCCCTTGGTAGAGAGAACCATGGATACAATCTTTAGCGAATTGAACGAGCAGGTGCAAGCTCAATCCCAGCCCCAGAATCAATCTCGGGGAGGACAGTATGCCCACTGATGCCGATCGACGCAGTCTGTCTAGATATCAGCTGGGCGCTCAGATAGAAGTTATTAACCAACTCACTGGTGTGTCTCTGGGCATACTGGTGGATGTCCACCTTGAAGGTTTGATGTTGATGGGTGCAGAACAGTTGCAGCCTGAGCATCTTTATCAGGTCAAACTACAGCCTGCTGGAGTCGCTAGTGATCAGGCCGGGGTGGATTTTGCTGAACTAGAGTTGGGGCTTGAATGCCTGTGGACAAGGTCTATGGCTCAAGAGGGTAGATTTTGGGCTGGGTGTCGGATTATTGATATATCATCAGATGCGTGCCTTAACTTGGAACAACTGATCCTGGCGTTTGGTCAGAACCTCACTGAAAATTCAACCGCGACGCTCTAGGGGGCTGGTTGGTTGTATTAGGGGTAATTCCTAGGGCTTTTTCAGAAGGACTAATTTAAAGCTCTTGTTCTCACCAAAAGGACTAATCTGAAACAGATTTTCAGCACAGCTTTCCAGAGGCACAAACCGGTTGATGACAAACAGAGCCATGCTGCCCGCCCTTAAGTGTCGATGGCAGCTATCGACGAAACGCTGTGTAAGACTTCTGTCGGTGCTGAACCCCTGATGAAAGGGCGGGTTGCAGATAATGGCATCAAATTCTTGATCAATCCCCTCTGCGCAATCGGCCGCGATGGTTTCTCCCTTAATTCCCACTAAAGAGAAGTTCTTTGAGCATGCCGTTATGGCCGCAGCGTTGTTATCAGTGGCGGTAATGGATGCTTTGGTGTGCCGGTGGGCCATGACAGAGAGATAGCCATAACCACAACCAAGGTCAAGAAGGTGTTCGGGGTCCTCATCGAAGCACTTAAAAAAATCACTCAAATGCTCTGCCAGAAATGCACTACCTTGGTCGATCTTGTTCCAGCCGAATAATCCGGGTTTGCTATGAAGCTGTACATGATCTAATGAAATGCAGGGTCTCAGTTGCGAATAGCACTTGTCGTCGAGAGCTGACTCTACGGATGACAGGAGCGGGATTGTCGCGCAATAACTATTGCCGTGCTTCTTTGCCGTGGCGCGGCTACCAAAGTAATTGGCGGCCTTCTCTGTATAGGTTTTTATGCCATCTGTCTTGGCGCCCGATAGTATCAAGGTGCCGCCATTGGGAATGAGGCGCCGAGTATCGTTAATGATATGGTGGGTCACCGGCTTTTCTTTGGAGACACGGTAGAGTACTTGCTTAAAACTGTGGTCCGGAAACGAGGAAAAATCAAAATCGTTGTAGTAACAGTTAAAGCCTAATAATTTCGCTTGAAGGTAGAGATCGTAGCGGTTGGTGATCAGGCTTGTTGTCTCGGTGGGTAGTTGGTTTAGTGGTGCCGCGCGTAAATTTTCATCAGCCACTAATAGTTGAGGGCCCTCTGCCTGGTGAAGTTGTTGTACCAGAAGCTGAAAAGAGGGGTCCACCGTATGATTGGCTTCACTCAATGTCGGATTCCCTCAATTTCAGATCGTGTCAGGGCGCGATAGCTGCCTGGAGCCAAGCCCGGATCCAGTGCAATGTCGCCAATGGTTAGCCGCTGTAGACTATGTACATGGTTGCCTACGGCAGTAAACATTCGTTTCACCTGGTGATATTTACCTTCGCTGATAGTCAGCATCGCGGTGTGGTCGCTGAGTATCTCAAGGTTGGCAGGCAAGCAGCGGCGTTTTTCACCCTCCAGCCAAATGCCTTCATGAAATTTCTTGATTAAAACAGGATCCAGAGGCTCCGACAGTCCCACTTTATAGGTTTTTCTACAGTCGCTTCGCGGTGAGGTAATCTGGTGATTCCACTGGCCGTCATCAGTGATTAGCAGAAGTCCGGTGGCGTCGATATCCAGCCGGCCAGCAATTTGTAATTGTTCTGGACGAGGCTCATCGATCAGGTCTATGGCTGTTGGGTGGTCACTATCTTTTGTGGCAGAAACGACACCGCTGGGTTTGTTTAGCATGAAATAGCGAGCTCCGGGCATGGCAATGGCCACACTCTCAAGGCGAACGACCGCTGATTCACTGATAGGTGTGGCAGGGTTGGAAATCATTTTACCATCCACTGTAACCAAGCCTTCCTTGATCAACTTTTTGACCTGGGTGCGAGAATAGTCAGAGGCGTTGCTGATGTACTTGTCCAGCCGCAAGTTGTTCAATCCCATAGTTTGATTGGGTTAGTTTGATGGATCCGGGTGGCCTTATCAACGGTGGCGCCACCACATGCTCTTTGCTTAGTGTTGCAGGGGAGGGAAGGCTAGTGATTAATCGTGCAGGCTGATGATTGGCCAGCCTCTTTCCTTGGCGACAGCCATTAATTGGTCGCAGGGATCAACGGCTACAGGGTGATCTACGATTTCTAGCAGGGGTAGGTCATTGATTGAGTCACTGTAAAAACTACTGCCAGCCATATCTGTGCCCGTTTCAGTTAGCCAACTATTAAGACGTATGACCTTGCCTTCTTTGTAGCTGGGCACGCCTGAAACCTTTCCTGTATATCGATTGTTACGCTGTTCAAGCTCGGTGGCTATCAGGTGGTCGATACCGAGTTTTTTACAAATGGGCTCAACGACAAAGCGGTTGGTCGAGGTGATGACCATCAGTAAGTCGCCTTTATCGCGGTGCTGTTGAAGTAGTTTGTCAGCTTTTGATTGCAGCATGGGTTCAATGACATCTACCATAAATTGAGCATGTAGCTGAGCTAGCGCTGAGGGCTCAATTTCTCCTAGGGGTGCCAGTGAAAACTCGAGGTAGGCAGACATGTCGAGTTTGCCATTCTGGTAGTCTTGGTAAAATTGATCGTTCATCCGCTTGTAATAGATTTCATCAACAATCTTCTGGGCAACTAAAAACTCGCCCCAGCCATGATCGCTATCCCCTGCAATCAGGGTGTTGTCTAAGTCAAATATAGCAAGAGGCATTGGGTGCTCACTGGTTGTTTTTGGAAAAGGCGGCATAGCTTAACGAGAGATAGGACTGTCCTCAACTATGTATTTGATGTAAGTTCTAGAGTTGTAATTAATATTAGTCCTCTATGTCTAGAGGTGGTGTAAGGGGCTCAATTTATAGAGCCCCAGTATTTAAGGGTATTCGTAGCGTGGTTGATCGAGAGGGGTTTCGTCCCAATGTCGGTATCGTGATTTCTAACGGTACCGGGAAATTACTTTGGGCCAAGCGAATAGGGCAGGATGCCTGGCAGTTTCCACAAGGTGGAATCAACCCTCGTGAAAAGCCCGAGCAAGCTTTATATCGTGAGCTTTTTGAAGAAGTGGGATTAGAATCGGGCGATGTCGAGCTGTTAGGCTGTACGAGAGGCTGGTTGCGTTACCGATTGCCAAAGCTTATGCAAAGAAGAAACTCCAAGCCACTATGCATTGGTCAGAAGCAGAAATGGTTTCTGCTAAAATTGGTAGGGGATGAGAGTAAAATTTGTTTGAATCATTGCGATAAGCCAGAGTTCGATGGGTGGCAGTGGGTAAACTATTGGTATCCAATCAATCAGGTGATTGAATTTAAAAGAGAGGTGTATCGTCGGGCATTAAAAGAGTTGTCACCATTACAGTGTGAAATGGAGCGTCAAAGGTAAATGCTGGAATCATTGAGAACCATTGTTCAAGAGGTCAATGCTGCCAAGGACTTTGGAGAAGTTCTGAAGCTGATCGTGCATCTGGTGAAGCAGGTGACGAAGACGGGCGCGTGTTCAGTGTACTTGTACAATCCAGAGGGTGATAACTATGTGCTGATGGCGACCGATGGGTTGAACCCCGATGCTGTTGGCCGGGTTCATCTTTCCAACCGACAAGGTTTAGTGGGTATGGTGGCCGTCAAGGCTGAACCAATTAATCTTGAAGAGGCTGAAGCACACCCTAACTTTGCTTTTATTCCCGAAACTGGCGAGCAGCGTTTTCGGTCTTTTTTAGGTGCCCCGATTATTCATCATCGAAAGGTTTTAGGTGTTCTGGTTGTTCAGGAGCAGGAAAAACGTCGTTTTGATGAAAGTGAAGAGTCATTTTTGGTCACTGTTTCAGCTCAGCTGGCAGGGGTTATTGCTCACGCCGATGCTACTGGTGAATTGGATCGACTGATACATCCTCGTAAGGGTGTTTGTGAGCGGGTGTATCCAGGCGTAGCCAGCGCCCCAGGTGTGGCCATAGGTTCAGTTGTAGTGGTCGCCCCCTCTGCAGACTTAAATGTCGTCCCATTGCGATATGTGGAAGATATAGAGTCGGAGTTATGCCAATTCCGCCAGGCGATGGAGCAAACCAAGCTGGACATCCATGCCCTTGATGAGAGTATGGTGGGGAAGCTCAGCGATGAGGAGCGCGCACTGTTTGATGTCTATGTGCGAATGCTGGACGATCACGCCCTTGGTGGCGAAGTGGTTAGCCTGATAGAAGAAGGTATCTGTGCTCAAAGTGCCTGGTCCCAGGTGGTTTTACGGCACGTCGGAATGTTTAAGAGCATGAAGGATGCTTATCTGCGGGAGCGGGCCTCTGATGTAGAGGACTTGGGGCGCAGGGTGTTAGCTTACCTGCAGCAATCTGAAACCAAGCGCACAACGTACCCGGACAAAATGGTGATGGTCGGCGAAGAGCTTTCGGCGGCTTCGTTTGCCGATGTGCCTTTGGATAAGGTCGTAGCGATTGTCTCGGTTAAAGGTTCTCGCAATTCGCATATGGCTATTTTGGGAAGGGCGATAGGTATACCCACTGTGATGGGTGTAGTGGATTTGCCGTGGGCCAGCCTGGAGGCTCAAGAGGTTATTGTCGATGGTCACATTGGCCAAGTCATTGTCGCTCCACGAGAGGAGATACTCGAGACGTATGTTCAGCAGATCTATGAAGAAAAATTGCTGGCGGCAGATCTCGAAAAGTTAACAGATGAGCCCTGTGTGACGACCGATGGCCATCAGGTCGCCCTCTGGGTAAACACCGGACTTCGCTTAGATGCTATGTTGTCTCTCGATCGGGGTGCCGAAGGTGTTGGCCTCTATCGCACCGAAATTCCTTTTTTAATGCTGGATAGATTCCCCTCTGAGGAGGAGCAGCGAAAATCTTATCGTGAGCAGTTGGAAATGTTTGCGCCACGTATTGTCACTATGCGTACGCTGGATATTGGTGGTGATAAAGATTTACCTTACTTCCCGATTGAGGAGGAGAACCCCTTCCTTGGCTGGCGAGGTATTCGTATTTGTCTGGATCACCCGGAGATCTTTCTGGTGCAATTACGCGCCATGATGCGGGCCAGTGAAGGCTTGAATAACTTGAGTATTCTTTTGCCCATGATCTCCAATCTGGCTGAACTGGAGAGTGCGCTGGAGCTGATTTATCAGGTCTACGATGAGTTGACAGAGGAAGAAGGATATCAAATTGAAATGCCCAATGTGGGGGCTATGGTCGAAGTGCCTGCGGCCGTCTTCCAGATCCGAGAAATAGCACGTCGGGTAGACTTCCTGTCGGTTGGTACTAACGATTTGGCGCAATACCTTTTGGCGGTGGATCGGAATAACCCCCGCGTGGCAGATTTATATCAGACTTGTCATCCCAGTCTATTGCGGGCGCTATGTCATATTTCTGAGGGTGCTCGCGGTGAAAATACGCCGGTGAGTGTTTGCGGTGAAATGGCGGGCGACCCTATCGGTGCCGTGCTTCTCATGGCGCTGGGATACAGAGTTTTATCCATGAGTGCGACGAACTTGCTGAAAGTGAAAGCAATTCTTCGCCAGGTTAGCTTGGCTGAAGCAGAGGCCCTGTTGGAAGAAGTTATGTTGATGCCCGATGCTCAGTCGATCTTGGCACACATGGAAATGGCCTTGAAGAAGCCCGAGGTCTTAGGGCTGTTCAGTCGTACCAAAATTCACTAATGGGGGTTGCTGATATTGAACGTTCGGCGTTCGCCAGGTGACCCATTCCTTCCATAGCTCTGTTCTACCAGCAACGTCTCGCTCTGATGGTTCTTTAAAACTACACTTGAGCAACGTGTCCCATAGTCTTTAGAGACAATAAATGGCGGCGACAGCATACGCTCTAATGCCAGGCCTACACCCGTGTCGGGTAAGTGCTCATCTGGAAAGGGCTCGCGCCGGTGTAGGCATTGGATTAATTGATCGGGGTTCACTGAGTCCGAGGTGATCTGGTGTTCAAATGCCTCTCTGGCATGAACTGCTTTGGGCCATGGGCTGTTGAGTAAATGATTGCTTAGAGAATAGATCCCAGGAGGTAGTTGTTGTATCTGGGTTTGACGGTTCGAGCAGTAAAAAAGTTGATTCCCCTCGGCGAGCAATAGATTAAAACCATTGTACAGATGGCCATTGTCCACAGTGTCCTGAACAAATGAGGCTATATTCGCCTCGCTGTTTAAAAAGCTGACCGTTAATTCGCCGCGTGAGCGGGGAGCTGGCGGCTCGCTTCCCTCCCGGTAATTGGTAACAGCAGCAAACCTGCCGCTGAGAGAAAGGCCCATCCAGGTCCCCCCGCCGACGAGATCCCGCCCGGCCAGAATGCCAGGCTGATCTTCCCAAAAACTGGCCGGTGCTGTAGGCCGCCGATAATACTCATCACGATTGGCGATCGCGATTAATGGATAATTGGGGTGGCTGTGCCAAGCAAAAATAATCAAACACATACGGCCATTGTAACCCGCTCCATTGTCACTCGGTAAGGGAACAGGCTATGATCTCTGAAATCTGATTTTGGCCAAGATTATTCAATGCTGACTTATCCCGAAATTGATCCCGTAGCGTTTTCGCTAGGGCCGTTCAACGTTCATTGGTATGGATTAATGTACCTGCTGGGATTCCTGGTGGGTTGGCGGTTAGCGTTAAGGCGAAGCAATCGCCCCTGGTCGCCGGTGCGTCGAGTCCAAGTGGAAGACCTCATCGTCTATTGCGCCTTTGGTGTGATTCTGGGTGGCCGCTTTGGGTATGTGGTTTTCTACAATCTGGAAAAATGGTTCTCTGATCCATTGTGGCTGATCCGAATTTGGGAAGGGGGCATGTCTTTTCACGGCGGTTTGCTTGGTGTGCTGGTCGCGCTGTGGCTTTATGGCCGGAAGATAAAGCAGCCATTTTTCGCATTGGGTGACTTTATTGCGCCCCTAGTGCCTATTGGTATTGGCCTGGGCAGGTTGGGCAATTTTATCGGTCAGGAGCTTTGGGGTAGACCTACGGATAGCTGGTTGGGGATGTTATTCCCGGGTGACCCGGAACAACTACCCCGGCACCCCTCTCAGCTTTATGAGGCAGTTCTGGAAGGCGTGCTGTTAAGTGTTGTGCTGCTGATCTTTTCTAGAAAACCTAGACCCCAAGGTGTGATAGGTGGCTTGTTTCTCGTGCTTTATGCCGCCTTCAGGTTTTCTGTGGAGTTCTTTCGGGAGCCAGACAGCCATATTGGTTTCGACTTATTTGATTGGATGACGAGGGGGCAGCTGTTATGCCTCCCTATGTTTGTGGTGGGCGCTGGCCTGATACTTTGGGGCTATGTTCGATCAAACCCGGAGAAATACCTTATAAAAAGAGACGTTGAATGAAGCAGTACCTTGAATTAATGCGGCACATTCGAGATGGCGGCGTGCGCAAGGAAGACCGAACCGGTACGGGTACGATGAGTGTTTTTGGCTACCAAATGCGCTTTGACCTCAGTGAGGGGTTCCCCTTGGTGACCACTAAAAAGGTTCACCTTAAATCGATCATTTATGAGTTGCTGTGGTTTATTCAAGGCGACACAAATATTCGCTACTTGGTGAACAATGGGGTCAATATTTGGAATGATTGGCCGTTTCAGAGCTGGCTACGGGAAACCGGGCAGGATCAAACATTTCCAATGTATACGCCCGAGTGGCGCGAGCAAATGAAGCTGTTTGTCGAGCGAATAAAAGCTGATGAGCAGTTTGCCCGGCAGTATGGTGAACTGGGGCCTGTGTACGGCCGGCAATGGCGTAATTTTGAGGGTGTTGATCAGCTTGCTCAGGTTGTGGAAGATATTAAGTGTAATCCAGACTCTCGGAGACTTATCGTCTCAGCCTGGAACCCGGTTGATATTCCGGTGATGGCCAAGTCTGGTCTGCCGCCCTGTCACACGCTGTTCCAGTTCTACGTCAGCGAGGGGCGACTGTCCTGCCAGCTCTATCAGCGGAGTGCTGATGTATTGTTGGGTGTCCCTTTCAATATTGCCTCCTACGCGTTATTAACCCTGATGATTGCTCAGGTTGCCGGTTTGCAACCCGGTGATTTTGTGCATACGTTTGGCGATGCCCACCTCTATTCAAATCATCTTGAACAGGTGGAAGAGCAGCTGAGCCGGGAGCCTCACCCGCTTCCCGAGATGGTGATCAATCCAGGGGTTAGGGATCTGTTTAGTTTCCAGTACGAGGATTTTGAACTGAAAAATTATAAGCCCCATCCTCCGATTTCAGCCCCGGTAGCGGTGTGAGCTAATGTCAGAGATTGAGTTGTCTTTAATTGTAGCTATGGCCAAAAATCGAGCGATAGGTCGGAATAATGAGCTGCCATGGCATCTGCCCGACGATCTTAAATACTTCAAGTCTGTGACCATGGGGAAACCGATTGTCATGGGACGGAAGACCTTTGATTCCATTGGTCGGCCTCTGCCTGGGCGATTGAATATAGTGATCACCCGCAACAGTGAGTGGCAACATCCGGGGGTGACGGTGGCATCGTCGCTGCAGGAGGCATTGTGTATGGCGGCTGAGGATGAGGGCGCTACCGGTAGCCATACATCACGCGAGGTGATGGTGATTGGTGGTGAACAAATATATCGTACCGCGATTGATAGGGCGGATCGGCTCTATATCACTCGGGTGCAAACGGAGGTTGATGGAGATGCGTTCTTCCCTGAATACGACGAATCCCAGTGGTTTGAGGTCGCAAGGCAGGAGCCTGAGAAGCAGGGTGATGTCCCCTATTTTTTCCAAGTGCTGGAACGTTCTCGGCAATTATCTTTTTAATAAAATGAATTCATATCACCCGGTGTGTAGGTTGAAGTGCGCATGAAAAATTTTCAGAGCAGGATAGCGGTATGCTTCGCTGTAGTTTTGTTGCCTCTGGCCGCGGGTGTTAACGCGGCAGATGCCGACGATGTGTTGTCCGCAGGGGCGAAAAAAATAGCCGCAGCACGGTCATCACAGCAGCGGATCGACAAGCTGGCGGATCAAACCAGTGATTTGTTTCAAACCTTTAAGCAGGTGAACAAACAGATCGAAGATCTACAGATCTATAACACACAGCTTGCTGCTCAGGTGGCGAATCAACAGCAGAGCATCGCTGATCTCGAATCATCCATTGATAACGCTACGGTGATGGAGCGGCAGATTACTCCGCTGGTTTTAAAAATGATTGATTCTTTGGAACAGTTTATAGATCTGGATTTCCCCTTTCTGATGGAGGAGCGTCATGCGCGTGTAACTAAGCTGCGCGAGAACCTAATGCGAGCAGATCTCAGTGCTGCAGAGAAATTTCGCCAAGTGCTGGAAGCCTACAAAATTGAAACTGAATACGGTGTTCGAATTGACAGCTACCTCGACACTCTTAGCATAGAGGGGCAGGAGCGCGAGGTGAGCATTTTGCGTATTGGTCGGGTAGCCTTGATGTATCAAACCGCTGACCAGCAAGTTACCGGTGCCTGGGATCAGGAAAACAGGCAGTGGTTAACCTTGGATGATGGCAGCTATCGCAGTGCCGTGGCCGAGGGACTTCGAATTGCGAGAAAGCAGACGGCAATCGACATCATCTCGCTGCCTGTTTCTGCGCCAGGGGTGGTGCAATGAACATACGTTGTTTGAAACTTCCGCTGGTGTTGATGGCCTTGTTTGTGGTTCCCAATCTTCAGGCGGAAGAAGGCGCCGCTTCATTGGATGAACTTCTAGAAATGATTAAAACAGCCAAGGTGAATGAATCCCGAGAGCACGCTGCCCGAGAGGCAAAATTTAAAAATGCCCGATCTGAGCAGGCCGAACAACTTAAGCAGGCCCGAGGGCTTAAGGCTGAAGAAGAGGCGCGATCAGAGCAGTTAGAAAAGCAATATGCTGAAAATGAATTGAAAGTAGCCGCCCTACAGGAGCAGCTACAAAAACGCCTAGGCTCGCTAACGGAAATGTTTGGTCATTTAACTTCTGCAGCGGGTGATACTCGAGCGACGCTAAACAGCTCTGTGGTGAGTAGCCAGTATCCAGGGCGAACGGCGTTTCTTGATGAATTAATTGCCAAGATGGGCAGCAACACCAAACTTCCAACATTGGCGGAGATTGAACACCTCTGGTACGAAATCAATCATGAAATGATCGAATCTGGCAAGGTGGTTAAGTTTCCAGCCACCGTTATCAAGGCGGACGGTGAACGGGTTCAGCAGGAAGTGGTGCGCATCGGCGCATTCAATTTGCTGTCCAATGGCGCCTACCTGGTATTTAACCCGGAAACTGGTGCGATGTCAGAGTTGGTGCGTCAGCCAGGCCGAAAATATACGCGCGCCGCTGCTGAGCTACAGGTCGCAACCGATGGGTTTACTCAGGTTGGTGTCGACCCCACGGGGCCCAGTGGGGGTTCGTTGTTGACAGCTAAGATTAATAGTCCTACGACCATTGAGCGCTGGCATCAGGGTGGGTTGATCGGCTACTTCATCAGCTTTGTCGGGTTGTGTGCGTTAGTCTTGGCGCTTTGGCGCTTTGTTGTTCTGACGGGGATTTCTCGGCGTGTTAGCAACCAGTTGAAAAGTGACACGGTTTGTTTGGATAACCCCTTGGGCAGGATTTTACAGGTGGGTGAAGAGCATTCTGGAATGGATGCCGAGAGTCTGGAGCTCAAGCTCCATGAGCAGGCATTAAAAGAGCGCCCATCCATAGAATCGGGTCTTAATCTGTTGAAGATCATAGCGATGCTGGCCCCATTGTTGGGGCTGTTGGGCACCGTGACGGGCATGATTAATACGTTTCAGGCGATTACCCTGTTTGGTGCCGGCGATCCGCAAGTGATGGCTGGCGGAATTTCGGCGGCGCTGGTGACCACCGTTTTGGGGCTGTGTGTAGCGATTCCAACGGTGTTGTTACATACCCTGGTGAATGGAAAAGCGCAGCGAGTCTTGCACATTCTGGAAGAGCAAAGTGCGGGTATCGTTGCGGAGAAGGCGGAGGGGTAGTGATGTATCCGCTGCTCGAAGTGCTGCACGGTATCCAGAAATTTATCCATATGGGTGGCCCTGTGTTGCTCATCATTGCTGGTTTACTGCTGGTGATGTGGACATTGCTCTTTGAGCGCTTCTGGTTTATCCGGGGGGCATTGCAATCGGATATCAGTCTAGCTCTGGCCGATTGGGAGGCTCGTGCAGAACGTCAGTCGGTTCGCGCTCATCAGGTTCGCGAGGCCATTATCTCACGGGTGGCATTGAAGATTGATTCTGGCTTGCCAATGATCAAGACGTTGGTCACCTTGGCTCCACTGCTTGGGCTGCTTGGGACGGTGACGGGAATGATCGGTGTATTTGAGACTATGGCCACTGGCGGTGGCGATGCCAAATTGATGGCTGCGGGTATTTCTCAAGCGACGATTCCAACCATGGCAGGGATGGTGGCGGCTATTTCGGGTGTGTTTGGCAACACCTATATTTCACGTATCGCGGATCGTGAAAAGCAGTTGTTGATCGACCAACTTACCATGGATCACTAGAGCGGTTAGATACTACAACAACAGGCCACAAGGTTTTTTATGCGGGATAGAACAGCAAGAGCGCAAGAGCCGCAGCAGGCCATTGACCTGACGCCAATGCTGGATGTGGTGTTTATCATGCTGATTTTCTTTATTGTGACCGCCTCTTTTATTAAAGAACCCGGTGTTGATGTGCTTCGTGTCGATGCGGTGACTGCGACTAAAAAGCAGGTCGGTATTCTGGTTGCCGTGACGAGTAACAACGAAATTTGGATTGATAACAAAAACATCGATCCTCGAGCGGTCAAATTGCAGATTCTTCGGCTGCACAGCGAAAACCCCCAGGGTGGATTGGTTATTCAAGCGGATTACCGGTCTGATATTGAGATGATTGCGCTGGTTGCCGATATGGCAAAGGCAGTCGGGATTACTGATGTATCCGTTTCCACTAAAACCAACTAAGTGGGCACTATGAGGTTTATCCGAATAGGGCTATCAGGGCTAATGGGCCTAAGCGTCACGGCTGCGCTGTTGGTCACTATGTATACCCTAATTGAATCGGGTTTAGTCGGTGACAATGAGCGCGATGTTAGAAAAATTGCCGATATCTGGCAATCAAAACGTGAAATCCTGGATCAGACCAAGCAGCCCCGGCCAGAAAAGACAGAAACGCCTGTAGAGCGACCACCTGAGCTGCCTGATCTGTCCTTGGATGTCGAGGTGCCTGCGGGTGCCGTTAGCATGGCGGCCCCTCAAATGAATGGGTTACAAATTGGACTGGGGGGTGGTTTTGCCCGCGACGCTGATTATGTCCCCGTCTATGTGCCCCAGCCGGACTACCCTCCGGCAGCTCTCAGGCGTGGCATCAGTGGTTATGCCGTGGTCGAGGTGATTATTACCACAACGGGTGGAGTGAGGGATCCTAAACTGCTCGAGGAGTACCCCAAAAATAAGGGGTTTGGTAAATATGCCCTAAGAGCGGCTAACAAGTTGAAGTACAAGCCGCGGGTCATCGATGGCAAAGCCGAAGAAGTCCCCGGTGTGTTGTATAAATTTAGTTTTCAAATTGCCAGGTAGCCCGGCGTGATTTTGATCAGAAATAGGATGCCACAGAATAAATTGCTGACAGGTCAAAGGTGCATCTCGGTTATTGCCTGGTTTCTTGGGGTGACTATTAATTTGGCTGCTCTGTGCGCTGTCGGCGTGACGTATGCCGCTGAGAGCAAGGCTGTTGACGATAAGGCTGAGCAGCGAAAATACGCCAATGTCAAAACCCGTCAGCGTCAGGCGGTGGGTAAAAACTGTGCCAATAAACTCCAGGGTATACAGGACGTTTTTAATAGCGAGGCTGAGCTTGCACCTGATCGATATCCGCAGATCATCCGCGAACTGCACAGCTTTTTAGAGACGGGCTGCACCTCCAGCTATGAGAAGTCTCAAGTCTACAATATGCTCGGTTTTGCCTATTACTCCGTAGAACAATATAAGGAGGCGATTGCCAGTTATTTAAGGATGTTGGCCGAACCCAAGGTGGATGAGCGTCAGAAAACAACCACATATTATACGTTGGCCCAACTGTATTTGATTCAGGAGGACTATTCACAAGCGGCAAAGCAGCTGGAAAACTGGATGGCGAATGCCGCGATCGTCAGTGCGGAAGGTAGGGTTTTGCTGGCCCAATCCTATTACCATTTAGAGAGAAAAAGGGAAGCATTGGGGCTGATTAATACCGTTATTGATGAAGCTGTGGCAAAAGAACAGACGCCAAGAGAAAATTGGTGGTTACTTCAGCGGGTACTCTATTACGAAAATCAGGATTACCAGAAAGTTATCGACATATTGAAACAGCTGGTGACCCACTATCCAAAACAGACCTATTGGCAGCAACTGGGAGGTGTCTATGGGCAGCTTGAGCAGGAGATTAATCGGCTGGTTTCACTAGACGTGCTGAACTTGAGCCACGGATTGTCCAGTGAGCGCCAATTACTTTCACTGGCTTATCTCTATCTGGGGGCGGAAGTACCTTATCGCGCCGCTCGGATTATTGAGTCTGGCCTGGCGTCTGGTGTAATTAAAGCCTCGGGTAAAAATTATGACCTGTTGGGTAGCGCATGGCTTCAGTCCCGGGAGACAGAAAAAGCGCTTGCGGCTCTCGAGCATGCTGCCAAGTTATCGAATAGTGGTGAGACATGGTCCCGCCTATCGGCGGCCTATCTGGACATAAACAGGAGCGTCGACGCGGTTCGTGCGGCGCGCAATGCACTACGAGTCGGAGGCTTAAAACAAACCTCGCTGGTTCAGATGACACTGGGTAATGCGCTGGTCAATCTTCATTGCTACCGAGACGCCATCACCGTTTTTAGCCAGGCTGCCAAGAACGTGAAAAATCGAAAAACGGCCAATCAGTGGGTGCAGTACATCACCGGTGAAGCGGCCCGCAGAGATCGCTTAACAGAAGGTGGAGTAGATCTGCCCAGTTGTCAGCAACCTTAGTTAGGTGGTCTTAGTCAGAAATGGCTGGGAGCAATAGCCCGGACAGGATTAATGGAGTCGAGACTAGGGGAAAGAGAATGCTAGATAAAACAGGAAAAAATTAACAATTAGCGGATGTTTTTAGAATGATGGTTTCCTCCGAAAAAAATACTCCCGAGGAAACAGGTGGTTTATAAGTTTCTTCTACGTTGTCTTTTACTAGTGAGTTACTTTTTGTATCTTAGTTTTCAATACGATCTGATGACAGGCGGTATTGCCTCCGCGTTAACCTGGACTTTCT
>JBFICW010000001.1:0-155093 GCA_041581635.1 Porticoccus sp. | reverse complement strand
GTTAAACCGATTTTTTCATACCGAAGCAGGGAACTAGAGTTCTTTAGGCACCCCTACAACAGGACGTGGCTTGGTGAACGCTCCATAGAAATACCTACTGCCCGTGATTTCTTAGAGCGCCAAAACTCAAACTCATATGGCTTAGAGGTCGGGAATGTACTTTCTCACTACCAGCCTATCAATCACAAGGTCGTCGACAAATATGAGCAGGGGGCTGATGTAGAGAACCAAGATGTTTTGAACATAACATCAAGCACTCAGTTTGATTGGATAATAACCATATCCACACTCGAACATGTTGGATGGGACGAGCCCGAAAAAGATTTTACAAAAGCGGTTCGCTCTTTGGAGTTTCTTAGATCCTTGCTCAAACCAGCCACAGGCAGAATGTTTGTTACAATTCCTCTTGGATACCACCCCCATATCGACGCTTACATTCTAAGTGGTGCACCTGGAGTAGAATATGAAGTGATCTATGTTAGAGATTATAAAGATCGCTGGTCTCAAGTCGACTTTCCAGAGCCACATCAAATCTGCTACCTACATGAGCTTCGTTCAGCGGGCATTCTTTGGGTAGCAGAACTAAGACCCTTGTGAATCTTTCATTTTTTATAAACCCTGAATTAAACTCTTCGCACCGGCCTCTGAAAACATTCAATGGATAGAAAATGAACACATCCTGCCTACTCGTCGACCTTCTTGGCTTTACTGGTTCCCGGGGCGGCACTGAAACATACATTCGAGAGTTGACTCAACGACTGCCCGACCACCTACCGAATACCCGCCTCATAGCGTTAACCAATCGCCCCAGCAAAAAGCTTGTTCAACAGTTTTTTCCGGGGAAGGTTGTAGCCTCCAAACTTATTGGAAGAAACCTAGTTAGCTGGGCCTTGGGTGAACTATTCCTTATACAACGTGTGGCAAAGAATATGGAAGCAGACCTCATCTGGTCTCCAGCCAATTTTGGCCCTGTTAGAGGAACAATTCCTAGCTTGTTGACCATCCACGATACTATCTATCATGCATTAAACAGGGGTGGACTGATTTTTGAATTGAAACGAGTTATTGCAGCAAAACTTTGTGAGAGCTCAGCCAGGCAAGCATACAAGATAATAACCGCCACTCAATCTGCCGCCATGGATATAGAAACAAACCTACATATTCAAGCAGAACATTTAAGTGTCATAGCTCACGGGACAAACCCTCCCAGCCCCATCGCCAACCCATCACTCTCACTGTCGAAGCTGAATATTGACTTATCCCGTCCCATAGTCCTCAGTACAGGCAATCGAATACCCCACAAGAACTTCGATGGACTTCTGCGGGCACTCGCGACAATTCCAAAAGAGGCTAGGCCACTGACTATTATTACAGGCTCTCAAGGAAGGGACCCTCTTCAACCTCTTGTCTACAATCTCGGCCTTGAGGATGACGTTCTCTTACTCGGCTGGGTTGCCACCGAGACGTTAGAAGCGCTTTATTACGTATCTTCTCTATACGCTTGTCCATCCAAGCTTGAAGGGTTTGGCCTACCAGTTATTGACGCCATGGCAAGAGGGTGCATTGTGCTGGCCAATGATATTCCGGTACTACGCGAAGTAGGAGGCGATGCGGCACTGTACGCAGACGCCGAGGAACCCCTCTCATTTGGATCTGCCATACAAAGCGCACTCACCAACAGAAACCTAAAGCAAAGAGTCATCGATGGAAAAGACAGAGCATCGACATTCACGTGGGACCAAGCGGCCCATAAGACTGCAACCGTGATCAAAGTGGTTCTGAACAAATCCGCAGTGGAGAGCTCACCATGAGGCCGCTGACACTGACGCAGCGGCTGTTCGGCTTTTCTATCCTGCCTGCAATCTCAGTCATTTCCCCACTTCTTGTACTACCATTGGTTGCCCGGTCTGCGGGCCCGGAAGGGTGGGCAAGCGCTCTATCAGGCGAGGCTATAGGCACCCTGGCAGGCGTTATTATCAGCCACGGCTGGTCCACCGTCGGGCCATCAAAGGTAGCCAATGCTTCCGACCCTACAGCGAGGGGCAGGCTTTACCGGGAGTCACTTTTAGTTCGCTTAAGCTGGGCCATGGTGGTACTTCCCGTACTTGCAATAATCTGCGGCATGATTGCGGGAGAAGGATATAGAACTTTGACGATCTTGATGGGGCTTCAGGGAGCCACGATTGCACTGTCATTTATATGGTTCTCAATAGGTATCGCCGCCCCGCGCTCAATAGCGCTATTCGATACAATACCACGTATTTTTGCAGCGGGAATGGCAGCAGTATTGATCCTTGCCACAGGCATTGTGGAACTCTACCCCGTTGCAGGCATTGTCGTAACAATTGTGGGGACGATGATATTCACAAAACGCGTATTAAGACAATATCCATCAACAAATCCTACCCTAAAGGACCTCTTTAAGCTCCTAAGAATTAATGCCGATGTTGCGGTAAGTGATACAGTATTTACCGCCTATATGGCCTTTCCACTGCCGCTTGTTCACATCAGCACCCCCTCCTTGGAATCCAGCTCATTCGCCTCTGCTGACAAGATGGTAAAACTCGGTATGTATGTACCCTTTGTACTAGGCAATGCGCTCCAGGCCTGGACCGCAGAGGCTCACGGCAAGGCCCGAGCCAACAGGGTACGAGAGTCTATCATCGCACACACTCTCCTTGGCCTTATGGGCTGGGCCATCGTCAGCATTATTGGCCCCAAGGCAAGTGAGTTTCTCTTTGGGAGTGAAGCCATTGCCACCCGGGATACACTTGCAATTCTGGGTTTCGCCTTTGCCCTATATTCAGTGCGGTCGTCACTCACCCGCCACCTGTTGCTTCCATCAGGTGATTCCGGCAGTGTTATGAAGGCAACCCTTATCGGCTCCCTCTTTGGTATTTGCGCAATGGTAGGACTTACCCCACAGATTGGAGCAAATGGCGCGGCAATTGGCTTTGCTCTCACCGAAGTAGTGATCACCATCATCCTTACACTACGCGCACCCGAGGGACTAAAGAGACTGCAAGAGATGTAAGCCTGTGCTCCAGGAGAGGATAAAAACAAAAAAAAAGGGGGGGGGAGTACTTCCAGTCATACCAATGCAACACAATACGTATAAGTATTCTTGAAAAGGGGCACAAAATTACTGCCCATTTCATAAATCACACCAACACCCAAAGGCAGAAGATAACGACCACCCACGCCTTTGATCTTGACTGGCACTCCATACCAAAACCCAAAACACTTATATGTTCTACATCGTATCTCTTGAGAAGTATCTCAAGCTGCTCTCTCAATAATAATAGAATCAAGGAGCCGTACCAGCCTACCTTCTCAAAAATGCTTCTGTCAGCCCCCTATCCACCCAAACGACACGAAACATCATCAAAGTTACTACCCGCTGAACCATCCCACTCATTTGCCGCCCCCATATAATACATGTTAAGTGAACGATATCGCCTTACATACACCCCATCATCCCCACCAACAAATACCGAGTAGCCAGTGCCTGCATCGCTTCGATAATAAATATTACCTTTTTTTCGCGTTACATTAGATTTAAATTTAATTGTATTACCGCATGCCGTTTGAAAATTATTAAAAATTCGATCGTATCTTACAGCTTCTCTGTCAAACGTCTCTCTTATACTTGCATCATAAACCAACGAACAACTTAGCATTTTCTTCACATCAACAACTACGTTGCCAGGCTTTTCATAAATCAACTCACAGCTGTCCTCAACCACGTCATAGCCTGCACGATGGAATACTGGCCGATACTGATCCACCATGAAAGCCACTTTTTTGTCATCTATTACAGCCATCTCATACTTAAACAGCCCTTTCAGCCTCCCCCCACGAGCTAAGCGCAAACGATCTAACCGGCCCAACACCTCTGGAGAAAAAAACATCCCCCCCCCTATCTTTACTAACGATGACTCCACATTGAGATCATCAACCAAAAATGAAAACGAGATACCATCCGCTGTCAAGATCAAGTAATCCCTCTCGACGAGTGATTCTGGTACTACAAACGGATACCACTCATCCGTCCACTGGCTTTCGGTCCATCTCATTGCGCCATTCATATACGAACAAACTAATTGCAGAAAAATGACCATAAGTACGATTGGTTTTGCGTACCTATCCTTCGCGAGCCTACTTACAACCCCATAGGTTACCGGACCGATTAACACTAAAAATATCAACCCATAACGAGCATTTCCACTTACAAACGCCCAAAAATAGAACCCCACCCAAAATAGCAATGCCACCCATATAATTTCCCTACTTTTCTCCCGATTTACGATTAACAGGCGAAAACAACAACACACAAAAGCAGTTAAACCAACTGAAAACCTTATATCTGGTGCAATTTTTTCATAATAAACCCAAGCCTGAGACAACAACATCTTCAACGGAAAAATCAATAAACTATATAAATCATCCGAAAGAAATCTACTATCAGGACTAGACTCTGAAAGATAAAAAGGAGACTTAAATATGCCATTAAACAGTGGAAAAAATGGATTTTTGAACTCACCCAACAACAGGAATGACCACCACCCATGCAACAAACAAAACCCGAGGATTCCGCCCACACCACACAAGACCAAACTCTCCAAATCTTCTCTTTTTCGACGCCGAGCAAGAAGACCTATCATCGCTACTGCCAGCAACACACACGGTAATATACCAGTCAGCTTAAGCCCCGCAGAAGCGCCCATTAGCAGACCGCTGACAAACCACAATGATTTTCTTTTTTTTCTATATGCTAACAATGCTATATAGACCGAAGCCAACTGAGGCACGAGAACTGTCAAATCCGAGAATGATGTCCCTATCAAATGCCACACAGGCAAACTAACCACCCCGAGCGAAAAACCTAAAACTCTTCCTTGTAAATTCTTATTTCCCCAACCTACTATCTCACCAGTTATCAGGTATAAAAATAAAAAATTTAAACTATGTATAATCGCCAGCACACTTCCTACCGACAGGCTGTGAAGTCCGCTTTTAACCATCAAGTAAAATGGAATATGTGCTATAGGGTTTAGGTAACCTTGACCTCCGGCCGCAAAGAAGTCCTGCCCCATCCTCTGTTCAAATAATGCATGCGCCCCATAAAAATGGTAGTTTAAGGAATCCCAATCAAGATTTTTTCCGGCCAAATAATTCCAAACCAAGCCTAAAAAAACTGAGACTATAAAAACTAATGATACTTCTACCGCTCTAGAGTTTATTTCTTTTATTTTCATCATAAAAACTAACGATATCTAACATAAATGAAAAAACCATGGTTATCACACCGCCCATCATCAGAATCGATGCTGGTATTATGGTTCTCATAATAACGTCAGGGTTCCTTTCTTCAAATCCATCGACCACCCACTCACCCGTGATTATTATTGATAAAACAAGACCAATCAAAAAAAGTGAACCACCCAGAATTAGCCCTTTTTCAAGTGACATATACTTAGACAGCCTATCTAACATCCACTGCCTCTCAAAGACCCCCATTTTTTCACCAACCTTTCTCGACACAAAGGCCATGCCAATAAATAACTGGCTTATAACCACGCCAATTCCCGCATATAACATACTATTTATACCTAGAAGCACCCCACGTATCTGTACCTCTCCCAACAACATCCCTAGCAATACATAAAGGCTCGGCACAAGCATAAGAATACCAGGGTATAAAAATAACCACCGGGGACTTAACATCAACATTAACCGTAAATGCCGCCACCCATCTCGCCAGCTTCTAAGGTGCGGCTCTCTATCCCGCCCGTCAGGTTTAAGGGTGGTCGGCACCTCACTGATCAAATATTTTCTCATGGCCGCTTTAATCACCATTTCACTGGCAAATTCCATCCCACTTGCCGTAAGCTCTAGCGCGTTTATTCGCTCTCGATTAAACCCCCTCAACCCGCAATGAAAGTCACCAATCCTAATCCTAAAAAAAACACGGCCAACAAAACTTAGGACAGGGTTCCCCAAGTATTTGTGTAATAACGGCATGGCGCCCTTGGCTATCCCGCCTTGAAATCGGTTGCCCATCACAAGATCACAACCATTTCTCAGCTTCTCTACAAAAGGCACCAGGCCCTCAAAATCATAGGAGTCATCTGCATCGCCCATGACCACATATTTACCCTGTGCTTCACACAACCCACCCCGAATGGCGGCCCCATAACCTTTCTCTTTTACATCAACAACTCGGGCACCTGCCTGCCGGGCAATTTCTCTCGATCGATCTTTTGATCCATTATCGGCAACAATAATTTCACCTTTGATACCGCCAGCCTTCATGCACGCCCTGGCTTTTTGCACACAGATACCCACTGTTTTCTCTTCGTCCAGACAGGGCATAACTACAGAAAGCTCCAGACTCATAAACACCTCTTTTAATCCAAAAAAAAGGCACCTACTAGAGGCGCCTTTTTTCAACTATGAAAACTCTATTTATTTACATGAACCCGGCAGATATTTATCCGGTACGGTACTGGCTCCCCCACCACATTTAAACTTGTACACCTGTAAACCACTGCCAAAATCGGAAGCCGTCAACACAGCTGCGTCGGTCTTGTAAGGCGTTAGCACCAAAGTCTTAGCATCGACCGCTGAGACACCAAAGTTTTGTGTTGTTACTGTAATCACACCATTAGCATCTGTTTCAATTTTACCGACATATTTTGTAACTTCCGATGTACTCTCGCCACAGCCCCAGCCGTTTGCTGCAATCGCCGTGGAATCGACTTTCGTTTGATAGGTTTCTGAAATTGTTGTCCGGCATTGACTTGTCGCCAAAATAACTTCTGACATTTTCGATTTAATCACGTAGTCCTGATAGGCTGGCAGCGCTACCGCCGCCAAAATACCAATAATGGCTACCACAATCATCAATTCAATCAGGGTAAAACCCTTTTGCACTTGTTTCTTCATCGTCTTTCTCCCTCAAGAGTCTAATAACATTTATACACAGCAACTTAGATTGCAATCAGCATGCCAATCTACTAAAACCCTAAACTCACACAGCACGCGCAAACACAGCCTGCCAATAATTGTCACTTTTCACACAAAAATGTATTAAACCACCTTCTTAAACTTAACACGCTAGCCCGCAGGCCTTCCGTGTATTACCATCACACCATCTTTCATTACAAGCAACGACAGGTAGTCAGCTTACCATGAACACCCCCAACGAATTGAAAGGACTGCCAAAGCGGCTAGTGACCGATGGCTTACTGGATGAGAACACAGCTTTACAGGCTATCTCTGACAGCGAAAGTCAAAAGGTTAACTTTGTTCACTACCTCACCAACAACCATCTGCTACCCGCTCATCTAATAGCCTCAGTGGCAGCCAACGAGTTCGGCATTCCGCTGTATGACATTGAATCTCATAATCTAGGCACCTGCCCAAAAGATAAGATTAAGAAGCGATTAATACAGAAGCATCAAGTGCTGCCACTTTTTGCTCGAGGTAACCGGCTATTTCTAGCTCAAAGCGACCCAACCAACCACCAAGCCACTACAGAGGTTCGCTTCCAAACAGGCTCCTCCATAGAGACCATTCTAGTTGAACACGACAAACTAGAACGCGCTATTGATCATTTCCTCAACGCTCAAGATGACGACATTGGTAGCTCATTGGGAAACATGGATGACGTTCATCTAGATGATCTTGATATAGAAGCTGTTGACGATGACGACAAAGGCAAAGATGATATTTCCGATACAGATGACGCCCCTATTGTGCGCTTTATCAATAAGCTCATGATTGACGCCATTAAGCAGGGCTGTTCGGATATCCATTTTGAGCCCTACGAAAAGACCTACCGTGTTCGCTTTAGAACCGACGGCATTCTCAAGGAGGTAACAAAACCTCCTGCTAATTTAGCACCCAGGTTGGCAGCTCGCCTAAAGGTTATGTCTCAATTAGATATTTCTGAGAGACGCATTCCACAAGATGGCCGTATAAAGCTTAGAATCTCAAAAAATCGTGCCATTGATTTTCGTGTAAATACGTTACCCACCCAATTTGGCGAGAAAATAGTCTTACGTATTCTAGACCCGACCAGTGCCCAAGTCGGCATCGAGGCGTTAGGTTACGAAGATGATCAAAAACAGGCCTACTTAGACACGCTCCACCAACCCCAAGGCATGATTCTCGTCACAGGCCCAACGGGTAGTGGTAAAACGGTTTCTCTCTACACAGGCCTAAACATACTCAACACGACCGAACGTAATATTTCGACAGCAGAGGACCCAGTTGAGATCAATATGCCCGGGGTTAACCAGGTACAAATACGAGAGAAGGTCGGATTGACGTTTCCGGAAGCACTTCGAGCTTTCCTCAGACAGGATCCCGACGTCATCATGGTGGGCGAGATACGCGACTTGGAAACGGCAGAAATTGCTATTAAAGCGGCTCAAACAGGGCATATGGTGCTTTCTACATTACACACCAACAGCGCACCTGAAACACTGACACGACTGCTCAACATGGGCGTCCCAGCCTTTAATGTGGCGACATCTGTTAACCTGATTATCGCCCAACGCCTAGCTCGAAGACTCTGCACCCACTGTAAAAAGCTGGCTGATGATATTCCTGAACAAATCCTTAAAGAGGAGGGCCTGGAAGACACAGGGATACCGCTGGACAATGTTCAGATTTACCACCCCCAGGGATGTCCCAAATGCACCAATGGTTATAAAGGACGTATCGGCATTTATGAAGTGCTAAAAGTGACACCGACCATATCCCGAATTATTATGGAAGGGGGCAATTCTTTAGAAATTTCCCGCAAAGCGGTAGAGGAAGGTTTTAGAACCTTGCGCCAATCGGCACTTCGGCGCGCTGCTGAGGGTATAATCAGTCTTGAAGAAGCAAACCGGGTAACCAAGGATTAATCCATGGCAACTGCACAAATGCAAACCTTTGTTTATAAAGGGAAGGATAAAAAAGGCAAGGCAACCCAAGGCGAGATCAAAGGCTCCAACCTGATGCTCGTCAAGGCCCAATTGCGGAAGCAAGGGGTTGTCCCCACTTCCGTCAAGAAGAAGTCAAAGCCCCTATTTGGTGGATCAAAACCGATTAAACCCGCTGACATCTCAGCTTTAACCCGCCAAATGGCCACCATGATGAAGGCTGGCGTACCGTTAGTGCAAAGTTTTGACATTGTTGGAGAGGGCGCCGACAAAGAATCCTTACGTGAACTTATCGGCAATATCCGCGACGATGTGGCATCAGGTCTTAGTTTTGGTGGGTCTTTAAGAAAACACCCTAGATACTTTGACAATCTTTTTTGCAGCCTGGTAGAAGCTGGAGAGCAGGCTGGCGCACTGGAAACCATGCTAGACAGAATTGCCACTTACAAAGAAAAAACAGAATCTCTGAAAGCAAAAATCAAAAAAGCTCTAACCTACCCAATAGCCGTAATTTTGGTTGCTGTCATTGTTACAGGCATTCTTCTCGTAAAAGTGGTTCCAGTTTTTGCCGATACATTCAACAACTTTGGAGGAGAGCTTCCGGCATTTACCCTTTTTGTAATGAGCATCTCTGATGCCGCTCAACAATGGTGGACAATTTGGTTGGCCTGCGTTATAGCTTTATTCTTTGGTATCAGAGAAATGCATAGGCGCTCCCCTGCTTTTGAGGCCGCTCTAGACAAATACTCTTTAAAAGTACCCATTGTGGGGAATATTCTATACCAAGCAATCGTCGCTCGTTTTGCCAGAACACTATCCACCACCTTCGCAGCGGGCGTCCCCTTAGTTGACGCTCTAAATTCTGTAGCTGGCGCATCAGGCAATGCTGTTTATCGCAAAGCGATTCATAAAGTGCGTGATGATGTAACAACAGGTATACAGCTCCACATTGCGCTCCGCGCCACCCAAAAGTTTCCCGTGTTACTGCTTCAAATGGCTGCAATTGGCGAGGAATCTGGAGCTTTGGACGAGATGCTTGAAAAAGCTGCCCTTCATTATGAAGAGGCTGTAGATAACGCAGTCGACAACCTGACCACGTTACTTGAGCCAATGATTATGGCTGTTCTCGGTGTATTGGTGGGCGGACTTCTTATCGCCATGTACCTCCCAATATTCAAGCTGGGTGCCGTTATTTAATTTGGATGTATATGCCTGACTCAATTGGGTTACCCCCAACGCTTGTTATGACTGCCAGCTTTATCTTTGGCCTGTTGATTGGCAGCTTTCTCAATGTAGTTATTTACCGGCTGCCACTGCAACTCTCTGCGTCATGGCGCCGGGAATCACTGGACTTTCTTGGCATGGCGCCCGATACCAAGGCTGCCAACATAAACATTGTCACTCCAGCCTCCCACTGCCCAAAATGCGGCACAGAGGTCAAACCCTGGCAAAACATTCCTGTTTTTAGCTATTTGCTATTAAGAGGCAAGTGCGGCAACTGTGCTGCCCCTATTTCGCTACAGTACCCGCTAATAGAGATAGCCTGCGCACTGATAACGACCTTTGTGATATACCATTACGGCTTAACCTCAACAGGGTTGTTGGTGCTTCTGTTTAGCTGGAGTTTAATCGCTTTAACCGGCATTGACTTCAATGAGCAGCTCTTGCCAGACAACATTACCCTACCACTCCTGTGGCTGGGCCTTCTTATCAACACACACAACACCTTCACCCCATTAAGTGATGCCGTTATTGGTGCCGCTGCAGGCTACCTTTGTCTGTGGTGGATATTCTGGGTGTTCAAATTGCTTACTGGCAAAGAGGGCATGGGCCACGGAGACTTTAAGTTGCTTGCGGCTCTTGGTGCCTGGATGGGGTGGCAACAATTGTTGCTAATCGTGCTGCTATCATCATTGGTGGGGGCGATAGTGGGAATTGCCATGATAGTGTTATTGGGGCGCGACAAGCAGATACCCATCCCCTTCGGCCCGTATTTAGCCACTGCTGGGTGGATTGCCCTTATTTGGGGGGAACAGCTCACCGGCCAATACCTCGCCTTATTCACTTAGCCTAGATCAATGTTTGTTATCGGCCTTACGGGTGGAATAGGTAGTGGAAAAACTCTTGTTGGGGAAAGCTTCAGCCAACTGGGGGTCGAGGTGATCAATGCCGACATTGCGGCACGCCAGGTGGTAGAAAAAGGTTCCTCAGCGCTAATCCAGATTGCCAACCATTTCGGTAAAGAATGCCTGCAAGACGATGGCAGTCTCGATCGCGCATTTCTGCGTAAACACGTATTTAATAACCCCGAGGATCGGCAGTGGCTTGAGTCTCTTCTTCACCCACTGATTCGGGAATGGATACAACTTGCTCTCAGCCATGCAAAGGGACCATACGCCATACTGGAAACACCGCTACTTCTTGAAACGAATCAACACCAATTAACAGATCGTATTCTTGTAGTAGATATACCCGAGTCATTACAAGTCGCCAGAGCATCAGAGCGCGACAACAATAACGAAGAACAGATACGTGCCATCATAAAAGCACAGCTCCCCCGTCAGGAGCGGCTGACAAGGGCTGACGATATACTCGATAATAGTGGCACCCTCGATCAGCTTGCCGATCAAGTCGCCAAACTACACCGAAAGTATCTGGCGCTAGCAAAACACAAAACCAAGCCCAAAAGTCCCAACCAATAACATGCCACAAGGTACACCATGAGCACAGATAAGCCACAAACCAGAGTAAACTGCCCCACGTGTAAAAAAGTGGTGATTTGGAACGAACAGTCAAAGTACAGGCCGTTTTGCTCCAATCGCTGCCAACAGATAGATTTTGGTGAGTGGGCCTCAGAAAGTTTTAGTATTCCAGGAACACCAGCCATGCCTGAGGCAATGGACGACGATGAAATAATCCGGCATTAATAAAATTAATACCAACTACTTAATAGTGAGCAACCGCGCCAACTCATCAATGATAGGCTGGTTAGCTTCAGGGAACTGATACTCATCGAGCTGCCCGAAAGAGACCCAGTTAATCGCCTGGCCTTCGTTCCCCCTGGCTTCACCATTGAAATCGGTCACTTTCCAGACATCCAGCAATACGCTTTTTTCGGGGTAATCATGTCGGACTTTTAACAATGGCTCGGCACTCAACACCGTAATAGCCAGCTCTTCCTGAAGCTCACGGACAAGAGCAACCCGAACACTTTCATCCTTTTCGATTTTGCCACCGGGAAACTCCCAGAGGCCGCCTTTGTGCACATGATCGGGGCGACGAGCGATCAGAATCCTGTCATCAGAACCAAAAATAACCGCCGCCGCCACATGAATACATGCCATTAGGTTCGATATTCTGCATTGATTTTCACATAGTCATAGGACAAATCAGTTGTCCAGACAGTCTCCTCTGTCTTTCCACGATTGAGATGTATACCAATGGTCACCTCATCTCTATCCATCACTGCCTGTCCTCTAGCTTCAGTATAGCTACTCGCCCTACCGCCTTTTTCAGCAATTAGCACATCACCCAGATAAACCTGGATCGCATCCACATCCAGATCTGAAACACCAGAACGGCCAATTGCAGCCAGGATTCTCCCCCAGTTTGGATCAGATGCGAACAAGGCAGTTTTGACCAATGGCGACTCTGCCACGGCAAATGCCACCGCCAAACATTCAGATGAATCAACACCACCAACTACGTTAACCGTTACAAATTTGGTAGCACCTTCGCCATCCCGAATAATCTGCTGAGCCAGAGAGATAAACACACCTGTCAATGCAGCTTGAAATGCGCCCTGTTCTTCTACAGACAGCTCTCCGACATCGACATTAGACGCACCAGTCGCAATCAACATCGTACAATCATTTGTGGATGTATCGCCATCGACTGTGATGCGGTTAAAGGATGCATCCACAGCATCCCGGACCAGGCGCTGTAATGCGTCTTTATCCAACACAGCATCCGTAGCCACATAGGCCAGCATCGTCGCCATATTGGGCTTAATCATTCCTGAGCCCTTCGAAATACCGGTGATCGTTACAGTCTTGCCCGAAAGGAATAGCTGTGTACTTGCACCCTTTGGACGGGTATCCGTAGTAAGAATACCCTCTGCCGCCTCCATCCAGGCTGATTCGGAAAGGGCTGAAAAAGCCGCCGGCAACGCTGTAACGATCTTATTTACCGGTAAGGGTTCACCAATCACGCCCGTCGAAAACGGTAGCACCGCCTCCACCGGAACATTAGAAAGCTCGCCCACAGCACGACACACCGCACTCGCATCTTCTCTGCCTGAATCACCGGTACCCGCATTGGCATTGCCGGTATTCGTGACCAGATAGCGAGTATCAACAATCCCAATATGGGCCTTTGCCAACTGTACAGGTGCAGCACAAAAGGCATTTTTTGTGAAAACACCCGCTATGGCACCGCCTTCTGCTATTTCCATCACAACCAGATCTTTGCGGCCCGGTTTTTTGATGCCCGCACTGGCGGTACCCAACCGAAATCCCGCCACAGGGTGCATTGAGGGAAAGAGATCACTTCCAACAGCCATTATTATTTCTCTTTTATTGCGGTGTTTCACCGCTCATCTATTCAGCAATGAAGGCGTCAGGACAGGCGGCCATGACACTGCTTGTATTTCTTCTCGCTACCACAGGGGCAAGGATCATTACGGCCAACTTTCTTTCCTCCCCGCACAAAAGGCTGCTCAGTATTCTGCACCGGCTTTTCACTGCCACCATCAATTGCAGAAACTTCGTCGTGCTGCATTTCCAGCTTTCGTGCTTGCTGGGCTTCTCGCTGTTGACGTTCAAGCTCTTCGGCTTCATCTCGGCTTCGAACTTCAACCCGACTAAGAAAACGAATGGTCTCAAGTTTGATATTTTCCAGCATTTGCTGGAATAGCTCGAAAGACTCGCGCTTATATTCCTGACGAGGGTTTTTCTGAGCATAGGCCCTTAAACCAATCCCCTGTCGCAAGTGATCCATATTTGACAAATGCTCTTTCCAAAGCGTATCAAGCACCTGCAACATTACCTGTCGTTCAATAATGCGCATATCTGCACCAATACTCTCGGACTTTTCTTGATAGGCCTCTGTCATTGCTTGCTGAATCCGGTCACGCAAACCTTCTTCATGCAAACGCTCATCGTTATCCAGCCACTCCTGAATCGGCAATTTCAATCCAAATTCAGCTGACAAATATTCTTCCAGCCCCGGAATATCCCACTGTTCTACCAAGCTTTGAGGCGGAATGTAGTAGCCAATTGAGGTATTCACAACATCGGCTCTTATATTGAAAATAACCTCAGCAATATCTTCTTCAACCAGCAATTCATTTCTCTGCTGATACACTACTTGCCGCTGATCATTGGCGACATCATCAAATTCCAGCAGGTTTTTACGAATATCAAAGTTGCGCCCTTCTACCTTCCGCTGAGCCTTCTCAATGGCATTGGTAACCATCCGATGCTCTATGGCCTCGCCCTTCTCCATACCCAAAGCACGCATCATATTTTTAACCCGATCAGAGGCAAACAATCTCATCAGCGGGTCTTCCAACGACAAATAGAAACGAGAAACACCAGGATCACCCTGCCGACCAGCACGGCCACGCAGCTGGTTATCTATTCGGCGGGACTCATGCCTCTCAGTACAAAGAATATGCAGACCACCAGCCTCTATCACCTGATCATGGCGCTTTTGCCACTCATCTTTAATACGTGCAATTTGAGCCTCTGTTGGGTTTTCAATATCGGCCAACTCCGCTTCCCAATTACCACCCAACACGATATCCGTTCCACGACCGGCCATATTAGTTGCTATGGTCACCGTGCCCGGCCGCCCAGCCTGAGCAATAATTTGCGCTTCTTTTTCGTGATATTTAGCATTTAACACTTGGTGGGGTATTTTGGCTGCGTCTAACAACGACGACATAACCTCAGATGTTTCAATAGAAGCGGTACCAACCAGAACGGGGGCATTTTTTTCTACACAGGATCTAATATCTTCAATAACGGCATTAAACTTTTCATCCGTCGAGAGGTAGATCAAGTCGTTAAGGTCTTGTCTAGCTACTGGCTTATTGGTGGGAATAACAACTACCGGCAAACCGTAAATCTGATGAAATTCATAGGCCTCGGTATCAGCAGTACCCGTCATACCCGACAACTTTTCGTAAAGTCGAAAGTAATTCTGAAAAGTTGTGGAAGCCATTGTCTGGCTCTCACTCTGAATACTTACGCCCTCTTTCGCCTCAATCGCCTGGTGGAGTCCTTCGGATAAACGACGACCTAACATGGTCCTTCCTGTGTGCTCATCAATGAGCACTATCTGACCATCCTGGACAATATATTCCACATCCTTGGTAAATAAGTGGTGTGCTTTCAATGCAGATTGAACATGGTGAAGCAACCCGAGATTGGTTGCGTTATAAAGGCTATCCCCCTCTTTAAGTAAGCCCTCACTTTCAAGCAATCCCTCTATTTTCTGATGCCCTTCTTCGGTTAACTCAACCTGCCGTGATTTCTCATCGATAGTGAAATCACCTAGACCGTCTTCCTCCTGGAGCTTCAATAGAGGAATGAGTTTATTCATTCGCTTATACAGTGCAGAACTATCTTCCGCTGCACCAGAAATAACCAGAGGTGTCCGCGCCTCATCAATCAGGATGGAATCGACTTCATCGACAATGGCATAGGCAAGCCCCCTCTGCACTTTATCATCAAGGCGCAAAACCATATTATCGCGGAGGTAATCAAACCCAAACTCATTGTTGGTGCCATAGGTAACATCTGCCTGATAAGCACGGTGCTTTTCTTCGGTGGCTTGACGAGACAAAATCACATCTGCCCGCATTCCCAGGAACTCAAAGACTGGAGCCATCCACCGCGCATCGCGACTAGCCAAGTATTCGTTAACCGTTACAATGTGAACACCCTTACTTGCAAGCGCATTAAGGTAAGCGGCTAATGTGGCAACCAGCGTTTTACCTTCACCAGTCCGCATTTCTGAAATCCGGCCCTCGTGCAAGGTTATTCCACCAATTAGCTGCGTATCAAAATGGCGCATCCCCAAGCTACGCTTGGCCGCCTCTCGAACAACAGAAAATGCTTCAGGCAGCAACTGATCCAATGTTTCACCATCGCTATAACGCTGCTTAAACTGATCAGTTTTGGCTTTTAAGTCATCATCGGATAGCGCTAACAGCTCTTCTTCCAAACTGTTGATGCGTTTAACCACTTTTCGCATCCGTTTAATTTCACGATCATTTTTACTGCCAAATACTTTTGTTAACAATTTCATGGGGGTTAAACCTAAAATAGAGCGAATAAGGGGTATACCCTTACAAAAAAGAGAGCGAGCGACTTTCAGGAATGTTATCGGATAGTACGTCGGATATAGCTTGCAGGATCAACGGCACGGCCGTTCTTATAGACTTCAAAATGAACATGTGGACCGGTGGAACGACCACTGCTGCCCATTTGGCCGACGACTTCGCCTTTCTTTACGGTGTCGCCGACATTAACTAAATTTTTCTTGTTGTGCGCGTAACGCGTGATATAGCCCTCGCCATGATCGAGTTCGATCATCTGACCATAGCCATTTCGTTCACCAGACCAAGTCACCACACCTGAGGCAACGGCAACAACATCAGCTCCTTCCTTACCGGCAAAGTCCACACCATTATGCCAGGCGCGATGGCCTTTAAATGGGTCTGTGCGGTAACCAAACTTAGAAGACATCCAACCTTTTTTAATCGGCCGTCCGGTAACAGCACTCTGCTGTTTCAGCTTTCGATCTAACATTAGAGATTCGAGTATACCCAGCTGGCTTTCTCTGCTCTCCAGCTGATGTTGTAACTGTGTATACAACAACTCCAGATCACTATGCTGGTAATCCGATGTCCACTCTTGCTCGGGGCCACCCAATGCTGCCTGCTGACTGAAATCGAATTCTCCGTCATCCAGGCTAGCCATATCTGTCAGCCTTTCACCCAAAGCATCCAGTCTGACCAGTCGAGCTTGCATAGCGGCCAGCTTGAGCGTCAAGGCCTCGACCTTGAGCCGAGCTGTCTCTCGTCCTGCATCTAATTGAGCTTGCTGCAGGGCTAATTCCTGCTTCATAGATTCTATTGAGTCCAGCAGGCCAAACTTATCGCCACCGAACTGCATACCAATATAAATACCGCTACAAACAGGCAAACCCAACAAACAGACAGACAAAAGCACCTTCGCCCAATTATTGAGCGTCAGTGACCGGGATTTGCCCTCACGATTGCTGATAAAAATTATGTTCACGGTTTTATCGCTTTATTGATATCTCTATTCTGACCCACATTTCAGTCTTAATGATAAGAACATTATACGGTGAGCAATGGCTTCATATATGAGATCGGTGCCTCATCCTCATCATTTTCAAACGTGACCACCTCCCAGGCATCTGTCTGAGAAATTAATTCTCGAAGTGAAGCATTATTTAGCCCATGGCCAGACTTATGCCCCACAAACTCACCGATAAGACTATTACCCAACAGGTACAAATCACCGATAGCATCGAGAATTTTATGTTTGACGAATTCATCTTCGTAACGAAGGCCATCCTCATTCAAAACCTGGTATTCGTCAACTACGATAGCATTATCCATGCTGCCACCGCGAGCCAAGCCCTGTGAACGCAAATACTCAATTTCGTGCATAAACCCAAAGGTTCGGGCACGACTAACCTCTTTTACAAATGAGGTACTGCAGAAATCAACCTCAGCCTTAAGGGTGCGGTTATGAAATGCCGGATGATCAAAATCTATCGAAAAGCTAACCTTAAAACCATTAAAAGGTTTAAATGACGCCACTTTGTCACCATCGGTCACCGTTACCGGTCGCTTGATACGGATAAATTGTTTTGGCTCTTCTTGCTCACGAATACCAGCAGACTGCAAGAGAAAGACAAAGGGGCCGGCACTACCATCCATAATCGGCACTTCGGGTGCCGTGACATCAATAATCGCATTATCGATACCAAGACCAGCCATGGCAGACAACAGATGCTCCACTGTAGAAACACGTACGTCGCCATTCATCAAGGTCGTTGACAGGGTGGTTTCACCGACATTCTCTGCCTTGGCATATATTTCTACCACAGGGTCTAAGTCAGTCCGACGGAAGATAATACCCGTATTAACTGGCGCAGGATGTAAGGTCAGATAAACCTTTTCACCCGTATGGAGACCAACGCCTGTGGCACGAATCACATTATTCAGTGTGCGCTGTCTAATCATTCTTCACTGACACCCAAAACTTTGCAAAGTCCTTCGACCTAAACTGTTCAAAAAGCAAGGGCGCAATACTAGCAGAACTGCGCCCACAGCTCCAAATTAAGAACCACAGGTATACGAGGGGGAAACCAGTGGTTCCAAACCTACCATTAGTCCGCCTGACGACGCAAAAAGGCCGGAATATCCAAGTAATCCATATCCGGGTCAGTTGCGGCATCTAGCTTTCGAGCTACAGCTTCGCTACCCGTAGGCCCCCTGCGAATTACGGTGGGCTTCTCTAGAGCGTCATAGTCAGTTTCACCACTACTTTTGCGAAGACTGGCTCTTTCGGTAGCATAAGTATTGTCCACAACTTTTGTAGGCTGCTTACGCTCGACAGGCTGCCCCAAACCAGTAGCCACAACGGTCACTCGCAACCTATCGCCCATTTCTGGATCGATGACCGTACCAACGACAACAGTAGCATTATCAGAGGCAAAGGCTTCTACCGTATCACCCACATCGGAGAACTCGCCCAACGACAACTCAGGCCCAGCGGTAATGTTGACCAATATACCACGCGCACCCTGAAGATTTATATCCTCCAAAAGTGGACTATGAATAGCCGTTTCTGCAGCCTCACGAGCACGATCGTCACCGACTGACTCGCCAGTTCCCATCATCGCCTGCCCCATTTCCGACATTACCGTGCGCACATCGGCGAAATCCACGTTAATCATTCCCGGACGAATAATCAGGTCGGCAATTCCTTGAACAGCACCTAACAATACATCGTTAGCCGCCTTGAAGGCCTCCAGCAAGCTGGTCGTTTTCCCCAACACCTGCAAAAGCTTCTCATTGGGTACAGTAATCAGGGAGTCCACCTTGTCCTTAAGGTCCTTCAACCCTTCCTCTGCAACAGCCATACGCTTGCGGCCTTCAAACACAAAGGGGCGCGTTACAACGGCCACGGTCAAAATGCCCAACTCCCTCGCGACATCTGCAACAATGGGTGCTGCACCAGTACCAGTACCGCCACCCATTCCTGCGGTGATAAATACCATATCGGCACCCTGCAAGACATCGGCAATACGATCCCGGTCCTCCATCGCGGCCTGCCGACCAACTTCGGGGTTGGCACCAGCACCCAACCCCTTTGTTAGCCCGTTACCCAACTGGAGAACAGTAGCATCCCCCATATCCTTGAGCGCCTGAGCATCAGTATTGGCACAAATGAACTCCACACCATCTACTGAACTATCCATCATATGCCGTAACGCATTACCACCACCACCACCAACACCGATGACTTTGATTTCTGCGCTATCCGGTACGTTATCTATAATTTGAAACATAACGATTACCCCTCGTTTTGCCTATCTTGGTTAAAAATTAAAAATCTACAAACTACCCTGAAACCAGCCTTTTAGCTGACTCAAAAAACCACCACCGCCGCTGCTCTCTCTGCGTTTTGCAGGCCGAGCACCTTCCCGCTGTTGCTGTAGGCCATATAACAGCAGCCCAACTCCGGTTGAATAAATAGGGTTATCAACGATATCTGTTAACCCTTTAATATTTTGTGGAGAACCCAGCCGAACGGGCATATGAAAAATCTCTTCTGCCAGCTCAACGACCCCCTCCATCTTTGCCGTGCCCCCAGTGAGAACCATGCCTGCAGCCACCAAATCCTCAAACCCACTACGGCGTAATTCAGCCTGAACCAAGGTAAACAGCTCGTCGTAGCGAGGCTCTGTCACCTCAGCCAAAGATTGGCGTGACAAATCTCTTGGCGGTCGATCACCGACGCTGGGCACCTTTATGGTTTCCTCCGGCCCAGCCAACTTAGCCAGGGCGCAGGCATATTTGATTTTTAGATCCTCGGCATGGGCAGTGGGAGTGCGCAATGCGTGCGCAATATCATTCGTCACCTGATCACCAGCTATGGGAATGACCCCGGTATGACGAATGGCTCCATCGGTAAAAATGGCCATATCAGTCGTTCCACCACCGATATCGACCAGACATACACCTAGCTGCTTCTCATCTTCGGTAAGCACGGCATAACTGGATGCCAACTGCTCCAAAATAATGTCATCGACTTCCAGCCCACACCGGCGAATACATTTTTTGATATTTTGAGCAGCATTGGCGGCACAAGTCACCAAATGTACTTTCGATTCCAGTCGCACCCCCGACATCCCAAGGGGCTCACGAACTCCCTCCTGATTATCGATAATGAATTCTTGTGGCAGCACATGGAGAATTTCCTGATCAGCAGGAATGGCCACAGCCCGAGCAGCATCAATAACCCGCTCAATATCCAGAGGGAGCACTTCGCGATCGCGAATTGCCACGATTCCATGGGAATTCAGGCTTCTAATATGGCTGCCGGCAATCCCCGCATACACGGAGTGAATGTGGCAACCTGCCATCAACTCGGCCTCTTCAATGGCTCGCTGAATAGAGTGCACGGTAGACTCAATATTGACCACAACGCCCTTCTTCAAACCAGAAGATGGATGCAGCCCGGTGCCGACTATCTCCAGAGATCCATCCGGGCCCGCCTGCCCCACAATGGTCACCACCTTGGACGTGCCGATATCAAGCCCAACAATCAATTGCTCTTCATTAGAGTTCGCCATTTTTCGACCTCATACCTGCCCCGATAAACCGGACGCCACCGCTAATGTCCGCGTAATTTTCTTTTCTACTACTTTTGTTTTATCCAACCACTTCACAGCAACACCGTTGTCATAACGTATATCCACTTGAGCAATTCGCCCAGCTTGCGACTTTAGTTCCAGCTCCCAAACCACCAGAAACCTGCGCATTTTTTCAATCACCTGATCACGCCCTATAACGAGCTGAAGTCCGTTATCCAGGCCTAACCACCACGCTCCTCGCTCATCACGCTTGAGTACCGCAATCTTTAAACCAGATGGCTGCAGTAACTGAGCCACTTCACGGTAGGCATTCATCAGTGACCGCTCACTGTTTATTGCGCCTTCCAAAACAGGCAAGTTGGCGAGTCCGCTGTTATCTTCGATCTCGAGCATTTCGCCCCGATTGTTAAGAAAGCCTCGATCACCCCAACGAGCAATGGGCACTTCCTCGACCACAGTGATAACCAAACCGCTCGGCCATTGCCGGCCCACCGCTACCTCATCTATCCAGGGATGCAATTCCAACTGCTCACGTATCTGCGCCAAGCTCAAGCTGAGAATACCCCCACTAACTAGCGGCTCAACCAACAGCTGAACATCTCCTTGATCAACGTGAGAAAACTGACCTTTCACCGCTATCACCCCAATTGGCACATCAAGTTTGTGGAATAATCGCTCTCCGCCCCAGAGAAAAGTCGCGACCACGGCCACCAACACCAACAAATATAACCCCCTGATCAGCCAACCCAGCCGAACACGCCACGGACGACGTTCATCTTGCCGCTGTGCTCCACCACGCTGAATACTGCCTATCCCCATCACTGATCTCTAAAAATCAAACGCTTTAATTTTTTATTAAATGCCCAGCCGCTAACAAGCGCTGTCCAAAACACTCAACACCAAGTCATCAAAGCTATAACCGGCCTGCGCTGCCGCCATAGGCACCAGACTGTGACTCGTCATTCCCGGTATGGTGTTCACTTCCAGCAAGTAGAACTCGCCCGCCTCGTCAGCCATCACATCAACTCTCCCCCAACCACTACAACCCAAGCTGTCAAAGGCCTTTCTGGCCAATGCCCTCAACTGCTCTTCAGCCTCGACACCTAGCCCACAGGGGCAGAGGTAGCGGGTATCATCAGCGAGATATTTCGCATCGTAATCATAAAACGTGTGATCTGTTTCGAGCTTGATAGGGGGGAGCATCTCGCCACCCAGAATCGCCACCGTATATTCCGCACCCGCAATCCACTGCTCTGCTATTACACTGCTATCGAGCCTTGCCGCGGCCTGCCACGCCTCCCGCAAAGACTCTTGATTGTCCGCACGAGTCATCCCGAGGCTGGAGCCTTCATGCGATGGCTTGACCATCACTACACCACCAAGCTCATCGAGTGTCGCCTGCCAATCCGTATGCTTATCAAGTACCGAAAATTTTGGCGTGGGAAGGCCTATACCTTGCCAAAATTGCTTGCTATGCAACTTATCCATTGCTAAGGCCGAGGCAAATACGCCACTGCCGGTATAGGGCAACCCCAAGAATTGCAACGCCCCTTGTAGAGAGCCATCCTCGCCACCCGGGCCATGTAACATAATTAGCACCCGGTCTAGCTGATGAGCCGGCAACTGCTGCAACAAATCTGCACCTACATCGATAGGGACGACGTCAACCCCACACCGAACCAAGGCCTCGATGACCGCCTTGCCCGAGAGCAAAGAAACATCTCGCTCCGCCGAGGTACCGCCGTACAACACGCCGACCCGACCATATTTCTGTTTCATTGCTTCACTGACAGTCATCGAATCCCTCTACCTTAATTTTCTGTCGGCCAGATTTTTCACTAGTTTTCCAACACTGCCCGCACCCTGGGTAATAACAATATCGCCAGCCTGAACAATATCTCGCAAGACGTCGCCCACGCCCTCAATGCACTGGACATATATTGGATCTACCAATCCGCGCTGACGGATACTGCGGCACAACGCGCGACTATCGGCACCGGGAATCTCCTCTTCGCCGGCGGAATACACCTCAAGCAGCACCAACACATCACAGCTTGATAGCACCTGAACAAAGTCCTCGTACAGATCACGTGTTCGGGTATACCTGTGAGGCTGAAACACCATGACAAGACGCCTGTCAGGCCAACCCTCACGTACCGCTTTCACTGTGGCCGCGACCTCTCTGGGGTGATGACCGTAATCATCGACCAACATTGCAGAACCACTTCCAACGGGATATTCCCCGTAAATTTCAAAGCGGCGCCCAACGCCCTGAAAACCTGAAAGACCCAACTGAATAGCCTGATCAGATAGCCCTTCATCAGAGGCGACAGCAATCGCTGCCGCTGCATTTAATACATTGTGAACACCGGGGATATTCATCTCTATCGACAGAGGCTTTTGTTGATCGGGACGGTAGATAACGAAACGGCTGTGACGCTGCTCCATACTCACTTGATCGATCCGGAAATCGGCGTCCTCCGAAAAGCCATAGGTCAACACAGGACGGGAGACATCCGGCAAAATGTCACGAACAACCGGGTCGTCAATACAAAGCACGGCCAAACCGTAGAATGGTAGATTATGGAGAAACTCCACAAAAGTTTGCTTCAACCGGTTGAAGTCAAAACCATAGGTTTCCATATGGTCGGCATCAATATTAGTAATTACCGCCACCATCGGCTGCAAGTGCAAAAAAGAGGCATCACTTTCATCGGCCTCTGCAACCAAATACCGACTTTCTCCCAACCGGGCATTGGCGCCTGCACCTTTGACTAGGCCGCCAATAACAAAAGTTGGCTCTTTACCTTCGGCTGCAAGAATTGACGCCAGCAAACTAGTCGTTGTTGTTTTGCCATGCGTGCCAGCCACCGCAATACCATGCCGATAGCGCATCAGCTCGGCCAGCATTTCTGCCCGCCGCACGACAGGGATACGCAACTCACGTGCACCGGTAATTTCCGGGTTATCCATTGTCACCGCAGAGGATTTCACCACCACATCGGCTTGACTGACATTGGATGCGTGATGGCCAAGCCGTATGTTTGCCCCCAACCGTTTCAGGCGCCGAGTATTGTTATTTTCACCCAAGTCCGAACCTGAAATCTCATACCCCTGATTCAACAAGACCTCGGCAATCCCACACATGCCGCTGCCGCCAATACCAATAAAATGGATACAACGAATGCGGCGCATTTCGGGTACCTGATATATACCCTTATTGCTCACGGCACACCTCCATACAAATATCCGCCACCATCTCTGCAACATTCGGCTTGGCTAAGCTTCTGGCGCTTACGGCCATATCTCTTAATTTTTCACCATCACCCAGCAATGATTGCAACAATGACGCCAGCTTCTCAGGTGTTAGATCTGCCTGCTGAATAAGCTTCGCCGCACCTTGACCCGCCAACCACCCACCGTTCATTGTTTGATGGTCATCAATGGCATAGGGATAGGGAATCAAAATGGAACCGACACCTGCCGCCGCCAATTCAGAGACAGTGAGAGCGCCTGCCCTGCAAACCACCAGATCAGCCCAACCATAGGCCTCAGCCATATTGGCAATAAAAGGCTCAATGCGAGCTGTCACCCCGGCCTTCTGATAGGCAGCCTCGGTCATGGCAACGTGTGCCTTCCCACACTGGTGTCGCACGTCTAACAGCAGATTGTCGGGCAATAACGACAAAGCCTCTGGAAGCTGTTGGTTAATCGCCAATGCTCCAAGACTGCCTCCCAGCACCAGAAGCCTCATGGGCCTATCGCCAACAGATACCCGCTGTTCGGGGGCGGCTATATTTAAAATTTCTTTACGCACGGGGTTTCCGGTCCAAACTCCATTGGGCAATGCCCCAGGAAAAGCCTCCAATACTCGAGTGGCTATTTTTGCGAGTAGCTTATTGGTGGTGCCCGCGACGGCATTCTGCTCGTGAATCACCAGTGGCAACCCTAAAAGCCGCGCGCCCAACCCTCCTGGGCCAGAGGCAAACCCACCCAAGCCCAACACTACACCAGGGCGCTCATTGCGAATTACACCAACGGCCTGCCACAAGGCCCGAACCAACAAGAGTGGCGCTATCAATAATTTGCCGATACCTTTTCCACGTAGACCTGCCACGTCAATGTAATTAATGGGAAACTGATTAGCCGGTACCAACTCGGCTTCGATACCTCGCCTAGTGCCCAGCCAGCTCACGGCGACACCACGATCGCGTAGCTCCTGCGCCACGGCCAACGCGGGAAACACATGACCTCCAGTGCCACCAGCCATCACCATCACCTTGCTACATCTCGGCTCTATCACGTCTCACCTGTTTTGCTACCGCAGGGGCATCATCCATTTCCCTGCTAATTCTCAACACTAAGGCCACCATGCCGCTACAGATCAACAGGCTGCTACCGCCATAGCTGATAAATGGCAGAGTTAACCCCTTGGTCGGGAGCAACCCCGATGTAACACCAATATTGATAAATGCTTGACCCGCCATCATCATGGCGATACCAAAACAGCTATAGGCTGCAAACCAGTCCTGCCGACGCAATGCTTTTTTGGCCACATGAAAAACTCTGGACACCAGCAACATATAAAGCCCGACAACCACGGCGACACCGAGCAACCCAAATTCCTCGGCATAAATGGCAAAAACAAAATCTGTATGAGCCTCTGGCAAATAAAATAATTTCTGCACACTATTACCCAGGCCAACGCCAAACCATTCGCCACGGCCAAAAGCAATCAGCGACTGAGTCAACTGATAACCGGTGTTGTACTGATCTGCCCAAGGATCTAGAAATGTGACTAATCGCTGAACACGGTACGGAGACATCAAGGCAATGCCCGCCATACCGGACGCCCCTAGAATTAACAAAGCACTAAATTGCCACAACCGCACACCGGCAATAAATAACATGCCCAGCACCGTGCCGCTCATCACCACGGCGGAACCGAAATCCGGCTCCAGTAACAACAAAAACATCATGACGCCCAGCACTGCCACAGGCTTAATAAAACCTTGCCACTGTACTCGCAGCTGGCGCTGGTGACGCTCTAAATAACCCGCCATAAAGAGGATCACAACAAACTTTGCCAACTCGGACACTTGCAAGTTGATCGGACCCAGAGGAATCCAACGCTGACTTCCGTTCACTTTCCTGCCAACTCCCGGGATTAGCACAGCCAATAGCATCAGCAGGGTAAGAAATAGCAACGGCACGCCATATCGGTACCAAATTCGCGATGGCACAGAAAGAAACACTATCGCCACGGCCAGCCCCATGGCGAGGAACATCAGATGCCTCTTGAGGTAGAAGAAGCCATCACCATAACTATGCTCTGCAAAACTAATGGAAGCAGAGCTAATCATCACCAAACCAATGCTGACAATTGCCAACGTTGACAACAGTAGAGAGCGGTCAAGACCACCCAAAAAGTCGTACGTTCGAGGAAAACCTAAAGAAAGGACTGTCATTGCAATCCCTCTACAGCTGAGACAAATTGATTGCCGCGGTCTTCAAAACTGGAAAACATATCAAAGCTGGCACAAGCGGGAGACAGCAAAACAACATCCCCCGCTTCAGCTGCCTGATGAGCGGCCTCAACAGCAGCTTTCATATTCGTAGCGTATACCGTAGGTATACTGACACCGACCACATCGCCAATAAGAGCAGCATCATCCCCGATTAATATCAGCTGCTTAACCGAGCCGGCCAATGCCTTTGCCAGCGGTTTAAAATCCTGCCCCTTGGCCTGCCCGCCGGCGAGCAAAATTACATTCTCGTCGCCGGACAACCCCTCTATTGCCGCCAGCGCCGCCCCCACATTGGTGGCCTTTGAGTCGTTGATATAAGTAACACCACCCAGTTTTTTTACGGTGTGACAGCGATGTGGCAACCCTCTGAATTGGCGCAGCACCTGTAACATTTCAGCCATCGGTAAGCCAACAGCTGAACCCAATGCCAATGCGGCCAACGCATTACTGGTGTTATGACTCCCTTTAATAGCAAGCTCGGACTCGGGCATCAGCCGTTTAAACTGATAAGCCAACCAAGACTCACTCTCATGCTCCAGCAGGCCAAAGCCACCAAAATCAGGTTTATTTAAGCCAAAGCTCCACTGTTTAACGGTGTCACTCACGAGGGGGATACTGAGCTTATCTTCACGATTGACAACCACCTGCCTCGCACCCCCAAAAATACGGTGCTTGGCCTGGTGGTAATCGAGCATACTGGCGTAGCGATCCATATGATCTGGACTGATATTCAGTACCGTTGCCACCTCAGCACTCAAACCGAATACTGATTCAAGCTGAAAACTGGACAGCTCCAACACATACAGAGCGTTACGCTCATCCAGCAATGCCAGCGCAGGAATACCAAGATTCCCACCTACGCCAACAGCCACACCAGAGGCTTTGCACATTTCACCCACCAAGGTGGTCACAGTACTTTTACCATTTGAACCGGTGATTGCCACAATCGGTGCATTAGCGGCTCTGGCAAACAGCTCAATATCATTAACAACTGGAATACCGGATCTAAGCACCGCTTGAATCGTGGGGTTCTGGCGAGACAAACCAGGACTGAGAATCACCTCGTCCGCACCATCAAAGCTGTCCAGCTCAAGCTCACCGAGAAATACGGGAACCTTCGGCAACTCGGCTTTTAGCTGCTCTAAACAAGGGGGTTGTTGACGGGTGTCGAGCATCACAAAACGCTCACCCAACTGTGCCAAATGACGGGCCACAGACAAACCAGTAGCGCCGATACCGACCACTACTTTTAGTTTGTTGCTGGCTATCAATTGTGTCATTGCCACACCCTTATAACGCTGCCAACTAACGAAGCTTCAACGTTGCCAAACCAAACAGCACCAGAACCACGGTAATAATCCAGAATCGGACGATCACCCGAGGCTCAGGCCAACCTTTTAATTCAAAATGATGATGAATCGGCGCCATGCGAAATATCCGGCGCCCCGTCAATTTGAATGAAGCCACCTGCATAATCACCGAGACCGTCTCGAGTACAAATACGCCACTCATAATGAAAAATACGATTTCATGACGAACGATGACGGCGATCACTCCCAGCGCAGCACCTAGCGCCAAAGCACCCACATCACCCATAAACACCTGGGCTGGATAGGTGTTAAACCAGAGAAATCCTAGCCCCGCGCCACCAAGGGCCGCACAAAATACGCCCAATTCACCAGCCCCTTCGACATAGGGGATATGCAGGTAGTCTGCAAACTGCGCATGCCCGACCAAATAGGCAATGACACCAAGAGCACCACCCACCAACACAGTCGGCATAATGGCCAACCCATCGAGACCATCGGTAAGATTCACTGCATTGCTGCTCCCAACAATGACCAAGTAGGCAAGCGCAACATAGAAAACACCAAGAGGCATCGCTACTTCTTTGAAAAAAGGCACTATCAATTCGTTTTCCGCACCCGTACTTCCACTTTGATAAAGGAAGATCGCCGCCCCCAGACCGGCGGCAGACTGCCAAAAATATTTCCACTTGGCAGGCAGCCCTCGTGAATTTTTTTCCACAACCTTTCGGTAATCATCAACCCAGCCAACCGCGCCGAACACAAAGGTCACGATCAACACGACCCAGACATAGTGGTTAGACAAATCAGACCAAAGCAGGGCGCTGACAAAAATCGACATTAGAATCAAAGCACCGCCCATGGTTGGGGTGCCCGATTTGCTCAGGTGGCTCTGTGGACCATCCGATCTAATAGACTGCCCAATTTGGAGGTAATTAAGGCGCCGGATCATTGCCGGACCTAACAAAAGGGAAATACCCAGAGAGGTCAGCACACCTAAAATAGCCCTAAAGGTTAGATATTTCACCACGCCAAAAGCAGTAAAATATTGTGCCAGGTAATCGGACAACCAAAGCAACATAACTACTGTTCTCCCGATTTTGTTATCTGCTGTACAACGTCTTCCATAGCCATGAAGCGCGAGCCTTTCACCAACACCACGGCATTGGTAACAAGCAATGAGCGCAGATAGTCTGCCAGCATCGCCTTGCTCTCGAAATGGCGACCCCGAGAACCAAATGCCTTGACAGCATTCGTACAAAGCGGCCCAACTGCCAGCAAGGCATCAACCCCCCGATCTGCAGCATAACGACCTACATCAGCATGCAATCGAGCTTCATCGGCACCAAGCTCTCCCATATCCCCCAACACCAGAGTCCGGCAACCACTAAACTTCATCAAAGTATTGATAGCGGCTTTCACAGAACCGGGATTAGCGTTATAGGTGTCATCAATAACAATGGCACCATTAGCAAGCTGATGACGGTTTAACCGACCCGGCACTGCCTGCAATTTGCTTAGCCCGGCAGACATCGCTGACAACTCCGCACCCACCGCATAAGCGCAAGCTGCAGCGGCCAAAGCATTGCCTACATTGTGCTCTCCACTTAAAGGCAAACGGACAGACACGTCACCTGCTGGCGTGACGAGAACAAAGGTATGACAACCCAACTGGTCCGCCACGATTTCTCTGGCACAAAAATCAGCGCGATCATCGTTTACAGAATAACTGAGCACCCTCGCTTGAGCTGATCTTTCCCATTGAGCGGCATAAGGCTCATCCAGATTAATAACCGCCGTGCCCTGCCTCGAAACACCACGATAAATTTCGCCCTTGGCCCTCGCAATGTCATCCATACCACCAAAGCCAGCCATGTGTGCGGGCAGTACGTTATTGACAAGCGCAACATCGGGTCGCGCCAATTCACAAAGGTAAACAATCTCTCCTGGACCGCTAGCACCCATCTCAATAACGGCAAAGCGATGCAGAGAATTCAAATCTAAAAGCGTCATCGGCACGCCAATCTGGTTATTTAAATTCCCTTTTGTTGCCAACACATCGCCGGATTCGCGAAGAATGGCTGCAATCATTTCCTTGACGGTTGTTTTTCCACTACTACCCGTTACCGCAATCAATGGACCAGTAAAAGCCTGTCGATTGAGCCGTGCTATCTGACCCAATGCTTCTGTTGTATCGGGCACGATCCACTGAGGCACATTAATATCTTTAACTGGTCGCTCAACCACCATCCCGCAAGCCCGTGTCGCCACCTCCGGCAAAAACTGATGAGCATCAAAGCGCTCACCTTTTAAGGCGACAAACAACTGACCTTCATCTATTTGACGCGTATCCGTAGAGACGGTGCTAAATTGGCAATCGGGATACATCAATGTGCCACCGAACGACTGCGCCACCTGCGACAGGGTGAAGTCATGCATCATTTCGACCCTCCACGCTGGCGCAAAGCCAATCTCACTTGCGCCTGGTCACTGAATGGCAAGCGTTCTGCACCAAGCAACTGATAGCTCTCATGCCCCTTTCCGGCAATCAGAATAATGTCTCTCTCATCTGCGCCATCAACTGCAAGGCGAATAGCCTCCGCCCTATCTAGACACGTAATTACCGCTGACTCACCAGCGACCCCCTCACGAATATCTTCGGCAATGCTCTCTGCCGGCTCACCTCGAGGGTTGTCGTTGGTAATAATCACTCTGTCGGCATAACGACTGGCAATGGCACCCATTTGGGGCCGCTTACCGCGATCCCTGTCACCACCACATCCAAACACACACCACAACTGACCCGAGCAATGCTCTTGCAATGTCGCTAACACTTTCTCGAGCGCATCGGGAGTATGAGCATAATCAACGACCACCTGCGGGCCGCGATCGGCATTACCGCCGATCAACTCCATACGTCCAGATACCGGCTTCAACTGAGCCAGCACGCCTAATACGTCGACCAAAGCCAACCCTTGATGACAGGCCGCACCGATCACCGCCAGCAAATTCTGAAGATTAAACCTGCCCAACAACGAGCTGCTCAGCTCTCCTTCACCCCACGGGGTCTGAATCATGGCGCGAACACCTGCAGCGGAGACCACAACATCTTTGGCATAGATAGATGCGTTAGCATTTACTAAGGAATAACCGCAAAGATTGACGGTTGGAGGTAGCCGCAAAGCAATCTCGGCACCCACCGGATCATCTACATTGATCACTGCATTGACCAGGCCGGGCATGGCAAACAATTGCATTTTAGCCCCCGCATAACTGACCAAGTCACCGTGATAATCCAAATGATCGCGGCTCAAATTGGTAAAAATTGCCGTATGGAATGACAGCCCTTTGATCCGAGACTGATCAAGGCTATGGGAAGACACCTCCATAACCACACGCCCCACCCCATCGGCAACAAAGTCCGACAAAATAGACTGAACCGTTATTGCATCCGGCGTCGTCATACCAGTATCTGTCATGCTGGCTTTAGCAGAGGAAACCACACCATAACCAAGGGTTCCCAGCATCCCGGCAGGCTCTCCCAGCAAGCTGAACAATTGCGCCAACAACTGACTACAGGTCGTTTTGCCATTGGTGCCCGTAACACCAGTTAGGACTATGTGATCAGAAGGATCCCCGAAAAAACGTCCGGCAATATCACTTAACTGCCGATTGAGATCTTTCACCGCAAGCACATTATCGTGCTCGACACTCAACCCTTGAGCATCGGCTAAAACAGCCACAGCTCCAGATGCGATCGCCTGACCGATATAGTTTCGCCCGTCATGCTCACCGCCCGAGACCGCAACAAATAAATCACCAGGCCTTACGGAACGACTGTCCAGACACATCCCACTCACTGACATCTCAGCCAACTCAGAACCCATAACCACACCCGGCAACAGTTGTTGCAACGTACGCCGAACAGGCCTTTTTGATAGCGCCATCACGTGGCACCTCCAGGCTTGCCTTGCTCTAGCACTACAACCTGCTCACCACTTTTCACCTTGGGGGGGATCTTGAGCATTCTCAATGCATCTGCAGTGACCGCAGCAAAGACCGGGGCTGCGACCTCACCACCAAAATATTTTTTACCTCTGGGATCGTTAATAATCACAACCGTGACCAATCTAGGGTTGTCAGCTGGGACCATCCCCGCAAAGAGGGCAACATAGCGATTTTTTTCATACCCAGACTTACCCACTTTATGCGATGTACCAGTCTTACCGGCCACCTCATAAGAAGGTATGGCAGCACGTGTTGCCGTGCCCCCAGAGCGGGTCACACTTGTCATCATTTCGCGAAGCTTTGATGCAAGTTTCGGATCCACAACCTGCTCGCCCTCAGGAATTCCATCCACTTTTAGCAGAGATACGGGCTTTCTCTCCCCGTCGCGAGCCAATACGGCATAAGCTTGAGCCAACTGTAACGCTGTAGCTGACAATCCATACCCAAATGCAAAATTAGCCCGCTCTACAGGCCTCCAACGCCTATGCTCTGGCAAGCTACCCGGACTTTCCCCGGGAAACCCCGTTCCCGGACTGTCCCCTAAACCCATTCGGGAAAACATATCTCGCAAATGGGTCGGCTCTAACTCTAGCGCCAACTTAGTGGTCCCCACCTGGCTCGACTTCATCAGCAGTGTTGTCAAATTGATGAGTCCATAGTTTCTATGGTCAAGGAAGGTTTTTCTTCCCACCTGAATGTACCCAGGATTGGTATCGATCATGGTTTCAGGAACAAACCGCCCACTTTCCAGTGCGGCCAATACAGTGAAGGGCTTCATTGTTGAACCAGGTTCAACAATGTCTGTCACAGCTCGATTACGCAGCGCATCAGAGCTTAGCTGGCTCCTATCGTTAGGGTTGAATGACGGCTGATTGGCCATCGCCAAAATCTCACCTGTCCGGACATCGAGCATGACGACAGAACCGGAGGCTGCCTGATGCTTAGCCACCGCAGCTTTCAGCTCTCGGTAGGCGGTATACTGCAACCTCAAGTCAATACTGAGCGCTAGATTCTCGCCAGACTTTTCACTTCGAACCAACGCCAGATCTTTGATCACCCGCCCTTTCAAATCTTTCAAAACTTTCTTGGCACCGGGCACTCCGGTTAGGAGCTCGTCAAATGCCAACTCCATACCCTCTTGACCACGATCATCAATATTCGTAAACCCAACCAGCTGAGATGTAACCTCACCAGCGGGATAAAAACGCTTGTATTCGCCCTGACCATAGACACCGGGTATTTCCAGAGCCAGTACCTCCTGAGCCTTCTCGGGAGTCACTTGGCGCGCCAGATACATAAACTCTTTACCTGCGTAGCGCGACAAGCGCTGCTGCAATTCATCCAGACTCATTGACAGGCTTTTTGCCAACTCAGAAAGCCCCTCAGAAGCACCATCAATCACCTGGGGATTAGCCCACAAAGTGACCACTGGCGTACTGACGGCCAACGGCTCGCCACGACTATCAGTAATCACTCCTCGATAGGCCGGTATTGGTTCAGTCCGCACAGTCCGAGCTTGGCCCTGTCCCTGCAAAAACTGAAACCCCTTATCGACATCAACCAAAACCTGAAGCCCAGCAATATGCCAGAGAGCCGCAACAGGCAACAGAAACAGCACCGCAACCAGCAACAGATAGCGCCAACGAGAAATTGTTAATTTGCTCTGCTTCTCTCTCACCTAACTCTCATCCAGACCTTCATGGTCGAACTACAACAATTTCTTCAGCCCCAGGCACTCGCATATCCAGACGACTCTCAGCCAACTGCTCAATACGACTCAACGATGCCCAAGAACTCTGTTCTAACAAGTACCTTCCCCACTCCACCTGCAACGCATTAGCCTCCTGCTCCAGACTCGACAGCTCGTTATAAAGCTGCCGACACAGATGGCTAACATAAACTACTGACACTGCGGATATAATGACCGCCAGCCACACCACCGGTAACACCCAGCCAACTCTCGTTGCTGGCCGCTCCCTAGATCCCATGACTAAGCCACCTTCTCAGCGACTCTCATCACGGCACTCCTGGCACGCACATTTACCGAAACCTCGTCACCTCCCGGCTTAACCGCCTTACCCACAGAGCGCATCCGACGAACAATATCTTTTTCCATAATCGGAAAGCCTTTAGGCAGAGGCTTTCCTCGCTCTTGCTCCCGAATAAATCGCTTAACAATACGGTCTTCGAGGGAATGAAAACTAATCACCACCAAGCGCCCCCCCTTTGCCAATATATCGACAACACCAGCCAATGCTTTTTCAAGATCGTCCAGCTCCTTATTGATATAAATTCGGATGCCCTGAAATGCTCTTGTTGCCGGGTGCTTGCCTTTTTCCCACGCCGGATTGGCCTCTTTGACAATAGAGGCCAGCTGCTCTGTGCGGGTGATAGGAGTTTCTTCTCGAGCCTCAACAATTGCCCTTGCAATTCGCCGCGCGTAACGCTCCTCACCATAATCCCTCAACACCCGGCTGATCTCCCTCTCTTCAGCTGAGGCCAACCAGTCGGCGGCACTGACACCAGAATCAGGATCCATTCGCATATCAAGCGGGCCATCTCGCAAGAAACTAAAACCTCGCTCGGGGTTATCCAGTTGCGGAGATGAAACACCCAGATCAAGCAATACACCACTTACAGACCCAGCCATATCTCGCGCCGCCACCAGGTCAGCGAGTTCAGCAAAAGATGCCTGAACAATCTCAAACCGTGTATCCCCTGCAAACTTTTGTTTCGCCACCGAACAAGCATCAGGATCTTTATCTATCGCGATTAATGAGCCGGCTTTATTTAAGCTGGCTAAAATCAGGGATGCATGACCACCTCGACCAAAGGTGCCATCCACATAAAGTCCGCCAGGATCAGTGACAAGTGCGGCTACTGCCTCATTGAGTAAAACGGTCTCGTGCTCGCCCTGTACAGACATATACTCTTACCCAAGTATTAAAGTGATAGGGACTGCATCTCTTCCGGGATATCAAGATCACCGCTGGTCACTGCCAGCCACTCGTCTCTTCCCGCGTTCCAGTTTTCTTCACTCCACAACTCAAAACGGTGTCGCTGTCCAACCAGCATCACTTTTTTCTCCAGCTGCGCGTACTGCCGCAACTCTGTTGGAATCAAAACACGCCCATTGCTGTCCAGCTCCATTTCGCGGGCATGACCAATGAGAATCCTCTGCAGTTTTCGAGTGGTAGGGTTGAATGAAGGTAACTCGGCAATCTGAGCTTCAACCTTTTCCCATTCATGCAAGGGGTAGATCAACAGGCATTTATCTTGTATATCAATCGTAGCGACCAGACAGCCACCACGAGAGGGATCCAGGGCATCGCGGTACCGAGAGGGAATAGCCATTCGCCCCTTGGCATCCATGTTGATTTCGTTATTTCCCCTAAACAATGCTATCGCCCAATTGATTATATTGAGAGCAAAAACCACTTTGCCCCACTTTTCCCCACTTTTGTCACTATATGCTCAGAAAAGCCAAAGTCAAGGCAAAAAAGGGGCGTGCAATCAGGAAAAATGTTCCTAAAACTCAATAACTTGCGAGCGAAGAACAAAAAGACAACGCAGTAAAAAATAGATCGCGAGGAAAAACATATTGCTACAAATATCAGTTAAAGTATTACATTAACTGAAAGACATTTTTGATATAAAAAAACAAATTTACCAGCCAAGCTGATCGTTTTTTAACCACATGCCATACCAAAAAGAAAGGGCGGGACTTTGAACTAACAAAAACACTGTGCTCGATACCGACAGATAATCGAGCATACTCTGACGGCCGCTTGCGATGATAACTATTCAAGGTTGGCAAGCAAGAACTGGGGTACCACCCCATCGAAATCCGAGCCTAGTGCAATATGCTCAATGCCAACCAAGTCTTTAGCATAGCTTGCAGCCCGCGCTATATCCTCGGGGCTTTGACCACATATTGCGACAGGATAAAAACCGATACCGATCAAGCCGCCAGCTTTCGAAATTGTTAGCATTTGTTGGTCGGTCAGGTTTCTCGACTGATTGCACGCCCCTTTAATACCGGTATGGGTAACGATAACTGGTCGCGAGGCCATGGCAAGCTTGAAATCTCGCTGAGTCCCGGACAGCAGACCATCACAATCCCTGCTGTACCCGGGGAACCTCTAGTGTTACCAAACGAACGTGTGTTTATTTGCCGACATCAAAGCGGCACGTAAGTTGAGTTTGGAACACGAAACGGCTGAACTACTGGCCGAAGGAAGTCTCTTCCTCGGTAGTTATTAGGCAACTCTTTCAAGTCAGAGCGCCATTACCAAAAGGCTTTAATCCATTTACGCCTTGATTGATAAAGTTTGAGAGCTGGCCTGTAAGCCGGGTTCTGTCGTGGACAGTCATTCCTCTAGGGCGCACGTCACCATACGCCTCAAGCGACCTACCCGAATCCAGCGCGGGCCACGCCAATGGATTCCTATTTGGTCTTGCTCCGAGTGGGGTTTACCATGCCACAAACTGTTGCCAGCTGTGCGGTGCGCTCTTACCGCACCCTTTCACCCTTACCTGTACCAGCAAATACTGGCCATCGGCGGTCTACTCTCTGCTGCACTTTCCGTAGGCTCACGCCCCCCAGGGGTTACCTGGCACTCTGCCCTATGGAGCCCGGACTTTCCTCCCCTCCGCACCCACTATCACCTAAGGAGATACTGAGAAAACGAAGCGGCGACCGTCCAGCCAGCTCTCGCGGCAAGAATATCACGAATCAAACCCCAGGAAACAGGCTGTTTCAGCCTTTAGCGCAAGTTCAAACGGCTTAATCACTTTCGAAATTTATGATCGAGTCGATATTTAAGGTTTTATTTCTTCGATAGGCTGCAAAGTAGGTAAATACCATCGGATATCGTGATGCTGAGAATCGTCGTAATGAACCCCAAAGGGGGGTGTGGAAAAACAACACTATCTACCAATCTAGCCAGCTACTTCAGCACACAAGGCGCTATTACCACCCTAATGGATCTGGACGCGCAAGGATCCAGCATTTTCTGGGCCCACAAGCGCCCAGAACTGGCAAACCATATACAACTTGTGGATGCCCATAACAGCCCACACAATGTGACTCGAAGCTGGGCCATTCAGCCCCCCCGCAACACTCAGGTCTTAATACTGGACACACCGGCACGACCAGACTTGACTAACCTCAGCCCGCTATTGAGAGAAGCCAGCGCCATTCTAATTCCAGTACTGACCAATGAGTTTGACCTGCATGCTATCGTTAATACCGCCCAACAATTACAGCGCTCACTACCATCCCAAAAAAATATTGGGCTGGTTTTTAACCGCATCAACAAAAACCTCCCATACAAAAAACAAACAACCATATTATCCAAAGAGATGACATTACCCGTGATCGGTTCATTAAGGGATTCCTGCAACTATATTCGAGCCGCAGCTAAAGGGTTGGGGGTTTGTGAGATGAAGGGCTCTCATTACCAAACAGATAAATTAGATCTCATCCGTATAGCTCAGTGGTGTGAAGCTCAAAATGAAAAGAGGGACAAACGAAAGTGTCAAAAAGAAGGGCCTCAGCTATTGCACCACATCAACCCGGATTCTATCGTTTTGGCCAGCACGGCCTAAATACAACAAAACCCCGTTGAACCTATGGACAAATAGTCCGTCCGCTAGGAGGCTCCTTTTAGGACGAGCGCTCGCTGATAAAGTGAATTTTTTTGCCCACCGACAACCTTAGCCGCCAATGCTACCGCCTGCTTCAACGGCAACTCATCTAGCAGCAGCCTCAACACCCGATCCTGCTCATCATTATCGGGGTTAATGGCATCCTCATCTGCGCCATGTAATATCAGCACAATCTCTCCCTTTTGCTGATTAGCGTCATCCCGTACCATCCGATGGACATCAGCTAAAGAACCCGACAGAAATGTCTCATAGGTTTTTGTCAGTTCACGAGCCATAACCACTTCTCGCTCCGGGCCAAAAACCCCGACCATGTCCGCTAGAGCCTCGACAATCCGGTGGGGGGATTCATAAAAAACAAGCGTATGAGGCGCCTTGGCCAAACGCTCAAATTTTTTGATACGAGCAGACGATTTATGCGGGGGAAAACCCTCAAAGGAAAAGCGGTCACTGGGCAGGCCCGAGGCACTAAGTGCAGCGATAAAGGCACAGGGACCAGGGATGGGAATAACCTTAAGACCCGACAGCCTTACCTCCCTGACCAATTTATAACCCGGATCAGATATCAGAGGCGTCCCCGCATCAGAGATCAGTGCTATTTTCTGTCCAGCCTGAAGCGCATCAATGATTCGCTGCATTTGCCTATCGTCACCGTGATCATGGTAAGCCATCATCGGTGTCTCTATACCTAAATGCTGTAGCAAACGGCCACTGTGACGTGTATCTTCAGCGGCAATGAGATCAACTGCATGGAGAACATCCACGGCACGAGGTACCATATCACCCAGATTGCCTATAGGCGTGGCCACAACATACAACTCACCAGCCATAAGAAATGACACCTATGCTTAAAATTCGGATCACAATAACAGCCCTGTGTTTGATGGCTTTTTTGATGAACGGGTGTGTAGACCAACCACGAACTGACAATACCAGCTTGCCTCCGGCCCAGACACTCACAGAACAGGCAGAAAATGCCTTATCCAAAGCCGCCGGAAGCATAGCACCTCAGCAACAACTGCACCAACTGGCCGCAGCGGAGTTGTTTATCAAGGCCGGCAAAAATGACCGGGCCCTCGCTGTACTAGGAAAAATATCTCCCGCCCCCTTACCACTTGGGCCGTTCGTTCAATACACTCTGATCTATTCTGAACTAGCCATCGCCAATGACTACTTTTTTTTAGCCCGAGAATTACTCTCTAACCAACGAATAGAACAAAATTGGGCTAACCTGCCATTTCAGCAACAACAACAATGGCTTCAATTGCGAGGCAGCATATATTCGCTACTTGGCGAGGATAAAAAAAGCATTCAAGCCTATATCGCCCTTTCAGAGCTGTCAGAAGCTTCGGGGGACAAACAACAAGCACACGACCAACTATGGGTGGTGCTTAGCCATATACCCTACGACCAGTTGAAAACCTCTGTCTCCTCCGGAGAAGATGCCACCCTTCAAGGCTGGTACTCTCTCGCAAATATTACCCGCAAGAATCAAAGCGACCTTCGCCAACAGCTTCGAGACATCAGCGAATGGCAAATGCTATGGCCAGATCACCCCGCAGCCTTAACACCTCCGACCAGCCTCCTTTCTGTTAAGCAAACAATTAGTAATCTACCTCAGCATGTCGCTGTTTTATTGCCCTTTCAAGGCTCATTAGCTCAAGCTGGCAAGGCCATAAGAAACGGTTTTCTGGCCGCCTGGTACGATGTCCGAGACCGCTATGGAGAAACACCGTTAGTTCACTTCTATGATACAAGCACAGAGGATGATATTAGCCGCCTCTATCAACAAGCCATCACTGATGGTGCCCAGGTTGTCATAGGCCCGGTCGAAAAAGAGAAGGTGCAGCAGCTATTAAATATACCAGAGTTGCCGGTACCCACCATTGCCCTCAACTACATCGAACAAGCATCCACACCTCTTCCAAAAAACTTATTCCAGTTTGGACTCTCCGCGACAGATGAAGCAAAACAAATTGCCGACCGAGCCTGGATAGAAGGCCAACGAACAGCCCTCACGATTACACCTAAAAGCGGATGGGGAGATCGAACGCTCTCAGCTTTTCGTGAACGCTGGCACGAAAAGGGTGGCACGCTGATCGAAACCCCACCTTACCTCATGACACAAAGTGACTTTGCACCCCTGCTGAAACCAGTACTCCATATCGACCAGAGCAACGCTCGCAAAAAACGCCTGGAACAATTACTCGGCAGGTCTCTCACCCACACAGCTCGGCGCCGCCAGGATATAGATATGGTTTTTATGGCGGCCTACCCCAATCATGCTCGTCAAATAAAGCCTACTCTTGATTTTCTGTTTGCCAGCAATTTACAAATTTATGGGACATCGCACCTTTACACCGGCATTTCAGACCCTGGACGCGACAGAGATCTAGAAGGCATTCGCTTTAGCGCAATGCCATGGACTCTTCCAGGGACAACGAGCGAGAAACTCAAGCCAGCGACAGACCTGCCTGCCCTGTACCGCCACATATTCGCCCTGGGCATTGATGCTTACCAGTTGCACCAATGGCTTGGGCACATGGTGCGAGAACCAAGCACACAGTTATTTGGTAGCACTGGCACGTTACAAATGAATGCTCAGGGTGAGATTGAACACGAACAACCATGGGCAGAGTTTCGTGGCGGTAAAGTCCGCTCTGCCCAACAACTTTCTGCTGATTGACCAGCCACACCCAGGTGTAGGGAAAATTATACTAGCAAAAGGATATTGCTATGTTATTCAGAAAAAAGAGCGCCCCAAAAAACCATCTTGGAGTATGTGCAGAAAAATGGGCCCAACAATATCTCGAATCACAAGGGTTGTCTTTAATAGGCTGCAACTATAAAGCACCACGGGGTGAGATAGACCTGATTATGCAAGAGGGGCCGACGCTTGTCTTTATTGAAGTGCGCCTGAGAAGCACCAATAAATATGGCTCTGCCGCTGACAGTATTAATTACAGAAAACAACAACGTATCATCCATACTGCCCAATATTTCCTGCAAGTCGAGAAAAAATGGAACCAAACGATATGTCGATTTGACACCATTTGCCTTGATAAAGACCCCGGCAACGATCAAAAGTATCAGGTAGAATGGCTACGCAATGCCTTTAGCGTATAAAGGAATCCTGATAAGAGACGTTTTTAAAAGCCATGGAATCGAGTGTTATTGAGCAGTTTCACCAAAGTATCGAGGCAAAGATGGCCTGTGGTGAAGCCTTGGCACCATTGATAGTAAATGCAAGCACCAGAGTTGTTCAGCAATTGCTACAGGATAATAAAATTCTTTGTTGTGGCAATGGTCTTTCTGCATCACTTTCCAATATGTTTACCCAATCATTGATGCTTCAATACAAGCTCGAACGTCCTGGCTTCCCCGCAATTAGCCTTAACAGTAATTCCGCAACTATCACCGCCATCGGCCATCATCACAGTGTCAGTGAGGTTTTTAGTAAGCAGGTCAGAACGCTAGGTCAACCGGGAGACCTTCTTGTTCTGTTCAGTAATGGCACAAACCCCAGCAATTTAGTTCAAGCCATCCACACCGCACACGACAAGTCTATGTCTGTTATTGGGTTTACTGGTACAGGTGATAGCGATCTATCAGCACTCCTCGGTGACCAGGATATAGAAATACAAGTCGACCACGACGACAAACACCGTATTACTGAGATACAAATGTTGAGCTTGTTTTGCCTGTGCGAGCTCATCGACCAACAACTGTTTGGAGGAACCCCCTAATGTTGCAACAACTAACAGCCCTGTTGCTGCTCTGTTGCCTTACCCTGGCTGGCTGCACCAGTATCATTCATGCAACCACCGATGAGCCCATCCAACCAGACCCTACAAATACATCTATTGGCACCGACATTGATGACTGGCAGCTTGAAACCCTTATCGGTGTAAATATCAAAAAAGCTCACCCAGACCTTGAACACGCCCATATCAACATTAATGCTTATAACGGTGTGATTTTGCTAACCGGAGAGGTGCCGACCAACACAGCAAGAACACTGGCTGGCGATGCTGCCAGGAATTTTCGCGGTGTTCGCCAAGTACACAACGAAATACAGGTACGCGGTGCCTCTTCGTTAATATCGAGAAGCAATGACACCTGGCTATCAACCAAGGTAAAAACAAAACTCATTGCAGACAATGGCATAAAGTCATCAACCATCAAGGTGGTGACTGAAAGCGGCATTATCTACCTTATGGGGCTAGTAACACACCACACCGCAGATAAAGCCGCACAAATAGCCAGTAACACTCGCGGTGCGATGCGTGTCGTCAAAGTATTTGAATACATCGATTAAAAGTTGATTGAAAAAAAACCGGCTCACAATAGAGCCGGTTTATTACTGGTCGACAACCTCACTACATCAGCTCTAATGCAACCGCCGTAGCTTCTCCACCACCAATGCAAATCCCAGCAACACCCTTACTCTTGTTGTAAGTTTGCATTGCGGACAGCAGTGTCACGATAATCCGAGCACCTGATGCACCAATCGGATGCCCCAAGGCACAGGCACCGCCATGAACGTTAACTTTTTCATGAGGGAGATCGAGCTCTTTCATAGCCGCCATTGTTACAACAGCAAAAGCTTCGTTAATCTCATACAGATCTACGTCATCTTTTGACCAGTTGACCTTTGCCAATAACTTTTGGATTGCACCAACAGGTGCCGTGGTAAACCACTCAGGCTCGTGCGAATTGGTAACGTGAGCACAGATTTTCGCTAAGGGCTTAAGACCCATTTCCTCAGCGACAGACAAGCGAGTTAAAACCAAGGCGGCAGCACCATCACTAATGGAGCTAGAATTAGCTGCTGTCACAGAACCATCTTTTTTAAAGGCCGGCCTCATTTGAGGGATTTTTTCAGGATTGCCTTTCCCGGGCTGTTCGTCTGTATCACACTGAACATCGCCACGACGACTTTTCACTGTAAATGGAGTGATTTCATTCGCGAACTTGCCTTCCTCAATGGCTTTTTTTGCTCGCTCCAGAGACGTCATTGCAAAAGCGTCCTGGTCTTCGCGAGTGAAACCATATTTATCAACACACTGCTCGGCAAATAAGCCCATAGCACCTGTGGTATAGGCGTCCTCTAAACCATCCATCGTCATATGGTCAAAAATTTTCGAGTCGCCAAACCGATATCCACCGCGGCCCTGAAGCATCAAATAGGGGGCATTAGTCATACTTTCCATACCGCCAGCAACGGCGACATCAACGTGGCCCAACGATAAACTATCCCATGCATTCATAGCCGCTTTCATGCCAGAACCACACACTTTATTTAACGTGGTTGCGCCAACACTGGTTGGCAAACCGGCACCAATTGCAGCCTGTCTAGCTGGTGCCTGCCGCAGGCCTGCTGTTAAGCAGCAGCCCATATCGACAGAACCGATTTTTTCTGGAGACACACCAGAACGCTCTACAGCGGCTTTAATAGCAGCGGCACCCAACTCAGTTGTTGGCACGCCATTAAATTGACCCTGCATACTTCCAATAGGTGTTCTCGCCATTCCGACAATAACAATTGGATCTGACATTAATCTATCCTCTATTTAACCACTCTCAACGAGGGTTTTTTGCTGGTTTCACTAGAACCACCACCTTTTGGGGTGGAGTCTGAAGGGGCTACCGGCTTAACCGGAGCTGGCCCCAAGGGTTCTGGACCGCTGGAATCCTCTGACTCAAAAATCATTCCCTCGCCATTTTCACGAGCGTAAATGCCCAGAATAGACTTGACGGGCAACCTAATTTCACAAGGAACTCCACCAAAACGGGTACTAAAATAAATTTCTGAATTGTTCATAATCAACCCGGTTACGGCTCGAGGCACCAGGTTTAGTACAATTTGACCATCGCTGACATAATCTTGCGGGACTTCAACACCAGGGTAGAAGGCATCCACCACCATATACGGCGTGCACTCATTATCGACAATCCAGTCATAAAAAGCACGAATCAGGTAAGGTCTATTAGATGTCATTTTCATGTGAGCAAACTCAGGCTCTTAATTTCTCGAAAGGCATTCTACAAAAAAAGGGACATTATAGTCCCTTTTTTATCGCCAATTTATTGATCGAGCGCGGCCTTACATGTCTTTTTCCAATTCAGACAGGCTTTCTTGGAATGACTCTCTCTCAAACAAGCGTTTCATGTAATCGTGTAAAGGCTTAGTCTGGCGGTTATTAGGCAACTCAATCCCCAATGTTTCAAGCCGCCATAGAATAGCCCCCAGACAGCAATCAACCAAAGTAAACTCTTCATTCATAAAATAGGGCAGGTCAGTGAAAATTGGTGCAATACTGACAAGACTATCACGCAAATCCTTACGCGCCTCTTCAGCCCCCTTGCTATCAGGGCTGGCAATAATTTTATCCACCTGTACACAGCAATCTCGCTCAATTCGATGCATGAATTGTCTGCTCAATGCCCTTGCGACCGGGTAGACAGGCAACAATGGTGGATGAGGAAACCTTTCATCCAGATATTCCATCATCACCTTAGTTTCGTACAATGCCAGATCCCTATCGACCAGCGTTGGCAATGATGCATACGGGTTCAGCTCTAAAACCTCTTCTGGTATCACTTTTCCATCGATATCTTCGATATCAACAGTGACCCCTTTTTCCGCCAAGACAATACGAACCCGGTGACTATAGTGGCAACTCGGGTCTGAATAAAATGTCATGGAAGATCGTTTTGCAACAATCCCCATATTGGAACCTCGATATTAAGTTATAGAACGGGATGGGTGGCTGAATCACAGCCACCCTCATAGAATCTAGTGAATATCTTTCCAGTACTCACGGTTTAGCAACCATACCCAGATAAACAAAAATGCAAGAAACAGTAATGTATAAGTACCAATTCGCTTGCGATCTTCAGCCATCGGCTCAGCAACATAGGATAGGAAGTTAACCAGATCAAAGACTGCGCCATCAAACTGTTCCGGCGACAAGCTACCCTCTTGGACCAGGCTATAACGACCGCAGTGATCTTCTAGAATTTCTTCTCTGGTTAGAGGATCGCGTTTGATACCACCATTATGAGCAACAACAGGACCGGGGGCGCATTTCTGCAAACCTTGAAGGTCGAGCAGCGCGTGGGGCATACCAACGTCCTTGAATACTTTGTTGTTTACTCCAAATGGACGGGCAGGATCTACATAAAAATTTCTTAGGTAGGTATACAGCCACTCAGGAGAACGCGCTCTGGCCACCAGCGTCAAGTCGGGTGGCGCTGCACCAAACCATTGCTTGGCTTTGTCAGTGGGCATGGATATTTGCATCAAGCTACCAATTTTTTGATCGGCAAATACGAGGTTATCCATGACCAGGCCCGCAGGCATTTTCAAGTCGGTCGCAACGCGCTCCCATCGAGAATACTGAGCAGAGTGACAGCCCATACAGTAGTTCATAAACAGCTTTGCGCCGTTCTGTAGAGATGGCTTATCACCCAGGTCTGCTTCAAACTCGTCACAGTGGATGGTTCCACAGTCAAAATTGGACTCAGAACCTACTGCTTTCAACGGCGCCCATGCCAGGAAGAGCACAACAAAGAGCGCCATCAGAGCCTTCCAGAAGCCCATACCTCCGTCCATTGTCACTCGAGCAGGCTCAGGCTTGGTTTTCTCCCTGCTTGTCCAGATCGGCATTGCCAGGAAGAACAAGAAATACAGGACTGCACAGATTTGTGCCAACAGCGTACGCTCTGGGGTTGGAGACTTCACACCGAGCACACCAAGAATAATAAATGAGGCCGCAAATACCAGTACAGCTACTCGACTAAAGGTGCCCTTGTAGCGAATAGATTTCACTGGACTGCGATCCAGCCAAGGCAACACAAACATAATGGCAATCGCCGCCCCCATCACCGCGAAGCCCGCAAGCTTATCTGGCACTGCCCTCAACATAGAGTAGAAAGGCGTAAAGTACCAAACAGGAGCAATGTGCTCTGGCGTCTTCAGTGGGTTAGCAATTTCAAAGTTCGCATGCTCAAGGAAATAACCACCCATTTCCGGCACAAAGAACATGATAAAGCAGAACACAAACAGGAAGACCACAATAGGCACAATGTCATGCACAGTGTAGAAGGGGTGGAACGGAATACCATCTCTCGGGATACCGTTTTCATCCTTATTTTTCTTGATTTCAACACCATCGGGGTTATTAGAACCCACTTCGTGTAGCGCCAGAATATGCAGGACGACCAATGCCAACAACACGATAGGCACAGCCACCACATGCAGTGACATAAAGCGGTTCAGAGTAATACCAGAGATAAGATAATCTCCGCGAACCCACTGGACAATATCGTCACCAACGACCGGGATAGCACCAAACAGGGAAATGATCACCTGCGCACCCCAGAAGGACATTTGCCCCCAAGGCAGCACATAGCCCAAAAATGCTTCCGCCATCAGCGCAACATAGATAGTCATGCCGAAGATCCACACCAGCTCGCGTGGCGGCTTATAAGAACCGTAGATCAAACCACGGAACATATGAAGGTAGACCACAATGAAGAAGGCAGAAGCACCGGTAGAGTGCATATATCGGATAATCCAGCCGTAATCCACATCACGCATGATGTATTCAACGGATGCAAACGCTGTCTCAGATGAACCTTGAAAGCTCATCAACAACCAAATACCGGATATAAGCTGTATAACCAATACAATCATCGACAATACGCCGAAGAAGTACCAGAAGTTGAAATTCTTAGGGGCATAGTACTCAGCCATGTGAGTATTCCATGCCCGCATAATGGGTAGACGAGCATCTACCCAATCACGGAATGATACCAATGCTTTCATTAGCCGGCCTCCTGATCTACACCAATGACAATCACACCGTCGCTCTCATAAGAGTACGGAGGAACATCAAGATTAGATGGCGCTGGAACACCATTGAAAACTCGACCAGCAAGATCAAACTTAGAACCGTGACAGGGACAGAAGAAGCCGCCGAGCCACTCACTTTCGCTAGTACTTAAGTCATGTGCCCCAACTTCAGGACGATACATAGGGGCGCAACCCAAATGAGTGCACAAGCCTACGATCACCAAATATTCCTCCTTGCCTTCCATAGAACGGTGAATACCGTTCACATATCCGGGCTGCTTGGAATTAACTGATGAAGGGTCTCTCAGAATGTTATCTGACATTCCTTCCAGAGTTTTCAACGTCTCAGGTGTACGACGAACAATGTAAACCGGCTTACCTCGCCACTCTACAGTGACCATTTGACCTGGTTCAATTTTAGAAATATTGGCTTTGACCGGAGCACCTGCAGCTTTCGCTTTAGCACTTGGGTTCCAAGAACCGACAAAAGGAACGGCTGCTCCGACTACCCCAGCAGCGCCCACCACACAGGTGGCCCCTGTCAGGAAGCGGCGACGCCCCTGATTAACACCGTCATTACTCATGACGTTCTCCCGTTAACAGCAAAGGTTGGCAAATTTTTTATGTGTACAAAATGGCGTGCAATAGTAATGAAAACACGTACTTTTTACAAGGCAATGCCCCATTACAATTGGACTAGCACTTATTTTAGAGCTAAAAAAACCCGGTCAAAAAGAACCGGGTTTTTTTGATAAGGACAACAATTAACGCTTGGAGAATTGTGGACGCTTACGTGCTTTGTGCAAGCCGACCTTCTTACGCTCAACCTCACGGGCATCACGCGTTAAGAATCCAGCCTTTCGTAGATCACCGCGCAGATTTTCATCATACTGCAACAGCGCTCTGGCAATACCGTGACGAATCGCCCCAGCCTGCCCAAAACTACCACCGCCGGCAACAGTGATTTTAAGATCAAATTTTTCCACGCTATCAACCAACTCGAGCGGTTGACGAACAATCATACGAGCCACTTCACGCCCGAAATATTGATCTAAAGTTCGGTTATTAACCGTAACATTACCGCTACCATTTGCCAGAAAAACCCTCGCTGATGAGGTTTTGCGGCGACCAGTGCCGTAGTATTGAGTGTCTGCCATAATTAACTATCCGTCAGATATTCAGTTCTTTAGGCTGCTGAGCTGTATGTGGATGCTCGGCGCCTGCATAAACTTTAAGTTTCTTGAACATAGCATTACCCAGAGGGCCTTTCGGCAACATGCCTTTTACAGCACTCTGAATGGTACGCTCAGGAGCTTTATCAATCAGCTTTTCAAAACTGATGGACTTTAAACCACCGGGGTAACCCGTGTGATGGTGATAAATTTTGTCTTTTGCCTTGTTACCAGTAACGCGAACTTTCTCGGCGTTGATAATTACGATGTAATCGCCTGTATCAACGTGAGGCGTGAACTCTGGCTTATGCTTGCCGCGCAGGCGTGAAGCAACATCGGCCGCTAAACGACCCAGCGTCTTATCTTCTGCATCAACAACAAACCAATCGCGCTGGACGGTCTCTGGCTTCGCACTATATGTTTTCATCTTTTCCTGCCTGAAATTTTTGGGGCTTCCCTAATGGGGCTTACCAAAAGGAGGGCGCATTTTACAGATGGGGCATGGGCTTTACAAGGGGCTTTTCATCCAAAAAGAATAACTTTTCTTATGCCTCTCATTGCGACACACCAGCAAGACCCGCCCCAACGGGCGAACGATACAATAATCATCGCAAAACAGGTTCAGACCAACACTGGCTATTAGCTCAAGGGCGATGCGGCTTTTCCAGATACTCGTGGGACTGCATTTCCAACAAACGGCTTTCGGTACGCTGAAACTCAAAGCCCAGCCGGCCATCGGTATAAAGAGAGTGCACATCCACCTCGGCAGACAACACCAACTTCACGTTCCGATCATAGAATTCATCGACCATATTGATAAAACGTCGGGCATTATCATCATTTTTAAGCCCCATTTGCCTGACCCCACTCACCAGTACAGCATGAAACTCACGCGCCAACTCAATATAATCGTACTGACTGCGAGGAATGCTACATATCACATCAAAGTCAAACCAAACAACATCCTCAGCCACATACCGACATAAAATTCCACGGCCTTCAGCCTCAATATTGACACGCTCTCTCACTTCGCCAAGCGCCGGCGTCAACCCATTAAAAGCCAACATCAATGCATTTTCGGCATTATCATCTAATGGCTGATGAAAGAGTTCTGCACGCTCAAGAGCACGAAGTCGGTAATCCACCCCGCCATCGACATTGACAACCTCAGTGTGTTTGTTTAGTAGAGCAATCGTTGGCAGAAAACGCTTCCGCTGAAGCCCATTCGCATATAAATGATCAGGCACAATATTGGAGGTCGCCACCAGCGTCACTCGACGAGCGAACAATAGCTCCAGCAAGGTACCCAACAACATCGCATCGGTAATATCGGATACAAAGAACTCATCAAAGCATATAACCCTGGCTTCCATGGCTATACGATCAGCCACCTTCTCCAGAGGGTTCTTTTCCCCTTTTAACCCTTTTAACTCTTGGTGCACCCGACGCATAAAACGATGGAAGTGAGCTCGCATTTTCTGTTCAAAAGGGAGGCTTTCATAAAAGTTATCCATCAGATAGGTCTTACCACGACCCACGCCCCCCCAGAAGTACAATCCTTTCACAGGGGCGACAGTTTCCGGCCTTGCGAACCTACGCCTGATATTTGCCAACAATCCAGTCGGCTCCTCGCCGCCAGCATCTCGAACCAGCTCATCATAGAGGGCCTGCAGGTAGCCAACTGCCAACTCCTGAGATGCATCGTAAGTAAACCCCTCACCACTCAGATCTTGACGATACCTTTCGGATGGTGACAGCGGTATAGATAAAGCAGCTTGTGACATAGCTCGCTAGACAACTAAACATTGATAAACAAATTGGGCGTGAACTGTAGCGATGCGCTCACTGATTAGCAACCCAGGAAAATTTAAATCACTCAACACACACAAAATAGCCACTAAAAATTGTTGCCTCCAGCCCCCGCATCTTTCAGACTACAGGCATCACTTTTTTAACCCAACACCTTGGAGGCAATGGCTTGACCACCTCAACCCTACTAATCGGACTAGCGGCTCTAGCAATCGGCCTGATCATTGGCTTTGTCTTGGCTCGAACACTTCACCCTCAAGCACGTGAACGAAAGGACCTAGAGGGCAAACTACAAGAATCCCAGGAACAGATTAAAAACTATCAGCAAGAGGTTACTGAACACTTTGTTAAAACCTCCGAACTGATCAACAACTTATCTCACAGCTATCGAGATGTTCACGAACACCTTGCCACCAGCGCTATGCACCTCACAAATCCGGAGATCAGTCGCAAATTGATTGATGCTGGTTTTGGGCGCAATGAAGACAAGGGAAATGTAATCTCAGGAGACACCCCCGAGCCACCCAAAGATTATGCACCCAAAGTTCCCGGTGGCATTTTGAGTGAAGAATATGGGCTCAAAGAGGACACCCAGACACTCAAACCTCCTCACCTGAAAGATGACTTGAGCACAGACACTAAAAATGATGACGAGGAAGATCCAACGCTTAAAATAAGCTAAAACAGCTCATTATTGCTAATCAATTAATGCTCTGTGAGCGAGGCGTCTAGCTGCCAGCACTCACGCCCTCGACCCTATTCACATTTGTGCCATAATAATTGCCAGTTGAACGACAGGAGGTGGCAGTGTCCACTTTTTACCGGGTATTACGCTACATAAGCTGGCCAGCTATTGCCGGATTGCTGGCCGCAGCCGTCATGTTGCTACTTTTCCCTGAAGCGCTTAATAATAACAGCGTCATGGAAACTGCAGACTTGTCGCCTGAAGCGCACACCGAGTGGTCAGGCCCGGCATCATATGCTGCAGCAGTACGCCGGGCATCCCCCTCAGTTGTAAACATCTACACGCAGAAAAAGCTTGTACAATCACGCCACCCCCTTCTGGACGACCCCTTTTTTCAACGCTTCTTCAATAGCAGCAACCTTCCACAACAACAAAGGATGCAATCCTCACTGGGATCCGGCGTTATTATCACGCCAGACGGTTACGTCCTCACCAACAATCACGTTGTTGAAGGTGCAGACCAGATTGTGATCCAGTTACAGGATGGTCGAGAGGCTATGGTCCAAGTGGTCGGCAGAGACCCAGAAACCGACTTAGCCGTTCTAAAGGCAGACCTCGACCAACTTACCCCCATCAGCATTGGCGACCCCAACCAAGTCAGCGTGGGCGATGTAGTTCTTGCCATCGGCAATCCTTTTGGCGTGGGGCAATCGGTATCACAGGGGATCATCAGCGCAACGGGACGCAATGGTTTGGGGCTCAATACGTTTGAAAACTTTATTCAGACAGACGCCGCCATCAATCCCGGCAACTCTGGTGGCGCACTAGTTGATGCCTACGGCAATCTACTTGGCATCAACTCTGCCATTCTGGATCGCACCGGCTCGTCGGTCGGCATTGGTTTCGCCATCCCGGGCAACACGGCAATCAAAGTACTAGAAGATATCATTAAGCACGGCCGAGTGATTAGAGGCTGGCTGGGTGTGGAAGCCCGCCCTCTTACCAGACAAGCCGCAGCGCTACTCGACCTCAACCCACCCTCCGGCCTGGTTATCACCAGCATCTACCGTGGCAGCCCCGCACACTTAGCGGGCCTGCAATCAGGCGACATTATTACTCGCATTAACGACTACTGGGTGATAGATACCGAACGAAGCATGAATATGATTGCCGACCTGTCACCGGGGGACTCGGTGAAACTTGACATATTACGCGGCGGAGAAAGCAGCACCATGATGGCCGTTGCAGGCACTCGCCCTACGGTTGAATAGACCACAAACAAACCGAAATGAGAGACCTCTCATTTCTGACCGAGCAATACCGTCAATACATCCAACAATCGCGCATTCTGATCGGGACGACCAACAGTAATACGCAAATATTGATCAATCCGGCTCTGTTTAAAGTGACGAACGATCACGCCCTGCTCACGAAGACCCGCGGACAATTCTGCCGCATCAAAAGCCGGATGAGAAACAAACACAAAATTTGCCGCTGACGGTAACACCTGAAACCCCAGGTTGCGCAAGCCTGATCTCAACTGCTCACGACTATCAATCACTGCCTGGCGGGTCTGTTGAAAATAGACGTCATCTTCTATTGCAGCAACACCACCGGCGATCGCAAGCTTATCGAGCGGATAGGAGTTAAAGCTATTTTTAACCCGCTCCAATGCCTCAATCAACGACGGACAACCAATAGCAAAACCAACCCTCAAACCTGCAAGAGATCGAGATTTGGATAGGGTCTGAGTTACCAATAAATTGGGAAAGCGATCCACCAATGCAACGGCACTGTTACCACCAAAATCAATATAGGCCTCATCAACCACCACAACTGACTGCTGATTACACTGCAACAATGACTCTATCTCCACCAACGACAGCAGCCTACCAGTCGGCGCATTGGGGTTTGGGAAAATAACCCCCCCATTGGGCTTGTTATAATCTTGAACCTGTATGGTCAAATCTTTGGCCAGCGGCACAAGCTCAAAAGAGACCTTGTAGAGACCACAGTACACGGGATAAAAGCTATAGGTAATATCCGGAAACAGGATTGGCTGTTCATGCTTCATCAATGCCTGAAAAATATGCGCCAGCACCTCATCAGAACCATTGCCCACAAACACCCAGTCACGACCCACACCATAGTAATCTGAGATCGCTTGCTTTAAACAGTCTGCATTAGGATCGGGGTAGAGACGCAGACCATCACCCAACTCGGCCGAGATAGCTTCAAGTACTTTGGGGGATGGCCCGTAGGGGTTTTCATTGGTATTGAGTTTAACTAGATTCGGCAACTTGGGCTGCTCACCCGGAACATAGGGATCCAGCTCGCTAACAATATCACTCCAGAACTTATTACCGGACATAATATAAATACTACCAGTTAGTCTTTGATTCGGTATTCGGCAGAACGCGCGTGTGCGGTTAACGTTTCACCACGAGCCAGAACAGAAGCGGTTCTGCCCAGGGTTGAAGCTCCGTCAGCAGAACACATAATCAACGATGTACGCTTCTGAAAATCATAGACGCCCAGTGGCGAGGAAAACCGAGCCGTGGCGGAGGTTGGCAGAACATGATTAGGCCCCGCACAGTAATCCCCCAGCGCTTCGGCGGTATAACGACCCATAAAAATGGCGCCAGCATGACGAATTTGAGGCAACAAAGCTTCCGGATCGGCCACAGACAACTCCAAGTGCTCCGGTGCAGCCCTGTTGATTAAGCTTACCGCCTCAGCCATATTCGACACGCCAATGAGAGCACTTCTATTTTCCAGAGCACTCCTAATAATGTCAGCCCTCTCCATGGTGGGAAGCAGTCTTTCCATACTGGCTTTCACCCGCGCCAGAAACTCAACATCCGGGCTGATCAAAATTGACTGGGCATCTTCATCATGCTCTGCCTGGGAAAAGAGATCCATAGCAATCCAATCAGGGTTCGTTGCCCCATCACAAACCACCAAAATCTCCGATGGCCCCGCCACCATATCCAACCCAACAGTACCAAATACAGCTTTTTTTGCGGTAGCAACGTAAATATTACCGGGGCCGACAATCTTATCTACACGAGGAACGGTTTCCGTCCCGTAGGCTAGCGCCCCTATTGCCTGGGCTCCACCCACAGTAAAAACCTGACTAACCCCCGCAATTGCTGCAGCGGCCAAAACCAATGGGTTCAAATCGCCTCCCGGCGCCGGAACCACCATCACGATCTCACTAACACCGGCCACTTTTGCCGGTATCGCATTCATCAAAACAGACGACGGATAACTCGCCTTGCCTCCCGGCACATAGATACCCACTCGATCCAACGGTGTGATTTTTTGACCAAGCAGCGTGCCATCGGGCTCTCGGTAATGCCATGAATCCTGTTTCTGATGCTGGTGGTAATGACGAATTCGATCAGCAGCCAACTCCAATGCTTGCCGCTCTTCGCTCCCGAGTCCCGCCAATGCGTCTTGAAGCGCCTGCTGAGAGACTTGCAACTCCGCTGCGGAATCAACCTCGCGCCGATCAAAACGGTTGGTATAATCCAATAACGCCTGATCACCCCGGCGACGAACATCCTTCAGAATATCGTCAACGACCTGCCCCACGCTATCGACCGAAACATTCTCCCAAGCCAACAATTGCTCCAGCCGAGCTTCAAAATCGGAATCCGAATAAGATAGTTGTTTTATTTCAATCAACCGATTAGACATAACTATCAACCTACCGCCTTGCTCAGATCATCGACAATTTGCTGAATAGCTTGGTGCTTCATCTTCATTGAAGCTTTATTCACAATAAGACGCGAACTGACCTCAGCAATAGCATCTCGCGCTTCAAGCCCATTGGCCTTGAGAGTATTGCCTGTGTCCACAATATCCACTATCTCATCGGCCAAAGACATAATGGGAGCCAGCTCCATCGCGCCATAGAGCTTAATAATGTCCACCTGGCGCCCCTGCTCAGCATAAAAAAGACGGGCAATATTGACATATTTGGTGGCCACCCGAATTCGACCTTCTTTCGGCGCCACACCGACAACACCTGCGGTCATCAAGCGGCAGCCCGCAATACCCAAATCCAAAGGCTCATAGAGTCCATCTCCGCCGTGCTCGAGCAATGTATCCTTGCCCGCCACGCCGAGGTCTGCCGCACCAAACTGAACATAAGTCGGCACATCGGAGCCACGCAACACCAGCAATCGCACGTCACTCCGATTTGTATCAAACAGCAACTTACGGCTTGCACTGATATCCTCTGCGGGCTCAATTCCGGCAAGGGCCAGCAATGGCAGCGTTTCCTTTAAAATACGCCCTTTCGTCAGCGCGATGGTGATCTGCATAATTCTCTCAATATCCCAATCTGGCTAAAAACCCTATCAACCCGATCATCTTAATAGCTCAACCAGGAATCCGACGAATATTGGCACCCAGCTGCTGAAACTTCTCTTCTATACACTCATAACCGCGATCAATATGGTAGATCCGATCAACGATGGTATCACCCTCGGCCACTAACCCGGCAATCACCAGACTGGCAGACGCACGTAAATCAGAGGCCATGACTGGCGCAGCTTTTAACCGCTCCACTCCGACAACAATCGCCGTATTACCCTCCAAGGTAATATTGGCCCCCATACGATTCAACTCATGGGCTTGCACCAAGCGATTTTCAAAAATGGTCTCCGTAATAGTACCAACACCTTCTGCAACCGCATTCACCGTCGTTAGTTGAGCCTGCATGTCTGTTGGAAATGCCGGATAAGGTGCCGTTTTAAAATTCACAGCTTTGGGGCGACGCCCCTCCATATCCAATAGAATCCAATCTTCGCCCACCTCAATCTTGGCACCAGCTTCTTCCAGCTTCAGAAGCACCGCCTCAAGAATTTTTGGGTCAGTATCTTTCAACTTGACCCTCCCCCGTGTGGCCGCTGCGGCTGCAAGATAGGTCCCCGTTTCTATCCGGTCGGGCATGATCCGATAGCTACCACTGTGTAGCTTTTCCACACCATCAATAACCAGAGTCGTCGACCCAATTCCCGACACCTTACCTCCCAGTACATTTAGGCAATTGGCCAAATCCACTATTTCAGGCTCTCTGGCGGCATTCTCAATGACTGTTCGCCCTTCGGCCAGCGCAGCTGCCATCATCAGGTTTTCAGTAGCGCCGACAGAAACTGTATCCATTAAGATATGAGCACCCTTGAGTCGCCCCCGACTACGAGCATTAATATACCCGCCTTCAATCTCAATCTCAGCGCCCATCATTTTCAAGCCATGCAAATGCAAGTCTACCGGGCGACTGCCAATAGCACAGCCACCAGGAAAAGACACACTGGCAATGCCGAACCTGGACAACATGGGGCCCAACACCAAAATAGAGGCCCGCATGGTCTTAACTAAATCATAGGGAGCTACATGACTGTGAAGCGTTGAGGCGTCAACCTCTACCTGCATATTCTCATTCAACACGACGGTCACCCCAAGGCAACCCAGCAACTCGAACATTGTGGTGATATCGTGCAAGTGCGGCACATTGGAAACCATCACCGGACCATCCACCAGTAAAGTAGCCGCCAAAATAGGCAAGGCAGCATTTTTTGCGCCGGAAATACGTATCTCCCCAGAGATCGGCCCACCTCCAGAAATCAGTAACTTATCCATTTGAGAACCTTCTATCTAGAAAGGGGTTTCTGCGAATCAGCGCCAAGGTATGCTGCCGAAAAAAAGGAATGATGCGTACTACTGCGGCTCATCCGGCGTAAAGGTTTTCATATTGACAGCGTGGATAGTGCCTGCGGAAATTTCATCCTGAAGCACCGCGTACACTTTTTGTTGTCGCTGAACAGGACGCAATCCGGCAAAAACATCTCCAACCACCACAATATCAAAATGGCGACCATCACCCTCTACGGATATTTCACAGCCAGCCAGCTCAGAAAGAAGAAGTTTTTTTACGTCATCAGGATGCATGTTTCAGTCTCAGGTTTGTGGGTTCAACTATTGGACGACCAATTTTCGATAATCTGGTCAATATTGCCGCCATATTTCTGGGCCCGCTGCTGAAACTGATTGCGGAAAGTTTTACCCAAATTAATACCGTTTATCACGACGTTTGTCACCTTCCACTTTCCGTCCCGATTCATACCCATTGAATAAAACAGCGGAAAAATACCGTCATCGCCACGAATTTCTTGCGCAACGGTCACTTTACGCAAACCGTTAAGATCTTCTGCCGGCGGCAAGACAACGATAGACTGCTCCCCATAAGCGACCAAGCCACGACCATATGTTTCAATCAACTCACACCGAAAGGTATTGGCAAAACGCGCTCGCTGGTCTGGCGTAGCCTGCTTTCCATAGGAACCCATAACCTTGTAGGCAATCCAGTTAAAATCAATGACATCGCCCAACAGATTGTCTAGCGCCAGAAAAAAGTCCTCAGGGTTTTCATCAAAGCTTTCCCGATGAACAGCAATTGTCTCGATGAGCTGACTAGTCACCGACTCAACTAACTGATGTGGCGTTTGCTCAGACACCACATTACTTTCAGCCCAAACACTGCCCGCCACTACGAAAAGAAGAGCCAGGATTGTTGAATGTACCCACTTACAGCGCATCAGAGATTTCCTTTTTGTATCCATATCGGCGATACCGACAGCCTAAAAGCCTCGCAGACGGTTTGACCACAACCCTCTAGGGGAGTGCCAAAAACAGCTGACTTCGAATGGCAGGCACTATACCATTGCGCACCAATTTACGAAACATTCGATGCAACCCTTTACTCAGGAATAGACGCCACCATGGAGACGCTTTTACCCGCCTTAATTGGGGTTCTATTTGGACTCCTAGGTTTGCTCTGGGGAGCCGACCGATTTGTGGCAGGCAGTGCCGGTGCGGCTAAAAATTTTGGTATATCCCCACTAGTCATCGGCCTTACCATTGTTTCGATTGGCACCTCAGCACCAGAAATCATCGTTGCGATAAACGCAGCACTTAAAGATGCCGGCGAACTGGCTGTCGGTAATGCCATTGGGTCAAACCTAGCCAACATTGGCCTGGTTCTGGGAGTCACAGCACTCATTGCCCCCATTCCGACGCAAAGCCACCTGATCAAACAGGAAGGACCCGTATTATTAGCCGTCACCCTTTTGGCCGGACTCCTTATTATCGATGGCTCACTATCACGCTCAGAAGGGCTAATACTGGCATTAATTATTCCGCCACTACTAATAGCAACGATCTACTATAAAAAACGCCACCCGAACCCAGAAACCATAGAAGAAGGGGAGGCCATACCCTCCATGGCCACCCCAACGGCGATACTCTGGTTCTTGGTTGGCCTGGGCGCTTTACTGATAAGCTCTGAAGCGCTGGTATGGGGAGCAAAAGAAATCGCTCTCTACTTCGGCGTCAGCCAACTCATCATAGGACTGACGGTAGTTGCCGTGGGCACCAGTCTTCCAGAACTCGCCGCCTCAGTGATGAGCGCCATTCGCGGGCACCACGATATTGCCCTCGGCAATATTTTTGGTTCAAACCTGTTTAACCTGCTGGCCGTCATGTCTGTTCCAGGCATCATTGCACCACTGACGCTGGCTCCAGAGGTGTTCTACAGAGATTACCTGGCCATGTCTGCACTGACATTAGTGCTTGTGGGAGCCATTGGCTGGACGCTTTGGCTAGGAAAAAAGAACCACAAACAGGGCGCACTTTCAAAGAAAATTGGCCTTTGCTTGTTAGGCTTGTACATCCTTTACTACGTCTTACTAATTCCTGGCGCATGAACAATTATCAACCCTTACAGCAGAAACCGGTTGCCGGTATACTGACCAAAATATTCTCGAGAACAAAATGACAGCCAACGATTACACCGAAGTGGCTCGCCGCACCATCCGAATGGAAGCCCAAGCGGTTAATCTTCTAGAGCAACGCATCGGCCAGGACTTTGTTCGAGCCTGTGAATTGATACTCCAATGCACCGGGCGCGTAGTGGTCACCGGCATGGGGAAATCGGGCCACATAGGCCGCAAGATTGCCGCCACACTGGCCAGCACAGGAACGCCTTCATTTTTTGTGCATCCAGGAGAAGCCAGTCACGGCGACATTGGCATGATTACGAATGCCGATATCGTTTTGGCCCTCTCCAACTCAGGAACAACTGCCGAAGTTATCACGCTACTGCCGCTGATCAAGCGCATGGGGATTCCCCTGATCAGCATGACCGGCAATCCAGAATCCACACTTGCGCAAGCATCGGAGTCACATCTGGATGTACAGGTCACCTGCGAGGCCTGCCCATTAGGACTAGCACCCACTACGAGCACAACAGCAACACTTGTCATGGGGGATGCACTGGCCATCGCCCTGCTAGAAGCAAGGGGGTTCACCGCTGAAGACTTTGCCTTTTCCCACCCAGGGGGGGCTTTAGGTCGAAAACTTCTCCTCAAAGTAGAAGACATCATGCACAGCGGCAACGAACTCCCACAGGTAAATACAGCAGCCCCCCTCAGGAATGCCCTACTTGAGATGACCACCAAAGGTTTTGGGATGACTACCGTTGTTAACGATGCGGGAGAGCTTCAAGGGGTCTTTACCGATGGCGATCTACGCCGAGCAGTGGATAACAACATTGACATCAACACCACGCCCATGGGCGAGCTTATCAAATCGGGCTGCATGGCAGTGCATAGAGACCTGCTAGCTGCAGAAGCTCTCAAAATTATTGAAGATCACAAAATTTCTGCATTGGTTGTAGAGGATTCAGACCACCACCCTATAGGCGTTTTACATATGCATGACATTTTACGCTCGGGGGTTGTATAGCAATGATCATTGACAATCAAAAACTGATAAGCCGAGCCAAAGGCATTCGCCTTCTCCTTCTTGATGTAGACGGAGTTCTCACTGATGGGCGCCTCTACTACGGCAATAATGGAGAGGAACTCAAAGCCTTCAATATTCAGGATGGACTGGGAATAAAGTTACTGCAACGCAACGGCGTAAAAGTAGGAATTATTACAGGGCGTTCATCCGCACTCCTAGCTCGGCGAGCCACCGAACTGGGTATTGATCTGGTTGTTCAGGGTAGAGAAGACAAATTAACAGCGCTTCAGGAAATTTTAGAAGAACACGATTATCAAATGAACGAAATCTGCTTTCTAGGCGACGACCTCCCCGATCTAGCTGTTATTCGCCGCGTAGGGCTCGGCGTAGCAGTAGCCAATGCCAGCCCATTTGTTGCCAGTCACGCCCTTTGGCAAACATCAGCAAATGGTGGGCATGGCGCCGTACGTGAGTTGGTGGAGCTGATATTAACAGCCCAGGATAAAATTGAATCCACACTGGCGGACTACCTGTAAGCAATGCGCAACATGCTACTAACAATCATGCTACTGATTTCCACGGGAATCTTCCTGTTATTTTGGCTGTCACCGCCCGAGGTTTTTCTGGAAAAACCTGTTAGCACCAAGGACGCATTACCCAAAGCAGATAGCTACATGCTCAAGATTAAAAAGCAGGACTATGGGAAAACCGGCACCAAAATCCACAGCCTAGAGGCCAGCGAGGCTCGTCATTTTAGACGAGGAAACCGCCTAGAACTCGACCAACCCGATCTAGTTACGTTCAACCTAAACACAGCACCTCAGCCTTGGCACATGAAGGCTGACAAAGGAACCATTCTCAAGGGTGGTGAAAAAGCGGTCTTCAAAGGCAATGTTTATGCCTGGCAATACACCAGCAACAAAAATAAAAATGAACTTCGCACAGATAGGCTCGTCGTATTTCCTGACAAACATACCGCTGAAACAGAGAGTCCGGTGACCATCACCACCCCCCGAGGAAAAACCACCGGGGTAGGCATGCAAGCAGATTTGAAAAACGAGCAATTCAAACTGCTATCCAAAGTAAAGGGGGTGCACCGTGCACTATAAAGCAACACTGCTATTAATTTTACTCGGGTGGTGCTCGTTGAGTTCGGCTCTCCCAAGTGATCGCCAGCAACCCATTAAAATTGAATCAGACCGAGCCATACAAGATGACAAAAAAGGAACTACTGTCTACGAAGGGTCTGTTGTCATTCGACAAGGCACGATCAAAATTAACGCCGACAAAGTAACCGTTTTCAGCGACTCAAATAAAGTCGACAAGATCGTCTGCGTAGGCAAACCTGCACACTATCAACAGCGGCCAAACCTTGAAAACGGAATGGTTTTTGCCAGCGGCAATACGATCGAATATTATCTTGCCAGCGATAAAATAGCCCTATTAAAAAATGCCAGCCTAGAACAAAATGGCACAACGATCACTGGTGACAAAATTAATTACGATCTAAAAGCTGAGGTAGTAAAGGCCACAGCTGGAAGCAATAACAGAGAGCGGATACAGATGGTCATCCCACCGAGCAAACAAAAGGATGACAATTCGAGCACACAGAAGGATGTCAATTAATGGCCGTACTAAAGGCCTCGCACCTAGTAAAAAGTTATAAAAAAAGGCCGGTTATCCGCGATGTATCCCTAACTGTTGAAAGCGGGGCCATTGTCGGACTGCTCGGCCCGAATGGTGCTGGCAAAACCACCTGCTTTTATATGATTGTCGGGCTAGTATCCCAAGATGGCGGATCAGTTCATATTAACGATGAAGACATTACTCACTTACCGATGCACGGCCGCGCTCGCAAAGGTATAGGATATCTCCCTCAAGAGGCATCGGTATTCCGCAAGATGACCGTACAAAATAACATTATGGCCATTTTGGAAACCCGCAAAGAACTCAACCCGAATCAACGCAAAGAAAAACTGGAGCTACTACTCCAGGAATTCCACATCACGCAGATTCGGGACGCCTTTGGCATGAGCTTATCGGGCGGAGAGCGACGTAGAGTAGAAATTGCCCGAGCGCTGGCAATGGAGCCTGCATTTATTCTACTCGACGAACCTTTTGCCGGAGTTGACCCGATTTCAGTCAACGACATCAAGCAAATTATTCGCCATCTTCGCGACAAAGGTATTGGCGTTCTAATCACCGACCACAATGTTCGGGAAACTCTGGACATCTGCGAACACGCTTACATCGTTGGCGAGGGAAAAGTTATTGCGGAGGGGCAGGCCAACGAGATCGTCGCCAACCAACAGGTTCGCGACATCTATTTGGGCGAGGACTTTACCCTGTAAACATCAATACGGCACAAAATTTGCTTGTCACACCCACAGCCCACAGACTACACTTTCTATGTGAGCATTAAATTCTACCAAAATAGTCTTTCCGTAGTATGAAAGCCAGTCTGCAACTAAAAATTGGTCAACAACTGACCATGACGCCCCAGCTGCAACAGGCTATCCGCCTATTACAGTTATCGTCACTAGATCTACAGCAGGAAATACAACAAAACCTCTACGACAATCCGCTACTTGAGCTTGCCGAAGAATCAGAAAACACCCCAGACAACCAAGAACCCACAACCCAGAAAGAGGCTGTGGAAAGCGCAACCCAGGATCTCAACGGAGAGGACTGGGAAAACAAGATCCCCCAAGATTTACCCGTCGATGCCAATTGGGACGACATCTACCAGCCCACCTCAAGCAGCAAAGCACCGTCCAACGAGCCCCATGATTTTGAAAGCGTTCACCATGTAACAGAATCGCTTCAGGAACATCTTCTTTGGCAGCTAAACCTGACACCTCTCTCTGCAACCGACAACCTGATCGGCGAAAACATCATTGACGCTATCGACAAGAGAGGCATGCTGGTTGTTCCCGTTGAAGAAATCTGGGCCTCCCTTGATGATGAGATTGAGCTAGACGAAGTCGTGGCTGTACTTCATCGTATTCAGCAATTTGATCCCCCTGGTGTAGGTGCTGCGAGCTTAGCTGAAAGCCTATTAATCCAACTTAACCAATTCTCAGCTGCAACGGAATATCTAGCAGAGGCAAAACAGCTCGTAGAATACCATCTTGACCTAGTGGGACAGCGCGACTTTCGTCGCTTGGAAAAACTCACAGGATATGAAGAAGCGAAGATCATCGCCGCCATCCAACTCATCCAAACACTATCCCCATACCCAGGCGACAGTATTAGTAGCGATGATGTGGAGTACGTTGTTCCCGATGTCAGTGTCACCAAAGTAAATGATCACTGGCAAGTATCGTTAAACCAAGACATAACTCCCCGCCTGAGCATCAACCAGCAATATGCACAAATGATACGCAGGGCCGACTCAAGTGAAGACAACACCTTTCTAAAAAACCACCTTCAAGAAGCCAAGTGGTTTCTACGAAGTATAGAAAGCCGAAATGACACCCTACTTAGGGTGTCATCTTGCATCATTGAGCTACAACAGGGATTTCTAGCGCAGGGCCCAGAAGCCATGCGCCCCATGGTATTAGCAGATATAGCAGAACGACTGGAACTACACGAGTCCACCATCTCAAGAGTAACCACCCAAAAGTACATGGACACCCCCCAAGGGGTCTTTGAATTGAAATACTTCTTTTCCAGCCATGTAAATACGGCAAGTGGCGGGGAGTGTTCATCAACGGCTATTCGCGCTATCCTGAAAAAGATGATTAATGCAGAAGATCCCATAAAACCACTAAGTGACAACAAACTCACCACTTTATTTGAAGAGATGGGAATACAGGTCGCACGACGCACAGTAGCCAAATACAGGGAAGGAATGGGCATTCCATCCTCCAGTGAAAGAAAACGTTATAAACCACATGTCTAATCTATATAAATAAGGAGAACCGCATGCAACTAAATATCAGCGGACACCACCTCGATATCACTGATCCAATAAAAGAGTATGTGACCAACAAGCTATCCAAGCTAGAGCGCCACAACGATAGAATCACCAGTACCAACGTAATTCTCTCTGTAGAAAAGCTGATTCAGAAAGCAGAAGCTACCGTGCACGTCAGCGGCGGTGAGTTTTTTGCCAACTCAGAACATGACGATCTTTATGCAGCAATAGACATGCTGTCAGACAAGCTTGATCGCCAGATTATCAAGCACAAGGAAAAAAACCGCGGTAGATAACCCCCCATGAAACTGATCGACATACTCCCCCCCGAGAACATCTCTTATGATGCTCCCGGGGGCAGCAAAAAAAGAGTCCTTGAGCATCTCTCCCACTTTTTAAACGATCGAATGGTGGAGGTTGATGCTGACGAACTTTACCTAGGTCTTTTGGCCAGGGAACGACTCGGAAGCACAGGCATTGGGGAAGGTATAGCCATCCCCCATTGTCGAATGGCTAGCTGCCATAAGATCACAGGGGCATTGCTAAAATTAAGTGACCCTGTGGACTTTGACGCCATCGATGGCTCACCAGTGGACATTGTTTTTGCCCTCATCGTACCTGAAGAGCAAAATGATGAGCACCTGCAGGTACTATCTGCCATTGCAGAACTACTACAAGAGGAAGGCATTCGCACTCAACTACGCGAAGCCAACTCAAACGAAGCTCTCTACCAGATCACCACAGCCAATTGGACAGACCAAGGATAGATCTATGCGATTGGTAGTGGTTAGCGGGCGGTCAGGCTCGGGAAAAAGTACAGCCTTGAACATATTGGAAGACCTGGGCTTTACTTGCATTGATAACTTACCCGCAACCCTGCTGCCCGGACTTTTCCAACAAACACCCAACAAACAAGGTCGCAATTGGCTGGAAAATATTGCCGTAGGCATTGATGCCAGGAATCTTACGGGCGATCTCGATCAACTACCCAGCATTCTTAACGAACTGCAAGCAACAGGCATTAATTACGACGTCATCTTTCTTGATGCCAGGACATCAGTACTGATTCAACGCTTCAGCGAAACACGCCGAAAACACCCTCTCAGCTCAGAACAAGTTGACTTAAAAGAGGCCATAGCACTAGAGACAAAATTACTTGAACCTATTGCCTCTATAGCCAACCGCAGGATCGACACCAGCAACATGACCCTGCACCAACTTCGGGACATCACAAAAAAACAAATTGCCACTGAAAACACTGGTGATATAGCAATTCTTTTTGAGTCTTTTGCCTTCAAACGAGGCGTGCCCTCAGATGCTGATTTTGTATTTGATGTTAGGTGTTTACCGAACCCCTATTGGAAGCAGGAGCTACGGCACTTTTCAGGCAGAGATGAACCCGTTATCGAATTCCTCGAGTCTCAACCGGAGGTCGCGGCCATGCTGGCGGACATCAATGGCTTTATGACTCGATGGATTCCCAGTTTTCGCGCCAACAATCGCAGCTACCTAACAGTGGCCATCGGCTGCACAGGAGGCCAGCATCGCTCCGTTTATGTGAGCAAAATGCTGGGGGAATACTTCAGCAAACAATACGCAAATACCCAAGTACGACACAGGGAGCTATCGTGACCTCACTTGACAGAAACAGGCATGGCGGGCTTTTATGTCTCACATGATTGATATTGAACTGACCATAATAAACAAGCTGGGCCTTCATGCTCGCGCGGCTGCAAAACTAGCATCTACGGCTGGCAAGTATAGCTGCACAATTAAAACAGGTCGAAGCCCGGAAAAGCTGGTTGATGCAAAAAGCGTCATGTCTCTGATGCTACTTGCCGCCAATCAGGGCACAGTTCTACATTTTCACTTTGAAGGCAATGACGCAGAGAAAGCTCACAGAGACATTGAGCAACTGATTGAAAACTACTTTGACGAGGACCAATAGATTAGGAGTGGAAGTCGTTTAAATATTGCAAGCCCTCCCGGTTTTTTGACAACGCTATAATTTTTAATCTCTCACCTATAAACTATCGACCATCTACAACGGTAGTTAGGAACCACCCCAAAGATGCAGGCCCCCAACGAAAAAGTTAGCCAGCTATCACAGCTTGCAAGCGTTAACGAAATGATGGATTCCAGTAATGTGCGCCTACTGCGACACATGCTGAACAACCTCACGCCTGCCGATATTGCCGACCAAATTGAATCTGCGCCCCCTAAGGCCCGAAGAGTTTTGTGGGATTTGGTCGACAAGGAATCTGAAGGGGAGGTCATTGGCGAACTCAACGAAGAGATAAGCGGCGAAATCCTCAAGGAAATGGAAAGCCACGAAGTGGCTTCCCTGACGGAGGGGCTCGACCCCGATGATGTCGCAGACATCCTCCAGCAACTGCCGGAAAAAGTAATACCAGAAGTCCTGCAAGCCATGAGCGCCCAGGATCGCCACCGTGTAGAGGCAATTCTTCCATACAACGAAGATACTGCCGGTGGTCTGATGAATACAGACACCATTACCGTCCGGCCCGACATCACTTTAGACGTGGTTTTACGCTACCTCCGCCGACACGAGGGGCTGCCCGATATTACTGACAGCATTTTTGTCGTCAATAGGGAAGACACCTTCCTAGGTATTTTGCCGCTGGGAAAACTACTGACCTCAAGCCCCAACATTACTGTCCGAGAAATAACTGCCACAGAGGTGGAAGCCATACCAGCAGACATGTCCGACTCAGAAGTCGCACACTTGTTTGAAAAACACAATTGGGTTTCTGCTCCAGTGGTTAACGAAGAAAACAAATTACTGGGACGGATCACCATTGATGATGTTGTCGACGTCATTATTGAAGACGCAGATCACTCGCTGCTAGGGCTAGCCGGGCTAAGTGATGTAGAGGAAACCTTTGCTTCAGTTGGCCGCACCACGCCACGCCGAGCCATCTGGCTAGGGATCAACCTGATGACGGCTATCCTTGCATCAGCCGTCATCAACATCTTTGAAGCGACCATAGACAAGGTTGTAGCCCTGGCGATACTAATGCCAATTGTAGCCAGCATGGGCGGTGTCGCAGGCAGCCAAACACTCACCGTGGTCATTCGAGGCATGGCGCTAGGTCAAATTACCCGAAACAACCTTCGCTGGCTGCTGAGCAAAGAGTTTGCCGTAGGTGCTCTCAATGGCATGTTATGGGCATTGGTTATGGGCTGCGTTGCAGCCCTGTGGTTCCAAGACCCCATGATTGCAGTCATTATTGCTGCCGCCATGGTTATCAATCTAATCGCAGCAGCCCTGGCAGGAGCGACGCTACCCGTCATCCTCAAGGCCTGCAATATAGACCCAGCCCTAGCCGGCAGCGTTGCCCTAACCACCATTACTGATGTGGTTGGCTTCCTCTCGTTCCTGGGTTTGGCAACAATATTTTACGGCTCATAAACCATGAATAACGAACAACTTCCCGAGAACACCCCAGGCCAACCAGTTTCAGAAGAAGAACCCAAGAGCAAGTCTGCCCTCAAACGGGAAATGACCGCCCTGCAAAACATAGGCGAAGAACTGGTCAACCTATCACCCGCTAAGCTGGCAAAAATTCCTATGCCCGAGCTGCTGGAAGAAGCGGTCATGCTGGCACGCCGGCTAAAAAACCGCGAAGGGAAGCGCCGACAGTTACAGTATATTGGCAAAATTATGCGAAACATTGACAGTGACGCAATCAAACAGCGCCTAGAAAGCTTCCACCATCAAAGCCAAAGCTTTCGGCAACACTTCCACTACCTGGAGCAATGGCGAGATCGGCTCACTAGTGAGGGCGACAAAGCTCTCGACGAACTGCTCACAGAGGCACCGGCACTGGACAGACAACACCTACGCCAACTGATCCGCCAGGCAAAGAAAGAACAATCACAAAACAAACCGCCCGCTGCCAGCCGAAAAATATTTAAATATTTACAGGAGTCTCTCGACTAAAAGCCGCAAAAAAACCAAGTCAGGACACATTCCCCAAGGTTGCAACCATGTCGTCCGTCGCCTGCACCAGAGCGGCCAGAGTTCCTGGCTCGCTCGAAGCATGGCCAGCATCACGAACCACCTTTAAAATAGACCCTGGCCATGCTAGATGAAGCTCATAAGCCTGCGCCACGGGGCAAACCATATCGTAACGGCCATGAACAATGACGCCTGGAATATCTTTCAACACACTCGCCCCCAAAATAATCTCATCCACTTCCAGGAAGGCGTGATTAACAAAATAATGCGCCTCGATCCGCGCCATTGCCAGCGCAGTATGCGGGCTCCCCAAAGACTCAACCAGACTATGATTGGGGTGCAGGCTGGCACAACGCCCTTCCCAGATCGACCAAGCTTTTGCCGCCGCCATTCGCACCAACTCATCATCGCCAATCAAGCGCTGATAATACGCAGCCAACATATCACTCTGCTCCGAGGCTGGAATTGGTGCCAGATAATCTCGCCAGTAATCAGGAAATATATGGCAGGCCCCATCTTGGTAGAACCAATGTATGTCCTGATCGCGGCAAAGAAAAATGCCCCGCAGAATCATTCCGCGCACGCGCTCTGGATAGGCCTGAGCATAGACTAAGCTCAGCGTAGAACCCCACGACCCACCGAACAAGACCCAACGCTCAATCTTAAGCCGCTCACGGATTTTCTCCATATCCGCAACCAACTCGCGTGTATTGTTATTGGTTAATTCGGCATGGGGTGTCGAGCGCCCACTACCTCGCTGGTCAAATAAGACTATTCGGTATTTTTCTGGATCAAAAAATCGCCTATCGTTTTCTGTACATCCCCCACCTGGACCACCATGTACAAAAAGCACGGGAACACCATCGGGATTGCCTACCTCCTCTATATAGAGTTGATGAATATCATCCACCGCCAGACAATGCGTCACATAAGGCTTGATTCGTGGATAGAACGTTCTCATCAGCACCCCTCGGAAAGCCAATAAAACCTAAATTAAGCACCCATCAACAGGAAAATACTCTAGAGTTAACCCTATGCCAGCTCACAAACAAACGCAATTGACTCGCTGCCAATGGTGCCTCGGCGACCCCCTCTATCAACACTATCACGACACCGAGTGGGGCTACCCCTGCTTTGACGATCAAAAACTATTTGAATTCATTATCCTTGAAAGTGCACAGGCCGGCTTAGCCTGGATCACCATTCTGAGAAAACGCGAAAACTACCGGCAGGCTTTTGCTAATTTTGAACCCGAAAAAGTCGCGGATTTTGATCAAAGAGATATTGAGACGCTGATGAATAATTCAGGGATCGTTCGGAACAGAATGAAAATTGAGAGCACAATAAACAATGCCCAAAGGTTTTTAGAGATACAGCGACAGCATGGCCGCTTTGCCAGTTACTTGTGGCAATTTGTCGACGGCAAACCAATTCTGAACCAATGGCAACACCCACAACAGGTGCCTGCATCAACGGCACTGTCAGAGCGAATCAGCAAAGACATGAAAAAAATCGGTTTTCGATTTTTTGGACAAACTATCTGCTACGCCTACATGCAAGCCATCGGCATAGTGAACGATCACACCCTGGCGTGCTTTCGACACAGGGAATGCCAGAGTTAAACCTGGCACTCCTAGATACAAAAGCTAAAAAAATCTAAGGGTGACCTCTCAAACAGACCTATTTAGGAGCTCGCTTACGCTCATTTTCAGTGAGCAGTTTTTTGCGAAGACGTATACTTTGCGGTGTAACTTCTACTAGCTCATCGTCCTCAATAAACTCCAATGCCTGTTCCAGCGTGTGGGTAATTGGAGGAGACAGCGTTAACGCCTCATCGGTACCGGAAGCCCGCACATTGGTCAACTGCTTACCTTTGGTCGGATTAACAGGCAGATCATTGTTGCGAGAATGCAAGCCGACAATTTGGCCTTCATACACATCGTTACCGGCGCCCAAGAATAAGCGACCGCGCTCCTGCAAGTTAAACAAGCCAAAGGCCAGCGTCTTACCTTTCGTCATTGAAACCAGCACGCCATTTTGACGCTTGGCCACTTCACCCTGCTTAACTGGGCCGTAGTGATCAAAAATACTGGTCATAATGCCCGAACCACTGGTCATGGTCAGAAAGTGAGAACGGAAGCCGATCAAACCGCGGGAAGGCGCCATAAACTCAAGTCTTACGCGGCCTTTACCATCGGGCTCCATATTGGTCATTTCCGCTTTACGGAGGCCCAACTCTTCCATAACCGAGCCTTGATGCTGGTCTTCAACATCAATCACGACCTGCTCGTAGGGCTCGTGAAGCTTCCCATCAATTTCTTTCTGAATAACCTCTGGGCGAGAAACCCCCAACTCAAAACCTTCTCGACGCATACTTTCTATCAATACAGACAGGTGCAATTCACCACGACCGGATACAATAAATTTATCCGGGCTATCACCCTGCTCTACTCGAAGCGCAACGTTATGGATCAACTCCTGTTCGAGGCGATCCTTGATATTTCGCGAGGTCACAAATTTGCCTTCCAATCCAGCAAATGGCGAGTTGTTTACCTGGAAAGTCATACTGACTGTAGGCTCGTCAACACTCAATGGCGGTAACGCTTCCGGTGCATCAGGGTGACAGAGCGTGTCTGAAATACCCAGCTTGTCGATACCTGTAATACAAACGATATCTCCAGCTTCCGCCTTTTCTACCGGCACACGCTCAAGGCCGTCATAACCCATCACCTGCAGAACTTTACCTTTACGTGTTTTACCTTCACGGTCGACAACAACCACCTGCTCGTTGGGCTTTAACCTTCCCCGAGCAATGCGACCAACACCAATAACACCCACATAACTGCTGTAATCCAACGCACTGATCTGCATTTGCAGCGGACCTTCTGGATCAACTTCCGGGGCCTTTACTTTGTCCACAATCATCTGAAACAAGGGCGTCATATCTTCCGCCATGTCACCCGGTTCCATACCGGCAATACCATTCAGAGCGGAGGCATAAATAACAGGGAAGTCCAATTGCTCATCGGTAGCGCCCAAGCTATCGAATAAATCGAACACTTGATCCATCACCCAGTGAGGACGAGCACCAGGGCGGTCAACCTTGTTCACAACCAAAATTGGATTCAAACCCTGCTCAAAAGCTTTTTGAGTCACAAACCGTGTTTGCGGCATTGGACCATCAACAGCGTCGACCAATAACAACACGCAATCCACCATGGAAAGCACCCGTTCAACTTCACCACCGAAATCGGCGTGCCCGGGGGTGTCAACAATATTGATCCGGTAATCATTCCATTCGATTGCAGTATTTTTAGCTAGAATAGTAATCCCGCGTTCACGCTCCTGATCATTGGAGTCCATGACACGTTCTGCACCCATACTTTTTCGGTCAAGGGTGCCGGACTGCTCAAGTAATTTATCCACCAAGGTAGTCTTACCATGGTCTACGTGGGCAATAATGGCGATATTACGAAGATTCTCGATCACAGGATTAGTCCGGAGTTGGTCAAAAGGCGGGCATTATACTGACCCAACCCTTGTGGAGATAGCTAAATTATTCTAATTACAGATGGTTATGATCTATTTTCACGGGCGATAAACCGCCACATTGGCAAACCCCTGCTCCACCAGCAACTCAGCATGCAGGCGACTCATCACACCTTTGTCACAATAAAGCAGGTAAGAGGTGCCTCCATCCAGCTCCTTGAATTTATTCTGCAGGGTAAAAAATGGAATTTCCTGCACCTCGGAGACATCCAACTTGAGCGGACGAACATCCACTTCGTCTGGGTGGCGAATATCCACAACCACAGCACCGGGCTGCGGCACCGCAAACACCTCAACCTGAGTCAATGGCACCTTGTCGTCCATCACCTCATCAATGTTCTGCACCCATTTATTGGCGATAGCTCTCTCCAGCACCTCAAAGTCAAATGCTGACTCCTCTTTTACAACACGCTCCTCTTTTGCTCGAGTGGTGGGCTTTACGGAGATAACGCCACAATATTCAGGCATATTTGCTGCAAATTCTTCGGTACCAATCTTCCGCGCAATATCGATAATGTCATTTTTATCGAAGGTCACCAAAGGCCGCAGCACCAGCGTATTTGTGACCGAATCTATTACCGACAAATTAGCCAATGTCTGACTCGACACCTGGGCCACGCTTTCACCAGTAACCAACCCCTGCACACCCATTTCTTCGGCGATTCGCTCCGAGGCCCTCAACATCATCCGCTTTAGCACAACGCCCATTTGAGAGTTATGGACATTACAAAGAATTTCCGACACCACTTCTTCAAATGGAACAGAAATAAACCTTACTCGATGCGATCCACTAAATTTGTTCCATAGATAAAACGCCACCTCTTTGACGCCGACTTCGTGTGCGCGGCCACCGAGGTTAAAAAATAGAAAATGCGTTCGCAACCCTCTTTTAATAGTAAGGTAACTAGAAACCGTAGAGTCAAAACCGCCTGAAATCAGTGAAATCACCGAATCTTGAGAACCCAAGGGGAATCCACCCAGCCCTGGTGTCGTCTCTTCAATCACATAAAGCTGGTCATGGCGAATTTCCAACTTAACGGTAATATCCGGGTTCTTGAGTTTAACCCCTGCCGCCTCGGATTGGTGCAGCAAACCACCACCAACCTGGCGCTCTACATCATGAGAGGTAAATTCGTGTTTTCCACTTCGCTTCACGCGAAGCACAAACGTTTTCCCTGCCAATTTATCAGCCCAAACGGAAAGCGTTTTATCGAGAATGTCATCGAAGTCGCCCAAAGCAAAGTGCTGAACCCGGGAAAAATTGGCTATTCCCGGCGTACGCGCCAAAACATCGGCCATTTGAACTGCCAATTCGTGATCTTCGGGGCCCGTTATTTCAATCTTCTCCCAATCCATCTCCACCCGAATATGGGAATCGAGAGGCTGCAACAATTTCCGCAGATTGTTTCGCAACTGCTTGGTCATACGCTTTCGAACAGGTGCACTTTTAATGGTAATTTCCGGGAATAACTTAACGACAAAATGCATAAAAGGGGCTACTCATCACTATGACTGGGAAAAGCTGTCGATTATATTACAAATAGCCTCAATTCGGCGTATTATGGGCTGCTAAAAAAATGGAGTGCAATTTGACAAGCGCCTCTTTTGCACCAAAACAACACACAAGAGCACCATATTGGTGCAACCAAACTTCTACACAATGAACGCACAGCCATAACCTGTTGAATTCATTGATTTCAAAAACTGGCATGAATCATGCTTTAGATGCACTAATGAATTGCATGCTTGCTATCAAGCGGCAAATTACAAAACTTTTTAAGTATTGCCGTCAAGCCGGCTAACTTGTTTAACCTCGATACCTACAATTGGAGGAACCAATGTCTAAAACCCTAACCCTGATTAAAGAAAGCGAAGCCCGCTGGGTAGACCTACGCTTTACAGACACCAAAGGTAAGGAACAACACGTATCCATGCCCATCAGCGAAGTTGGCGAAGACTTCTTTGAAGAGGGAAAAATGTTTGATGGTTCTTCTATTGAAGGCTGGAAAGGCATTAATGAATCCGACATGATCCTGATGCCTGACGACAACACAGCCATGCTCGACCCTTTTACCGATGAGGTAACAGTCATCATCCGCTGCGATATTATCGAGCCAGCCACCATGCAAGGTTATGAACGCGACCCGCGTTCAGTTGCTAAACGCGCTGAAGAATACCTGAAGTCTACTGGATTGGGCGACACTGCTTTTTTCGGCCCAGAACCAGAATTCTTTGTATTCGACGACATCAAGTGGGGCTCCGACATGAGCGGCGCTTTCTACAAAATCAGCTCTGAAGAAGCAGCTTGGGCTGCCGGCCACGACTATGCTGATGGAAACATGGGACACCGCCCGGGCATCAAAGGCGGCTACTTCCCCGTACCTCCCGTTGACAGCCTTCACGACCTTCGTGCAGCAATGTGCGGAGCCATGGAACAAATGGGTCTCGACATCGAAGTTCATCACCACGAAGTAGGTACTGCCGGGCAATGTGAAATCGGTGTAAAATTTAACACGCTGGTCAACAAAGCTGACGAAGTTCAGATCCTTAAATACTGCGTACACAACGTCGCACATGCCTATGGCAAAACGGCCACATTCATGCCTAAACCATTGGTAGGTGATAACGGCTCTGGCATGCATTGCCACCAGTCTTTCTGGAAAGATGGTGAAAACACTTTCGCTGGCGACGGCTATGCCGGCCTGAGCGATACCGCGCTTTACTACATCGGCGGCATCATCAAGCATGCAAAAGCACTGAATGCATTTGCCAATGCTTCGACCAACTCATACAAACGCCTAATCCCAGGCTTTGAAGCACCAGTAATGCTAGCCTACTCAGCTCGCAACCGCTCTGCGTCTCTACGCATCCCCTACGTAGCGTCACCTAAAGGCAAACGCGTTGAGATTCGCTTCGGCGATCCAACTGCCAACCCTTACCTGATGTTTGCAGCCATGCTTATGGCCGGCATTGACGGCGTACTCAACAAAATCCACCCTGGTGATGCAGCGGATAAAGATTTGTACGACTTGCCTCCAGAAGAAGCTGCCGAGATTCCACAAGTTGCTGGAAGCCTTCGCGAAGCACTGGAAGAACTGGACTCAGACCGTGAATTCCTCACAGCTGGCGGCGTATTTACTGACGATACCATCGACGCTTACATCGAACTGAAAATGCAAGATGTTTACCGTGTAGAACACACCACTCACCCAGTTGAGTTCGATATGTATTACTCTGTATAAGAGTTAGGTCTTCCCGACCCCAAAAAGGCTGTGAAAGCAATTTCACAGCCTTTTTTGTTGCCATTCTTCCAGAGCTCAGATCACAACCCACAAAAAAAATATTTTTTTTGTAATTGCAGGCTTTTTCTATGGTCAAATTAGGGCTAGTCTTTATACAAGAGAAATGGAGAGTCCCTGTGATCAAAGGAAATATCGTGCTTTTCACCCTGATAAGTATCAGCGTGGCATTTTTTGCTAACGCTGAAGTATATCGGGTAATCGACGAAGAGGGCGGCATCACCTATACAGACAATCCGCCAGCAAATGACCCCACCACTGAGGCTATAAGCCTACCAAGCATCAACACCCAGCCAGCCATTGAAGTCTTGCACGATGAAAAGCAAGTTGAGGAGGCTGCGGCAAATAGCTACCAGGAAATCCTGATTGTAACACCAGCACATAACGCCACTATTCCACCTGGGCAACGGCTGGTGCCCGTTGAAATCAGCCTTAAACCAACGTTAAAAATGGGGCATTTGGTTCAATTAATATTTGATGGCCAGCCCTATGGCCCAGCAACAAGCACCACCTCATTTAGCATCAAGGCACTAATTCGGGGCGAACATAGCGTCCAGGCTAGAATCGTAGATGGTGAAGGAACAATCATAGGTGCATCTAACACCAGCACCATTCATGTCAAGCGGCACTCCATAAAGCACAACGCAAACTAGCGCACCACAATGGTGCGATCCACCATAATTTAAACTAGACTAATAATTAGCCCCCGCTAATTCACTGAGCTAAAGCCGCTTTGTAAAACTGGCCCGTAATTTGCTACTGCATTAAGCAACGCGATAAAAGAATGTGCTGCTCATGTATTTGTACGGAAAGCTTTTTAAGATTAACAGCGATCACATGACTGAAGAACAATTACATCATTTGTTACTGGACAATCTCAGCACAGCGGTTCTTCTGTTAAATAACGAGCTGAAGATCAACTACCTGAACCCTGCCGCTGAAAGCCTACTTGCTGCCAGCGCAGTTCGCCTTTGCGGTTGCCCGATAACCCGGCTTCTTCACCAGTCTGACAAAGTTCTTAACTCGTTGCGCAACGCCATGGAGTCCAACCATCCATTTACTCAGCGACAAGCGCTACTGTCTTTGGCCGACGAGTCCCATGTTACTGTCGATTTAACCGCCACCCCCATACAAGCGGCAACATCAAAACTACTGCTTATAGAAATGCAGCCTATGGACAGGCTGATGAAGATTAACCGTGAAGAAGCACTCATCACCACTCATGACACCACCCGCAACCTGGTACGCGGGCTAGCCCATGAGATTAAAAACCCATTGGGCGGCATACGAGGGGCAGCACAACTACTCTCTGAGGACCTTAACGACCAGCCAGAATTAAGAGAGTTTACCGACATTATTTCAGCAGAAACCGATAGACTCTGCAGCTTGGTGGATCGATTGCTCGGGCCAAACACCATGCCTAGATTTGCCCCCGTAAATATTCATGAAGTGTTGGAACACGTTGCCGCATTGGCCGAGACTGAAACCAGAGGCCGGATTGCCATAAAACGCAACTACGATCCCAGTATTCCTGAAATCAATGGTGATCGAGGACAACTCGTTCAAGCTCTGCTCAATATTGTCAGAAACGCCATTCAATCTCTCGAAAATAGCGAACAGGCCGAGCCCACCATCAGGTTAAAAACTCGCATACAACGTCACTTCACCATTGGGAAAAAGCACCACAAAGTAGTGTGCCGTATCGATATTATCGATAACGGCCCCGGCATTCCCGAAAATATTATCGACCGTATCTTTTTCCCAATGATAAGCGGGCGAGTTGAAGGAAGTGGCCTTGGGCTACCGATTGCCCAATCCGCTATAAACCTTCATCGGGGCTTGATCGAATGCGACCAAGTCAACGGCGAAACACGATTTTCACTGTATTTACCACTGGACACACCCAATGAATAAACGAACTGTTTGGATTGTCGATGACGACCGTTCCATACGATGGGTAATGGAAAAGGCCTTAAGCCGCGCCGAACTTGATGTAACAACCTTCGAGAATGCCAATTCGCTTCTATCAGATCTCGACAAAAGGCAGCCTGACACAATTATCAGCGATATAAGAATGCCAGGTATTGATGGCTTAAAGCTGCTTGAAAAGATTCACGCATCCAACCCCTCTCTACCTGTCATCATAACCACTGCCCATTCAGACTTAGATAGCGCTGTTGCAGCATATCAAGGAGGCGCCTTTGAATACTTACCAAAACCATTCGACCTTGATGAATTAGTCGCCGTCACCAACAGAGCGATCAACTTTGCCAGCGAACAAGGCACTGAACAAATCATCGAACCCAGCGAAATAGGGGGTGAAATCATTGGTGAAGCCCCCGCCATGCAAGAAGTATTTAGAGCCATTGGCCGGTTATCGCACTCAAATATCACCGTATTGATTAACGGTGAATCTGGAACGGGCAAAGAACTGGTTGCCAAAGCGCTACACGACCACAGCCCTCGTAAAAAAAATCGCTTTATTGCTTTAAATATGGCCGCCATTCCTCACGATTTAATCGAGTCGGAACTATTTGGGCATGAAAAAGGAGCCTTTACCGGAGCAACCCAACGAAGAGAAGGCCGCTTTCAACAAGCCGATGGCGGCACCCTATTTCTAGATGAAATTGGCGATATGCCCCCAGAGGCACAAACCCGCCTCCTTCGCGTCTTGGCTAATGGTGAATTTTACTTGGTCGGCGGCCACACACCTGTCAAAGTCGATGTGCGCATTATTGCCGCCACCCACCAAAACCTCGAACAACTCGTCGCAGAGAATCGCTTTAGGGAAGATCTCTTTCACCGCCTAAATGTTATCCGCATTCATCTACCCACATTGGCAGACAGGCGCGAAGACATCCCCAAGCTTATGCAATACTTTTTTCTACGTGCAGCAAAAGAGCTGGAAACTGAGCCTAAAACCCTATCCCCCGAAGCTGAGAAATACCTCAGCTCGCTACCTTGGGCAGGAAATGTTCGCCAACTGGAAAATGCCTGTAGGTGGCTTACAGTCATGGCATCTGGCCGCGAAGTTCATTTGGAAGACCTACCCCCTGAGCTCAAGGACAGTCCAGTTGAAGATACGGCGGCAAAGGGAAATTGGGAGCAACTACTACGAAGCTGGGCAGACAGCGAATTAACTGCGGGCAAGCATGACATTCTCACCTTGGCTGTACCAGCTTTTGAACGAGCACTCATCGAAACAGCGCTTAGTCACACCAACGGACGAAAAAGGGATGCGGCAGAACTCTTGGGGTGGGGCAGAAACACGTTAACGCGAAAACTAAAAGAACTGGGAATGAGTGATGAGGACTAAAGTAAGACTTACACCCTACATTAATCCCGGAAAAGCGCTTAAACCAAACGTCAATAGCACAAACCAACAGGGGGAGTCACTGACACTCCCCTGTTAATAATCTACAACTTAATGCGTTATGCTTTCAGCTTTCGGCTGACCCGTTTTAACATCGCCTTTAGCCATCGCTTCAGCAAATAATGCTTCAAAATTAATCGGCGGGATCATCAGGGCAGGAAAGCTTCCCTTAACAACGACATTATCGATAACTTCACGAGCATAGGGGAATAACGTAGTTGGGCAAATCGTATTGAGAACCTGGGCCAACTGAGGGCCCTCTATACCACTTACCTTGAAGATGCCAGCCTGATGCGCCTCGACCAAATAAATAGTCTCATCACCATTTTTCACCGTAACCGTAAGCGTTAACTCCACCTCGTAATTATGGTCAGAAAGCTTTGTCGTCGACAGGGAAATATCCTGATTAACCTCCGGCTTAACTTGCTTCTGAAAAACAGCGGCTCCCATAGGTGTTTCAAAAGAAAGATCTTTAAGATAGATACGCTGGACAGCAAATTGTGGCGTGGCCACCGGTTCTTCATTAGCCCCTGCCGTGGTGTTATTTTCAGTCATGTTCTAGCCTATATTCATCAAGAAACAATAATTAAACGTTGCACTGCTCATTCAACAGAGCATTTACCCAAGTAATCCAAAAAGCCATTCAGAACCGTTCACTCATGCGCCGAGATTAAAGCGTCCAACGCTCCAGAGCAATCGAGATGATACAAATCATCGTAGCCTCCCACATGGGTTTCACCGATCCAAATTTGGGGAACTGTGTGCCGCCCACTGCGCGACATCACCTCGCGCCGCAAAACCGGATCGGAATCAACGGCTATCTCGTTGTATTTCAAACCGCGGCTTGCCAATAAGTTTTTGGCTGCCACACAGTAGCCACATGATCGAGTGGTATATAACTTAACGACTGGCATATCAGCCCTTTACTACCGGCAACTTCTGGTTGTGCCACTCCATCATACCGCCAGTCAATCGCAACACATTGAATTCTTTTTGCTGGAGGCGCCGACCAATTGGTCCAGAATGCTGCCCCGCCTTGTCGGCAATAATGATCGCTTTTTCACGATGAGGCTCGAGCTCAACCATACGCTCTTGTAGTTTAGCCAGGGGGATATTGATGGCTCCCGCGACATGACCAGCCTTAAAATCCTTAGCCTCGCGGATATCCAGTAATACGGCTTCTTCCGCATTGAGCATACGAGTCACAACATGAGAAGAAATAGGCTTGCCACTTTTGACACGCTCATTAATAGCGAACAGGTAGACAAGCACCATAAGGACACTCACAAGTATCCACTGCTCACTGATAAAATCAAAAAATTCCACGATTTACGGCCCTATTTATCGATTAACAGCCCATATAGAGCCGGTTGCGAACGCGGCCAAAGTATACACATCACACCCTCTGATAGGAAACCACCAATGGCGTCATAACCACTTTATCGGTAAGATTCAGCATTGACCTTATCACTTCTGAGACAAGTCCAATCACAGCTATGAGCAAACTAAAAAAACCTCTACTCCTGCTTATTTTAGATGGCTACGGCCATAGCGAGAGAACCCAACACAATGCCATCTATGCAGCAAAAACCCCGACACTGGACAACCTTTGGAAAACCAGCCCCAACACTTTGATTAACACGTCAGGGTTATCGGCCGGGCTACCGGAGGGACAGATGGGCAATAGTGAGGTTGGGCATATCACCCTTGGGGCAGGCCGAGTGGTCTACCAGAGCTTTACCCGGATCAATAAAGCAATTAGCGATGGTGATTTTTTCACTAATGCCACCTATACAAACGCTATAGACAAAGCGATTAGCGCAAACAAAGCCGTACATATTCTTGGCCTGCTTTCCCAAGGCGGCGTCCATAGCCACGAAGAGCACATTAATGCCATGGTGACCATGGCATCCGAACGCGGTGCCAAAAAAGTCTACGTGCATGCCTTTTTGGATGGCAGAGACACGCCCCCCCGAAGCGCAGAGGCGTCGTTAAAAACCACAGAAAAACTACTCTCTAATCTTGGAACAGGCCGAATTGCGAGCATCTGCGGTCGCTTCTATGCGATGGATAGAGATCAGCGCTGGGACAGAGTCCAAGCCGCTTACGACCTGCTCACCCTAGGCAAAGCCGAATACCGTTCTGCCGACCCAATTGAAGGACTGCATGCGGGGTACGAACGAGATGAAAATGATGAGTTTGTATTACCTACCCTGATTTGTGGCGAGAATGAAACGCCCGCCACCATCGATGATGGCGACGCAGTAGTATTCATGAACTTTAGACCCGACCGGGCCAGACAGCTAACCCGTGCTTTTGTGGAAGATAACTTTGATGGTTTTGTTCCAGCTAAGCGTCCCACCCTGGCAGATTTTGTAATGACGACAGAATATTCTGCCGATATTCATACCAGCTGTGCATTTCCGCCGGAGCCACTCAAGAACTCATTTGGAGAATACCTAAGCAACCTAGGGAAAACCCAATTGAGGATTGCCGAGACCGAAAAATATGCCCACGTCACTTTCTTTTTCAGCGGTGGTCAGGAAGCACTGTTTGACGGCGAAGAACGAATCCTTATCCCCTCGCCAAAAGTGGCGACCTACGACCTACAACCCGAAATGAGCGCCTATGAATTAACAGACAAGCTCACCAAGGCCATTGAAGACCAACAATACGACGCGATCATTTGCAACTATGCGAATTGTGACCAAGTCGGCCATAGTGGCATCTTTGACGCAGCCGTTAAGGCTGTAGAAGTCGTCGATAATTGCGTCGGCAAGATTCTATCCGCTATCAACAAGGTAGGCGGCCAGTGCTTAATCACCGCAGACCACGGTAACGTAGAACAAATGTTCGACGAGATATCGGGCCAGGCCCATACGCAACACACCACCTTGCCAGTCCCATTAATTTATGTGGGTGATCGCAAGCTATCTCTCAGCAATAATGGAACGCTGGCAGATGTAGCACCAACCATGCTGACACTCTTGGACTTGCCACCACCCCCGGAAATGACAGGCCACTCGCTGGTTTGCATCGACGACTAACTCAGAGACCCACGGCCGCTATAGATGCCTAAAATACCGCTGCTAATATCAGCGATGCTAGCAGCGCTTCTACTGGCATCACCTATCCAGTCTGGGGAACGGGAAGACAGGTCCAAGCTGCAAAAAATTAGCAGGGATATCGCCAAGCTTCAGCAATCGATCAAGGGTGACAACCAACAACAGAATGAGCTCAGCAAGACACTCAGAAAATCTGAGCTGGCATCAGCTGACATCAACACTAAAATCAACGTACTGTCAGTAAAACTCGGTTCTCTAAAATCAGAACTGCTTAAACTCAAACAGCAGCAATCTGCCCTGGAAATATCTCGCAAGCGCCAGCAGGCACTCATTTCAACACAGATGAAAGCGGCTTTTCACTTAGGTAACGAGGCACCAATCAAGCTACTATTCAATCAGGAAAATCCAGACAAAGTCAGCAGAACACTCAAATACCACGATTACTTTCTAAGTGCCCGCACAGAGAAACTCAACCACTACCGAGACACGCTGAACTCACTCAAAAAGGTCGAAACATCAATTTCTGACCACCAGCTAGCCTTGGTCAAAAATCGCGACGACCTCAAGTTACAACAACAACAGCTACTCAAGCAGCAACAGCAACGCCGCGAAGTATTGGTGCAACTGAACAAACAAATCAGCAGCACCAAACAAACATTGAACAAGCTCGACATTGAGCGGAAGCGACTTGAGAGCGTGCTTAAATCACTCCAGGAAAGCATTGCCAAACTATCCTTACCCGCCTCGGACAAATCCTTTGCAGAGCAGCGAGGCAAACTTCCCTGGCCGGTATCAGGCAGACTCAGCAAGCATTTTGGCGCTCAACGTCATACCAACATTACCTGGAGTGGCTGGCTTCTTAGTGCGAAGGAAGGCACGCCTGTTCATGCCATTCACCACGGCAGAGTCATCTTTTCCGATTACCTTCGTGGTCATGGCCTGCTCATGATCGTTGACCATGGCGATAATTACATGAGCCTCTATGCTCACAATCAGGTATTGCTCAAGGAAACAGGAGAATGGGTCTTGACGGGAGAAACCATCGCAAAAGTAGGCAACACTGGTGGCCAAGGAAATCATGCGCTGTATTTCGAAATCCGCCACAAAGGCAAACCGACCAATCCCACACGGTGGCTGACCAAAAAAGGATGAGCGAAATCAACGCCCCACTCTAAACACAAATTATCGCAATGGGATGAGACATCCTTCCCCTCTATCTCCGTCATACGTACACTGTTGGAACAAGCATTAGGAAAAACTCATGAAGCCATTCTTAACATCACTGTTTGTTGCCTTGGCGACCCTTTTATCCAGTATCGACCTCACGGCCGAGGAGTCTCCCGAAAATGCTCGACTCCCACTCGATGAACTACGCCATTTCACCCAAGTTTTTGACCAGATTCGACAAGCCTACGTGGAAGATGTGGATGATAAAACATTACTAGAAATGTCTATTGTTGGGCTCATGAACAGCCTGGACCCCCACTCCATCTACCTAGATGAAAGTGCATTTGAGGAACTACAGGAACACACTAGCGGTGAGTTTGGTGGCCTTGGAATAGAAGTAGGCATGGAAGGCGGATTTATTAAAGTCATTTCCCCCATTGATGACACACCAGCGAAACGGGCCGGAATAAAAGCAGGCGACCTGATTATTAAACTGGACGACAATATCGTTCAGACGATGAGTCTAAATGAAGCCATTGAGATCATGCGCGGACCAAAAGGAACAACGCTCACTCTAACAGTGGTTCGAGAGAACGTGGATGGACCATTTGAAATAAAGGTTATCCGAGACATCATTCAAGTTAAAAGTGTCCGCAGCCGATTTTTAGAGCCGGGCTTTCCCTATGTTCGCATTGCCCAATTTCAGGAAAATACCGGCAAAGAGTTCCGCCAGGCTATCGAGGAGATTCAAAAAGAAGATGCCAATCTGAAAGGCATGATCCTCGATCTACGCAATAATCCTGGCGGCCTACTTCACTCTTCTATCGCTGTTGCAGACACCCTTCTTGACGGAGGGCTGGTGGTCTACACGGAAGGAAGGTTACCCAGTTCCAATAATTCATACCATGCAGCATCTGGAGACACGCTCAACGGCCTCCCCGTCGTCGTACTGATTAACGAAGGATCCGCCTCGGCGTCAGAAATTGTAGCTGGCGCGCTTCAAGATCACCACCGCGCACTAGTACTTGGCACTGACAGTTTTGGAAAAGGCTCGGTTCAAACAGTTATCCCTCTTGGCGATGGTCGCGGCATTAAGCTAACCACCGCTCGTTACTTCACACCCAACAAACGATCTATTCAGGCAGAGGGCATCAAGCCAGACATTGTTGTTCAGCCTGCGGAAATCAAGCTATTGGAACCACAAAAACAAATCAAAGAAGCCAACCTGCCGGGCCATTTAAGCAACGACAATGACTCAAAACGAAAAGCTAAAATGAATACATCAATGGAGGACAATCAACTATATGAAGCACTGAATTTATTAAAGGGGCTAGACATATTAAAACAACACCACCCCAAACCATGACGCACGTCACAAAATAAAAGCGAACCCGTTGACTTTTCTGAAAAAATTGTGCTGAATCGTAAAGTGCGCTGAGAGCAGAGCGCCGCAGGTGCTGCTACAAGCAATCTCGCCTGAGATAATAATAAACAAAAAATTTAGCAGTAAGGCAGGAATAAATATGGGTATACCGAGACAAAATGAAAATGGTGGGCCACTTCCCCCCATCAGAAGCGACCGCTTCTTCAAGCTCCATAACTTCTGGTTTTTCGCCACCCGAGAAGGTGCCGCAGTAGGTCCGTTTGATTCCAAGGAAGGCGCTGTTAGTGCGGTAGCAGACTTTATTGAGTTCGCACAAAAAGCGGATGCAGAAACACTGGAGTTCTTTACCCCGGGAGCACAGTACGCGGTTTAATGTGCAGGGCGGCCTACAGTCGCACCTCTACACCATTTTTTGCCATGTAGGATTTGGCTTGGGGAATGGTGTACTCACCAAAGTGAAAAATACTGGCCGCCAACACCGCGTCAGCTTTACCTTCAACCACTCCGTCAACTAAATCTTGTAGATTACCAACACCACCTGATGCAATGACCGGCACGTCGACGGCATCGCTAATTGCCCGAGTCAGAGGGAGGTTAAAACCACTCTTGGTTCCATCCTTATCCATACTGGTTAACAGAATTTCTCCCGCACCATATTCCGCCATTTTTACAGCCCAATTTACAGCATCAATACCAGTAGGATTTCGACCGCCATGGGTGAATATCTCCCAGCGCAATGGCTCACCCTCTACACTCACCTGCTTGGCATCAATCGCTACAACAATACACTGCGAACCAAATCGTTCGGCTGCTTCACGAACAAACCCAGGGTTTTTAACTGCGGCAGAGTTGATTCCCACCTTATCTGCGCCAGCATTGAGCAACGCGCGAATATCCTCAAGGGTGCGAACTCCCCCCCCAACCGTTAGGGGAATAAACACTTCACTGGCCATCCGTTCAACCGTGTGAATCATAGTGTCCCGCCCTTCATGGCTGGCCGTAATATCAAGAAAGGTGATCTCATCGGCACCTTGCTCGTTATAACGCTTAGCCACTTCTACAGGGTCACCGGCATCGCGAATATCTACAAACTGGACACCTTTGACCACACGCCCTTCGTCTACATCAAGACAGGGAATAATTCTTTTTGCTAACGACATAGTAAGACCTTAACCTTCATCCTGCTCATCAAACAGATGGCCTAGCTTACCGGCCTTAGTAGCCAAATAACCTTTATTGTGAGGGTTCTGACCGGTTTGCAAGGCAACACGCTCAACAACGGTAATGCCAAGCCCTTCAAGTGCCTCGACCTTACGAGGATTATTCGTTAGCAGCCTCACCTTATCCACATTCAAGTGCTTTAAAATGGGTTTACAAATACTGTAATTTCTCATATCTGCGCCAAAACCCAGTTGTTCATTTGCCTCCACAGTGTCAGCGCCCTGATCCTGCAAATGGTAGGCTTTAATCTTATTAAGCAGACCTATTCCACGCCCTTCCTGACGCAAATATAAAATTGCACCACGGCCTCCTTCTGCAATTCGGCGCATCGCCTCCGCCAGCTGAGCTCCGCAATCACAGCGAATACTAAACAATGCATCACCTGTGAGACACTCAGAATGAATTCGCATCAGTACTGGTTCTCCATCAGAAACATCACCCATGGTCACAGCAATATGCTCTTTATCGCTCTCAGCATCCTCAAAACCATGGACATCAAACACCCCCCACTGAGTTGGGAGCTTAGAGCTTTGAACAAAACGTAGGGTCACGGAGGACTCCAAAAAGTCAGGCGGGTGGCTATTTTAGCCGGGATACGCCCCGAGTAAAGTGCTTCTCAAGCGTTTTTACCCGAACACGCAATAACCATCTAATATTTCTTCCTTAGAACCATAACCCCTTGTTCCTCTGTCATTTCAATTTGGCTCAGAAAACTATTACCCAACAGTATCTGGGAGGGGAAACTTCCAACAACGACAGTAGCTGAAACTTTATATGTTGTGATATTACCAATGACCAGCTTATCCAGATCTATCTCAAAACCCTGAACAACACCCCCAGCCGTACTCACCCGAATACGCTTTCCCCTTCGGAAATCCACACCCAGACGCTCGGCATCATTCAAGTTCATTGCGACCGACGAGGCGCCAGTATCCACCATAAAGTCAACGGGCCGGCCATTAATAAAACCGCTGACCATGTAGTGCCCATTCGAAGCACGAGGAATCCTCACTTCGGCTACATCCGCAGCCTGAAAACCAGATGATATATGCTGAGACAACCCAAGGTTATACTGCTGCCCACCAATCTCAACAACGGCTTCACGACTGTTGCTACTCACAAGCTTGACGCCTTCTGGAGTAGTTTGACCCTGCTTCAACAACCGCTGCTTGCCATTGACGAGCAACACTGCACTGCCACCAAACAACCCCTGAACGCGAACATCTGGAGCGGCCCAACTTATCGAGACCACTAACAGGCTAACAACAACCAAACCTATCCCTAGCGCTTTTCGCATCATCCCTGCACCTCTAAAAAGTTAAAGACTCTATCCAACTGTCATTGCCAAAAACAATATCAACCAGGTAAATAGCCCTGCTACCAAGTCGTCCAACATGATGCCATAGCCACCATCAACATGCTTATCGAGCCAGCCAATGGGCCAAGGCTTCCAGATATCAAACAACCGAAACAGTAGAAAGCCCGCCAGCATCCAAACCCAGGAAACCGGCATAGCTGTCATCGCCAACCAAAAACCTGCGATTTCATCCCAAACAATACCGGAATGATCATGAACACCCAGATCACTGGCAGTCTTGCCACACAGATAAAAGCCGCCAACCGATGCCACGGCCACTATTAAAAGATAGAGTTCCAACGGGAGGCTTGCCAACATTGGCCACAAGATTAGCGCCACCAACGTACCCGCTGTGCCTGGTGCCTTGGGAGACAAGCCACTGCCAAACCCAAAGGCCAGAAAGTGCACGGGATTACGTATTAGTTGACGAAAACTGGGTACAGCTTGAACCATTCCACCACCCTCTATCCAAACAGCTTATTTCACGCTTAAAAATGTTGATACCCGGCCGCACTGATCTCAACCAATTGATCGTTATTATCAATACACCGAACCCCACGCTGTTCAGACATTTTGCCAATACAGCTCGCCGACAACTCGCCTCGCTCAATCAATAATTCGACAGCAGGCCGATTTTCTTCTGAGACGGTAAAACATAATTCATAATCGTCACCACCGGAGAGCGCCCACGCTAAAACACGGGGTGGTTCAGCCAAGACCGCAAGCCAGGGTGCAATGGGCAATCGATTGAGCTCAACCTCGGCCCCAAGACCCGAGGAATCCGCAATATGCCCTAAATCTGCGAGCAGCCCATCCGAAATATCCAGCGCTGCCGAAGACAAATCACGGAGTTTCAACCCATACTGCAATCTTGGCTTGGGCCGATAAAATCGCTGCAGCAAACACTCCCGAGCATCGTCACTCTCAACTACCACTGACTCGCCAGAATTTTCGAATAAAGAAAGTGCAGCGGCACCCTCACCTAGAGAGCCTGTCACATAAATACTATCGCCAGCCCGCGCACCACTTCGAGTAAGCGCCTTTCCCGCAGGGACAGTGCCAAACATTTGAATAGAGACTGATAGTGGCCCGGCAGTCGTATCACCACCAACCAGCGCACAACCAAACATAGAGGCATCATCAGCCAGGGCACGTGAAAATTCATCCAGCCATGATTCGCGAGCTTCAGGCAGTGTCAGCGCCAAGGTAAACCAACATGGTTTTGCACCCATGGCGGCAATATCACTGAGATTGACCCTCAAGGCACGATGGGCAATATCACCTGCCGAGGCATCGGGGGGAAAATGCACACCAGACACGAGAGTATCGATCGTTACGACGAGTTGCTCACCCTCAGGAACAGTCAACACGGCACAATCATCGCCAACACCCAGAACAACCCCGGAAGCTTTCCCCAGAGAAGAGAAGTATTGCTGTATCAGCGAGAACTCACTCAGTGCCATTGGCACCCACCCCTAACTCAGCCATGGAAAGAACATTAGTTGTCTGAAGGCGCTACCGGGATATACCTCAGGTTAGCGCCGCTGGCCTGACTTTACTTCTAAGGCACGTGTGGTCGCCGCCACTTTGTCGAGAATGCCATTGATGTACTTGTAGGCATCGGTAGGACCAAACTTTTTTGCCAAATTCACTGCTTCGTTAATCGCCACTTTGTATGGTACATCGACACGGAAGCTCAGCTCATACGTTCCCATTCTCAGCAGCGCCCTGGAAACCGGATCAAGGTCTTGAGATTTTCGATCGAGGTGCGGTTCATAGACAGCATCGATTTCATCCAATCGGCCGGGGATACCATGCAACAACTCCGCAAAAAACTCAGTATCAACTTTGCTCATATTGTTGTCAGTGTGAAACTCTGCCTCAATAGTACCAATATCTGAGCCAGAGACCTGCCACTGGTACAACGCCTGCACCAGTAATTGCCGAGCCTTTCTTCGAGTGGAGGGTAAAGACATGATTGCTTTCCTACAGCTGACGAAACAGGGAGATCATTTCCAGCACTGTTAAAGCGGCCTCTTCTCCCTTGTTTTCGTTATTGTCGGCAGAACGCTCTTCAGCCTGCTCCAGATTATCAGTGGTCAACAAACCAAATGCCACGGGCAGGTTCTCTTTGAGGGCCACCTCGCCAATACCTCTTGTCGTTTCACTGCATACATACTCAAAATGTGGAGTGCCACCACGGATGACACAACCCAGAGCAATGACCGCATCATAAGTACCTTTTTGCGCTGCCCTTTGGCAGGCTAGAGGTAACTCAAAAGCACCCGGCACCCTGAATAGATCAATATCCTTTTCCACAACACCGTGTCGAACCAGCGCTTTCCGAGCACCGTTTAACAAGCTCTCTGTGATATTGCCATTCCAGCGTGCGACAACGATGGCAATGCGCGCATCACTCACATTAAAACTGCCCTCATCGGGTCTATATTCGCTCATCAATCTCTTCCAATAAAACGTACAAGGTAGTGTTTAAGTGATCTTTGCTAGGGTCAAAACCCCACCAAACAAACATCACTCACAACTAATATATTCGACAACCTCAAGATCAAACCCAGAGATACCGGTGAACCGGAACGGAGCACTCAGCAATCGCATTTTGTGCACGCCGAGATCCATCAAAATCTGAGAACCTGTCCCCACTTGCTGATAAACCACATCACCAGCCTGTTGAGGTTTAGCTGGAACCGGATTTAAAACCTGCTCAACGCTGGCATCTATATCATCGGCGGTCTCAGGGTAGTAAAGGAATACCACAATACCGCGACCTTCTTCTGCCACCTTCTCCATGGCGCGAGACAAACTCCAGCTTTTGAAACCACCGGGGGCTTCCAGACCAAAGAGATCCCGAGAAGATTTGTTGATATGCACCCTAACTAATGGTGGCTCGCCATCAGCCACCTCACCCATAACCAACGCAAAATGCTTTTCATTTCGAGCACTATCAAGGTAGGTCTTCAGAACAAATAGACCATATTGAGTGGTGATCTCTCGCTCATTAATACAACGAATGGTTTTTTCTGTGACCAATCGATAGTGGATCAAATCGGCAATAGTGCCGATTTTTAAATCATGTTTTTTTGCAAAGTTCTCCAAATCAGACCGACGAGCCATAGTGCCATCATCATTCATAATCTCGACGATCACAGCGGCTGGCTCAAATCCGGCAATACGAGCCAAATCACAACCGGCCTCAGTATGACCAGCGCGACTCAAAACTCCGCCCGGCTCTGCCTGTAGTGGAAAAATATGCCCCGGCTGTACAATGTCCTGAGGCCGTGCATTGCTCGCCACCGCGGCCTGTACTGTACGCGCCCGGTCTGCTGCAGAAATCCCCGTTGTCACACCGTCAGCCGCCTCGATAGATAATGTGAAGTTGGTACCGTGACTTGCTTTATTCGCATCTACCATCAAAGGCAAATTTAACTGTTTACAGCGATCCTCTGACAACGTCAGGCAAATCAATCCCCGACCATGGGTCGCCATAAAATTGATATCTTCAGGGCGAACCATCGTAGCCGCCATTAGCAGATCGCCTTCATTTTCACGATCTTCGTCATCCATCAGGATAACCATCTTGCCCTGGCGAATATCCTCTACCAGTTCTTCCAAGCTATTCAGCGACATATTCTGTTCTCTAATCCAAACATGTAAAACGACTACCTACTCACGACATCATGCACTTCTTACTAGCTAAACTTCAGCAGCCTGATCACCCAGCAATAAACGCTCTAAATAACGGGCGATGACATCCACTTCCAAATTCACACGAGTACCCACGTGATAAGTACCCATTACCGTTTTCTCAAGCGTGTGCGGCACGATGTTCAACTCAAACTCTGCACCTTCCACCTTGTTGACAGTTAGGCTAGTGCCATCCACAGTAATCGATCCTTTATGGGCAATATATTTAGCTAATGCTTTAGGCGCTCGAATACGAAAACGCTCGGACCGGGCATCCGGGTATCGGCTTATCACTTCACCCACATCATCCACGTGACCCGATACCAAGTGCCCACCCAGTCGTGAATCAGGCGTCAACGCTCGCTCTAAATTTACTCGAGTGCCCTTGGCCCAATCACCGATAGATGTCAGCGCCAAAGATTCAGACGACACATCGGCCACATAACCATCGCCGGGCAGCTCCACCACCGTAAGGCAAACCCCGTTGGTGGCAATACTATCGCCGATCTGCACGCCCGCTAAATCCAGGTCGTTCGTCTTGACCCTCAACCGGACATCGCCACCCCGAGGTTCACAGACAACAATTTCACCTACTGCTTCAATAATTCCGGTAAACATAACAATCACTACTTCAGCGTCAGAGCATCAACCCTGACAATCATAATTAATGGCTCAATGGACTCGCGGTGATTCGCAAATCGCGCCCCACTTGCCTGATGTCGGTTATATCCAGCTCTACTTGCTGATCCATACGATCAAACGGCAACAATAATAGCGGACGGGCCGAACTCCCCAGCAACTTGGGCGCCATGTAGACAACCAGCTCATCCACCAGCCCCGCCTGCAAAAATGCACCTGCCAATTCCGCCCCTGCCTCCACCAGCACGTTATTACACTCTTTTTCTGCCAGCAGGGTTAACAATGCTGGCAAACCAACCCGGCCATCGCCATCCGACAAACAAACCACTTCAGCATCCTTGCACTTCAGCCCCTCACTAGCAGCCACAATCAATACCGGGGCTTCAGCAGACAGCACCTTCGCATCAGAGGCTGCCCTCAATTGACTATCGACAACGACACGCAAGGGCTGTCTGGCAGCAATTTTAGCGGCATTTTTCAGCCCGAGTTCATCCGCTCTTATTGTCAGCGATGGATCATCGTGGAGTACAGTACCTACACCAGTCACAATGGCGCAACTTCTCGCTCTGAGACGCTGTACATCCTGACGGGCAGCAGAACCGGTAATCCACTGGCTCTCACCACTTTTCATGGCGGTACGCCCATCCAGGCTCATGGCCAACTTGACCGTTACCCAAGGCAGGCCCAATTTCTGACGTTTTATAAAGCCTCGGTTGAGCTGTTGCGCTTCACCCTCAAGAACAGGGCCGTCCACAACGACACCAGCTTGCTTAAGCTTTTCCAGCCCGCTCCCAGAGACTTTGGGATTAGGGTCTGTCATTCCGTAGACCACCCGAGCCACACCAGCGGCGATTAATGCATCGGCACAAGGCGGTGTCCTTCCAAAATGACAGCAAGGCTCCAGCGTGACATAAGCCGTAGCTCCGCGCGCCTGATCACCCGCATTTCGCAAGGCATTAACTTCCGCGTGGGGCTGACCTGCAACATCGTGCCAGCCTTCACCGACAATGGTTTTATCTTGAGCGATAACACAACCCACAGCGGGGTTGGGCATACAGGTATATTGTCCACGGGCAGCCAACCTTAGCGCCCGAGCCATCATGGAGAGGTCACGACGCAGACCATTGCTGCCAGCCATCCGCTTCAGTCCTTGCCCAGTTCCGGAAGATTGTTTTCCAGCCGATCCAGCTCTGCACGAAATTCGCTAAGATCCTGAAAGCTCCGATAAACTGAAGCAAATCGCACATAGGCCACTTCGTCCAATTCTCTCAATTGTGTCATTACTCGCTCGCCGATCATTCGCGATGTAATTTCACGCTCGCCGGTGGATCTCAACTGGTGTTGTATGTGCGAAATAGCCCCTTCAATTTGCTCAATACCAACGGGGCGCTTCTCCAATGCCCGGAGCAACCCGGCTCGAAGCTTATCCTCATCAAATGGCTCTCGAGTATCATCACTTTTAATGACTCGAGGCATCAACAACTCTGCCACCTCGTAAGTGGTGAATCGCTCTTTACAGGACAGACATTCACGACGTCGACGCACCTGAACGCCTTCCGCTACCAGCCGAGAGTCGATCACCTTGGTATCATCCGCACTGCAGAAGGGACAATGCATGGCTATAACTTCTTTAAGTTAAAATAGGGACGCATAATACCACATCTTCGAACCGACCCGGACGAGCCCACCAAGGAGTATCAGACAAGCAAAAGCCCCGCACTGAGCGGGGCTTTTGCTTACAACGCTTTCTGATTAACCGTAGACGGGGAACCGGGCACAAACGTCCAGAACTTTGGCTTTAGTCTCAGGAATAACCGTCTCGGATGTTCCATTTTCCAGGCTATCCAAAACATCGCAAATCCAGTTTGCCAGGTCTATGGATTCAGCCTCAGAAAAACCACGCGTGGTAATCGCCGGCGTACCAATACGAAGACCAGAGGTCACAAACGGTGAGCGAGGATCATTGGGAACCGCATTTTTATTGACCGTAATGTAGGCTTCACCCAAGGCCGCATCCGCATCTTTGCCGGTGTATTCCTTGCCGATCAGGTCGACCAGCATTAGATGATTTTCAGTGCCACTGGAAACGATTTTTATACCGCGAGCCATAAACGTAGCCGCCATTGCCTTGGCATTTTTCACGACTTGCTGCTGATAGACTTTAAAGTCATCCGTCATGGCTTCTTTAAACGACACAGCCTTTGCAGCGATCACATGGCACAACGGGCCACCTTGACCACCGGGGAAGACCGCGGAATTGATTTTCTTGGCCAACTCTTCACTGTTGGTGAGAATAATCCCGCCGCGAGGACCACGCAATGTTTTATGGGTAGTCGATGTCACGACGTCGGCAAAAGCCATCGGGTTCGGGTATACGCCCGCAGCAATCAACCCGGCAACATGGGCCATATCGACCATCAGGTAGGCGCCCACTTTGTCCGCAATTTCACGGAATCGCGCCCAATCCAGCACGCCGGAATAGGCCGAGAAACCAGCGATAATCATTTTCGGTTTATGCTCAACGGCAAGCGCTTCAATCTGATCGTAATCCACCAGGCCGGTTTCAGGGTTTAACCCATATTGCACTGCATGGTAAATTTTACCAGAGAAGCTTGGCTTGGCACCGTGGGTCAGGTGACCACCGGCATCCAGGCTCATACCCAACACCGTGTCACCCGGTACACAAAGCGCCTGATAAACGGCACTGTTCGCCTGAGAACCCGAGTGCGGCTGCACATTGGCATACTCAGCACCAAATAGCTTAGTCACGCGCTGAATAGCCAACTCTTCGGTCTGATCGACAAACTCACAACCACCGTAGTAGCGCTTATGAGGATAACCCTCGGCATACTTGTTGGTGAGCTTGGTGCCTTGAGCGGCCATCACCGCTGGGCTGGTGTAATTTTCAGAGGCAATCAGTTCAATATGCTCTTCCTGACGCTGCTCTTCGTGCTGAATGGCAGCCCACACTTCTGGGTCAAAACTGGCAATGGTTTGGTCTTTATCAAACATGAGTATCACGCGGCTGGTTAATGTAAAGAAAACGAAAAAAAAGAGCGCGAATTGTACACAAAACAACCGCGAAATCCCACGCTTATTACAGCGGCAATGTACCGTGCAGCCCTACATATTCCTTCGGTATAAACCACCAATATTATAGAGCGCCACACTCATCTGCCCCAGGGAGCTATATTTTGCTGCGTCCATCAAACTTTCGAAAATATTGCCCCGGTTCAGTGCCACTGCTTGCAACTGCTTGAGAATGGCTTCGGACTCAGCCTCATACAACAACTTATAGCTGTTTAGATTGTCCACCTGTTGCTGCTTTTCACTATCATCCGAACGAGCCAGTTCCCGCCCCTCTATAGCCTCTTCTGCCCCCTCTTCGGGAAGAAAGGTATTCACACCAATCAGCGGCAAACTACCATCGTGCTTTTTGTGCTCATAATACATACTTTCTTCTTGAATCTTGCTCCGCTGGTACATCGTGTCCATCGCCCCCAATACGCCACCGCGGGCCGAGATTTTTTCAAACTCATCATAGACCGCCTCCTCGACCAAGTCGGTGAGCTGCTCAATAATAAATGAGCCCTGCCAGGGGTTCTCACAAAAGTTCAGGCCAAATTCTCGGTTAATCACCAACTGAATTGCCACGGCCCGACGCACAGATTCCTCCGTCGGGGTGGTGATTGCCTCATCATAAGCATTGGTATGCAGGCTATTGGTGTTGTCAAAAATGGCGTACAACGCCTGCAATGTTGTCCTAATATCGTTAAAGCTCATCTCCTGGGCGTGAAGACTGCGGCCAGACGTTTGGACATGGTATTTGAGCATCTGACTTCTCGGACTGGCACCATAACGCTCCTTCATTGCTCTAGCCCATATACGGCGAGCCACTCGACCCACAACGCTATATTCTGGATCCATACCATTAGATAAAAAGAAACTGAAGTTGGGCACAAAATCATCCACTTTCATGCCACGCGATAAATAATATTCAACCAGCGTTAGTCCGTTGGACAGCGTAAACGCCAAATGAGAAATCGGGTTCGCCCCAGCCTCGGCAATATGATAGCCACTCACGGACACGCTATAGTAGTTGCGCACATTGTTGGCAATAAAATATGCCTGAACATCGCCCATCATTTTCATTGCAAAATTGGTGGAAAAAATACAGGTATTCTGGGCTTGATCCTCTTTCAAAATATCCGCCTGAACAGTCCCCCTCACCACCGTCAGTGTTTCCTTTTTAATTCGTGCATAGGTTTCGGCATCGACCAATTGGTCGCCGCTAATACCCAATAACGCCAGCCCCAACCCATCGTGCCCACTCGGTAAATTTCCACTGTACACAGGCTGTGTTTTACCCGCGAACCAGTCCTCTATTTTTCGCTCCGCTTCTGCCCACAAATCATTTTTCCGAAGATATATTTCCACTTGCTGGTCAATAGCCGCATTCATAAAGAACGCCAGAATCATGGGTGCAGGGCCATTGATCGTCATCGACACAGAGGTCGTCGGTGCGCACAGATCAAAACCAGAATAAAGCTTCTTCATATCGTCCAACGTGGCGATGGAGACGCCAGCATTACCCACCTTGCCCCAAATATCGGGCCTTGGGTCAGGGTCGGCGCCATACAGCGTCACCGAATCAAACGCCGTGGATAACCGCGTTGTTTCCTGACCCCGGGCCAGATAGTGAAAGCGATGATTGGTTCGCTCTGGGATACCCTCCCCCGCAAACATTCGGGTAGGATCTTCACCCGCCCGACGATAGGGAAAAACTCCCGCGGTAAAGGGGTAACTACCCGGCAAGTTTTCTGCCAACAAAAAGGCCAGCAATTCACCCCAGTCTTTATACTGAGGAGTAGCCACTTTCGGCACCATCAAGTGACTCAGTGATTCAATATAATTGTTGCCGGTAATGTTTTTACCGCGAACGGAATAGGCGTATTGCGGCGTTTCAACACCTGCTTTTCGCTCGGGCCACGCCTTCAACAAGCTTATGGAATCAGTATTTAGCGCGGTCAACGCCTCTTGATAACGTTGCCGCAAGGCAAACAATGTCTGGTCACCATCATCGCCAGACAAGGCGGCAGATGAATACAGGTGCAACGGCTCTGGCAAAGCAGTATCACCCAAAGATTTAAGCACCCCATAACTTTGATAGGCCACAGAAGCCCATTCAGACTGAGAGGCATTGCGAGCCTTTATCTCGCGCCCCTGCTCACTCAATTCAGCAAGATAACGGATCCGCCTGGCTGGAATTAATGCTACCGACTCGGGCTTTAATTCGATGCCCTCTACAGCCGCCGCTGTCCCAGCCGACCACACTTCCTTATCCAGGCCCACCTTCTCAACCAATAATCGACACAGATTAGCAAACGCTCGGTTCACACCCGGGTCGTTAAACTGACTGGCAATGGTGGGGTATACCGGTATTTGATCTGCCGAAACTGAAAAAGCATTTCGGTTTCGCTGCCACTGCTTGCGAATATCGCGTAGCGCATCTTCCGCTCCGCGTTTGTCATATTTATTAAGCACGATCATGTCGGCATAATCGATCATATCGATTTTTTCTAACTGACTGGCAGCACCGAAATCACTGGTCATGATATACAGCGAAAAATCCACCAAGTCGACAATTTCAGAGTCGCTCTGACCAATACCCGCCGTCTCAAGTAAAACCAGATCGTAACCGAGGGATTTCAGAAATAGCGTGACATCGCCCAGCATCTCGCTGGTTGCCAAATGCTGCCTGCGGGTTGCCATAGAACGCATATAAATGTTTTTAGCGGCCAGGCTGTTCATTCGAATTCGATCGCCCAGCAATGCGCCGCCCGTTCTTCGGCGTGTCGGATCCACGGCTAAAACGGCAATTCGCATCTCTGGTCGCTGCCGAACAAATCGATCCAACAGCTCATCGACAATGCTACTTTTACCTGCGCCGCCGGTACCCGTAATACCGACCACCGGGGTATCAACCGCCGATACCAGCCATTCTTCTTTTAACCGAACAAGCTCTGACTGGCTAATCTCGCCATCCTCAATAGCGGAGATCATTTGTGCCACATTGATCTCGTGGTCTCTATTTGGCTTACCCGCCGGAAATATATTTGTACGGTGCTGCAGTGCCAGTGCAACCAAATCATCGATCATTCCGGTCAGCCCCATTTCTATCCCATGGGTTGGGTGGTAAATACGCCTTACACCCTCGGATTCCAGTTGAGCTATTTCGTCCAGAGTAATGGTACCGCCACCCCCACCAAACACATTAATGTGGGCAGCACCGCGGTCCTTGAGCAACTGCAACATATAACGGAAATATTCCATATGACCGCCCTGATAGGAACTAACGGCAATCGCATCAGCATCCTCCTGAATAGCGGCGCGCACAACTTCATCCACACTGCGGTTGTGACCCAAATGAATCACCTCTACGCCTTTAGCCTGAATCAAGCGACGCATCACATTGATAGCGGCATCATGGCCATCAAACAGCGAAGACGCGGTCACAAATCGTAATGGCCTGACTATGGAGTCAGGTTGGGGCTTTGATTTTTTGTCGGTCTTTACCATAAAAAATGTCTCGTGCTTAACACTTAATATAGCAAATATTGACATATTGTCCGACAATAGGTCAATCAAACAAATTTTGATAAACTGACACGATTCACCTAACTAATTTATCGACACCCAGCCGGATACCGCAATTTATGTCCAAACCGATCAATTTTGACAAGCTTGCCCATCAGCCCGCTTACCGCGTAGTGAGCGAGCACATTCGCAACGCCATCATCTCCGGCGATATAAAAACTGGGGAATTACTACCCACCGAAACCGATCTCGCGGAACAGTTTGGCGTAACCCGCTCAACCGTTCGCGAAGCCATTCGATTACTTGAACAGGCTGGCATTCTGGGGAGGGCCGACCGCAAACGACTGGTTGCCACCCTACCCCAAACCGATGCCGTAGGACGATCCGTGAGCTCGGCGCTATTAATGCACCAAGTCACCTATGAAGAGTTATGGCAAGTCGCCATGGGGCTAGAGCCGTTAGCCAGCAAGCTAGCCTGCACCACTGCGACAAAAAAAGACAAGCAATTACTGGCCGCTAATCTGGTTCACACCCAAGAGGCAATGGACGACCACGACAGGCTATTGGAATCTGAAATCGAATTTCACAACCTGCTCGCCAACGCCACCCACAACAGCGCACTGCTACTGGCTAGAGCGCCCCTCAACGAGCTGTTTTACCCGGCGGCCTGGGGTGCCGTTATTAGAGCGCTATCACCCGGCAAACGCATTTTGGTAGCACATCAACACATCTATGCCGCCATCTGCGAGAACAACCCCGACAAAGCAGAAGAGTGGATGAAAAAACATATGATCGATTTTCGCCGTGGTATCGAAATGGGCAACCTGGGCTTTGATCAACCGGTAAAAGGCTTGAAGACCTGAACACAACCCCGAAGGAGTTTCATGTTTCCAATGTATTTCCGATAGAATACGGGTCAATCCAAACAACCTGACAGTTACTAAATCCAATGGCTCAATACGTATACACCATGAACCGCGTGGGAAAAGTTGTCCCACCCAAGCGTGAAATACTGAAAGACATTTCACTATCCTTTTTTCCTGGCGCAAAAATTGGCGTACTCGGCCTCAACGGTGCGGGGAAATCCACCCTGCTAAAAATTATGGCCGGACTCGACACAGATATTCAGGGTGAAGCCCGCCCCATGCCCGATATCAAAGTAGGCTACCTGCCACAGGAGCCTCAACTTGACCCTAAAAAAGACGTGCGAGGCAATGTGGAAGACGGTGTTCGAGAAGCTGTAGATGCCCTGAAAGAACTGGATCAGGTCTATGCCGACTACGCAGCGCCAGACGCAGATTTTGATAAACTGGCCAAGCGCCAGGGGCAGCTCGAAAACATTATTGAAACCTGGGATGCCCACAACCTCAGCCACACACTGGAAGTTGCTGCAGATGCACTGCGCCTTCCGCCCTGGGAAGCCGATGTCACCAAACTTTCCGGCGGCGAAAAACGTCGCGTTGCACTATGTCGCTTATTACTCTCCAAGCCCGACATGATTCTGCTGGATGAACCCACCAACCACTTGGATGCCGAATCAGTTTTCTGGCTGGAAAAATTCCTCGAAGAATTCTCTGGTACCGTCGTCGCCGTCACGCACGACCGATATTTTCTCGACAACGTTGCCGGGTGGATTCTTGAGCTAGACCGCGGCCACGGTATTCCCTACGAAGGCAATTACACCACCTGGCTGGAAACCAAAGAACAGCGACTTGAAACGGAACAAAAGCAGGAAGATGCACGTCAACGGACCATCAAACATGAACTCGAATGGGTGCGCCAGAACCCGAAGGGGCGTCATGCCAAAAACAAAGCGCGACTGGCGCGGTTTGATGAAATGAATTCCCAAGACTTCCAGGCCCGCAACGAAACCAATGAAATCTACATCCCACCCGGGCCACGCCTGGGAGATAAGGTCATTGAATTCGACGGTGTCAGCAAGAGCTATGGCGACGAATTACTGATAGACAATCTGTCCTTTAGCATCCCCAAGGGAGCCATTGTCGGCATTGTGGGCGGCAACGGTGCCGGTAAATCAACGCTATTCAGAATGATTGCCGGCACCGAGCGGCCCGACAGCGGAACCATCACGCTTGGAGAAACTGTCGAACTGGCCTTTGTAGAGCAGAGCCGCGAAAACCTCGACGACAGTAAAACCGTCTGGGAAGCCGTGTCGGAGGGTCAGGATAATTTGAAAATTGGCAACTACGAAGTATCGTCCCGCGCCTTTGTCGGACGTTTCAACTTTAAAGGTAGCGACCAACAAAAACGCGTGGGAGAGCTCTCCGGTGGTGAACGAGGCCGGCTTCACCTGGCCAACACCCTGAAACAGGGTGCCAACGTGCTGCTTCTGGATGAGCCCTCAAACGATTTAGATATTGAAACCCTACGCGCTCTGGAAGAGGCTATTCAAACGTTCCCTGGCTGCGTAATGGTCATCTCCCACGATCGCTGGTTTCTCGATCGAGTGGCAACCCATATTCTGGCCTATGAAGGGGACAGTGAAGTCGTGCTATTTGAAGGTGATTACACCGAATATCATGAGGACTTTATCAAACGAAAGGGCCAAGATGCTCAGCCCAAGCGGGTGAAGTACAAAAGGTTAAAGCATTAAGCAATGAGCTTCGATCACAAAGCAGCATGAATGCCCCGTATGAAAAAGGGTCGCCTTGTGTGTGGGCGACCCTTTTTTACATCAGGTATTAGACGTTAACGGACGGAGTTACTTTTTCCGAGGAATGTGCAGCGTTAGCCCCGTGCCATCTTGAGTTGCCCAGGCAAAACCCAATTCATCCAGTTTCAGCATTTTTTCCAAAGGAAGGTAGTTATAATGCAAATCCGTACGCTGCTGTATAACCCACACACCCAGCTCTAGCTCATCTTCAGTGACATAGTCCTCGGGCACCAAGCAGTCGCCGTGTTCTTCTTTGTACTCCTCCAGAGCGGCAAACGCCCTTTTCCATTCGTATTCACGAAGATCCCAGACATAATCCAGCGTACATAGGCGCTGGTACTTTTCTCTGGGGTAGTTCCCCTCAGTAAGCCGCTGGGCTCTCGCCCAGTCGCCTAGCTCGTAGTGCTCACCAGGGGTGGTATAATTTTCAGGTACCAGGCTTGTGCCATATTTGTGTCGGTAGGCCTGCAGTTCAGCAAATCCTTTTTCCCAATGTGGTTCATGGGGCTCCCAGACAAATTCGAGCGTATTTAGGCGCTGAATTTGATCCTCCGTGAGGAGACCTTCAGCAAAGTCACGACGCAACTTGAGCAACCAAAAGCCTAGCGTAAAACCATCTTCAGCCATATAAAACTGAGGCACCAAACAATTGCCTTTTTCGGCTTTATACGCGGCTAAATGTGCGTATGCCACATCCCACTCTGTCTCAGTGGTCTCTTGCAGTCTTGTCTCTAGGTCTTTTCTATACATAATTTCAGTTCTTTGTAGTTATTTCCCAATTTCCCTGTATAGAATCAGTAAAATCACAGAACTACGAATTCTATAGGTCACTAAACAATTTACAACGAACAGACGAGTCTAACAGATTAAAATGCAACTAACGATAGTTTATTGCCCAGGCTTTTACATATCCTTAGATAATTTTTATCAAGGATCAAAAGAAAAATCTTGCACAATTGAGGGATAGACGGCCCAACCAACACCCCATTCGATTAGAATAAAACGACATCAACCTAAATACAGCTGTAATCAGGGCCTATGTATGACGAACAACGATATCTTGAGACGCATCCGCTACACTTTCGATTTTAGCGATTCGAAAATGATGGCTATCTTTAGCTTGGGGGATCATCAAGTTTCTCGCGAGCAGATCAGTGACTGGTTAAAGAAAGAGGACGATCCGGCCTACCAGAACTGTAGCGACACACTGCTGGCGACATTTCTCAATGGGTTGATTAACGAAATGCGAGGCAAAAAAGACGGCGAGCAACCAAAGCCGGAAACACGGTTAACCAACAACACCATTTTAATGAAATTGAAAATCGCATTAAACCTGAAGGCTGAAGATATATTAGAAATCTTGGATCTAGCGGAGTTTCACCTAAGCAAACACGAATTAAGTGCCTTTTTCCGCAAGGCTGACCACAAACATCATAGAACGTGTAAAGATCAGGTATTACGCAATTTTCTAAAAGGGATGCAGATTAAATACCGCGGCGATGCAGAACCTGACACGCAAAAACCCAAAACCGGTTTCATCTGGAAACCACTTCCCGGCAGTCAAGCCGACTCGGATAATAGCGAGTAACGAACCCCGACCTTAATTGGGATATTTTTGATTTTAAACATGCCATAAGACAAAGACTCCAGCTACTATAAGCATTGTTCAATAAAATCATCGTAGCTTTTATGCCCTGCCCCAACATCAAAACCCTGTGTGAAGAAATTATTTCCGAATGCCTTAAAACCCTTTCTCTGAGCACGGGGGCTGTCAGCCATATTGAAAATGGTACCTATACGCTCATCGCAGTCAAATCTGACTGCTACCCCTTTTCCCCTGGGGAGGTATTTCATCTTCAGGATAGTTACTGTCGCGACGTTATCGACAGTGGTCAGACCATTGGATTAATTAACTTAAGAGGAGAGCCCTGCCTATTTAAGCATCCACTATATGAAGGCCTTCCTTTAGACACCTATATTGGTACACCCATTTATAAAAATGGTAACGCATGGGGCACACTAAACTTCAGCTCGATGCTGGAACGCTTCCACCCATTTACAGCTGAAGAAATCAGATTTATTGAAGCAGAAGCTGCGCTAATCTCATTGGCCCTGTCCACGTAATCACAGCCTAAAACATGGCCTACCGAAAAGCCTGAGGGTTAACTGCCACAGCACTCGCACACCTTTAACGCAGTGGTTGTTTCTACCCATTTTGTTGCAAGACGCTAGTTATGATCAGCGCTCTTAAGCAGCATCCCTACAGCTTTTTTCCAACCGCCATAAAGCGATTCACGATCCGCAGCCTTCATGTTTGGTTGGTAACATTTATCGGCCCTCCAATCCTCCGAGACATCGTCGATCCGAGCAAACAAACCAGCCTGCACACCGGCCAATACCGCAGCACCCCATGCGGTTGTCTCGGTTACACGGGGGACTTCAATAGAGACATCCAGCATATCAGCCAAAAACTGACACACGAACGTGTTGGAGGCCAACCCGCCATCCACGCGCACGACATCTGGCCGATGGCCACTATCAGACTGCATTGCACCCATAAGATCGAGGGTTTGATAGGCCTGGGCCTCCAGCGCGGCTCGAACAATATGCGCCCGGGTGCTTTCGCGCGACACCCCCATAATCAATGCTTTTGCTTCGGGACACCAATAGGGCGCACCCAGCCCGGTAAAGGCTGGCACAAAATAGACTTCGTTGTTGTCTGCCACAGAGATGGCGAGCGCTTCGCTTTCACCGGCATCATCAAACAACCCCAGACCGTCGCGCAACCACTGGATAGCGGCCCCGGCCACAAAGATAGAACCTTCAATCGCGTAGGTTATTTGCCCATGAATACGATAGGCCACCGTGGTCAACAACCGGTTTTGAGATGGCTTAAACTCTGCACCAATATTCATCAGGGCAAAGCAACCGGTACCATAGGTGGACTTAACCATACCCGGCTTGAAACAACCCTGACCGATCAACGCGGCCTGCTGATCGCCCGCCACTCCCCCAACAGGTATTTCCACACCCAAGGTACTGACATCAGTTGAGCCAAACGCAGCAACATTGTCTTTGACCTCAGGTAACATGCTCGCGGGAATGTTGAACAGTGACATTAATTCGCTATCCCATCGTTGCTCGACGATGTTGTAGAGCATGGTACGCGATGCATTAGTCACGTCCGTGGCATGTACGGCACCGTTGGTGAGCTTCCAGAGCAAATAACTATCTACCGTGCCAAATGCCAACTCCCCTCTTTCAGCTCGCGCTCTAACACCGGCAACATTATCGAGAATCCATGCTATTTTACTGGCGGAAAAATAAGGATCGAGTAGCAGCCCTGTTTTACTTGTTATAGCCGCTTCATACCCCTGCTTTTTCAAGTCATCGCAGTATTTAGCTGTTCGTCGATCCTGCCAAACAATGGCGTTATATACCGAACGGCCTGATTTTCGATCCCAAACGATGGTTGTTTCCCGCTGATTGGTAATACCAATGGCAACAGGACTCCCACTCATTTGCTTGTGCCCGGCTCTGCTTAGAATTTTTTTACAGCAGTCTTGGGTATCAAGCCAAATATCCTCAGGCTGCTGCTCGACCCAACCCTTATGGGGGTAATACAGCCGTAATTCTTTCTGCTGAACATCGAGCACGTCACCCGTTTGCGAAAACAAAATGGCTCGGGAACTGGTTGTACCCTGATCAATGGCAAGCAGCGTTGAATTACTCATAACTTTCCCTCCAACCATTCACCCACTCCAAAGACAGACGTCATCTTAACAACGCCACCGACAAACAGCCTGTCAACGATTGTGACCGCTTTGCGTTCTATACCCCACGAATGACATTTTAATAAGGTAGAACACGATGAAACAAAAAATATCTCTAGCCGCCATCTTAGCCATTACGTTAGTTATACCCACACTATCACTAGCTCACGACAGAGACCACGATCACGACGCGGGAGAATGGGCACTTTATATAAAAAGTGTCTTCGGGGAAGGCTTCTACAAAACAAATCACCACAGGGGCTATCGGGAGACAAGACATCATCATGATTCCAACCATCGCTCAGCACACTACCTGGACAGAAAAGGAGATCTCATTGACCGACGACTCGATTACAAGGGAGAAATGATCAACCGACGCCTTGATCGTGCTGCTTATCAAGCCTGGTTGAGAGGCGACTACCAGCAAGCACGAAAACTAGACAGAAAGGGTGACAAAATAGAACGCCACCTTGATCGAAAAGGTGATCATATCAACCGAACACTGGACCGAAGGGCCGAGCAAAAAGAACGCCTTACCAACCGCTATTCAAGAGATTTTTATTACGACACTGACAAAAAACCTGACCACAAACACAACCGGCACAAACATAATGAGGGACGAGATCGAAACCCAAGACATCATAGCTAGACTACACATTAATACCATCAAACAGCTAGCCGCCCGCATATTACTATCCGTTTACCGCCCGTATCTGTTCTGAACGGGCGGTTTTTATGCAAGATCGATGTTTCTTAATACCAATTTACAACAGGCTCTCCCCCTACCGCTCATCCTCCATTAAATAGCCCTGTCGACAACCTCAGCTAGAGCTATTGCCTGCCTCAACCAAAGCCCCTATTCTTCACACACCTGTTTTGAGAAGGATGACACAATGGCAGTTTCCACCTTTGTCCTGCTTGGCTTACTGTTACTGCTTGCCGGCTATGGGATTACGCTCTACAACAATCTGGTCGCACTGAAACACCGGGTTGCGCAAGCTTGGTCAAATATCGACGTCTTGCTTAAACAGCGTCATGACGAGCTACCCAAGCTGGTGGAAACCTGCAAGGAATACATGCAATACGAACAAGAGACTCTACAAAAGGTTGTCAATGCGCGCAGCATGGTTTCTAACGCGGCACAAAACCAGGATCTTGGCGCTCTGGGTATTGCTGAATCAGAGCTACGTAGCGGTCTTGGCCGCCTATTTGCCTTGGCCGAGAACTACCCCGAACTTCGTGCCAACCAGTCATTTCAAAATTTACAAGCGCGCATTTCAGATCTTGAAAATAGTATTGCCGACCGCCGCGAGCTATATAACGACGTGGTTAACCTGAACAATATCCGCATCGAACAAGTGCCCGATGTCTTCATTGCCAACTTTTTTAAATTTGGCGCCTACGAATTACTGGAGTTTACTGAAGAAGAAACGACCGATGTAAGCATCAAAGGGCTGTTTAATTCGTGACGATAAATACCAGCAGCCCATCTGTTGCGCCACTCACCGCCTAACCCAGAACAAATTTGATGCTATCCACTGATATCGCCAACCTGTTTTGTCGGGAGTGTGTTTACCGTATGCCCGGCTGGGACTTTGGCATTTGGCTGGCTATCGCTCTTTGCGGCACCCTACTTTGCCTGAACCGATGCCATCGACAGTTCAAACGAGCTCGTTTAATTGAGGACATGCCCACATCGCGCATACGATCCGCCAGCCAGGGGTACACAGAGCTTGTCGGTGTCGCAAAACTTCAAGGCAATCCTCAGCTGGCCCCGCTCAGTAACACGCTTTGCCTATGGTGGCGATTTACCATTGAAAAATATCAAAGTACGGGCAAATCCAGCCACTGGGTCACCATAGAAAAACGAGCCTGTAGCCAGCCTTTTTACCTAAAGGATACTACGGGTATTTGTCGGGTTAACCCCCAGGGAGCTGATATTAGCTGCCGCCATCGTCATACCTGGCACGGCAATACCCGCCGCCCAACCACAACGAGCGCAAGCAAGAAGCATCGCAGTCATAGCTTATTATCTCTGGCCACCACACGCTTATCTTTTGGCAGTCAATATCGCTACACCGAGCATTTCATTTTGGAAGGCGATCCGCTCTATACATTGGGTCACTTTGAAACGGACAGTGGCGGCCTCAGAACACTTACCCCAAAACAACTGACTGGAAACGTGCTGGGTGAATGGAAACAAAACTTTACCGAATTACTCACCCGCTTTGACCGCAATGGTGATGGAGAACTGGACATAAAAGAGTGGCAACTTGTTCGTAAAGCCGCCCTAAAAGAAGGCCAGTCAAGACAAATAGCACTATCGCAAGAACCCGCCGAACATGTTCTCAGCCAACCACAACACAAAGGATTGCCATTTATTATTGGCAGCCAGGAACAGCAACAACTCAGCCAGCGCTTCCGCCGCAGGGCACTTTTTTATTCGTTGGGATTTTTTCTAACCGGCTCACTGACTACCTGGTTGATTAGCAGCCGCTTGGTACTCTAGGCCACATCACCTCAAAACCCAGGTCTTCTTCAGCTAATAAAAAACGGCTAGCCACACAGTCTCTATATCCGAGGCCGTCCAGGCCACACGGTGTTTTTTATGGGCAGGAATATTCAGATGATCTCCAGCCGCCAGCCTTACCTGCTCTCCCGCCTCAAATTCCAGCACACCTTCCCCCTGCACAAGAAGAACCCATTCATTTGCATCCTGATCATACCAATCGCCTTCCAGCGAACAATGCCCCTTAGAAACAATTCGCTCAATACGAACATCTGCGGAGGAGAAAAGCTCCTCACAAATTTCATCGGGCATCTCAGCCGGAATATTTAATAGTAAATTTTGCTTTTTCATAATATCGATAGTTGGTCAGCCAATCTTCTACCCCCCCCCTCTAACCAGGGGTTTACTGGGTCCATATTGACGATACGGTCAAAAGAGGCGTTTATAATCGCCCTTCGCGCATCAAGCGTCGATTGACTCGCCAATGATATACCCAGCTTACTATTGGCCGTATAACTGGCAGCCCAATCAACCATGCCAGAGGCTTAAATCGCGGCACTCGATTCATCAACACCCGGTAAGCATCTATTTCTGACAGGACATTGTGATCTTCGTCAACGATGTGCAACTCGGTCAATGCTCGCCTGGGGTCTATCCCCAAAGCACGTAATTCATCGTCACGGCCGGTAATATCGAACCAATCAACCCCACTATTTTCACCGGCCAATTTTTCATAGTTGCACCTATCACGAACACAACTCGGACATGCCCCGTCGTAATAAACAGTGACCTTTCCATACCTGCGCTTGCCCATGATTCAAGACTCCCTAGGGGAACCATTATTTTGCAGAGAACCTAAGGGGCGAATCCATGACTCAACTTTTGGGTAACTGTCCGCACGCTGATTCCACGCTTGCCTAGCTTCAGCTGGCGTTCCAAAACGCCCCCAGGTTACAAGATGCCAGACAACATCGTCTTTGCGCGTTGTAAAATGACTAAATTGAAGGGTTTCAAGCCTGTTATCCCGAATAAATTGCTGCAGTTGATTCTCGGTTTTAAAGGCACCCAATTGCACAGTAAAACCAAGTTCGGGGGCCAACAGCTGAACAGCATCATTGGCTTTTTCTTCCCGGGCCTTCTCCACAATTAAAGCAGACCCATTCAGTTTGGGGCGGGGAGCCTCACCTCTATCAAATAACACGGTGTCAGGCTGCCTAACAGGTAAAGATCTCGGCTTTCTTAGGCGGTCAGCACCCTCAATATTATCGGGTATCACCGGCGCTGCAGTTAGCGAAGGGAGCTGAGTTCGCCACTCATGACGACTAACCTGAACATAAACAACCTTGGGCGTTTCCGTCGTGCCGGCTTTTGCCGAGGCGGAGGCTTTATCTGCTGCCGCTATGACCTTGGCTTCCTCAACGCTATTTTTAACCGGCTCGCCGTTCTTTATTTCGAGCGGCTGACAACTCCAATGATCACTTCGCTTGCTCCCAGAACAATGCCAGTCCACATAAGTGTCGTCATGACCCTTATTTACAGAACAACCCGACAGGCCCAGGGTAGTCATTAACAGCAGGTTAAACCCTATATACCTCATAAGAACTAATCTGCTCATGGCACCCAGCCACAAGCCCCCTTATATACCCATTTTATTTAGCGCATCCAGCACCTGACGAATCACGGCAGCCAAACGGGGGTGCCCTGTTTCAAATTCACTGGCCTTATGCTCAAGTTGATCGCGAAGCGACTCCTTTGGTGTTTCCGGTGCTAGCCCACCTTGAGAAATACTCACGATTTCTGTCATCAAATGTCCTAAAAAATCTCTCTCTTCCGGAGCCAACGCCTTGGCTTTTTCTAGCTCTTTATGCAGCTCATCAAGCTGACTCTGAAGTTCTTCACTGGTCATCGTACTACCTCATTTTTATCAGATATCACCTAGAGTAAGTATATGCCTATCACTCTCACACCGCTGCATGTCATTTAACGGACATGAGCGTGTCAATATAACTAAACTTTGCACCAAACACAGACAAAAACCACCTCACTTCTAAACTCTACAGTCAAAAAACCCAACAAGGCGCACCAAAATAATCCAGCATTGGTGTAATATTTGCATATAATTTAGCTGGTGACTAAAAACACTCCCGAAAACACCAAAAACAAACAATACCTGCCCCATAATGGTGCCATACAAGACCACAAAGGCTTGGCACGCACTATAATTGAGCATAAAAAAGGTGCGAGAACATGCTTAAACGCTTCAACCTACCGCTTTCACTCCAGGCCCTACTAGCCGGACTAATGCTTCCGACCATAGGACATGCGGACAGCCTGAATGGAGCCAATACGGCTTGGATCATAACCGCAACCGCCTTGGTGTTGTTTATGACAATACCCGGCCTCTCACTTTTTTACGGCGGCCTGGTTCGCACTAAAAACGTTCTTTCTGTTCTCATGCAGTGCTTCGCCATCACATGTATTGCCTCCCTGATCTGGTTGATCTGCGGCTACAGCCTGGCATTCACCGATGGTGGCGCCATGAACAGCTGGATTGGCGGTCTCGACAATTTAATGCTGGGCAATGTACTGGAGGATACCCTTTCAGGGGATATCCCCGAATCTGTCTTCGCTATGTTCCAAATGACGTTTGCCATCATTACTCCGGCACTGATTATTGGTGCATTTGCCGAACGCGTAAAATTCTCGGCAGTACTGATTTTTACTAGTATCTGGCTCATGCTGGTTTATGTCCCCATTACCCACTGGGTTTGGGGTGGTGGCTGGCTACAAGAAATAGGACTTCTGGATTTTGCTGGTGGCACAGTTGTCCATGTCACCGCAGGTACAGCAGCGCTTGTAGCCGCCTTAGTTATTGGCAATCGCAAAGGCTTCCAGCACCAAGCCATGATGCCCCACAACTTGACGATGACCGTCACAGGTGCCGGCATGTTATGGGTCGGCTGGTTTGGCTTTAATGCAGGCTCAGCTCTGGCCGCCAATGGAGACGCTGGCATGGCTATGCTGGTAACACATATATCTGCCGCCACCGGCTCGCTGGCCTGGATGTTGATGGAGTGGGTAAAACACGGAAAACCCTCCGTATTGGGTATTGTTACCGGCATGGTGGCGGGCCTCGGCACTATTACCCCGGCCTCCGGCTTTGTCGGCCCAGGTGGTGCACTTATCATTGGCTTTTCTGCAGGGATCATCTGCTACTTTGCCACCCAATTGGTAAAACAGCGGTTCAAAATCGACGATTCACTGGATGTTTTCCCGGTACACGGCATGGGCGGCATCCTGGGTACAATTTTAGCGGGGGTTTTCGCCTCCGCTGAATTAGGTGTTTTCAGTGGCCAGGGTTATGCCGAAGGCATGACCATGAGCTCACAGCTACAGGTGCAATTAATTGGGGTGGTCAGCACGCTGGTTTATACCGCAGTGGTTACCTATATCATATTGAAACTGGTAGACCTAATGGTTGGCTTGCGCGTAGATGCGGAACAAGAGACCTATGGGCTAGACTTGTCTCAACATGATGAGCGAGGCTACGACCTATAAAACCGAGGGTTAAATCCTAGAAACACACATAAAAAAACCGCCTGAAAATAGGCGGTTTTTTTTGTTTTAAGGAAGAGCGTAAACGTCCACGCTAGAACACCTCAAGTGACATGACCACGCATTAAGCTCCGCCCTCAGGCACTGCCTCGGATGACAGCATAAAATCTAATGGCCAATCCTGTCGATCATCTAACGCATTCAACAAACTACTATTATTGCCAGGACTCTCACCCCAACACTCCGAGAAAACCAACTCCTTCAGGGCCGCACGCTTTTCCCAACCCTTCTCTTCCAACTCTGGCTTCTCATGGAAAAAGTTTACATAACCCAGGCAGAGGTAAGCAATGGGGACCACGGACTCAGGCAATTGAAAAATTTCACCCAACGCTTCGGGTTTTATAATCGACACCCACCCCATACCCAATTCTTCAGCACGCGCTGCCAGCCACAGATTTTGCACCGCACAAACTGTGCTATACAAATCCATATCCCGCTGATGGGTACGACCCAAAACAATCTCTCCCCCACGAGAGCGATCACAGGTCACACACAAATTAACAGGTGCCTCAAGAATGCCCTGTAATTTCAGCTGATGGTATTGCTGCTGTCGCTCGCCATCGAACATGTCGGCAGCTTCCGTGTTTGCCTCACAAAATGCCTGATGAACTCGCGCTTTGGTCTCGTCACTATGAACGACAATAAAATTCCAGGGCTGTGACAGACCAACAGAAGGGGCATGGTGGGCAGCAATAAGTAGTCGAGCCAAAACATCATCGGGCACGGCATCACACCGAAACTCGCCACGGACATCTCGACGATTAAATAACGTTTCGTAAAAGCCTTGTACCATATGCCTGCCTTCTCTATTTAATTCTCGGTCAACGCATGCTGACCCCGAGCCTGTGCCAGGAAAGCACACATTTGTTCAGCACCCTGAATAATTCGCGGGGTATGCCGTTGCAACAACTCTGGAGGAATAAAGTACAGATGCTTATTATGCACAGCATCGATGGCACTCCAGTCCCGCCAGTCATCCAGCCATTCCGGCCTCGCCTGCCCCATGCCACTGGCAATGATCACCTGTGGATTGGCCCTCACCACTGACTCCACACTAATTCTGGGTACCAGCGGCAACGCATCCGCAAAAACGTTGCGCCCACCACACAATCGAATCACATCCGAGATTAAATGTTCCCCGTTCATGGTCATCATCGGCTCATTCCAGATCTGATAATAAACACCGATCTGTTGCTGCTGACTGTAGGTGTTTCTCAGCCCATGTAGCTTGGCAAGAAATCGATCGGCGGCGATATCACCCTGTTTATCATGCCCGGACAATCGCCCAAAATCTCTCAGGGACTGGGCCACATCCTCCAGCATCCGAGGTTCACCCACGTAGATATTCAGACCAAGTGATACCAAACGCTGAACCACTTCCTCGCCGTTGCCACTTTGCCAGACGATCACCAGATCCGGGTTTAACGCCACCACAGACTCATAACTGATTTTGTCATAGGAACCCACACGGGGAATGTTTTTTGCGGCTTCTGGATAATCGCTATAACTGACAGCACCCACCAATTGGTCTCCGGCACCCGCTGCGTACAATATTTCAGTAATATGCGGTGCCAGACTCACAATTCGCCGGGCTGGTTTTTCCAAGACCAACTCACGACCCACGGAATCTCTCAGGCGAATCTCTGCATAGACAGTACTGGAAAAAACCAGGGCAACACTAATTGCGGACAAAAAACCAAGCAGCTGTTTCATAACGTTACGATCGAAATTGAGACAAGACAAAAAACGTCGAAAAAGCGTCGCTTACACCGAGAAAATGAGTATTTTGAGGACATTTTTAACATCGTATCAACAAGCACCGTAGTTATTAAACCGCTTCTGAGCATTGCTGCATAACGGCCCCTGTGCCACTTGCTGTAAGATCGTTGCTACTTTTGACATATTTTCCTCACAAGGCAATCCCAACCGAATCATTCGCTGCCCATCCACCTCATCAAACAATCTCACCAGCACACCAAGCCGCCCCAATTCTCTGTAAATCGCCTCACACAAACCGGGGCCACCGGTTCCACTCACAAACAGGGGCGATACCGTGAGCTTTAGCTCGGGAAAACATACAGACAATTGCTGATGCCATTGAGTGCTCACTGACCAAAGCCGTTGTCGCTGAGCCCAATGCCAAACTGTATCTGACAGCGCCTGTTTACCAGCCCATCTCGCTGGATGAGAAACATTCCAAGGTGGCAATTGATCGGCCAACCTTTGTAGTAAATCTGGATGCGCCATCACAAACCCCAGGCGCAGACCCGCTAGGCCAAAAAATTTCCCAATGGATCGCAACACAACCAAACCCGCCCTTGGGCACTCGGGTACCAGGCTGTTGTCTGGCTGGACATCCATAAATGCCTCATCAACCAACAGCCAACCTCTGTCTTGATGCAATTGTTGTTGCATCATCATTAGCTGCTGCCGGTCAAACATTTCACCAGTGGGGTTATTCGGGTTAATCACCACCGCATGTTTCACCTGCCCCGTAGAAACCAGTTGCCGTAACTGCCCAGCATCGTGGTAATCAACAACGTCATGTCCCGCTTGAAGCCAGGCCAACCGATGTTCTTCATACCCCCGAACGGGAATTGCCACCCGCCCTCTTTCAAGTAATGTGGGGATTTTCTGCAACCCATCCTGGGAACCAGATACTGGTAAAACAGCACTGACAATACATCCATAGTAATCGGCTGCCACCGCCTCCAGCCCATCACCTGCATCGGGCAATGATTGCCAGACCACCTCTGGTATCTCGGGAACAGGCCAACTCCACGGGCTGATCCCCGTGGACAAATCTATCCACTGACCCTTGGGAAGACCAAATTCTCTTGAAGCTGAAGCGAGGTCACCACCATGAATTAAAGCCACTGGATTGACACCACCGAATGAACACCTCGCATCAAACCCACCGACCTAGCTCAACGACAGCAATCACAGCGACCCAAAGGACTGTGGCGCGCCGGATAAATTGCAATGCTGTTTCGATATCTTCACAACGAGCCGCCCGCCCCACGCCAAGAATTGGCTTGATAACTTCCTGCCCATGATAACAAGCCGGCCCACCGAGACTGATTGTCATTGCACCAGCCCCAGAGGACATCACCGGGCCAGCATTGGGGCTGTCGCACAGAGGTGCCTGTTGCCGCCAACAACGAGTGGCGGCATTCCAGTTTCCGGAGATAGCATAACTAAGAGCACAACAGCGGGCTGGCAGCCAATTCAACAGATCATCCATACGAGCAGCGGCCCAACCAAAATACTGATACCGCTGATTTTTATAGCCCCACATGGCATCCAGGGTATTGGCAAACCGATAAAGAAGAACGCCTGGAATGCCCGCGATGGCAAACCAAAATATCGGGGCTAAAATTGCATCACTGGCATTTTCCAATACCGATTCAACGGTAGCTTTGGCAACACCCTCTTTATCCAGGCTGCTGGTTTCCCGGCTCACCATTCGGCTCAACTGTTTTCTGGCGCAGACAAGGTCATCATCAGAAAGAGATTCTTTAGACAATGGTTCAGCCACAGCTCTGGCATGTTCTGCCAAACTGCGGCCTCCGATACAAAAGTAAAGTACCAAGGCACCCACTAGTAAAGCCGACACTCCGCCTGCTTCCACAAAAGGGAAAAGAAACCAATAGAGACTAAAAGTAATCAATGGTGCCAATAAAAACCAACCCAGTATACCCGTCAAACGTTCATACAATGGCGAGGGAGCCTCTTTTCTGGGAGCATATTTTCTCAACAGCCCCTCCACTCCGCAGGCTAACCGACCAAAACCTACCAGGTAATGAAACCGTTTAGGTTCTCCCAATAGTTGGTCGAGCACCAATGCTAGAATGATGGCGAATAATGTCATCTACTGCCCGTCACTAAAATCCACCGCCAATAAAGCCGGCTGTAATCAATAAGGCGACTTCGACCAACTCCACCTGAGCACCAGCAACATCACCTGTAAAGCCATGAAGCCGTTTTAGAGTGACCCTGCGCATCGCACCAAATACCACCAGAACAACCACCAACCACAGCAACCAAAGCAAGGGAGGCAATAGAAATAACGTGATAAAGCCCACTGCGATGATCGCACTCCATGCCAGCGATTTAGGAAAGTGTTGCGCCAACACTTCACCCAACCCCTGAAACCGAACGTAGGGAGTCGTCAGGAATAACAATAACAACGACGATCTGGAAAACAGCGGTATCGCCCAAAGCCAAAACCAGCTTCCCTGATAAATCATCGCTGCCAGCGCTGTTGTTTTAAGCAACAGCACAAGAACAAGTGCCAGCACGCCCATGGAGCCACATAAAGGGTCTTTCAATATCTGCAAGGTCTTTTCGCCGTCGCCTAAACCACCCATCCAGGCATCAGCACAATCCGCCAAACCATCAAGATGCAAACCGCCAGTCAGTATGACCCAAATGGCAACCACAACAGCAGCGGTCAGGTAAAAGGGAGTCGGTAACAAGCCGGTTAAAATCGTTAACAGCCCCCCCAGCATCAAACCAACGGCCGGATACCAAATCAGTGATCGACCCTGTGCTTCAAACAGTAGATCTGACTCATCTACAGAGATGCCCTTTAGAGGAAACAAGGTAAGAAACTGTGCCGCCAAGGTGAATGCCTGCCATTCCCTTATCAAGTGAGTTTTAACCATTCTTCTCTTTGTCACTTAGTCACACCCTGTATAGGATTGTGACTTAACAACACAGGAACGTTACTTTTACTGTTATGAAAAACTTTTAAACGGGTAATACAAGCATAGGGCACATCTAACGTAGACATTGCTGTCAACGGCATTTTCAATAAATGAGCAAGGAGCAAGCGAATCACACCACTGTGAACCACCGCCAGAATATGCTCGCCGGCGTAGTTGCCCAACAGCGATTCCCAGGCGGCAACAATGCGTGCCTGCACATCTAGTATGGGCTCTCCCCCAGGGGGCGTTGCTGAAATAGGGTCATCGTAATAGGCTCGAATCAAATCTGGTTCAGACTGCCAAACTTCTTTTACCTTTCGGCCTTCCCACTCACCAAAGCCTATTTCCCGAAACCTGTCTTCAGTGATCAACGGTAATTCAGCGTTATCCGCATAGCGTTCAGCAAACTGTCGACAGCGAATCAAAGGAGAGGTCACCACTCGCTGCCAATTACCCAGATGCTCAACCGCAGAACTCATCTGCTCCCAGCCCTCCGGGGACAGTGCCACATCAATGCTGCCTCGGTAAATCTCTCCTCCCTCACAAGAACCGTGGCGCAACAAGTCAATAGCGGTTACTGTCTCGTTGATCGCGGTCATGACGTGGCATCTCGCTGACTCACATTCGCCTCATCAAAAGTCGCCATTTCATTGTGTAGACGACAAGCCGACTGCAACAGTGGCAACACCAATGCAGCACCACTGCCTTCACCAAGGCGCAAGCCAAAATCCAACAACGGCACGGCAGATAATGCCTCGAGCAAATAATGATGCCCCGGTTCAGCGGAACGATGGGAGAACAACAACCAATCACGCACACCCGGATTCAACCGACAGGCCGCTAATGCCGCTACGGTACAAATATAGCCATCGACAACAGAGGGAACACTCTTCTGGGCCGCTGAAATATAAGCCCCTGCCAGAGCCGCTATTTCCAACCCGCCCAAACATCTCAAAGTATCTAAAGGAGTAACCAAATCCGCTTTATGGCGCTCCAGCGCTTTTGAAATTGCTACCCGCTTTTGGGCAATCCCTACATCATCCACACCGGCACCTCGACCAACACTAATATCTGGCGAGAGGTCGAGAAAGGCACTGGTCAAAGCCGCTGTAGCAGTGGTATTGCCAATGCCCATATCTCCACCGACAAATAAATCCGCATCTTCAGAGACCTGAGCCGCCCCCTCCTCCAATGCACGCTGGAGCGTCTCTTCATCCATCGCAGGAACCTGGCAGAAATTATTGGTCCCCGCAGTCAGTTGAATGTTGATCACCGACTCACGGACAGGTGATTCCGCTACAGTGCCCATATTCACTACCGAAAAATTTGCATTGGCCTGCCTTGCCAACACTGAAATAGCCGCCCCACCACGTGAAAAGTTTTTAATCATTTCGACAGTAACTGCTTGCGGATAGGCAGAAACCCCCTCTTCCACCACACCGTGGTCCCCGACAAACACCCGAATATCAATGCGATTGATCTCTGGTTTTTCTGTTCTCTGCCAACCGGCAAAGTTTACGGCCAGGGCTTCGAGAACACCCAGCGCACCTTCTGGCTTGGTTAATTGTTGCTGGCGTAACAGCGCCGCCTCTCGGCTGTGCAACGAGATTTCTGCTGCTGGTTTTAACCACCATTCCATATCAGTATTCCTACTCGGAGTTTTTTAAGGGCTTTGGTGCTTTTAAAGAGACCGGCAGTCCGGCCACGGTCAGTGTTACCTGATCACAGGCCGCTGCCAACCGCTGGTGAAAAAAGCCGCTCTCATCCACAAATTTTCTAGATAATTCACCCATAGGCACCACCCCCATACCGGTTTCATTACTGACAAAGATTATGTGGCCTGGCAAATTAGGCAGCACCGTTAACAGGGCTTCACTCTGCTGCGCCCAACAGTCTTGATACAGACAGTTGCTGATCCACAATGTCAGGCAGTCCACTAAAATACAACGACTGGACTGCGCGTTTTGAGACAGTGCTTCAGCCAATGCTGTCGGCTCTTCGAGTAAGACCCATTTGCTTGAACGTCGAGCTTGGTGGTGCCGAATCCGCTCAGACATTTCCGTATCACCTGCGGTTGCCGTGGCCAGATAGAACAAGTCCAATTTGGTTTCTTCCGCACGTTGCTCTGCCAGCCGGCTTTTTCCAGACCGTGCACCGCCGAGAATTAATTCATATGATTTTTTCATTACTCGGCTCATTAGGTGATCACCAAAATCTTACCCGTTTGAGGGTGCACACCAATTTCAGCCTCGACATCAAATACCCTGCGAATATTTTCTGGTGTTAGCACCTGTTCAGGCGTGCCAGAAGTCACTATTTCTCCACATTGCATCAGCACGACTTGATCGGAGCATCGGGCCGCCAAATTCAAATCGTGCATCACCATCAACACACCAACACCTTTTTGGGCAAACCGCTGCACAATTTCCAGCGTCAATTGCTGATGCGCCAGGTCAAAAGATGATGTGGGCTCATCCAGTATCAAGTACCGATCATTACAACCTTGCTCAACAGGCACTGACTCCCATATCTGGGCCAGTACTCTTGCCAAATGAACCCGCTGTTTTTCACCCCCTGATAACTGCGTATAAAACCGCTCCGAGAGATAGCGTCCATCCACTGTCGACAACGCAGCGGCAACGATGTCGCGATCCTTTTTAGCACCGGTATCATGGGGTGTACGCCCCAGCATCACCACCTCTTCTGCGGTAAAGGGAAAATCCAGCAATGAGTGCTGAGGCAAAACGGCTAAAGACCTGGCTCGATCATTGACGGGCCAACGATTAATATCACGTTGATTAAATAACACCTGCCCCCCCCTCTTTTGACTACTTACAGCAGCCAGCTCATTAGCCATACAACGCAACAAACTGGTTTTCCCTGCCCCATTTGGGCCCACAATCGTGGTCACTTCTCCAGGAGAGACACAGAGGTCAATACCTCGCAATAGGGGAACGCCGGAAAAACTTAAAGACAGATTGCGTGCTTCCAGTGACATGCCTTACTACCCCACCACCCGCTGATGCCGCTGAATCAACAACGAGAAGAAAAATGGTGCACCTAACAAGGCCGTTAGAATACCTGCGGGCAATTCAGCCGGAGCCACCACCACCCTGGCAAATCCATCGGCCATCACCAGCAAAATAGCACCAGCCAAAGCAGTACCCGGGATTAAAAAACGATGATCGGGGCCAATCAACATACGGATAATATGCGGGACTATTAAGCCCACAAATGAAATAGTACCCGCAACAGCAACAGCAGAACCCACCCCCATGGCCGTAAGCAAAATAATGCGGCGCTTTACCCGCTCAACATCCACCCCCAAATGACGCGCCTCTGACTCTCCCAACAGCAGGGCATTCAACGCTCGACTCTGCCTGGGCAGGAATACAACCAGGGCCAATGTCGCCAACCCCGCAATGGATACTCTCTGCCAATTTGCTGCATCAAGACTGCCCATTTGCCACAAACTAATACGCCGCAACATGTCGTTATCGGCAAAAAAACTGAACAGGCTATTTAATGCACCCGCCAGCGCACTGATGGCAATACCTGCCAATAACATCGTCGCCACAGAGGTACCACCGGTGGAGGAAGTGGCCAACCGATACACCAGCAACACCGCCAGGAACCCACCTAAAAATGCACCGCCAGCCACTAAAGAGAGTCCAAAAAAACTGCTACTCTGGAGCCAAAGACCACCGAATACAATCACAAAGCTGGCCCCCGCAGAGGCACCACTGGAAACGCCGATCAACGAGGGGTCAGCCAAGGGATTGCGGAACAACCCCTGCATAGCCGTGCCACAACTAGCCAGGCAAACACCCACTAGGGCTGCAAGCAAAACCCGCGGCAAACGAATTGCCGACAGAATCATACCGTCTTGCCGCAGACTGGACTCAATTTTCTCTATGGGGACAACACCAACGATATTGGCAAAGGCATCGTAAAATCGTACCGGAGAGATAAAAACAGGCCCCATCGTCAAGGCAACGATCATCAAGGGCAGTAACAAAAGTGCCAGAATCAGCATCAGTTTTTTAGGTTCCAGGCGTCTCAACAACTTGTCTCCCGCTGATTACCCGTTGATGGATAACTGATTGAAGAGCGAACTGCTCTAATTACCATCTGAGCGACCCGCTCACCCATCAATGTATGCTTACCGGCAAACTTCACCAGCTGACCATTTTGGCCACTTTCTTCAGAAATTTTTGTATTGGAAAAAAGCGCAATAGAATCAGTGCCCGTACCCGTGGCAAGCTTGCCAGAAAGTGGGCTACGCACATTCAGCTCTTGCAATGCTGCGGCCTTTGCCTCGGTGACAACCGCGACCATCTCTACCATAGCCGCATCGGTTAAATAAGCACTAGAGAGAACAGCCATATTAATGGTGCCAACTTTATTGGGCACAGAGGCCAAAGCAGAAAACTCAGCGGGATCACCCGCTCTGCGGGCATTATCTAATCCAGTCGTGACAAGAACAGCCAATGATTCACCGGCTATCTCTTCATGTACCACCCTGAGGGATTTCATGGATGCCGCGGTCATCATACCAACTGCAGGCTCACCCCACCCCCGGTCACAGCAATAACGCGCCAAGGTTTTTGCCGGGTCTTCCAATGCAATAGGACAGCACTTTGGCACTCGCATATTCAGGAAATGATTAACTTGGCAAAACCCGCCATTTAATACTGCTGAACTCAACACTCGCCATGGTTGATCAAACGCAAGATGAATATGGTCGGAGGTTTGCTCCAGGGTAACGCCTTCACCGAGATAAAATTCGCGGTTCTTGCAAGCATCTTCGGCACCCGCCTGACCTATCGCCAAATCAGTCACTGTTCTGAAGCCCATTTGGAGAAGATACGATGTAGCTGGCCAACCCCATCGGTTAGTGCTGCAGGGCCGGGCTGGAGAATATCCGACGATTTAATCTCGTGAATCTGCCCGGTTTTAACTGCGGTAATATCGCTCCACCCCGGGCGCTCCACAACCTGCTCCTGAGCAAATTTTCTGCCACACCAGGAACCGATGATAATATCCGGGTTACGCTCAACCACCTCACAGGCATCTTTAATAATTCGGTTTTTTGCACCCGGGAATTTGGCCAGCTCCGAAAAACAATCATCCCCCCCGGCAATGTCAATAAGTTCGGAAACCCAGCGAATGCCGCTGATCATGGGATCACCCCACTCTTCAAAATACACTTTAGGGCGGCGAGAAAAACCTGCCGATGACTGCTGAATTTGAGCGAGTTGACCGGTGAACTGTTGCAAAATTCCCCGTGCTTTTTGTTCTGCTCCAACCAGACAACCCAACTGTAACAGAGTGCTAAAAATTTCCTGTACTGATCGCTGGTTACAGACATGCACATTGACACCGGCACGAATCAGCTCCGCAGCTATATCGGCCTGCATATCGGAAAAACCAATCACCAGGTCGGGTTCCAAGTCCAGAATCTTTGGAATTTTAGCGGAGGTGAATGCAGAAATTTTCGGCTTCTCTTTTCGCGCCTCTGGCGGCCTGACGGTATAACCGGAAATACCCACAACTCTATGTTGTTCGCCGAGTAGATAAAACCACTCCGTGGTTTCTTCCGTCATACAGACAATACGTTCGGGGAAACTGCCACCACTCGCTATCCAATGTCTCATTTTACATCCCCAGACTTTGAATCCGACCCTGAATCCGAGCCCGCCCCCAAAAACAGCTTAGCTGCCGCCTCCGGGTTGGAAGGAAGATACCAATGTACATAGGAAGCCAACAGGCCTTTGCTACGGATAATACCTTCACCCGGTTTATCGTAGAGATGGCGCTGTGCCATACACTCAAACTCCGGGGCTGAATCACCTGGAGCCGAATCGAAGGTAGAGTAATGAAAAGTATGCCCTCGAAGTTCGCCTTCTGGCAACGAAGCACCCTGTAGACCCAACCCACCCAAGCGTTGTTGCATACTTGCACTAGCGGGAATAATACCCACCATCTCAGACCTATGATTTTCTTTATCCGCTAAGGATTCCAGCAAATAAAGCATCCCCCCACACTCAGCAACTACTGGTTTGCCCCCCTCATAATGCTGCTGTATCGCTTTATGTAAGGCTTTATTGGCTGACAACTGATCGAGATAAAGCTCAGGGTAACCACCGGGAAGATACAAACTATCTGCTTCGGGCAATTCTGCATCGTCCAAGGGTGAGAAAAATACCAGATCAGCACCCAGGGCTTTTAGTAAATTCAGATTTGCCCGGTAAACAAAACTAAACGCTGCATCTTTGGCAACAGCAATACACTTACCTGCCAAATAATTACCTGCCACATACTTATTTGTCGAAAGACCTTCACGACAAGGAGAAAAAGAAACTGCAGGCGGAAGTTCACTTAAGTTAGTAGATGCAATCAAATCTGCCGCTGCGTTTATTCGCTTTTCCAGATCACTGATATCTGCAGCCTGATACAACCCCAAGTGACGCTCAGGCAAAGTAATCTCTTCTGAACGGGGCAATCCACCTAACCATTGCTGTGAGTCGCTCAAACTGTCTTCCAGCATTCTCCCATGACCTTCACTGGCGACTCGATTGGCAATCACTCCAGTAAATGACAGATCAGCACAATAGTTTTCTAAACCATGAGCCAAAGCACCAAAGGTTTGTGCCATGGCCGAGGCATCAATCACCGCTGCCACGGGCACACCAAACCGAATGGCCAGATCCGCGCTACTTGGGTCACCATCAAATAACCCCATCACCCCTTCAATTAAAATTAAATCTGCTTCCTGTGCCGCCTCAAACAATAACTGTTTACTTTGCTCCTCACCCACCATCCATAAATCCAATTGATAAACCGGCGCGCCGCTGGCGCGCTCGTGAATCATCGGGTCGATAAAATCCGGGCCGGTTTTAAATACCCGCACTTTTCGGCCCAGGCGTTGGTGATAGCGTGCTATTGCCGCCACCACGGTGGTTTTACCCTGACCGGAAGCGGGGGCCGCAATTAATAATGCAGGACAAGATACAGAATGATTCACCACCGATAACCCTTCAATACCGTTCGGCTTTATCGGGCTCAATTCGTACCAACCTCGTCACCACTAAAAAGTGAAACAACACGGCCACAGCAAGGTAGCTCAGCGGGGATATAAGGTAGCGAGGCAAGTATTGGGCAACACGGCCCGTATATTCTGCCAAATTTAATTCGGTAAAATACCCGGAAAACAGATAAAAACTACCATTGGAAATCAGGAAGGCCACCAGTAATGACATAACAGTGGCCGATATCAATAAAGCCTTATCATCAGTATTTGACCCGGCCCATCGCCCGGCCCACCAAACAACCAAATAAGTAGGTACCAAAAAACCATAGGCTGCTGTCACACAAAAATCACTGACACCTCGCGCGGTAATTGCCCAATAATCGATACCGGCGGCCAAGGCACAAAGCAGCACAAAACTGCCTAAACCCCACATGAGACGGCGCAGGTAAAACCCGGTAAGAAAAAATACCGCCAGCGATGCATCAGGCAGGCTTACCGCTGAACCAAAGTGATCAGTTCTAGTGGCCAACATCAATAGTGGCAACAACAAAACAAGCAAAATGCCTGATGTTTTTAATTCTTCATTCAATAACATTGTTTCTCTTCTTCCTTTTTATTATCAAACTCAAAAAACCTTTTTCCATCGAATAATCCAGCGCCGTTCAAAGCAGCTAAATCCAAAGCAGCGAAGTCAAGACACTGCTCCAGTGTCTCAGCCAACCTGTCCAGCTGCTGCTCACGAATGGCGGCCTGATCCAGTAACTCTGGTGCTTCCAACCCAGCCCAGGTCAACAACGCGGAACAACTTTCCGGGTGCTCAAACAAACCATGAAGGTAAGAACCCATCACCTGTCCATCGCCAGAAATAGCACCGTCATATCTACCATCATTCAGCTGAACCACTGATCGGTTAAGGCCCGGGCCAGTGGTTACACCGCAGTGAATTTCATAACCCTGAATCGTTGGTTCACCGATCGCGAGATCGAAGACCAACATCCCTTTGACTTGGCGTAGTTGCTTGTCCTCGGCCAGTTCAGTGTCTATATCCAGCAAGCCCAGCCCTGTCGATAAACCAACATTGCCCTCAACACCGAAAGGATCATTCACGCTCTTACCCAACATCTGATAACCACCACAGATACCCAGTAGTTTGCCGCCATAGCGCAGGTGCTTTTGAATCACGTCTTCCCAACCTTGATCACGCAACCACTGAAGGTCATGGGGTACGCTCTTGCTGCCAGGAAGAATAATTAAATCAGCGGGGGGGATCTGCTGGTCTGGCCCTACATAACTAAGGTCTACTTGAGGATGTAAGCGCAGAGCATCAAAATCTGTATGGTTGCTAATCCGAGGGAATACTGGAACCACCACTTTTATAACATCACTTTGATCTGCAATCGTCTGTACTGCATCAACAGCATCTTCTGCATCCAAATGCAGACCATGCAGATAAGGGATCACACCCAATACAGGCTTGTTCGTCCTTTTCTCTAACCAATCCAGGCCCGGTTGCAACAGGGCAATATCGCCGCGAAAACGGTTGATCACAAAGCCAACCACCCGCTGCTGTTCGGTTTTTGACAACAGCTCAAGGGTACCCACAAGGTGGGCAAATACACCGCCGCGGTCGATATCGGCTATCAGAATGACCGGGCAATCCACCGCCTCGGCAAATCCCATATTGGCAATATCATTGTCGCGCAGATTAATTTCTGCAGGACTTCCAGCCCCCTCAACAATCACGGCCTGGTACTGATTTGAGAGACGCTGATGTGATTCCAGCACCGCATCCCGGGCAACGGCTTTATAGTCGTGATAGTGACGCGCATCCATGTTACACAGCGCCTTGCCGTGAACAATCACCTGGGCACCGGTATCACTGGAGGGCTTTAGCAGTATCGGGTTCATATCCGTATGGGGTTCGAGAAAACAGGCCTGCGCCTGCAATGCCTGGGCACGACCTATCTCTCCACCCTCTTTGGTCACAGCACTGTTCAGCGCCATATTCTGTGGTTTAAACGGTGCGACGCGAATACCCTTTCGAGCCAACACTCGACACAACCCTGCCACCAAAATACTTTTTCCTGCATCGGAGGTTGTACCCTGAACCATCAGGGTAAAGGCCGGGCTATTTGACGGGCTATAAGGCGACATGGGTTAGCTCTAAAAATCCACGCCTTTACGGGCTTTTACGCCCGCTTTATAGGCATGCTTGATTTCTTTGATTTCAGACACGGTGTCGGCCAGTTCTCTGATAGCAGAACCACCACCCCGACCAGTCACCACCACGCTTTGATTCACTGGTCGATTAGCCAATGCTTCCAACACCATAGCCTCGTCAAGGTATTTGTAACTGAGCATATAAGTGAGCTCATCCAGAACAACCAGGTGATAACTCTCATCCCGCAACATAGGTTCAACCACCGCCCAGGTTTTTTCCGCTGCGGCAATATCAGCATCACGATCCTGAGTATTCCAGGTAAAACCGGTACCCATCTGATAGAAGTCCACTTGGGGACACTGATCCCTCAGATACATCTCTTCACCAGACAGTTGCTGCCCCTTAATAAACTGCACCACACCCACTTTGTAGTCATAACCTAAGGCCCGCATGACCATACCAAAAGCAGAACTACTCTTGCCCTTGCCATCGCCCGTCAACAGAATCAGGACACCTCGCTCATCGGTGGCAGCAGCAATATGCTCATCCACTTTTTCCTTTTGTTTCTGCATTTTGCGTTTGTGGCGCTCGGCTGCCGTTTCGCTAGCGCTTTCACTATTGGAATTGTTCGTGGTCATCGTATACTCCCGCCGTCAACATTATGGAAAGGGCTTTTTTATATATCACCCAACGTATTTAGAGGCTATAGGTTGCAGAAAATACTGCATTGACGCCATCTTCATCATAGGTATTGATTGTTTGGTACTCTTTATCCAGAGCATTGCTGACTTTTAATCTTAACGTCAGATTTTCATCCACTTTATAACCCATACGTAAATCTACTGTGGCAAAACCAGGCAACTCCGTTGAGCTGCTCTCTGGTGATTCACTTTGTGCACCAAGGGAAATCCCTGCACTGAATTGCCCAAAGTACTTATCTATATCAAGCTTCAACAACCGACGAGCTCGGCGACGCAACAAGCTGTCCTGCGCGCCAGAGGTATCATCCGCATCCATCCAGGTATAACTGCTATTAATGGCATACCCACCCAATTCAGTAGCAGCAACCACATCAAAACCTTTTATCCGTGCTTCTCCTACATTAAAGGGGAGAAAACCAACCATCGGGTCAAAGGCAAATTCGATCAGATCTTTGAAACGGGTTCGGAAGAAAGATAACTCCAGGCTCCCCGCATCCCAATTACCTTTAAGCGTTAACTCTCTACTTTTGGACCGTTCGGCAGTTAGACTTGGATTACCAAATCCGGGGAAATACAGGTCATTAAACGATGGGGCTTTAAAACCGGTGCTGTAACTATAAATAGCTTTAATATTGTCATTGATCGCATACCCCAAAGAGAGGTTTCGCGTATTAGCGGTTTCAAAATGCTCATTATCGTCCTTACGCCAGCCTGCAAGAAAATCAAATTGCCCCCAACTCAATTGATACTGCCCATAAAAAGCTCTGTTCTTACGACTGCTCTCCACATAAGCGGTATTGCCACTGACACGATCATTGTAGGTTTCTGCACCCAGAGTGATTGTCTGACTTTCCCCTAGCTGATAGTCAGATTGCAGACCATAACTATCACGCCGCGTTTTAATCGCACCAAACCCCAACCCAGACACATCATTACGGCTATCACTAAGATCTGTTGAACGCGCAACGGTAGCGGTGACTTTTAGGTTTTCTGTGAAATCAAACATTGTTTTATTGCTGAGTGACTCAACACGGAATTTGGTAAAGGGAAGACCTGCTCCATCAAACTCTGATTCACCGCGACTTAACTGATAAGAAAATTCAGTGCTCACTTGATTACTAATTTCCCAACTCAAAAAAGCGGATGAGGATGTATTTCGATAGGCATCATCATCGCCATCATCACGACGATCGAAACCATCGGTTTGCAGGTGGTTACTTGAAACACGATACTGTAATTTATCGCTGCCGCCAGTCAGGCTCGCCTGATACTCCTGCAAGGCATTTGTGCCGGCAGACAATTTCACTTCTGGATGGAAGCCTTCTTGCCCACGTTTGGTGAAAATTTGGATCACACCACCAATAGCATCTGCCCCATACAGACTGGAATGAGACCCTCTAACCACTTCGATACGTTCTATTTGTTCTGGATCCAGGTGCTCCAACGCAGTGGTTCCACTGGTCGCACTACTGATTCTGACCCCGTCAACCAAAACCAACGTTTGATTTGTGCTTGCTCCTCGCAAAAACAGGCTGGTAGTAGCGCCAATCCCACCATTGCGGCGCATGTTAATACCGGGGGCACGACGAAGCACATCAAACATATCTTCAGGCTGAAGACGCTGAATATCTGCAGCTGTAATTAACGTAACGGGCGCAAGTGTTTCAGTAATCGGCTGTACTGTACGGGTTGCTGTAGTAACAACCTCTTGCATGCGGTCTTCAGCAACAACGGGAATGGATAGAATAGCGGTAACAAAGGCAGGAAAAATAAAACGGAATTTCACAGTATCTCCTCATGCGCTCGACCCCGAGCGAATCTGGATTAAAAAATCCACGGAGAAACATCTGTGAAGATGAGGCTACTGAAGAGTTAAAGCGACTGAGTTAAAACATTCGAAGCAAATCTATCGAAATGAAAACAGCGAAACTCAAAAGACCAAAAGCCAATACCAACACAACCGCACCCCGCGGTTCGTCTGCATAGCTATAGGCCGGTCTCCGGACTTATGAGCGGTTTCCCTGCCAAATCGCCTTCCCATGTTCATCGAAACACAGTGGCTGTGTGATTTAGCGCTTGAGTTTGCTGAAAGCAGACTCACTCAATTACCGTTGCGGGGGCAGTACCGGGATAATTGACCTTGATAAGAGGATCAACGCACCGATTTCCCGTTTCACCCAACTCGCAGATGTGCGAGTTGAGAACCTATTGCATAAGCAAGGCGGTGAAAGTTACGCCCAGTATGGGTTAATGTCAACAAGACAAGATGAAACGACTGAGCAGAAGAAAATAAATCCGTCACTAAGAATACTGGCTAATCCAAGGCCTGAAGCGCATCCGTTACTTTTCGCACCGGAATAATTTCCATCCCGTCGATGGGCTGACGCGGGGCGTTGCCCTGGGGGACGATAGCTCGTTTGAAACCATGTTTTGCCGCTTCGCGAAGTCGCTCTTGGCCATTCTGTACCGGACGAATTTCCCCGGACAAACCCACCTCACCAAACACCATCAAGTCTCTTGGGAGCGGGTGGTCACGAAAGCTGGAAATCACAGCAAGGATTAAGGCCAAATCGGCACTTGTTTCGAGTACTTTGACACCACCTACTACGTTTACAAAGACATCCTGGTCACCCACCATAATGCCTCCGTGACGATGCAGCACGGCCAAAAGCATGGCCAATCGATTGTGCTCGAGACCCACGGTAACGCGGCGTGGATTACCTAAATGGCTATCATCAACCAAAGCCTGCAACTCGACCAAGAGAGGCCTCGTCCCCTCCCATACAACCATCACGACACTACCCGAAGCGACCTCATCACCCCGCTGGAGAAAAATCGCCGATGGGTTCGCCACTTCGCGAAGCCCTCTGTCCGTCATGGCAAAGACCCCCAGCTCATTAACCGCACCAAAACGGTTTTTGTTGCTACGCAGGGTACGAAAATGACTATCGCTGGATCCTTCCAGCATCAGCGAACAATCAATCATGTGCTCCAGAACCTTAGGCCCGGCAAGGCTGCCATCCTTGGTCACGTGCCCCACCAATAACAATACGGTATGAGTCTGCTTGGCATAGCGAACCAACATGGCGGCACTTTCCCGCACCTGAGACACACTGCCAGGAGCTGAAGTCACATCGTCCAGATGCATAACCTGAATTGAGTCCACCACCAGAATTTTTGGTTGTAATTGTTCGGCGGTGGCACAGATGACCTCGACAGAAGTCTCCGCCATGATTTGAAGTTGGTCAGTCGGCAACCCAAGACGCTTGGCACGCATGGCCACCTGCTGGGGGGATTCTTCACCAGTGGCATACAGCGCCGTTTGGTTTTTAGCTAACTCGCATAGGGTTTGCAACAAGAGTGTGCTTTTCCCTGCACCAGGCTCACCCCCCACCAAGATACAAGAGCCAGGCACCATCCCACCGCCCAAAACCAAATCCAACTCTTTGGCACCAGTGGTTATCCGCGGGATTTCAGCCAGCGCAATGTCCGCCAGTGTACTCACCGCTCCGTCAGCAGCGCCGGCAAACCCCGCATTACGACGAATCACTGGTGTACTAGAAGAGCCTAACCGCAGCTCCGCAAGCGTATTCCAAGCGCTGCACTCATTACACTGACCCTGCCATTTGGTGTAATCGGCACCGCAATCGTTGCAAACATACGCGGTCGTTTTCTTTTTGGCCACAGATTGCCCCCTCAAGTTAGGCCGAAGTCTACCATGCCAACTTGTTTAAGAAAGAGAGCAATAGAGCGGGAGAGATTAATGGGATACTAAGCAAAACAGTTTAGACATATTCAATGAAATTGAAGGGTAGCCCGAACAAAGGTTCGCGTCTCAAACACATTGTTCTGGTTGAATTCATTGTAATCACCACCAAGATTTTGGCCGATCAATTCTAATTTCAGGCCTGCTCCATTTAAATTGAAACTTTTTGCTATGCGCATGTCCACACGGCCATAGGATTCTCTATCTCCACCCCAGAAGGTCCAGGCCATTTCGTCCAGATAATAATAACCAAGACTTGCTTCCCAGTCGCGGCCAAAACCATGCGACATTAATACGCTCGCTGTATGGCGCGGAGTAGCATCATTCTCATGCGCACACCGAAAAGCAAGCTCCTGGCAGTGCTGGTCTACCTCGGCATAAGCGTATGACACCCACAACCTAGATTGGTGAGAGAACTCCCAACTCGCACCAGTTTCAATGCCCATTACGTCTGTGGCCCCACCATTCGTATCGAGAATAGTACCAGGATTGAAGAGTGAAATTACTTCTGGGTAAAAAGGATCTGCAACAAACTCCAATTCTCGCTCAAACTCTTCTCTAAACAGCTTCACCTCTGTTAAAAGCGCTCGGTCCAACCAATAACCGACATACCCGATCTCAAAACTACGCAAGCGTTCAGGTTCAAGTTTTTCCAAAGAAATTTGGACCTGCTCTAGAACTGACCCATCATTAAGGCGAATGGACACATCATGCAGGTGCTCTGCCAGATAAGGTTGACGCCAACTTTCAGCAGCAGCCACTTTGAATACATGGCCTTTAGCCAGCGTCACATTGACCCCCAGCCGCGAAGAAACCTTACCTTGTACAAAATTATTATCTTCGTAAGACAGGCCTAGGTTCATTAGCATGTTATCGGCTAATCGGTATTCCAAATTGCCGTAGGCTCGATAGGTCTCCATCGACTCACGATCATTCGAGCGTATAACCGCGCGACCGTCCACAGTATCTCTACGATATCCCAGCCCCCATAAAGTACGGTGTTTACCACCGAGCAAATTCGTTTTCTGGAATTCAAAATCGAAGCGGTTTGAAGTAAAGTCGAATGCACTGCCTATAATTTCCTGATCTTGTTGGCCTGGGACAATGATGGGAATCTGAGCTGAGGGCACACCCAAAATATCCGAAAGATATCCCGCATTAAATTTATCTTCTTCCTCACTAGAGCTGAGGCCAAGTTGAACATACCACTCATTTCCCGGTGTACCAGACTGCGTCAGCCTGAAATTACCATACTGCTCAGTGGGCTCTTTACTCCCAACTGGATCAATGGATACGCCTATCCCTCCCCGCCCCCAAGGCCCCTTGGAGTAGCCAAGCTGAAAATCCAGGGCTGTATGGGAGGTAGGCTGAAAACGCCCTTTCAACCTGCCCGAGCGCGCCGTGGACTCATCATTTACATCATCAAATCCATCCGTATGGAAGTAGCTGGCCGATGCAATATAATCAAATCGTTCACCGATGTGAGAGTATTGTGTCGACACAATACTTGTATCTTGACTACCAGTTATTGCACTCGCCCTCCAACCAGGATTGGCGTAGGGCTCCTTAGTGACAATGTTAATAGCACCGACAAACGCATTAGACCCATAGGCAACACCTGCAGACCCCCTGACGACCTCTATACGATCAATATCATCAAGAACAATTCCCAACCTGTCCCAATCAACAATGCCAAACAACGAACCCACCGCCACACGGCCATCAATCAGCACCTGCATTCGTCGAGACAAACCGTCTGACTGGCCATGATAAGTCACCGCAGTATGGTGATCCCTCCAACTTAGCCCTACCTGAAAACCGGGCACCAAACGAAACAAATCAGGGATCTCGACAAAACCGGATGCTTCAATCATTTTTCGGTCAATGACCGTCATGGATACAGGTGTATCAATAACTGATTGTGGCAACCGCGTCGCTGCTATTACGACAGGAATATCTGAGAGAAAGTCTTCTTCGGTTATTTCACTACCGGCACATACGGTCTCTGAAAACAACATCAGCAGCAGTATTAAATAGGTCACCGTATAGTTTTTCGGGAAGAAACCACCTTGAAGTGGGTTACATATCCATTTCCACATGAGCTTTAGATTCTTTGGTTTTTATTATTTGGCTCATTTTACCGAGGCTTTTTTATAATAGATAACAACATTTCATCACAAGCTTTTCTTAAACTTGGGAAGCCGTTTCTGATAAAGTGGCCATATGTCACTGATTCCTGAAAAGCCCTTAGTTATATCGCCCTCCCTGGCGGCCACGATTGGTCTGGAAGAAGCTGTACTCCTTCAAGCGTTGAATGAATTGATGTGTCACGGAGAACCAGAGCCAAACAATGGCTATCAGTGGCTGGCCACAAACTGGCATCAGCTTCAAAAAATTACCCCTTTTTGGGGAACTGAGGACATTCAACGCATTGTCACAAACCTACGAGACAAGGGTGTTCTGTTGCTTGCTTCGGCGCCGTTCAGCAAAAGCCACGAGCTACGCTTTGCCTTCAATGAACTGATAACGCAGGACAACATCCCCGCAGCTCAAGGGCAGCCACAAAAGAGCCTCCAAGCACCACACGCTCAATTACCTCCCCAGCAGAAACAGGGTGCCAAGCGCCTAGTGCCTGACTGGGAACCGGAATCCGAAGTCATTCGCCAGCTGGCTCAATACAATATTCCCGCTGAATTTATCTCTGCCCAGTTACCCGAATTTATTACTTACTGGACAGAGCGTAACGAGCCCCAATTTAGCTGGGGGTCAAAATTTATAAAACATGTACTCAGGCTTTGGCGCGAGCAACAAACTGAAACGGCAAAACGCGGCCAACAGTCCTCCATGAGCAATGACTGGCAGCCCTCTCGAGACGCCATGGAAATCCTTACTCGTCAGGCAGGCATTAATGGCAATTTTGTAGAGGATGCCATTCCTGAGTTTATTTTGTACTGGATGGAACGAGGTGATGCATCCAACACATGGAATAGCCGCTTCATCATGCATGTAAAAAGACAGTGGGCTCGTTTCACCACGACGATGGAGCATGACTCAGAGCCACGTGCTCTACCCGCTGACTGGCAGCCCAGCGAAGAATTGTATGAAGTGCTGAACCTGGCAAATATCCATCGTTCCTTTGCAGAACACCTGGTACCAGAATTTGTACTCTACTGGAGAGATAGCGGCCAGATTTATAATTCCTGGAATACTAAATTTTTGCAACAAGTTAAGCGGGCCTGGTCCCGCCAGCAATCCGGCTCAACTCAGGTAACAAACAATGGGCAACAGCAACGAACTCATCGATCAAACAGTACAAGATCTAGCAACCTCATCGACGAACTCAGTGACCGGAGCTGGGCCAGCACCTGAGAAATCCATCCACTTGGTCGATGCCATCAACCAGGTATTTGCACTCTTCAGACTGAACTACCACAACCAGTTTTACAGCGCATACAGCGATACCGAGCTGCTCGGTCAAGCAAAACGCCTTTGGCTGGAAGCGCTATCACACCTGACAGAAAAACAGATTCTGACCGGTGCAAAGAAGGTTATTGAGACCTCAGACTATCTCCCCACCCTCAACCGCATGTTGCAATGCAGTGAAGCGTCGGCTGGAGGTGAAGGACTGCCAAGCCCTCATGATGCATACAAAGAAGCCTGCAATGCCCCCTCACCCAAAGCCAGTTACAACTGGTCACACCTGGCTATCTATTATGCGGGATTAGAAACTGGCTGGTATCGCTTGGCCAATGAACCAGAATCAAGCAGTTACCCCACTTACCTGGAAAACTATCGCCGTCTTTGCCGTGAGATTGCGCAAGGGAAACAACTTATTTCTCCCATGCCTCCAGCACTGAAAGAAGAGCCAAAACCACCGCTAAGCAAAGACGAATCCCGCGCCCACTTGAAGCAGCTGAAAGATCAGTTGGCTCTGGATAAATAAGCTCAACCAACAATCACCAAGATTTTGACAAAAGCTCTGCGAAAAAAAACGCAGCCCTTGAGCTGCGTTTCAACTATCAGTAATAAATCAGCTTACTCCCAGAACTTCCACCACTTACGGCTATGCTCTTCCCGTGAAGACTGTCCCTGCTCTGAACCTTTGCCCAGCTCTTTACGTTCTTGCTCGGCTTTTTTCTCTCGCTGCTTGGCTAGTCCCGCCCCATCGTCATCATCGTCGTAATCGCGATCCCTTTCTTTCTTAGCCTTATCTTTTATTTTTTTCTTATCATCATCAAAGTCATCGTCACGATCACCCTTGTGCATTTCTTTCATCTCTGACCTGTGCTCTTTCATGGCGGATTTACCGCCGGCATCGTCAGGTTTTTTTGCCAAGGCCAACTGTGCTGAACCCAAGCCTATTATCACCGAGATAAAAGCAACTAAGATCTTACTCATAGTATTTTCCTCTGTCTAAGAACAACGAACTACAGGCCCTACTACTTTTTCACCTGCCTATAAACAATCAACAGCAATAGTGCACCTAGTGTCGCCGTGACGATACTACCCAAGCTGAAACCGCCTGTCGTACCAAGCCCTAAAAAAGCGCCCACCCAGCCACCCACAAAGGCTCCGGCAATACCCAAAAGTACGGTAATAACAAAACCACCACCATCTTTACCCGGCATAATCAACTTTGCCAGAATACCCGCAACCAACCCCAAAATAACCCAGGAGATAACGCCCATCATTTTATTCCTTTTATTAGATGATAAAAAAGCCCTGGTATAACCAGGGCTTTTTTCGTTTAGTCGTTACTAGCGACCTGGTGCAGATGCACATCAGTTTGCGGGAAGGGAATAGAAATACCTTCTTCATCAAACCGCTTTTTAACCGCCTCGGTCAAAGCAAAGTGTACACCCCAATAATCCGCTTTATTCACCCATGGACGAACTACAAAATTAACGCTGCTATCCGCCAATGCCACCACGGCGATCGTTGGCGCTGGGTCCTGCAACACACGCTCATCTGCGGCAACAACCTCTTCAAGCACTTTTTTCGCTTTGTCTATATCGTCGTCATAGCTAATACCCATAACCAAGTCGACTCGACGAGTGTCATTGGTGGAATAATTGGTAATCGTGCCACCCATGGCTTGCCCATTGGGAATAATCACTCGCTTGTTATCTCCGGTATTTAGTTCCGTGGTAAAAACTAAAACCTTGGCTACTGACCCAGACACACCCGCAATCTCAACAAAATCACCTACCCTGTAGGGTTTAAAGATAAGAATCAGCACGCCAGCTGCAAAATTAGCCAAGGAGCCCTGCAGCGCCAAACCAACCGCTAAACCAGCGGCACCTATCACGGCAACAAACGAGGCGGTATGAATGCCAAGCTGCCCCAGAGCGGCAATCATCACAAAAATCAGTACCGCGTAGTAAACCAAAGTGGAAACGAAATGCTGAATTTCCACATCCATTTCTTTTTTCTGCAATGATTTTTCTACAGCATCACCGAGCCATCTCGCCAACTTTTTACCAACAACGACTATAACGACCGCTATCAGCACCTTCAGACCATAAAAAAGAATGAAATCCCCTGCAGTGTCCATCATATTCTCCATCCGTTTTCTCCTAAAACACTCAAATTATTTATCAGGTTCAGAGCAATCTAAAAAAACCACCGCTATATTATTGCAGTCATGCCACGCAATACTCTGAGAGAAAAACAGCGGGGACAGCTCTACCGAAATAACGATAAATATTTAACCGATGCCCGGCTATCTGTCATCGGCTTACAACCTACAGGTCATGCCTTAATTCCCCTTAAGACACGACCTAAAAACAGAAGAGGCCCCTATTACAAGGCCACTTTATATAAATTTATTTCAGCGATACCCAGAGGGCATGAATAATACCGGGAACCCAAAAAAACAAACACAACACGATATTAATGACCAGATCTTTACCAGCGCCGACCTTTAAAAAAACAGCCAGTGGCGGCAGTAAAAGCGATGCAACAATCAGAAGAATTTTATTGTCCATTCAGAAATCCTCATTTATTTTTTTCTTATAGAGAGCCACACGACCCACTTTGAGCATCCAATATAGAGAAAATAAGCACTGTGGTAAACCTCTCACACTGGATACCACCTCCCGCACCTACACCCATCTATTCAGCAACCACCACCTCGACTTTGTCTACCTTTTGAAATCCTCTAGGCAGCTTATTGCCTCGACGTCCCCGCTCTCCTCGGTAGTGCTCCATATCCGATAACTTCAGATTGAGATAGCGCTTCCCAGAATGCACTAGCAGCTGCTGACCCTGGGTAATAACGGCTACGGCCACCATGAATTCTTCACGAGACTGCAGTCGTGAAGATGGAATATTAATCAACTTATTACCTTTACCGCGTGCGAGCTGGGGAAGATCCGCCAATGCAAACACCAACATGCGCCCCTCATTGCTCACCGCCACAACGAAACTGGCATCGATATCACCAACAGGCAAGGGTGGCAGAACACGCCCGCCCTTGGGAACTGAAATCGAGGTTTTACCCGCTCGATTTTTGGTGTGCAAATCAGCTAACCTAGCAACAAAACCGTAGCCCGCATCCGTAGCCATTAGCATCTGCTGGCTGTCTTCGCCCATAATCACGCCGTTAAAGGTTGCGCCAGAGGGCGCGTTAAGACGCCCCGTTACTGGATCGCCTTGCCCTCGTGCCGAGGGCAATGTATGTGCCATCAATGAATAAGTTCGACCAGTAGAGTCCAGAAGTATGACGTTCTGGTTACTCTTTCCCTTTGCAGCACAGAGGAAGTGGTCACCAGATTTGTAACTGAGTGAGGAGGGCTCAATATCATGGCCCTTTGCCGAACGAATCCATCCTTTCTCCGACAAAACTATCGTCACAGGCTCGGAGGTCAGAAGGTCGGATTCACTAAATGCCTTTGCCTCTTCCCTCTCTCTCAGGGGAGACATGCGCTCATCACCAAATTCCTCGGCAACTTCTAACAACTCGTTGCGAACCAGCGTTTTTAATCGCCTGTCCGAATTGAGCGTTTTCTCCAACTTTTCCTTCTCTGCTGCCAGTTCATCCTGCTCGGCACGAATCTTCATTTCCTCAAGCCGGGCTAACTGCCGAAGTTTGGTGTCCAGAATATATTCAGCCTGAATGTCGCTGAGATTGAACCGCTGAATCAATACAGGCTTTGGCTCATCCTCACTGCGGACAATATGAATGACCTCGTCAATATTAAGAAACGCTACCAGCAAGCCTTCCAACAAGTGCAGGCGTTTGTCCACTTTATCCAGGCGATACCGCAACCTGCGACGCACCGTATCCACCCGAAAACGCAACCACTCGGTTAAAATCTTATCCAGCGATTTTACTTCTGGGCGGCCATCTATACCGATCATATTGAGGTTAATGCGGTAGTTCTTCTCCAGATCGGTGGTAACAAAAAGGTGGCTCATTAAGCTTTCTAAATCTACCCGATTGGAGCGAGGAACAATCACCAACCGGGTTGGGTTTTCATGATCGGACTCATCCCGTAGGTCTGCCACCATCGGTAATTTTTTCGCATTCATTTGCGAGGCGATTTGCTCCAAAACCTTGGCCCCCGACGCCTGATGAGGCAGTGCCGTCACGACAATATCGCCATTTTCCTTCTGCCATACCGCACGCATTTTCAGACTTCCACGGCCGGTCTCATAGGTTTTTATAATCTCCTCACGAGGCGTAATAATTTCTGCCTCGGTGGGGTAATCGGGCCCCTGTATGTGTTCACACAATTCCCGGAGTGTCGTTTTGGGTGCTTCCAACAAACGAATGCTGGCGCTCACGATCTCTTTTAGGTTGTGAGGGGGTATATCTGTGGCCATCCCCACGGCGATTCCCGTGGTGCCATTAAGCAACACATGTGGTGCGCGAGCTGGCAGGATTTCCGGCTCATTTAATGTACCATCGAAATTAGGCTTCCAGTTGGCCGTTCCCTGCCCTAATTCAGATAAAAGCACATCGGCAAACCTCGCCAACTTCGACTCGGTATACCGCATGGCTGCAAAAGACTTGGGGTCGTCGGGAGCACCCCAGTTTCCCTGGCCATCCACCAGGGGATAGCGATAGGAAAATGGCTGAGCCATCAGTACCATTGCCTCATAGGCGGCACTGTCGCCATGCGGATGAAATTTACCAATCACATCGCCCACAGTACGGGCAGACTTTTTATATTTTGCCGTCGACTTGAGCCCGAGCTCACTCATAGCGTAGATAATCCGTCGCTGCACAGGTTTCAAACCATCGCCAATATTTGGCAGTGCCCGATCAAGAATCACATACATGGAGTAGTCCAGATACGCCTTTTCCGCATAACTACGTAGAGCTGTCTGCTCCACCACATCATTAATCACAGTAGTGTCTGTCATTTTTCGACCGTCAAATCCTCATTTATCAGTTGTGGCTAGATGGCAATATCCATCTGCGGGAGACCTTTATTTTCCTGTGTAAAGTCACCTTCGCAAAGAATGACTTGACCGGATTGAACACCTTTATTCACCAAATATTCTTTGACCACGTCGCTTCGCTGGTTAGACATCTGTTTGAGGGCGGCCACCTGCTCCGGTGTCACAACCTCAACCGGTGTCTTGGAGTGAGCCTCCTGGCTTGTGGATTTGTCGTCGACTTTACCCCCGCCCTCAGGTTCAACCGGTGCAAACTTTACCGACCAGTCCTGCCAAGTAGATGGCGCACAAAAGGACAAGCTTAGCTGCTCTCGACTACCAAGCAGTTCCGACAGCTTATCCAGGTTAGCCACCGCATCAACGGTCAGAGCCGTATCTCCGGGCACAAACAAAATTGGCTCAAAGGTTAAATTGGAGAGGGTGTCCTGCAGGGTAGCCTTCACAATCAAGCCAAAGGGTAAGTAGTAGTTCACAATAGTTTCACTGATCACCTTAAACATGACTTTGCCGATAATATGACGAAGGGAAAAGTCGGGAGAGTGAATGTCACCGGTTATTGGCAAATTTAATTCAATCATACCGTTCTTATCGCGCAACAACCCCAGAGCGAAATCCAAGGGAACACCCAATGACTCAGCCCCCTCGGGCATTTCATTCTCACTTAACGGCGACACTTCCAGTTTATGAAAGCGTGTAATCACTGAAGCATCAATGTCGTCGTCTCGAACAGCAAATTTAATATCGGCCTCCGCGACACCCTGATCGAGACTATAGCCTATATATTGTGATGCATAGGAGGATAACTCCCGGGCGTCTAAACCACGCAGCTCACCCTCAATAGCGGTATTCAGTTTGTCGCCGAACGGCGAGAGATTTCCGTTGAATTTAATATGGCCAAATTTATTAATAGCCAAGTTAAATGCCAGTAACGAACTGGCTTCTGGGGAAGAACTCTCAATATTATCGACCATAATATTCAGGTCATTAAAAGTTTTCTGGAATACGGGAGAAACACTTTCATCCAACACCAACAGCCGCCCTTTAGATCCAATCCTGACCTGACCAACGGAGTACTCAACCACTACCGGAGGCTCCGACAGCTCAGAGGAGGATGGATCAGCACCACTTTCAGCCGTGGTCATGCGCGCAACATCGGCAACCAGCTGCAACCCACCGGAAGCATTGCGGTGGATGACGGCCACGGGGTCAACAACAGTCAATTCTTTAAGTGCAAATCGACTGGCGGCTTTATCTATACCCGTCAGTTCAATTTTGGGCGTGGAAAAATTAAACCGAGCCTGAGACTGTCCCTCTACGTTTCGCTCCAACAGTTTTAAATCACTTAGCTGAAGATGAGCCAGGGTCAGAGCATCGCCCTCGGCCGTCAAACCGGACAACTGAGTATCATGGATTAACAGCAAATCCCGCTGATTAACTTTGTCACGCACAGAGATACCAGCCACAACCAATCGATCCATTGCAAAAGCAGTTTGCTGGGAATTATTTTGCACGGCCAAATCCTGAGGCTCTTGCACAGGAGTTTCAGGAATAATTTTTTTTATTAATTCTGGTGCAAACGCCAACTGGCCAGTGGTTGTGGCATCCAGCCCCACATTCATACTGGAAAGATCTAGCTCGCCTATGTGTATAGCCTCACCAAATGAAGCGTCAGCGAGTGACAACCTCCTAAGCTCCAGATCTCCCGTGGTTTGTCCCTGTTCAGACATCACCGGCAACAACACAAAATCTGACACCTGGAGATTTTTCAATACCACATCAGAGCCCAATATCGACAACTGTTGCAGGTCAAAATCATTGAAGGAGAGCAATTTTTGACTGTGCCGTCCCTCGCTGACAGACACAGAGTCAATGATCAACTGCCCTACAGAAAAAGTACTAGGGTTATCATTTTGGTCGACATCTTTAACTTCGGGTGTCTCTGGAAGTAACGGCTCAAGACTCGCCATCAATCTTGGAGAGAACAGAGCCTCGCCATTCCCACCAAGATTTAGATCCACCTGTAAGCCCGATAGCGAAACCCGGCCAACTCGGCTGTCGGCGCCGACATCCAAATCGGAGAGAGACAGCCTGGACAGGTACAAATCTCCCGAGACAATCTCCGCCTCCTCCCTAACAGGCAATACGCCCAATGATTCAACGGACACATCGGCTACATGCCAACTTACCATGTCTTCACTGGTAATCGCTTCGGCGCTTATCTGAGCAACACCTGCCAGCTCAACCGATTCCTTTTTATCCGCCCAACGAACATCTTGTAAGAAAACCCCGGGTATCGCTGCTGAAGGAGCATCACCCAACTTCAGGTCAAGACTGCCCGTCAGTGCGAGCTGCTTAAAGGCAACACATTGACGCATGGCCAGGTCATTATTTCCCGCCAAGCGAGCGTAACATAGCTGACTGTTTGCCATCTCCAAACGCTCTAATAGCATTCGCGTGATAGCGGCTCCACTGTCGGGTTCAGCCAGGCTCGGCGCTGCGCCCTCAGGGTCTGATTCGGGCACGGGTATCCCCCCCACCCGCAGACCTTCCTCTGTCACAACAAGGTCTACAGCAAGACCATCAATCAGTACATGCTCTATTTTTAACCACTGCGACAATAAGGGTGTCCAATCAATATTTAGTTGAACCTCTTTAAGAATAAGTTGCTCGGTTTCGTTAGCCGCAATACGAACATCGTTGATTTGGATCGAACCTAAAACGGGCCGGATATTAATATACCCGATCTCGGCTTCCAGCCCCTGCTGTTCCAACCAGCCAACCATCTGCCAACGAAGTACAAATGGCAACAATGAGACAACCGCGACAACAACAACGGCAGTGGTAACCAGAATAGCTTTAACCGTCTTGCCCAAAAGGTCTGATAAGCTTGCCATCTCTCATTCGCCTAAATATTAATACGCAGCTTTCTTCTGGCAGCGGCTGTAAAATAATGTTGTAGGAGCACCCCTACACATCAGCCAAGTTGCCCCTTTTTTCTAACCACTCTTTTCTATCACCAGCCCGCTTTTTCGACAACAACATATCGAGAATTTGATGGGTGTCGTCTCCCGCGGCCATCGTCAACTGAACGAGTCGACGCGTATCTGGATCCATAGTGGTTTCCCTTAACTGCAGGGGATTCATTTCCCCCAGCCCCTTGAACCGCTGCACATTGACCTTTCCACTCTTTTTTTCTGCCGCGATACGATCCAACACACCCTGTTTCTCACTCTCATCCAAGGCATAGAAGACCTCCTTACCAACATCGATACGGTATAGCGGCGGCATGGCCACATAGACGTGCCCCGCAGACACCATGGTTTGAAAATGCCGGACAAAGAGTGCGCAGAGCAGTGTGGCGATATGGAGTCCATCCGAGTCAGCATCGGCCAAAATACAAACTTTGTGATAACGCAAATTACTGAGGTCATCCGATGCAGGGTCAATCCCCAGCGCCACGGAAATATCATGAACCTCTTGTGAGGCGAGAATTTCCTGACTATCCACTTCCCAAGTATTCAAAATCTTGCCCCGCAACGGCATGATTGCCTGAAATTCTCGGCTTCTGGCCTGCTTGGCTGAACCACCAGCAGAGTCACCTTCCACTAAAAATAATTCGCAAATCTCCGGGCTATCAGAAGAACAGTCCGCCAGTTTCCCAGGCAAGGCTGGGCCTGCGGTCACGCGTTTACGTGCTACTTTCTTACTCGCCTTCAGCCGACGCTGGGCATTACTTATAAACAGCTCTGCCAGTCGTTCGGCATCTACCGTATGCTGATTAACCCAAAGACTAAAGGCATCTTTTACTATGCCTGAAACAAATGCCGCGGCCTCCCGGGATGATAGCCTCTCTTTTGTTTGCCCCGAGAATTGAGGATCTGCTAACTTGGAAGACAGTACATACGCACATTTATCCCAGACATCATCAGGCGTGAGCTTTACCCCACGGGGCAGTAGATTGCGAAACTCACAAAACTCTCGCATAGCATCCAGCAACCCGGTGCGAAAACCATTTACATGGGTACCGCCTTGGGCCGTGGGGATCAAATTAACATAACTTTCCTGAATTAACTCTCCACCTTCTGGCAACCATTGAACGGCCCAGTCCACAGCCTCACTTTTGCCAGAAAAAGATCCAATAAACGGTTCGGCAGGCACGGTCTCCCAACCTGTCGTCGCACCTTGCAGGTAGTCCTGCAAACCATCCTCATAACACCAGGCTTCTGACTCACCACTGGCTTCATCCTTGAATGAAACCTCGAGCCCGGCACACAGCACGGCCTTGGCTCGCAACACATGCTTAAGCCGTGGGATGGAATATTTAATCGTGTCAAAATATTGCGGATCGGGCTGAAAGCGCACCATTGTTCCGGTATTACGCTTGCCACAGGTATCCACAATGGCAAGCTCAGAAACTTTATCACCGCCGGCAAAGCCCATTCGATAAACGTTGCCATTGCGCCTAATACTCACCTCCAGCTTTGCTGAAAGAGCATTAACCACAGAGACACCAACACCATGTAGACCGCCAGAAAACTGGTAGTTATTATTCGAAAACTTACCGCCTGCATGGAGGGTTGACAGAATAACCTCCACACCCGGCAAACCCTGTTCAGGATGAATATCTACCGGCATACCTCGACCGTTATCCGCCACCGACAGTGAGCCATCACGGCTCAGCACGACATCGACCTTGGTGGCGTGACCAGCCAGCGCCTCGTCTACACTGTTATCAATAACCTCCTGCGCCAAATGGTTTGGACGGGTTGTATCGGTATACATCCCTGGACGCTTTCTTACAGGATCCAAACCTGTAAGCACTTCAATATCTTCTGCTGTGTAATTAGTCATAAGTCGTCAATGAAAGTTGTAGGAAGTCGAGGATATCTGGCAGATAACGCTCATAGTTTTGAAAGCTGTGATCACCGCCTTGCTCTATCGTCAGGTGGCAATCCGCATATTTAATTTCGGCTTGATGATAATCCAGTACTTCATCACCCGTTTGCAGCAGTACCCAGTAGTTTTTTGGGTTTTTTAATGTGGTCACTTCCAGGCCTCTGGCCATAGCCACATGACGAGGCTCAAGCGTGTATCGCTCACCCGTATGGTAGTTTGCGTTTTCGCCCAGATATTCCTCCATAAACTCATAAGGGCGAACTGACGGGTTAATCAGCACAGATTTTAAACCATACTTTTCCCCGAGCCAGGTGGCGTAGTACCCACCCATGGAACTTCCGATCAAACCTACTGGACCTTGACCTACTGAACCATGAATAGTCTCGACGAGCGTTTGCAGCTGCTCACTAGCCAAGTCGGGCGTACTACTCAGTGCCGGGCAATAAAAGGGAATATCAGGCGCATTTTCAGAAAGCCAGTCACGTGTTTGCCTGGCCTTGAGAGACGCTGGCGAGCTGTTGAATCCGTGGATGTAAATTAACGCCATGCCAAACCATAACTCGATGAGTGCGACGGCATTATAGCTGGATTAACTCAGTCGAGATAACCAGTGAAAGAGGAAATTTCAGTACCCGATACAACTTTGATCCATAGCCTGCATATCATACTGAAGGCGCTCGACACCGGTGTTTATCGTGCCATCTCCGCAGAGGTCAATCCAACGATAACCTGGAGCTTGACCACTCAATGCAAACGTGTCGCTTCCCGAAGCAAACTGAACACAGGTGGAAGGCGTACTGTAGACCGGCAGGCCCCGCCAGACAGACTCATTCTCCTGATGCACATGACCGGAAAAGATAGCCCTAATATTGTTGTGCTGTGCATTATGCTGAATTAACAGCTCTCCTAGCGTTTCATTATTGGCTATACGCTGCTCATCAAGCCATTGGCAGTGGATCTTGGAAGGAGGGTGGTGCACAAACAACAAGGTATACCTGTCGGAATACAATCTTAACAAATGACCTAACTGATTCAGCTCAGCTTCGGCAAGCGCACCCCCAACCTCTCCAGGCACCGCGCTGACCAGAAAAATGGCAACCCAATTCCCTAGCTCTACAGCCTTGGTAAACGGCTGAACCATAACCTCCGTCATCAGAGAAAAATCATCATGATTACCTGGCAGCCATGCATAGGATAACTGGCTAGCTTTCATTGACTGGGAAAACAGTTGGTAGGTTTGAGCATCACCTTCACTGGCAATATCTCCGGTAACGGCAACCAGGGAGGGAGGCTGTTTTTGGTCTTTTATTTCAGCCAACACACTGGAAAAGCTGTTATAGGTATTAATGCCAGCCAACGTGAAACTTGGATCGCTACCCAGGTGGCAATCTGAAATTTGCACCACTCGAATGGCACTATTGCTGCCTGATTTAAACTCCATCAAGGACGATTCCCTCCATTCCTGCCCTTTTCATCTGGCGATAAATAAATACGCCTGCTTCAGGACCAATAACGTGTTAAGTGGTGGTTCCAAATAACGGTTCAGCGTGATAACCGTGCTCCAGACAATGAGACAACCATTCACCTAAAAACAGATTCCATTGGGCCTTTTCATCTTGATGGTGCATTTTTTTATTCGGGTATTCGTATTTGGGATGAAGGTGCCGCATACCCTCACAAGACACAACTTCTGCCACCTGTGCATCATGGTACAACCTCAGTGTGAGCGCCGGCAATCTAAGCCAATGGCTAGCCGTAACAATATCTGCCTCCTGCACAAGCGCAATCAAGGTGGTGTAGCGAGTTTGCTCCAGCACGCTCAGCCTCAAAATATGATCACCACCGTGATGTAATCCAATTTTTCTTTCATCACACGTCTTAATATCGGGAAACAATTTTATCAAGCGCACATAATTTGCATCGCAGTCCGCCATATACCTACGCAGGTCTACTTTGTAACGTATTTTTGCTCGACTATTCATGCTACTCCGTCACATTTTTAACGGTTTTCACTACCCAAAAGGCTCTCAACAATCATTACTTTTAACCATCAACCTACTACTCTCCCCACCAAAGAACAACGGTTAGCCCGTAACCACATAAGCGCAATCGTTGTTGCTGCATTGTTACACAGTCCCCGGTCAAGCCAGTCTAGCGCTGTAGCTTCAGGCACAACATTTAGGCGTATATCTTCAGACTCATGATCCAGCCCAAATATTCCCCCACAACCTTTCAGATCTGTGAGCGCACAGTAAAGATGCATTCTCTCACTGGTACCTCCAGGGCTTACCCAGTAATCACAGATAGTGACAAGCTCCATATCCTCAATACCGGCCTCTTCCTGAGCCTCTCTTCGTGCAACGCCTTCTAGGGTCTCATTCTCCTCAACCATCCCTGCGACTATTTCATACAACCAAGGGCTTTCTGTATGCTCAAGTGCACCGACCCTGAACTGCTCAGTTAATCCAACCAACTGGTTGACCGGATCATAGAGAAGCACACCAACGCAGTGACCACGCTCAAACAGCTCCCTGACCATTGGCTTGCTCCACGCCCCAGAAAACAACTTGTGACGCAGGGTAAGGCGAACCATTTTAAAAAACCCGCGAAACACCTCCTCTCGCTTTATCAGCTGAAAATCAGATCGAGTGAATCTCTTGTCGGGTAGCGTCACTGAACCACCTTGCATAGTGTTAATAAGCCCTTGATCAAACCACACTACACAGCCGCCCACTCACTGTCCAGCGCAAACAAATCTGATAGACTCACAGCCATTCGATAAACACTGGAAGGATTCTGCATGCGCTCTATCAATGCCACAGCAGGCCTGATATCTATCCTCCTAACGGTATCCTGTTGGGGTGATTCTTTATCAGCGATTTATGAGCTAGCCCTGAAAAATGACCCACAGCTGAGAGCCGCCAGGGCAGCCTACCTGGCAGGTTCTGAATCAAAGAATATCGGTCGGGCCAGACTACTCCCTCAAGTCAGTGCCGTTGGTGAGTACACAGAAACAGAATCAGAGGGCTCATCTACGTCTGTCCTTGGGCAAGGTGCGATATTTGGCCGAGACGGCCAAACGGATATGGATACCAAAAACTATTCAATTACCCTCACCCAACCTATCTTTGATTTGCCGGCATGGTTCGGCTTCCAGCAAGGCAAAGAGTTGAGCCAACAGGCGAAGTTACAGTTTTCAGCTGATCAACAGTCACTCATTTTACGAAGTGCTGACAGCTATTTCGAGGTGCTTCGCGCCAGAGAAAACCTGGAAACATCCCAGGCAGAAGAAAAAGCCATTCAACGACAACTGGAACAAACCAGAGAGCGTTTCGAAGTTGGCCTTTTGCCTATTACCGATGTGTATGAAGCACAAGCAGCCTACGATAGCGCGCGGGTGAATACACTAGAGTCAAAAGGTGCCTTGGATATAGCCTTTGAAGGACTCACTGTTTTAACTGGGCGGCCCCATGAACAACTCTCGGGCCTGATGGCAGATTTCCCCATTGTTCAACCAGAACCCATTGCGCAGGAGGCCTGGGTACAGTTTGCCCTGCAAAATAACTTTTCTCTTCAAGCTGCAAAATATGCCAAAGATGCAGCAGAAAAAAATGCCCAGTCTAAAAAATACGAACATATGCCCACAGTCACGGGAACGGCCTCCTACTACGACAACAGTTCCACCAGCGATTTCAGGGGTACAGATTTAAACACCAATCAATTCTTTACCAGCCCCTCGGAAACAGATCAGGATGGCCATTCAGTAGGCTTGCAACTCAACATCCCACTGTTTACCGGCGGACTCGTGAGCGCAGAAAGGCGGCAGGCGTACCAACAATTTATTCAAGCGGAAGAAAACCACATAAGCGCTCAACGAACTACCGTCAGGGATGCACGCTCCCAACATTTACAGGTGCTCACGAATACTGCCAGAGTAAAAGCGCGCAGACAGTCAATTACTTCAGCTGAAAGTGCACTAGAAGCGACCCAGGCAGGTTACGAAGCTGGAACCAGAAATATTGTCGACGTGCTTTTAGCGCAGAGAACCCTCTACCAGGCCCGACGAAACTACGCCAACGCACGATATGACTACATCAGCAGTATCCTTAGACTTAAAGAGGTCGCCGGCCAGTTAAGCCCGGAGGATGTTTATCAGCTGAACGCCTGGCTCGACCCAGCGATTAGCGTGATAAAAGCTGGTGTTCGATAATCCCTAGCAAGCGATCCAGTGCACCACGATTATTATCAGCCACCGCTTTTGCTGAAGCGGCCATCTGACGAGCAACTGCTGGGTTTTTTAGCAGCTCAAGGACCTTGCTGGAGATCTCTTCAGCATTCTCACAGACCGCCATCCCCTTCGCCGCCAGCAATAACCGCGAGGCTTCAGAAAAATTGAACAGGTGCGGGCCACTCAGTATCGGAACCTGCCAAGCTGCCGGCTCGATCAGGTTGTGACCACCTACAGGCATCAGGCTTCCCCCAACGAAGGCAATATCACATGCACCAAAAAACAATAACAACTCACCCATGGTATCGCCAAGCAATACCTGGTCATCCAGCAAAGGCGTTTTACCCTCACTGCGCCTAACAACTTGCAGATTTCGTCCAGCGCAGAGCTGAGCAACCTCATCAAATCGCTCCGGGTGACGCGGCACCAGCACTAACAACAGTTCAGGACAAATGCCCCTGATCTGCTCGAAACTATCAAGAATGATGTCATCCTCACCGCGATGAGTACTGGCAACCAGCAACACCGGGCGATGGGTTTCACCCTGCCACTGAGCTCTCAATGCCGTAGCCCTTTCCTTCAATTCATCATCAAGATGAAGGTCAAACTTTATATTCCCAGTGACGACGAGTTGTTTTTTGCTTAAGCCCAAGCCGAGAAAACGCTCGCCATCATCCTCATGCTGAGCCGCCACGCAATTAATCCGCTGCAACATTGGCCCAGTCAGTTTAGAGAACTTGCCGTACCCATTCGCTGACTTTTCAGACAACCTGGCATTGGCAACCACAATGGGAATGTCGTGATTGCGGCAACAATGGATTAGATTGGGCCATAACTCAGTTTCCATAATAATCAGGATATTGGGTTGTACCCGCTGAAGAAACCGGCTCAAAACATCGGGCAAATCGTACGGTGCATATACATGGTATACACTCTCACCAAATACTGCCTTGACTCTCGCTGAACCCGTTGGCGTCATAGTGGTAACGGCCAGCAGGGCCTCGGGGTAATGACGCTGTAACTGTTTAATCATGGGCACTGCGGCCAACGTTTCTCCGACAGAAACTGAGTGCACCCAAATCACTTTTTGCCCGGGATCGATGACTGGTACGAAACCAAACCGCTCAGCCCAGCGTTTACGGTAATCTGGCGCTTTTCGCCCTCGCCAGATCAACCGCAACAAAACGAATGGTGTCAGCAGATAAAATAACAGTGAATAAAGTGCAAGAGACATACTACCAATGACACCCGTAGATCGATTTTGTCGAAAGCATAAAGCCATTGGTCAGGGTATACTAGTGCACCATGTGCAAAACCTGGCGTCTCAACAGGTTACAACCTGCTCTTGGCAATGGTAAAACAATCCGCCTAATCAAACCTGCCGGAACTCTGCCTTTATGTCGAACACTGTCCGCCAAATCCTAACCTGTGATGTAGCCATTATCGGCGGGGGAATTGCCGGGTTATGGCTGCTAAACAGACTGACCAACGATGGCTACAATGCTTTGCTGTTCGAGCAAACAGCGCTGGGAGGCGAACAAACTGTCGCCAGCCAGGGAATGATTCACGGCGGGATAAAATACACATTGAGTGGTGCCCTATCCGGAGCTTCTGAAGCGATTGCCGATATGCCAGCCTACTGGCAAGCCTGCATGGACGGAAAAGGAAATGTAGACCTAAGTGGTGCAACAACCCTCAGTGACCATTTCTATATGTGGTCAAGTGCCAGCGCGCTCTCAAAAATGACCACCTTTTTAGCCAGCAAGGCTACCCGTGGTCGGGTAAACAAGGTTAACAGTAAAGCTCGTCCAGCGATTTTCCAGAACGACCAATTTAACGGCAGCCTCTACAAACTAGTGGACATGGTGCTAGACGTGCCCAGCGTCGTAAAAGCGCTCGCAGATAATTGCCAGGGGCGAATATTCCAAATCGACTGGAATAAATCTCAATGGCACCACCTTGCAGACAACAATGTAGCCCTCGATTTTACCTACGACGGTCACGTTCATCGCCTAGACGCAAGTCAATTCATTTTAACGGCAGGCCAAGGCAATGAGCAGATACTTAATGAGCTGGGCATTGAATCACCGCAAATGCAGCGCCGGCCATTGCAGCAGGTTATGGTCAAGCATACTTATCCGCACCGATTTTATGGCCATTGCCTCGGTGCAGAAACCACACCTCGACTGACCATATCCAGTCACCCCTGCGAAGATGGCACGCAAGTCTGGTACCTGGGGGGCACGCTAGCAGAAAAGGGGGCCAACCTCTCAGCCGATGAGGTTATCAACAATGCAAAAAATGAATTAGCCGAACTAATGCCATGGGTAGATTTATCAGGTGCTCGATGGGCGACCTTACCCGTAGACAGAGCTGAACCAAGGCAACGCAACTTTGCTCGCCCAGACAAAGCCTTTGCCAGTCGCGCCGAAGCCTGCCCCAATGTTATTACAGCCTGGCCTACCAAGTTGACGCTATCGCCCAACCTGGCTGATGAAGTGATCGGACTACTTCATCAACAGCGGATTCAACCATCGAAGAGCCCAGCCCCCGAACTACCCTTTTTGGATCGCCCCCCCCTGGCGCCAACCCCTTGGCAAGCAGCTTTTGGAGATTAGTCGTGCTACCCAAACGACCCTTTGGCAATACCGGTATTGACGTTAGCATTCTTGGCCTCGGCACAGTTAAGCTTGGCCGAGACCAAGGAGTGAAATACCCCGAAGGTTTTGTTATCCCCGACGATAATAAGGCTGCCAATCTCATTGCATTGGCTGGCAGCCTTGGTATCAACCTGATAGATACGGCACCGTCTTATGGCAACAGTGAAGAGCGCCTCGGCAAACTGCTGAAAGGTCAAAGGGATCAATGGGTTATTTGTAGCAAGGTGGGTGAAGAGTTTGAGGCGGGTCACTCTCACTTTGACTTTACCCCGAAGCATACCCGCTTCAGCGTAGAGCGTAGCCTCAAGCGCCTGAAAACTGATGTTATCGATATTGTACTGGTTCACTCAGATGGCAACGACGAAGGGATCATCAAGGAATACAACACCCTGAGCGTACTGGCCGACCTTAAAGCTGAAGGGAAAATCCGGGCTTTTGGTATGTCGACAAAAACAGTGGCAGGTGGTTTATTGGCCGCAGAACAGTCTGACGGTGTGATGGTGACATGGAATCTACAGCACGATGCCGAAGTACCGGTCATTGATTATTGCTACAAACACAATAAAGGTGTGTTGATTAAAAAGGCGTTGGCTAGCGGCCATACCGCCCTACAAAATAAGGGTGACCCCGTTCAACACAGTTTTGAAATGATCTTTGGTCACCCCGGTGTGTCCAGCGCAATAGTGGGAACCATTAACCCCCAGCATCTGACAGACAATATCCATAAAGCAGAAATTTCTATGCCTGATGCGAAGTCATTTATTTCTCCTTGATCTTCTCCACAATCGCAGTTGTGGAGCAATCATCCAGAAAATCCAACACCTCAATGTCACCACCGTAACTTTCTACTATTTCCCAGCCAACCACTTCCTTCCGGCTGTAATCTCCACCTTTAACCAGTATGTCAGGCTTGATTAATTTCAGTAATCGCTCTGGCGTATCATCTTCAAATGACACAACCCAATCCACGGCCTCTAAACCTGCCAAAACAGCCATTCTGCGCTCTACCGGATTAATTGGGCGGCCCTCTCCTTTCAAACGCTTGACCGATGCATCTGAATTAACCGCTAAAATAAGACGATCGCCTTGCTTCCGAGCTTGCTCCAGATACCCCACGTGTCCTGCGTGAAGAATATCAAAGCAACCATTAGTAAAAACAACCCGCTCCCCCTGAGCACGCGCATCGGCAACATCGACCAACAACTGCTCTTCATTCACCACACCGCGCTCGGAACCCTGCTCTTCAGAAATAGCTCTCCGCAACTCGGGCATACTGATGGTTGCGGTACCCAATTTTCCCACCACAATGCCCGCTGCAATATTGGCCATTGCCACAGCCTCTGGCAGCGGCTCACCCGCGGCCAATGCCGTGGCCAAAACAGAAATAACAGTGTCACCCGCACCCGTAACGTCGAAGACCTCCCGTGCTCGCGCAGGCAGGTGCAACTCAGGCATGTCCTTGCGCAGCAATGTCATGCCGTGTTCACTGCGGGTAATCAACAATGCTTCTATATCAAGGTGCCCCATTAGTTCTGCGCCCTTGTCTACCAGTGCCTGCTCATTTGAGCAAACGCCTACAACGGCCTCGAATTCAGACAAATTAGGTGTCAGCAAGGTTGCACCGCGATAAAGCTCAAAATTCGTTCCTTTTGGATCTACCAGTACTGGTACACCAGCATTGCGAGCCAATGCAATTAAACCCTGAGGGTTTTGCAAGGCGCCCTTGGCATAATCTGAAAGGATTAACGCGCCCACATTACCCAGCAACTGTTCAACCTTCACCGGTAATTGGTCGCTATCCTCAAGCTCAAAGGCATCCTCAAAATCCAACCGCAATAGCTGTTGATGACGACTAATCACTCGCAACTTAGTAATTGTGGGCTTGGATGCCGACACCTGAAAATCGGCGTGGATACCAGCGGATTCCAGCCTTGTCATCAGCGACTCTGCCGCTTCATCTTTCCCCACGATACCCACAAGCGAAACACCGGCACCCAACGAGGCAATATTCAATGCCACATTGCCAGCACCACCGATACGATCCTCTGATTGCCCCACCTTCACCACAGGCACTGGCGCTTCAGGCGAAATACGGGAAGTGGCACCATGCCAGTATCGGTCGAGCATCAGATCACCCACCACAAGAACCTGAGCATTATCAAATCGGGGCACTGCCAATTTCATGGGAATTGTCCTTTCACAAGTTGCGGCTATCTTACCACAGGGTCCGCTCGTATAATCCCGTCGGGGAGAACTGCAAACCATGAAAAAACTATCAAAAGAAGGCTACCTGACTCTTCGTGAAGGTGCGAAAGTTATAGAGGCCGACGGGCATGGCGACAAAGTATTGTTGCTAGCAGATGGAACCTATCTGAAACTTTTCAGGTTAAAGCGCCTATTTTCAACCGCTCTCTTCTCTCCCTACTCAAAACGGTTTGCCAAAAATGCAGTTAAGCTCGCAAAGCTCAGAATTCCAACAGTCACCACCATAGAAACCTATCGCATCCCTTCGATTCGACGTACCGCCGTTCACTACAGCCCCCTCACGGGAGCGACATTAAGAAAACTATCGGGCGGCATTGATCTGATGTTAGCCGATAAACTCGGCAAGTTTATTCGAGAGCTTCATGACAAAGGTATCTACTTCCGATCACTGCACTTAGGCAATATTGTGCTAACACCGGAAAATCGACTGGGATTAATTGATATTTCTGATATGAAAACTTATAAAAAATCTCTTTCCGAAGAGCTTAGAATAAGAAACTTTAAGCATCTACTTAGAACAACAGAAGATAGCCGACCCATAAAGGCCCAAACTGAAGCTTTTGTTGCTGCATACAAGAAATATGGAACCAAGCTTAGCGATACATTAGCATCAAAACTGCAAGACACCATCATGAATTTTTAATGGAATAATTGTTAATATGCCACAAGATCCCCTCGTCACAATAGCCATATCTTGTTACAACCATGAACGTTATATAGAAGAGAGCCTGCTTAGCGCTATTAAACAGACGTACAAAAATATCGAACTCCTAGTTTTTGATGACGGATCAACAGATGACAGCGTTAGCAAAATTAATGCGCTAAAGAAGAAATACTCTTTCACCTTTCAAGCCCAAAAAAATAAGGGGTTATCACAAACACTCAACACAGCCCTATCTATATCTAAAGGTAAATACTTTGTACCTTTCGGTTCTGACGACAAAATGCTTCCAGACCGAATAGAAAAACAGGTTGCCTATATGGCACAACACTCTAATACCGCCATCTGCGGTGGGAACATACTAAAAATTGATGACAATGGTACGATTGTAGCCAACCAAAAAATTAATCCCCCTGCAACACAGTGCTTTTATGACCTTTTTCTTAATCGAGGGCCAGGAATCCCTGCCCCCACTATGTTTTTTCGAACTGAAAACCTGAAAAGCATAGGAGGGTTTAATCCTAACATTCCACTAGAAGACCTTTATGTTCAATTGAAGCTTACCCATAAAGGTTATACTGCAGATGTGATGAATGACGTACTAGCTTATTACCGGATACACCCGGATAACACCTATAAAAACCTTGAGTATATGCTGAACAACGTTCTTAAAACCTACGAGTGCTTTAAGGATGACCCTTATTATGAGCAGGCAAAATACAAATTTCTTAATGGCATGCTATTACGTACAGCAAAACGAAACACAAAATTAGCTATACAGGTACTGTCGATGATTCCATTCAGGCACTACAACAACAAAACTTGGCGAGCTCTGCCTAAGCTTATTTTCTCAAAAGGTAAGGCTAACGTATGAATATTCTGGTAACGGGTGGCGCAGGCTTTATAGGGTCAGCGGTTATTCGGCATATCATAGCTAATACTCAGAATAACGTTATCAATGTCGATAAGCTAACATACGCGGGCAACCTCGACTCCCTCCAGAAAGCGGCCTTATCGCCTAGGTATTTTTTCGAGAACGCCGATATTTGTGACCCCATAAAAATCCCGGAAATTTTTCAGCGATATCAACCTGATGCTGTTATGCATTTGGCGGCAGAAAGCCATGTAGACCGATCCATTGACAGCCCGCAAGTGTTTATAGAAACCAATATTGTTGGAACATACAATTTGCTCGAAACTTGCCGTCATTATTTCTCTTCTCTCCAAGAGAAGAGAAAACAAAGATTTCGTTTTCACCATATCTCTACCGATGAGGTATACGGCGACCTTAAAGAAGAGGGCTTTTTCACCGAAGCAACTCCCTATGCGCCAAGCTCTCCCTACTCTGCAAGCAAAGCCTCATCTGATCACCTAGTAAGAGCATGGCAAAGAACATTTGGCCTCCCCACCATTATTACCAACTGCTCCAATAATTATGGCCCCTGCCAATTTCCAGAAAAATTGATACCCCTGACTATTCTAAATGCTCTGAAAGGGAAGCCCCTGACAGTATATGGCAATGGCACCCAGGTTAGAGATTGGCTCTATGTTGAAGACCATGCAAACGCATTATTTAAAGTACTTACCGACGGGCAGATAGGAGAAACCTACAATATAGGTGGACATAACGAACGTAAAAATATCGATATTGTAAAAATCATCTGTGAAAACCTGCAAAATATTACACCTAATACCCCACCAGGAGTGACTCACTATGAAGACCTTATCCGCTTTGTTGAGGATCGCCCTGGTCATGATCAACGTTACGCAATTGATGCCTCAAAAATGGAATCTGAACTGGGCTGGGCACCAAAAGAAACCTTTGAGAGCGGCATCAAAAAAACAATTGAGTGGTACCTCTCTAATAGGGAGTGGTGCAAAAGGGTAGAAGATGGTTCATATCAATACTCCCGACTGGGACTTGTAAATAATTAATGTCAGAGGCATCTATTACATGAAAGGAATTATCTTGGCTGGAGGTTCTGGAACCCGACTGCACCCCGTTACTCTGGGCGTCTGCAAGCAGTTGCTACCCATCTATGACAAGCCCATGATCTACTACCCTCTATCTACATTGATGCTGGCAGGCATAAGGGAAATCCTGATTATTTCCACCTGCGAGGACACCCCAAGATTTCAGCAGATGCTAGGAGATGGAACTCAATGGGGGCTAAATATTGAGTACGCAGTTCAACCCTCACCTGACGGGCTGGCTCAAGCCTTTATAATTGGGGAAAAGTTCATTGGCAAAGAAAACTGCGCCTTGGTACTTGGTGATAATTTATTTTATGGCCATGGCCTCAGCCAGCTATTACAAGGTGCCGCTAAGCGGAAAGAAGGCGCTACAGTTTTTGCCTACCCTGTTAATGATCCAGAGCGTTTTGGTGTAGTTGAGTTTGACGACACAGGAAAAGCCATCAGCATTGAAGAAAAACCACTCAAGCCAAAATCACGCCATGCGGTTACTGGATTATATTTCTATGACAACAAAGTGGTCAATATTGCAAAATCTATTACCCCATCTGACCGAGGAGAATTGGAAATTACCGATATCAATAAAGTCTACCTCGAATCTGGAAACCTGAATGTGGAGTTATTTGGTCGTGGCAATGCTTGGCTCGACACAGGAACCCACGATGCGCTTATTCAAGCCAGCCAATTTGTCCAAACCATCGAGCAACGTCAAAGCCTAAAAATGGCATGCCCGGAAGAGGTCGCCTGGAGAATGGGGTGGATTGACGCAGAACAACTACACAGTCTCGCCCAACCCCTTATAAAGAGTGGGTATGGCCAGTACTTATTGGATCTTTTGTCTGATTAAAAAAATGGCTTTAGAACATGAACGTTATTAATACAAAACTTCCCGGCGTAATCATTATTGAGCCGAAGGTATTTGGCGATAACCGGGGGTTTTTTATGGAAACGTTCCATGCAGAACGTTACTTAAAACTTGCCGGCATCAACCTAGCCTTCGTTCAGGACAACCACTCACGATCTTCCTATGGTGTACTGCGTGGCCTACACTTTCAAAAAAACCATCCGCAAGGAAAACTAGTACGTGTAACCTCTGGCGAGGTTTTTGATGTGGCGGTAGATATTAACCCATCATCAGCTACCTACGGGCAATATGAAGCCGTATTTCTCAGCGAAGACAATAAACGGCAATTTTATATTCCTCCTGGCTACGCCCATGGGTTTGTGACACTTTCTAAAATAGCAGATTTTGAATACAAATGTACGGAGTACTACAACCCTGAGGACGAAGCAGGGATAGCATGGAACGATCCGAGCATTGCGATAGACTGGCCCATTAAACAGCCAGAACTTTCAGCAAAAGACGCTAAACTCCCCTTTCTGAATAATTTGAACAGACAAAATAGAATGTAATTTATGACCATCCTTATCTTCGGTGCAAATGGACAAGTAGGGCGGGCCTGCCAGCAAGAAGCAAAGCTACGCCATATGTCAGCAAAAGTTATTAACCGAAGCGAGGTCGATCTCCGCAGTGCTGGCGAAGCTTACTCTGCAATAATAAAACATCAACCCACCATAGTAATTAATGCTGCAGCTTATACTGCTGTCGACAAGGCTGAATCAGAACCTGATACCGCAAAGGTTATAAACGCTACAAGCCCCGAACAAATGGCAAAGGCATGTCAAATACTGTCCATCCCACTTGTTCAACTTTCTACGGACTATGTTTTCGATGGCAAGGCACAACACCCTTATAACGAACAAGATAAGACTAACCCCCAAAATATCTATGGGCAGACTAAGCTTCAAGGGGAAAACGCTGTACTAAATAATTGTGAAAAACCTCTTGTTCTAAGAACAAGCTGGGTTTTTGGACTTAACGGCAATAATTTCGTAAAAACTATGTTGCAACTAGGGGCAGACCGGGAGCAGCTGAATATTGTTGCCGATCAAATTGGCAGCCCTACTTTTGCCAATCACATAGCAGAAACGATTTTTGATTTGGCCGCTCTCTATCAAACCGGCAGCCACTTACCTTGGGGCGTCTACCACTTAACCGACCGAGAGCCTACCACTTGGTACAAATTCGCCTGCGAAATATTTACAATGGGAGTTGCCATGGACTTACTCAAGTATCAGCCTAGGCTAAACCCCATTACAACCGCTGAATACCCAACACCTGCAACCAGGCCCTCCTTTTCCGTGTTGGACTGCAATAAGCTTGAGGCATTGCTTGGACGCCCAATGAAGCCATGGCATACCGGCTTGAAACAAGTGATATCATCCGTCAAAACCAGCTCAGAATAGCACTGTCAAAGCTCTCGAGATTGAAACCAATGATCACGTCCTTTAGGAAGGCTTTCTTACTGCCACAATAGAAAATTGCGTAAACTTGATATCACTCAGCAACCCAAATGACAATGGACCCAAAATTCTGATTTTAACTTTTCGAGTGCCATTTATACCGGCTATATCTCTCACCTCAAAACCATTCTCATCAAACAACCTGAGCATACTTTTCTTGGTAAAAAATCTAAGGTGTGTCTGGTCGAGTACTCCCGCATCCTGATACCTCCACTCACCTTGAAAGATAAGACTGTATAGGGTTTTGTAGTGGCGAATATTTGGAATAGAGGCCACAACTGTACCTCCCGCGACCAACTTCTTTCGAACTGTCGCCAAAACAGCCCAAGGATTAACCAGATGCTCTAGAATGTCGTTAAAAAAAATACAATCGAAGTAATTATCAGGCACCTCATCTAACAAATCCTCAACGCCCCCACATAAAACCCTGTCGATGTACTGGGAAGCCTTTTTGGCCGCGTTAATATCCAGCTCAACCCCCCATGTCTCCCGGACACCCATATTTGACTTTAAGTCTTTAGAGAATTGCCCTGCACCACATCCAATGTCCAATGTAACTCCCACTCGATCAGGAATCAGGCGCTGGATTTCGTTGCGGCTGGAAGAAAAATAGGCCCGATCTTTCATATGGATACCTTAACCTTAGCACCTCGGGCTCTACTTTGAGCCAGCAAAAATAATATTGGTATGACAAGGTTAAACCAATGCTCGTTTAGACGGCTTAGCACCCCCC